>NZ_MUIO01000072.1 GCF_002087235.1 Pseudomonas floridensis | reverse complement strand
ATCGGAGCATCCCTAAGCTATAGCAATATATGTAATAAGAGTGCCTAACTAGGCCACCCTAAAATCTCAAGCGAATCAAAATTTTATCTACCATATTTTTCGATAGCATCTGGGTGAAATGAGAACACAATCTATCGAATTCCTCAAAGGATTTGGTTACTGGAAGTCCTAACTGGAAGTCAATATTTTATTAAACCAGCGAAATTACCCAGAATTTAAAAAATAGAGAAAAATTCACAGGCCGCGATCTATAAGGCTTTAAACTGTTTTGGAGTCAAAATAAATAATGACCGGAAACTTCAATTTATATCTAAATATAGCTGGCCGGCCGCACTATTGACCAACTTCTTTCGCTCAGGTTTACTGCGCGGCGTCCTGTCACGGGGCAGATGTAAACCGCTCTTTAACAAATCGAAAGTGGTCAGCATGAGGCTTCGTTGGATAGTGTGCCTGCTATGTCAGCGCATGTTTTGAAGTTGGATGTCTGACCCTATGCCAGAGGATTTCTAGGTGTCAAAAAAATTTGAGGAACACACAGGTGAGCTCAAGCCGAACTTGGACACAAGCAGTACCGTTAACGAAGTCAGGCGACATGATAAGGCGGTCGGACGATACGACATTCTCAAAGACTACATCGCGGGTGCTATCAGTGCACGCGTAGCGATGGAAACTCTGTGTGTCAAGAAGTCACGCTTTTATAAGCTTTTGAAGGCCATGCAGGGGGCTACAACCTATAGAGTTCTGGTATCAAGTGTGACTGGGCGAAGGCCTGGTCTCACGGTTACAGACCCTGAGACACTCAAGCTGATAGAGGAAATGTTTGAGGAGCATTACCCAGCGCACAAAACCATTGCGGCTGTATGGAGGCATTGTCAGGCGCAAGCGGACAACAGGCGGATGCGCAGGCCGAGTCACCACACCGTAGCCACCTGGATCAAAGCCAGGAATGAGCGGCTGCTGTATCAGATGACGCATTCAGGTGACCAAACCAAGCAACTGTATGGGGCAAAGCCGGGCTACAAAGTCACCAGGCGACCGCTTGAGTGGGTGCAAATCGATCATACGGTTATCGACCTGATGGTGGTTGACGAGGACGACAGAACAGTCGTTCTGGGGCGCCCTTACATCAGTGTTGCCGTTGATCTGCATACCCGGGTGATCTTGGGCTTCTACGTGTCATTGCTTCCGCCCAGCGCAGTGTCGGTTGCAATGCTCATGGAGAGTTGCGCGTTGCCCAAGGCTGCATTTCTGCAAAGCCTCGGACTCCCGGAGCATTTGCATCCCTATTACGGTGTGCCTGAGGTCATTCACACTGATAACGCAAAGGAGTTCATCTCGGATGTGTTTGTGCTTAACGCCAAGGATTTTGACATTGTCGTCGAGCACCGGGACATTCCCGAGAAACACCAAGGCGGTCACGTTGAGAGCTTGATTGGTAAGTTGATGATCAACACGATGCATCCGCTACCGGGCACGACAGGCTCCAATGCTCAACAGGGTAAACATCTCAAGAGTCACCAGAAGGCGGCAATCGGGTTAACGGGGCTGCGACGTATCTTGGTGTACTCGCTGCACTCGTATCATCAGACAAAACATTCTGAGCTGGGTAAAACCCCCGCAGAAGCGTGGGAAGGGCATTTCTCTAAAAAGCAAAATAGCCGAGTCTTGGATGTTTCCAAATATGAAGACTTCAAGTATCGGTTCTACCCGGAAATCCCACGAAAACAAGTAGTGCCGGGGGGTATCGAATTGTTTCGCCGATTTTACTATGGGCAATCACTCAAGGATAAGGTTCGAGATAAAGTCAAAGTCAAATATGACCCCTATGACTTGAGCTACATCTATGTAAAATTCGGCGAGGTTTTTGAGAAAATTCATTGCGTCCGCAATTTCTTTAACAGGAGTTCTGACTATGAAATGTACCGTTGGCAACGCCAGCAGAAAGGAGACAGGGATGGCACCATGACTCAGGCCGGCGCAAGCTCGTACATTGAAATCACCAAGGAAAAGAACAAGGAAGTTAAGTTAACCACTCAGGAGAAGCGCAAGAGAAAGGCAGAAAGAGGGAAGGCTGATCAGAGGAAGCAGGCAGCCCTACATTCGAGAAAGTCTGCAACCGCCGGCGGCAGTAAAGATGCCATGTCAAACGGTGATATCAACAGTCCTGATCACGCTGGGACTAAAGCCAGCACCAAAAACACTAACCCAAAAGCCTCCGGAAAAACGACTAAGAAGAATAACGTTTTCGATATAGGAGGTTTTTTCAAGAAGCCCGAGGATGTTGACTACAATCAGCCACCTACGTTTTACGACAGCAATAAATTCTAAGTCTAATATGAGCATGAGACAGGTCTCTTTTAGAATTTGGGTTGAGGTTTAGCAGGGCATCTTCGCCCAGATTAAAGATCAAAAGATCAAGCGGTTCATTCACTTCAATTTCGATGAATTAACATGTCAGATTATTCCCATGTACACCCTGCGTCTGTTATTCACTTCAATGAATCCGACGATGTTCGTTTGATCACCTGCTCCAATGACTTTTGGGTACACCACCCGAGCGCCCAGAAAATCATTCTGCGGATGGAATTGGCCATGAAGATGCGCAACAAGATCAATGCCCCCAGCATGCTTGTAACCGCCCCTGGAGGAGGGGGAAAAACCGCCCTGATCGGCGAGATGCAAGCCCGGAATGCTACGAACGCAAACAAGATGATTTTCGTGACCATGCACCAGAGCCCTAATGGGTACTCCCTCAAGGATCTTATCTTGAGCGAACTGGGCCTAGGGGTTGGGCGAAGGGCTCGGCAGGGTCACAACATCACGCCGGAGCTTCAATACATCATCAGGACGGAGAACATTCGTGCGATTGTGATTGACGAGATTCATGACGCCCTCACCCTGACCGAATTGCAGCAGCGCATCAATCTGTCGCTACTAAAGAACCTTTCAGGTTCCACCTACGGCCTTTCGGTGTTTGCGTTTGGTGTGCCGGACGCAGCACGTGTGCTGCGGCAGGATCCTCAGCTTGAACGTCGGTATCCTGTTGTAGCTCTTAACGGATGGGAGAATGGGCCAGAGTTTCGCAACTTTGTGTCCAGCTACATCCACCATTTGCCGCTGAAGAAGAAAACTAATTTCCAGGATCAACTGTTGTTCCTGAAAATCATGAACAAGGGAAACGGTATCACCGATAACGTAGTAAAGATTCTGCAAGCATCCGCTATGGCCAGCATCATTGATGGCACGGAGCACATCAACCATCGCCACCTCGACAATATCGATGAGATCATGGCAAATTTTAACTACGCACTGCGTAGCGCTGAAATTCCGTCTGACGACGGGGATTTGTAAGAGAAAATGAAACGTAATCTGTCACCTATCAAGAAGCGTCAGATTGCCCGCATGGTGCTGGAAGGCCTCCACGGCTTCCAGTATCACTGGCCCGAGCGCACTCAAGTCATAAAAGCTTTGGATGATGTCGTTAATGCTAAGAGCAGCATGATTGTGATGTTGCGCGGGGCTTCGGGTGCTGGTATTAGCTCGATACTCGATGAGTTTTCATCGAAGCACCCATCCGGTGTAATTGTTGTAACGCCTCGCCTTTACGACGACAAAATCAACATCGTAGGACAGGTGCTTCATGCACTTTTTCCTTTGAGTGATTTTCCAAGCCACAAGCGTACACCTCAAAGTTTGTTACATCTCCGAGAAGCTGATCGAAAGATTATTGTCTTTGACGATCTGGATATTATCACCAGCCAAAACGGCATGCAGGAGGTGGTTTTTGACCAGCTTAAGGAGCTGACGAGGTATCCAGGAAACTTCACGACCATTCTGTCTACGAGAAATAAAAAATTGATTTTAGACTACTCCGAGTTAAATCGGGTTACAAAAATAGTTGTCCACGTGTCAGGGAATATTCCCGCAGCTGATATTGGGGCAGTAATTCGAAAGTTCTATGATTGGTGCAATAATCAATACGATACAGATTTGTTGGTGCCTTGCGACCTTAGACTAGGCAAGCGCGCGCGAGATATCACCATCGATCAACTAATCAACGTGTGCGAATCCTTGTATTGCACAGACCTCCTTGAGATCTTGTCGAGGTCTAACGGGAGGGCTAGAAACTTTGCAACCGCTCCTTCGCTTCCTGAAGCTCTTTATCATTTGCCTGAGCTGCGGCATGCAGCAGAGTCAAAAGCGTTCGGTTGATGTACACCGCGATGTAAGCAAGAAAGTCAAACACCTACCACAAACCCAATACCCCCCCAAAAAAACCATAGGCAAAAGATATATGACATACCAACCAGCCTTGTGCTTCTCAATAAAGGATCAGTAGCAATGAAATCGCGAAATACTTCTCTTCCAGAACCCCTGGCAGACGAGACCTTGTCTTCATGGTTGTGGAGAGTGAACTCATCCGCGCATATACCGTTCCTCAGTCAGGAGCGGTTTAACTCGCAGGACGGTATGATCGTAACCCGTGACAACAGAGCTATAAACGGCGAATGGTTTGCCGACCGCGACCTTTTGAGCGAGAACGAGTTCGTAGAGTCGTTCAAGAAGACCTTTGACATTGGCCAACCTTGGCTGAACAAACGCTTTCCTGGGTTTAATCGGCCTGCCATCCCCAGTCAGTTCAGAAGAGCATTCTGTTCACAATGCTTCATTGACTCCTTTCGAAAAGTCGGCATTCCTGTCTGCAAGCTACAGTGGTGCTATTTGACGAAGCCACTCTGTGATCTACATGGCATTCCGCTTCACGACTCATCGATTCTATTTGAGGACTTCGACGACTACACCGTTCAGGCATTTGTTTCATACTGGGATAAAAACAAGTTTAAGGAGGGCTGCGACAAGATGAGAGAAGTGGGGAGACTGCGGCATGGCCTAACCTTTAAAGTTCAACGGCGATTGGACAAGCTCACGAGGCTTGCAGCCAAGTCTGGGGAAAGCTTTAAGGTGCAAATGTTCTTGCTCACCTTAATGAGGGCTATGATGATGCCCGCGCTGCATCACGGTTATCCCAGGTTTGCGTTTGAATATTGGGGTGGGGATGAAGGTTATGCAAGCCCTAGTGTCCATGGGAATTTTTATCAGGAAATTTATCGTAGCACCTGCATGGCGCGGCTATATGCTCTTTATTTTAGTGCAATCATGTTGGGTTGGATTACCCGTGATCAGGCGAGTAAAACTCTTCATGAAAACTACTATGCGCCGTTTTGCAAGGACTCGATATGGTCTCTGCTGGACGAGTCTGGAATACTGTTGGGCCTGCTTATTTCCGAGCTTAAACTTTATGAGACGCCGCATCTAAATCTTGCTGGCCTTTATATCCCAAAATTGGTCAGGCTCTGCTACGATGTATAACATCACGATGATTTCATGGCGGCCAGCCTGCATGTTCCATTCAGCCGGCGCTTGGTCATACCACAGCTTCACTGTCGTCCTGTACGTCAACGTCGTTACATGGAAGATTCTGACCTATACGCTCTTGTTCAGGGAGGACACTCATAGGTTTTCCAAACCAGCCTTGATCGACAACCGTCATCCTAGTCGTTTTTGGTTATGGCAAGCAGGACGACTCGATTTTAATCAGCATCAGGCTTTGAGCATTACTTCACGTGGAGTCGTGGGCTTGGGGTATGACAGCTTTGGCCCTTTTCGCGTTGTCCGAAAACTTCCACCGGCTGGATTTAACTTGCTGACTAACAACCTATTAAAGGGCTTCTACGACATAAATGCCAAGCATATCGGTCACCTCTGCAATCCCATCCGAACCCCCTACACCCTATTGCTTGAGCGAATCGAAGCCTGCATCGAATATGCTAACGAGATTACTGCTGGTTCCTCGTTGCCAGACGGAGCTGGTGGCGATATTCAACTTTGATCCTAGGGAGATGAATATCGCATTATGAAGACTACCGGGCCCATCAAAGCAGCATCTATCCCTATCGTGAACACTGCCGCAACAGGGCGCAACACGATACCTTCGAAACGTCGCACTGAAGCGTTCTTGCAGATCGTGACAACAAAGGCGGTGGAGTGGCCTCACACGGCAGGCATCCTCAAAAATCTCGACGAGGAAGGGTTCAACAGGTTTGCAGAGAAAGATCGTAAATTCACAGTTCTGAACTCAGACGTGAATCGCCGTTTTATCAAGGCTCTCGGAGCCAAAGGATTTGTAGGCAAGGTGAATGAGATGAAGGACAGAATAGTCGTCAATGTGATGACCAGCGCGCTCTAATGAGGCTAAGTTAATTTACGCGCAAGCCCATGTGAACTTGTCGTTGAGGCTTGGGAGGAGGGCTTCATGGCTATCCGGGGGCACTGGATAGGTGAGTTTCGCCATCTGCTCAAGAAAGAAGAAGGTTGCCATTTGAGCGACTATCAAGATATCGGACTAATCTATATGCGGTTGAGTAGTGCCATACTGAATCGAACTGAAGGGCGAATCGATGCGCAGGCGCGCAACGAAATTGACGGCGACAGAGACTTCAGACTAACAATGCAAATCTGCGTCGCTACGCTCCGACTGCCTGGCCGGATGACCGTGGAATGGGTGGTCGGATGGCGTGGAATGCGTAACGTAACGAGCAGATATTAGTAACTCCGACTGAGGAGAATGGTACGAGCTACGGTAATGAGTACATAGACATCTATCATAGGATCGATGAGGCGAGGGGAGGGTGGACTCGCTGCCTGGTACCCCGCAGGTATAACGATGGAGTCCAAGCGCGCGCTCTTTGATCCTGTCAGTATTTGGTCAGCGCCCACCAACCGGAGCAAACCTACAAAACCTGAGCGAACCAAGCGCCCCTGAAAGCACAGCTAAGCTCCATTCAATCAGACTACCTGACAAGGATTTCTATGAAGCCTGATATCTCCGAGTTTTCTTATGGCTTTGCCGTCACCAGCGAGGCTGTGACCATGATGGGATCGTCGATTTCTGCTGCCCCACAATTTCCCACGCAGTATGCCGAAGGTCGGGCAGGTGGAGGTTATGACGTCAAGATAACCGGGGGAACAGCCATCTTCCTTCAGTTCAAGCTCAGCCACTTCATGTCGCGGTCGAACTGCAAGGAGCACCTACTGATGGGTGGGCCTTACTACCGGTGGCACCTTCATGCGCGAACCCTTTCTGATCAGCACGATCTGCTGCTGAGTCTGGAGAGCAAAGGGAATCTCGTTGCATACACCGCACCGATGTTTCACCGGTCGGCGGAGCTCAATCATCACTACCTGAATGATCAGATTCTTGATAATTCTGCTGCCTTCCGCCCGTCACAGATAAAGCCGCTTCCTGATGATGAGAATCACTATGTGGTGTTCAACAGAACTGGGCCTGCCTATCGATGCTCTGAAGACCCAGTGGAGGTAGAGTTCGATACGCTAAATAGCTTCCTAAGAGGCTTGGCGGCTAAGCCCGTCCAGGAAGATTGGGTCATCAGGCTAGGTGAGGATATCATTGACTCGATGAAAGTCGCCAGATCCCAACGAGGGAAGGGATTCCAGGCTCTTGGCAAAGAGATCGACACGGACGAGATTATCCATGTGATCCGAACACGTCCGACTCTCGCAACGCTATCCTTAATTTCCCGAACCGTGCTTGATGCCGAGTTGCTAGTGCTCAACCCCCAGTGGCACAAAGTTCCGAAGCGGCGTTCATAGCGGGGCGGCCGGTGGCCGGTGGCCGGTGGCCGATTTGGTACAAATCGAGGATAAAGTCAGCCTTCAGGCGATATTGCCCAGGGCTCAACACAACGATCTGATGCGGCATCTCCGTTAACAATTTATGCCAGCGGTAAAGGGACAGAGTTTAGCAATGAGGCGGAAGGCATTAATGGTACATACTGGATGTTTTGTGGCGGGGCCGTTCCGGGTTGGCTGTCGTGAACCGAGCCCGACCATGAATGGCCTGTCTTGGCCCTGCGGGCTTCTATCCTCACGCCTGCGCGCTCCGCTTGCTATGCCGCCGAGCTAGGCCCATCTGGGAAGCGCTTGGAGAAGATGTCGCGACACGATGAACTCAACCAGAATCAGCAACTGCAATCGATTGGGTTGCGAGGGATTCGCTGACTGTTGATGCTAATCGGGTACCCCGCTTTTCGTCGGGGTGAGTTTTTCGTTAATCAGGAGTTGCCATGAGTTATCTGCGTCGCATGTTCAATCGCGCTGTCGCCATCCCGTCTACCAACCAAGCACTCGTTTCCGTCGTGGCGTGTCCGGTTCTATATGCAGTGGCTTGCTCACATACCCCACAGATATCCGAGTACCTCAGTGGCCTGGGTGTGCACGTCAGCACGATGCAGCTCTTCGTTGCTGGCAGCACTGCTTACTGCGCCATGCTGGGCTATCACCGGATGTTCAACAACTCTGTTCGCTATACGCCCGACATTGAGCGTCATCGTCAGTTGGCCACTGCCTGCCAAGCTATGGTCGTCGTGGGGATGATTGAAACAGCCGGCTATAAGGCAATGGCCCACGAGCGTGATGGCATCAAGGATCGCCTGGGGTTTCTAGTGGATGCTGATAACTTCTACCGCAAGCTCAACCGCCTGGTCGACCTGATGCGTGTGGGGCTTCGCTACCTGCGGCAGTTGAGCCGCTAAGCGCTGAGAAGGCTGGGATCAAACAACCCCGGTCAACGATCATCTTTCGATACCGATAACGCATCAGCCGTTTTCGGCGGGAGAGCGAGGCGGTGGTTGAATAAAGCATTCCATATGCCTGCAGGTGTCTTCGTCTGTACCTAGATGGTGTGAGCAGCCCAGGCACTTGGCCTTTTCCCGAAACACCATCGTCACTCAGCTAGTCGCGCAGAGGGCGTCCCATTAGTACAGGAAGGGGATACGCGGATACAGTACCCTCGTTGTCGCAGCTCATAGCAACAGTTGTTGAATCAGGTGTGGGTAGATTCGTTGAGGCTTTACGAATGAGCATGATGCAGAACGCTGTCACATCCATTCAGCTTGGCGTGGAGGATTTCCATAGCGACGACCCGAGAAGGGTTCTCTCGGCAATCCGCAATCTCTACGCGGGTTTACTGTTGCTGTTCAAATGTAGGCTGCAGCAACTCAGTCCACTTGGGTCGGATGAGGTTTTATTGAAAACCGATATCAGCCCGGTCATCCACCCTCAGACCCAGGACGTGACCTGGAAGGGCAAGGGAAAGAAAACCGTTGATTACATGGAGATCCAAAAACGGCTCTCATCGCTCGGCATCACGGGTGTTGAGTGGAAGCTGCTTGAAAATCTTCAGAAAATCCGGAATTCAACTGAGCACTATTACAGCCTTGTTTCGCACTCCCAGATGCAGGAGGCCATCGCTAATTCGTTGCAGCTCATCATCCAGTTCTGCCAGCCCCACTTGGGCGAAGATCCTGCGAAGCTGTTGGGGCGGTCATGCTGGCAATCCCTAGTGGAGGTCGAGCAGGTCTACGCACAACAATACAAAGCGTGCTTGGAGTCGTTGGAGCAAGTTGACTGGGTTTTTCCCGAGCTTGCCGCTGCTGTTAACGAAGTTCGCTGCCCCAAGTGCGACTCTCAGCTGGTTCGGGTCAGCGATCCGACGCTCGATCCTGAGAGCTTAGAATTCGTCTGCATGGTATGCCTGGAATCCAGCAGCTACGAGGCGGTCATGGTGCCTGCCCTAGCGGAATCGCTAGCTGGCATCAATTATGTGAACGTAAAAGATGGTGGGGATGCGTGCAGCGAAACGTGCCACGAGTGCGGTAACGACACCTTTCTCGTGGAGCATGGGCAATGTGCAATCTGCTTTGCTGAACTGGACTACACGGAATGCGCCGTGTGCAGCAGTAGCCTAGGCGTCTATGACCAAGATTCTGGCGGCCTATGTAGCTACCACCACCATCTTGCCCACAAAGACTACTAAGCCGGCTACCGGGCTTTCTTCAACGGATTGAAAAGCTTGTCGGGAACGATGTAGAGGTCGCCATTTGCGCGCGAGCAAGCAACGTACAGCTTGTTTCGAGTCTGTGGATTGGCCTCGTGTAAGTTGCCATTCTGGTATCGTTTCCAGGTGTCAGCGCCCAACACGACACACACGTGCCCGAAGTGATCCATGCCTTTGCTCGCTCCCCAGTTCAGCGAGTGGCAATTGTATTTATCGTGTTCCTTCAAGAAGAGCTTCACGACGTTTGGATCGGCGTGAAGGGTCGCGGCTTGTCCGGGTTCTCCGACCGTAATGATCTTACTGGCCCGCTCCTGCTGCGCGCCCATGGTGATCTGCAGCTGCGCATTGATGAAATCGCAGACGGTTGTTGAGCACCGCCAGCTGTGCCCCAGAGTGGTTTTGTCCACCTTGATTCCGGCGTCACGGAATCGTTTCTCGTACTTGGTGATGTCGTCATGCAGTGATTTATTAACCGAGCCGTCCCGGCTGGTGTCGTAAGTATGCTGAAAGAAGTCTCCAACAAAGGTCATACTGGCCTTTGCTTTCGAGATATCCAGCAATAGGTTGAAGTCGTGGCCGGCGAAATCCTGCACCTCGTCGACGTAGACACAGTCATAGAAACGCTCGACCCGCGCGCGTATCGCAGGTATGCATTTTCTCATCTCCAGCAATTTAGCCAGGCGGTTGTAGTAGAGCCTTCGACTGCCATCCCTAAAGCGCGCCATATCGCTGAGCGGCGTCCGAGGGTTGGTTGGCAGTCGGAAGTTCATGCCCCGGGTATTCAGCTCTAATTGCAGCAGTGGCCGGTAACAAAAACCGTGCAAAAAGGAGAAGTACGTCATGACGGTGATGTTGGGCGGAATCGTCCCGAATTTTTGGATGATGCGGTGTCGAAGGTGGCGATAGTTGTTCTCGGTATAGGTGACGATCAGGGCGCGCTGGTCAAGGCTCAGGCCATCAATCACCAGGCTAGTTTTCCCGGATCCGGCGACCGCGAAAATCACGCTCTTATCCACTGGATCGCCTCCTGGATGTAGGCCGGTGCGACAAGTTCTTCTGGTTTCTTCGTAAGGAGCTCGAACGCCACATCCGTCTTGTTTTTAAGCATGTAATCCTGAACCGTCAGGGTCTTGCGCGCTCCCCTGAATAGATCGTCACAGATTTTTTGGTTGTCGAGATAAAGGCCGATCTCGAACGTAGAGCGCTCGTTGTTCCCGTCAGCGAAAATCCGGGCACCGTCGTACAGGCAAGCCTTGTAGTTCTCGACGCAATTTTGCTGATGGTCATGGTCGTTGTCCCGGATTGCTGCGACTCTGATCCCAAGGAGCTTGCCGAGCTCTAGATACCGTTTGAAGCTGGTACCACCGATCGAGATGATGTGGACGTTGTCTGACTGCGGAGTGGTTCTAGCGTGCTTGTTGTAGAAGTGTTCCAGAAGGATGAATTCGGCATCCCCTTCGACCAAAATGACCCGATTCGACAACGCAAACTCAAGCACATTGTTGTCCGGGGCCTTCATGAAGAATTCGGCAGTGGACTCCGTCAGATCCTTGAGTCGGCCTGCCTTTTGTTCGGTTCCCAGGAGTAGGGCTCGACGAAGATCAAGTCGTGAGCAGATGTGACTACTGTGGGTGGCGATGAAGAGTTGGGTTCCTTGGGTGCGGGTCAGACGCTCTAACAGGCGCTTCATGTTTGTGTGGCTCAGATGGTTCTCGGGCTCTTCGAGCAACAAGGCGTGTAGGCCACCTCTGGCATCATGCTTCTGCAGCGCAAAATTGGTTTTGATGAAACACTGCTCGCCCTTTCCACGGTTTTCGATTGGGATCCCTTCCTTGGTGATCACCAGGTCAGTTTCCAAATTCGAACGCACGCTTGTTCGCAATGCGAACTGGTACTCGCCCAGCTTGGCATTCAGCTCCTTGAGACTGTCTCTTTGGAAGCCTTCCTTGCCCTGACGGTATTGGTTTTCGAGCCGATGGCGGTCTGGCACCTGGGTGTGAAAGCCGAACACCGTCCGTGTGTATTCCCGCGCGGCGTACTCGGTGTCGATTCGAGAGCTGTCGATGAGTAGGTGCTTCACAGACCTTCGATAACTGACGTGGGGTGCCCCGGAAAAAGTGGAGAACTGTACCGCGTAGTATTCGTATGGAAAGCTCTCTTTGTTATCCCGAAGCAGTTCAAGAATGGTTTCGCCGAAATCCTCCACCAAGGGAACGATGGCCATGCGCAGGCCATCGCTGTCTGCCCCCGTCGAGTTCTGGCGTCCGTACAGGCCTTGGTCATCACCCGCCTCAAGAAAAATGTCCACTATTACCTCTGGCAGCAAATCGAGGCGGGCTGGGCCTGCCAGGAATTTCCTCACTGCAGATTGGTTCAGTAGCGCTTCGTAGCCAATGGTTTCGACCCGGCTGCGACTCGCACTTAATGCGAGGTCAAGGGCCAGTAGGACGCTACTCTTGCCCGTCTCATTGTCCCCAATCAATACGTTGGTGCCGGCATCAAACTGAAGAGTCAGATCGCCAAAGCTTTTGAAATTGTGCAGCACAAGTTTGGTGATGGCCGGCATGAGCGTTTCCTGTTTGACCTTAGGCAGGGGGGTAGGCGTTCATCAGTCGATTTTGGAGACCTGGGCTTTCAGAACCAAGGTCAACGTCAATCTGCGTTTAGTGAGGGTTTTGAAGCGTCCCTCCCTAGGGGCTTTCTCGGGTGCGGTTGTGGAGTGTTTCCACATGCCCAGAACTACGACCTCATCGTCCTTTTCAATGCCTTTGAGCCACGATGGATCCCTGGCCCAAATGCTCACCTCCAGGCCAATGCCATTTTCTGCATCATCTGGATCGACTCGGAACTTGTTCATCTGCAGGTTGATAACGTTCTTGGTTTTGTCACCCCTGATTTCAGTCCTGACGCTGCTCACCGCACCTTGAATCGCGACGGGGTGTTGAACTGCGTTGTGCGACACTGCGTAATACGCTTCCGCGTGGCGTTCCGGCTCGAAATAGAACTGATTCCAGGCGACCTTCACGTTGCCCTCAAACACCAGCTCCAGATGCTGTTCGATGTCCTGGTCTTTGTCACAGAGCGCGCGGAGCTTCAGGGCTCGCTTGGCGGAATTGATGTACGCAGGAAGAAGATTTGGGTTGTGGGTGTAAGTCCGACCCGCTGTCGCCCGAATGCCCCCATCATCCTCGAAATTACGACCACCTTTTTCCAGGGCTTCCTTGATCATGACCAGGCGCATCCGGTAACGATTGTGCTGGATGCTCTCGATCAGGTCTTCGGAGGTGCTTGCAATCTCGTTAATTTCCTCGTCCACCCCGAAGCGACAATTCGCGGCATGAGCACCTTTGGGATAAAGACGAAAATAGCCTTGGACGAAAACAGACTTTTCATACATTTCCCGGCTGTATGGCGGGTTATGGGTGACTGGAGTACCGCACTTGCACTGCAGGGGTTCGGCGCCGGTTCCCTTTGTGTACGTGGCAGCTTCCCAGCGATCACCATTCTGGTCGAAAGCGTGATCCATTTTAATGCCCATGCGAACCCCTCATGTCAAAGGTGGATTAAATCCAATCCTCATATCGGGCATGAAGCCACGGCCATCCTGCCGATGACTGCGTAGTAGCCGATACTGTTACGCGCCAGATGTTACGGACAGCTCAAACCGTCCTAGTTTCTGGCTATGGGCCACCAGTGTACCGATCGAGAGCTAGCCTGCAAGCGTGGGGGTGTGCTGCTCATAGGAGTCGGTGTCCATCCCCGCGAAGCTTGGTTCGATGGCATCAAAATGAGGCCGCGTTCGGGAGAGTTTTTCGCTGACTGGTTTGCAGTAGCACGTGTCTCGCCTCGCACTCTGGCCTCCACTAGGTCGTCTCCACGGTAGGGACTAACAAGTCGGCTGATAGGTTACTACTTGTCGTCCTTCCACAGTCTGCTGACCGTGGCTTTCCCCAGTCCCAGAAGCTCAACAGTCTCTTTCTGCGTTTTGCCCTCAGCTTTGTACTTGAGGACGGCAGCTTTGTTCAACGATGAGGAGCGTATGCGGGGATGTGACGTATCAAGCTGGCCATCCTTGAATTCCCCGTCGAGCTTTTCAATCACTCCTAGTTTTTCGAGCTTGCCGATCTCACCTGCCAGATGCTTCAAGAATTCCTTGGGGGATAGGCCCTTGTCGTGTGAGGAGGCAACGGCGAGCAACGCAACAGGATCAATATCCAGCACGATGGCGAGGTTTTCGAGGGTTGTGAGTGTGACGCTGCTTTTTGCATGCTCGATATTGCTCATGTGCCGAGATTCGACTCGACCATGGAAATCTTCCTGAGACAGGCGCTGTGATGATCGTGAAAGTCTCAGGACGGCAGCCAACGATTCCTTCAGCGGCATTGGGAGCATCCAAAGCCGAGGATATAGCCACATTGCGTAGTTCCACTCCATGCAATATAGTGCCCTTAATGAGGATTGGTAAGCGTGTGTTTTCCCAGAGTGAATAGGGGGCCGCCAAAGCGCCTAGGTGCATAGAGCTCCCCCGACGAAACTCGTCGGACACTTGGCAAAAAACCGCCTCCTTCAATTTATAGCTAAACCGGCTAAGGCGACACCGTTGAAAGTTCGAGTTTATTCAGACCTACACAACGAATTCTCCACCTTCATGCCGCCGCCCAGCGATGCTGATCTGGTGATTCTGGCAGGGGACATTGACTTGCTCGCGCGAGGTGTGAAATGGGCAGGCGAAGCGTTCAAATGCCCTGTGATTTATGTGAGTGGCAATCATGAGTACTACAAAGGCCATATCGACAAAACGCTGCAGAAAATGCGTGACGCAGCCGCTCCGAATGTCCACGTTCTCGAAAACGAGGCGTTTATTTGGAAGCAAACTCGTTTTTTGGGCACAACGGGCTGGACTGATTTTTCTTCGACCGGCAACACAGTTATCGCAACCAGCTTAGCCCGGGAAGGCATGAATGATTTTCGGATGATCAGGGCGGGGGAGTCGTATCGCAGGTTGTATCCGAATGATGTGGTGGAACGAAATCGTGCAGCTCGTGCCTGGTTAACTAACGAGCTGGAGCAGCCATTCGAGGGTAGGACTGTGGTTGTGACCCATCACAGTCCTACCGCTGCGGTCGCGGGTGATGAGCACACTGGGCACCTCACCGCTGCTTACACGAATGAATGGCCTGGTTTGATCGAGAGAGCTCACGTCTGGGTGTTCGGCCACACCCACCATAGCGTGGATGTAGATCTGGCGGGTTGCCGTGTTGTGTCAAATCCGCGCGGCTATCCAAGTGAAGAAACAGGCTTTAACCCTGCCTTCGAGATTGAAATTTGATGAGTGCTTTTGATTTGAAACCTTGCGCCGTAAAGACTTTTTATCTGTCCGAAAAAATACTCAAGGATGAACCAGTACCCTCTGAGGTCGTGCGCGCACAGAAAGTTGACTGGGGCGTTTTGGTGGATGCTTATTTGATGCAGGCTGCCAGGGTGGGGAATCGTTTTGCTGCGGTGGCATATGCCGACCGCTCTGGAACGATCGCTAATGGAACCACGATTGCAATCACTGCGGTGCGGGTGATCTCTTCAGTCGCCGGCTTTAAATTGCTGCAGACACTTGATCAAGCAGATCACTACGTGGTCGTTAGTGAACTGTCAACGTGATTGGGGGTAAGCAGCTGCCCTGAGAGTGAGATCAAATCGAGATGAAAAAATCACTTCGAACATTCAAAAGACGTTTCGATAGGTAATTCAGGGAGAGGGTGGGAAGTGTCAGAATTGAAAAAGATGGTGGTGGTCATCAAAAATTCGGTCTACAACGTCGGCGACTCAACGGGGTCATCTTATGACCGAGTGCGAGTCGAAGATGAGCGAGGCCAAACTCGCTACTTTAAAAGCTTGATAGTACCTGCATACGTGAAAAAAAAGGGAGCGTTTACCGAAGGGGTGCCCAGAACCTGGTACATTAAAGAAATTAAGAAAAACGTATCTGTCATTGTCGCGTACGAATCCCCCAATGGCAGCCTAGAATACGACTTTGATGAAATTAAAGTTATCGCCCGTTCAAACTTTTTGATGGGTCTAAAGTTTGTCGTGCTTGCGGTGCCTGCAGGAATAGTTATAGGTGTAGCCACATATGGCTTGGGACTTCTTGTGATTCCTTTTTTTGTATATTCCGGCTATCGCCACTTATTTAAAGTTCCGGCGATGCTGAGCCAGAAAAGGCTTATCGAAGATTTTTCAAGATTAGGCGTAGCAATTCGGCCGCACTGACACCTGGTATGTTGGTTTGACGAATCTATTAAGCCCGGCAGTGAAAGCAAATCCGAAAGATGCTTCTGTGCGCTCTGTCAGTTGTAAACCAAATGTTTAACTTGTAAACCTCCAAGGTTTACACAGCAAAAAGTTGGTTTACACGGCTGTGCCAGAGATTGCCGCCTTCCGACGCGCTTGTATCCAGGGAAGGAACACGAACTCACCCGCACGCCGCTGTCCCGGATTCAACATAGCAATCCGCGATGGCGCAAGCTTTCAAGGGCCGTCCAATGAGGACTAAGAGATGCCGATAAAGGCTGTCGCTTTTGATGCGTTCGGCACGATCCTGAAGATCGAGGCTGGTGTTAATCCCTATCGTCAGTTACTGCGAGAGGGGCGCATACAAGGCCGTCGACCGAAGCCTGATGATGCACATCAGATCATGACCCTGAACCTTGATTTGGCTGAGGCGGCAGAACATTTTGGAATCAAAATGGAGGCGGCAGACTTACAGCGACTCACCGCTTCGCTCGACGCTGAAGTAGCTGGGATTCAGCCGTACGAAGATGCCATCGAAGCAATTGCTTTACTGCGTCAGCACGGCGTCCGGATCGGTGTCTGTAGCAATCTCGCGAAACCTTATAGAGCGGCGATCATGCGTTTATTCCCTGGTCTTGATGGGTACGCATTCAGCTACGAGGAGGGCGTCAGCAAGCCGCATCCGGCGATCTATAGATCGATCTGCCAAAAGCTAGGTGTTGTGCCAGGAGATTATTTTGGGACGAATGCCATTCAGGTTGCGATGATCGGAGACTCAATAAAATGTGATAGAGACGGGCCGCGCGGAGTTGGGATGATGGGCTTTCATCTGGATCGAAGCGGTAAGGGGAACTTTGCTGATTTGGTCAGGTTTGCCCGGCTAGTAATTGAGGAGCTCTGAGAGAGACAAATCATCTTTATGGATGGTGTTGAGGCGTTCGAGAATGGCGATGTGATCAGCTCGTAAGAGGTCGCACAGGTAGCAGCGTGGGCTATTTTTTGGCTGCCACTGGCAAGGTCGAATCGTTGCTGTTTTTGCGTGGCGAGGAGCACTTTGAAATCGCCAATCATCACTACTCCACCAACGAGGGTAATGGGCACATCGAATTGATCAAAGCGGGGTTCGGCGTTGGGCAAAATCTCAAGCAGTTCATGGAGGCCCCGCTGCGAACGGGTGAGCTGGTCACAGTGTTGGGTGAATGGCCGCGTCCATCGGTACCGTTCCACATCGTCTATCCCCCAAGCCTGAATCAGAAGGCCAGGCTTGGGGTTTTCATCGAATGGTTCGTTGAGCGCTTCCCAACGCTTTGGTAGCGGTGCTAACACGGCTGATGCGCCTTCCCCTGAGGGGCGGCGTAGTGCTGCCTCAGGGCGCAGCCGATGCTTTCCTACGCGGCTTTGAGGGGGGCGTGGCTTTAGAGCGGTTGCGCGTCCCTTCACCATGCACAAGGATTGGTGACCAATTGCGATTGGCACCCACGTGACCAAACTCAGCCTGGATCTGCTCGGTGGTGAAAAACGGCTTGGCCATGTACACCACGGCATAGAAGTGTTTCCAATCCTCACTCCCAGCATACACATGCATGTCCTCGTAAAAACCCCCTATCACCTTTTTGGCCTCCTCGGGCGTAACTGCATATTTAAACTCTATCGCAGTATTGATGGAGTGGATGGCAATGTCGGCCTTGTACGTGCCAGAGACTTGTGCGATGGGTACTTCACGTTTGGTATCTGGGAATACGTGGATCAACAAATCGTAAACGCAGTTACGCACATCCGCCTCACTATTAGGAACGGAATCGCGATCGAGGACAATTTTAGGCGTGTTCTTTAAAATGACTTCGAGCATAGCGCGTTGCTTTTGCTCATCTGTTTCAATAGTGGCAGGGTTGACCATGGAAGAGATGGTTTTGTGAAAGTTCCATAAGTAACCTAGTGTCTTGCTGTAATAATCTCCATCCCTGCTAGTGTTACACGTTGTGGGTTTGTCAGCGTATATTTTGTAACCCGATTTGAAGCTCTTCAACAGCCGGCTATAGCCCAGAGACTCAATCAATACGCATATTGAAAGGTGAATGCGCTCGATCTTGGAAGCGAAATGCAGGTTTTCCTCATCGTAGTCCTCGTTTACATCATTTATGTGGTCATAATGATGGCTGAGTTCCTGCAGCTTATAGACTGAACTCCAAGCATCTGAAAGCTGATCATCAATGTCTCTGAGAAGTGATATCTGGGGAGCGTGGTTTGCGTTTAGGCCCTGCATTTGATGTTCCCATGGCTGATGGAATCGCTGCGTCGCTGCCCCGTCGCGTCAGGAGAAAATTGCGAGACAGGTTGGCGTCTTCACTGACAGCCGGCATTGTGCCGACTTCGCTCGACGGCCATCAAGGTTTGCGGCTGTGAAAAAGCAAGGGGTTTAGCAAACGTGACACCTGAAGGCGGCGCCGCTTTAGCGACGACAGATGTCAGTGGTGGAGATAAAATGTGGACACAGCGCCAACCACATCACCTAAGGAGTAATGCGGCCAGCAGGGATGTACTGATGTTCAGTGCAGACTAAGCTGATGCTTAGTTGAGCTCCAGCTTGTAACCAATGTTCACAGCGAGTTTCGGCTCTTCGCACATGAACCACAGCGTCTCGATTTTGCCTTCGTCGTTGAAGTGAGCGATACCGATCTCTTCCCAATCGATGGTCTTGTGGGTTGCTGGTGCGCCTGCAAACGGGCCTTTGTCTACGATTTGCATGTGCCATTTCATCATTACAGTATTGCCGTCACCTGCGATCGTATCGACCTTCATCTTCTGATCACCCAACGCCTCCGAGAGAGGTTTCCAGCCTGCTTCAAGCCATTTGAGGAAATTGCCACGTTTTGGGATGGCATCACTGATCGCGTTGTACCGGTTCGCGAAGCCAGCACGAAGGGTTACACAATCAGGTGTGACCATGTCTCGAAGCGTTTGAGCACGCGTCAGATAAGTGAGCGGGCTGTGGGATGATCGTCCTTGCTCATCGCGGCAAGCATCAGAAACGGAAGTCCAGTTTCTTTTGCACCGCGAATTCTTCCGGCGCTTTGCCCTGTTCGAAGACAATCAGGTAAGTCATCTCGACAGTCATGGGTTTCGCATCTGGCTGGCTGCCCGTTGCCTTCAGGTGAATTTCACGCGTTGCGCACTGAATACAAACCTGCAGCGTGAGCAGCTCATCGATGAGCTCCTGCATCTCGTCGTACACCGCAAATTTTGAGGTTTCCGAGTAATCGCAGGCGCAGTCCCGATATTCGCGGAAATAGTCGACGAGAGTCGCAAAGAGCTCATGAGCCTCACGCTTGATTTCAAAACCAGGCTGGCATAGATCGACCGTGGAACCTTCTGCGAGCTTAGCGAGCTGAAGGCCAGTCGCTAAGGGGAGTGCCCGCAGCGTGGTGTAGTCGCGGTCAAAGCGGGTCTTCTCTTCTTTGAGTTCTTCCTCACTAGGAATGATGTAGGGCTTGTTGAATGCGTCGATGTCCTCGATCTCGAATGCTCGTGCGAGTGCGCGGCGGGTATCGAAACTTGCCGACTTGGCGTTCTCGACGCGCTGCACAGTCCGCACGTGCAAACCCGCGAGTTCGGCCAGGGTCTCTTGCGACCACTGAAAGACCTCGCGCATTTTGCGGATGAGGGCCGCGAATTCATCAAGGTTCAACAGGCGAGGTTGGCCAGACGTGGTGCTGTTCATTGTTTCGCTCCATCAGAAGGTTGGTAGGACTCATGATGAAGAAGCTACTAATGACACAACACGACAGGAGCCCGACAGGCGCCTGCGCGCCCGGCCGTTGGCTGCCAGAAGAGCTTGCCTGCCATTACCAGGTTTTCACCGAGGGATGAGCCGCAACTGGGCTATGACGTTCTGTTTTCGACCTTAAGCCCAGCATCGAGGGTGTCCCCTATATCGCAAAGGCTGATACTAACCCTGGCCAGCAAGGTTGCTCCGATCGTGACTGGATCAGCGTCTTCGGGGGTATGCAGATCGCGTAGCGCTTCCTCCAGATCTTTCTTGGAAGGCAGGTGAGCGTCGCCTAGGCGAAGGCCGTAAGCAATATGAAGCGGCGTCATTATCTGGCGCGCCACGTCCTTGTCGCAGTACTTCAACAGCAGGCGCTCCAAGAGTTTCAAGCTTCCCAGCTTTTCCTTGGGATCAACCTTCACAAGCTGCCTCAAGAGATCGATGTCGACAGAGTCCGCAGTCAGTCTGGAAATGTCTTTGGCCAATGCCAGTACGCCATTTTTGTCCAAGGCTCGGAAGCGGTGACAGTTGCGTAGAATTTCAGCCGCATGGTCATGGGGTTTAAACAGCGGGGCATCAAAGTGTTTAGCGAAGAAAGCGTTGAGCTTGCCAATCACCACCTTGAACATCTCTTCGGGTGCGGTGGTATCTGCAGGATTGCTTTCAAACTGGGAAGCCACCAGCTCGCGCGATGGGCGGCCGTCTGGCGAGATGTTGAACCCATGCCATATCTTTTGTTGCCAAAGCGGTAGTTTGACGATGTCGTAAGCATGGGCATTGATGTGACTCTGCTCGTTCACGCCAAAATGAATACTGTAGTCAGGCGAGCATTTGATTGATCCAGTGTCCGATGTGTACCACTCCAACGCCGATCCCTTGAACGCCAACAGGGCTTCAATCGCCTCTGCCTTGAACCATAGGTACAGCCCGATATCCTCATTGTCGAGCACTCTCGCCGACAGCCTTTCACCAGAGGCACCTGTTGTGTAGTACAGCTCCTCCTCAGGTCGGTCTCCACGAACCCGTTCGCTCCGCGATGCGGGCTCTACCCACTCTTCACGCCAGAGCCTACCGTCGACCTGCTCATAAGTGAGCCCGGAGTGCTCGACTTCATAATGCTCATAGTCGGTGTTGCTGTTGTTCTCTGCAGCGAATGCTGGGACGTCTTCCTCAGGGTCAACATCTGTTCGCCAGACCCTCATCACCGACATGCGGCCCAGCAGGCCTCCATCGGCTCTGATGCTAAAGGTATGCAGCTTGAAGAGCTCGTTGTCCTTCTTCTCTTCGACAGGAGCCCCGTGCCATGGGATGTGAGATGCATCTGCCACGTACTGCTTACGCTCCCGGTATTGCGCCAGCCTGAGGGCCAGACCACGTGCGCATAAATAATCGCGTAAATGTTCAGCACGGATTTCGATGGCGATCACCCGACCAGCTTTATTTCTGCGTTGCCGGATAACCTCCATGTAACCCTCGTTGGGGCTTACCCATAGATCACCTTCCTGCATCAGTCGCAGCGCCAGAATCAAATCCTGGTTCACCAGCCACTGGGTGTCGTGGTCGCTGTTCAGATGATTGAGAAGAACGAGCTCCACGCCCACTGGCGGCTCTTCTTCATCGTGGAGGTATTGATCTGCTGGTTTGTATCGGCCATCGCCGAATGCATAGGGCCCAGGAGTATGTATCAACCCAATGGAGCTCCAACCAAGAGTCTCACCTAACTCCCGCTGATCCGTGTAGACCGCCAGTGAGCCGACGCAAAGCGTTTCTTCAAATGTGCCAGGCTCTCTGTCGGTTCCTTGCTGGTGCAACACCTCGGATTGACGCAGGGGAATCCAGATGGAAGCCGATAGCCGGCGCCGCCGGACGTCCGCCATCTGGAACCACTCTGGTGGATAATTGGCTGGCATAGTGCACTCCTTGGCAGTGGTCGGCGTTGTTCCGGGAAGAGACCCGCAGG
The DNA here is from genome assembly GCF_002087235.1 of Pseudomonas floridensis. Taxonomy (GTDB): domain Bacteria; phylum Pseudomonadota; class Gammaproteobacteria; order Pseudomonadales; family Pseudomonadaceae; genus Aquipseudomonas; species Aquipseudomonas floridensis. The sequence continues at coordinate 43,878 of NZ_MUIO01000072.1, read as the reverse complement.
GCATGTTGGCTCGCCGCAGGATCAGTCAAATCTTGAGGGAAGGTCGCCAAGCAGAATAGGCCAACAATTACCGGGCGCGCGATGCCTACGGCGCGAAAACTCTGATTTGGCACCGAGGTACAAGTGCGTTAGACATGGCAATCGATATGTGTTGAGTTCTGAACGCCTGTCTGCTTCGCGCTCACCACCTCCCGCAGAGGGTTGTTAGATGCTGAATAGCAAGGCCATCAGGGGCATCCAGATCAACCGGAGAAGAAGAGCGCGTAGGCCTTTTCGGCCGAGGGCATGAGGATGGAAGCCCGCAGGGCCAGGATGTCGACGTTAGCTGACTGGCCTGGCTTACGACAGCCGTCCCCGGAAGGAGCACGCAGGCATCTTTGCCCGTACTCCATCAACTATGGCTGCGAGAACATCCCGGCTCATGGGGGCGGCTGCTGTATTTTAGGGATACTTCAGTTCAGGGTCATTGAGAAAGCACATCAGTAAATCCTGAAGTGCCATGGACTCTTCCTCAACCAGCTCGAAAGGCTCGCATTCTTCGATGTAGTAGGTGCATCGCTCATAGCCGTAATCCAGCATCTTGGAGCTAACAAGCTTTCCTTTTTTAAAATGCACTTTCCCACGACTCGATGGGTCGAGCTCGCTGAGCAGGTTGTTGATATCCGGGCCGTTAAGCGCGTAGCAGGCGTCATTTATCTTGAAGTGAAGATGACCTCCTTTCCACTCCATTTCACAGAATTTGTCTCGCGAAGTACTGCCCACAAACCCGAATGGACGTAGCAGCGTGTTTGCACGATGGAAGCGCTCGTAAAGGTCGGACAATGTAGGCAGTCCGGAAGGGTCGGAGTGCACAATTTTATTGCGCAAGGCTTTGAGCTCTTTGGCTTCTTGTAAAAATTTCGGCCAGAGGTCGGGAAGTTCAGGGTGCATTGGGTATTCATGTAACTCATTTCGGATCAGCTTACCGAGCCCGACATCCTTAGGCCATTCTCCGGTATGGCGCTCAATGTAGCCTTTAACGGCTTTTTCAAACTCAATCGCTTCGAAGCGAACATCGTCGACTGAGGGCCCTTGGCTGCCGGGCAGATCCTTGTAGTCATCACTCATCATGAAGTTTGGCTGCGTGGAATGACGCTTCTCTCGTTGGAGCCATCTGAATATGCTGAACAAAATGAGGCCTATGGTTTGTCAATTGCGGATGGTATGCCAGCTTCAATAGCAGCGTCCTAAGGACGCTGTGGACTGCCGCATCAATGAGGGAGGCGAAGGTCATTGCTCAAGATCGCGCCGGCGAGGGACGCTGGTCGAAACTCCTTCAGCCCTCGATCTCCTAGAGGAGATGTAGCTGGCAACGGCGGTTGGAGGGTGTAAGTCTCACCCGTGCTGACCAATTGAATCTCAGTCCAGAGGACGTCATGACGGCCGTTGATCATGTTTACTTCATGCCCGAACAGACGGCTCCGGTACAAAGGGTAGATTTTATAGCGCTCTGATTGACGCCCGGATTCCCGAGAGTTTTTCTGCTATCGATGGGATTCACGGGAACAGGACATGGTCAACATGAAGCTGCGCGCAGATGCGTTTGAGGCGCTTGCCGTGCTCGTTTGCCCAATCGGGTTCGATACTGAGGCCGTAAGCGATCTTCCCGCTGACGTGATTGATAAGTCCCTGCAACGAATGAAACCCACGTCGCGCTGCATGGGCTGTGGCGTCGATCTTGGGGTGGGCCAAATAATAGAGATGGTCGCTGACATGCTTTTTGTAGACTTGCGAAAGCCGAGGTGTGTCGCCATCAATCAGCAGCCCCAGCACGATCTTGCGGGCGCCTGGCGTAACTATTTTCGTCTTGGCAGTATTTAGCCAGAATCCTTCCTCAGATAAGCACTTGTTGATCGCCTTGATGTGCTGAGTAGCCTGTAGCCGGTCAAATACGCCTTTGGAGGAAAATACGAGGTCGTCCGCATACCGCGAATACATCAAATTATTTTCTGTCGCATAGGTCTGCAACGTCTCGTCCAACGACTGCATGACCAGATTGGCAATCCTCGGAGACGTCGCGGCTCCTTGGGGCAGATGGCCAATGCGGGTGTCTCCGGAATAGGGTAAACCCGGAGGAAGCGGCTTGTTGCCATGTCGTTGATCCGGGTTACCGCTAGCGCGAACACGGGTGCAGAGCCTCGAAAGCTCGAATGCCACCAGTGGTTGGTAACCGAATGACCTGAAGAGCTCGTAGACTTGAGGCTCCAAGATCGACTCGAAGAAGTTAGTGAGGTCGAGCTTGATCAGCCACGTCGCCCCACAGTGGAGTTGTGCGGTCTCAAGCACCCCGTTACGGTTGTCGTAGGCGAAACTGGCTTCGTGCGGCTGGATTTTGGACAGGATATGGGTGTTGATCCAGCGCTGCGCCCGGAGCAAATCCTCCGTGGGCGCACAGATCCACCTGAACCGATCTGGGCTGTGCCCAGCATTCTGCTTCTTCAGCTTGAATACGTTGTACGCTTCTGCCCTGTACTTACGGCTAATCGTTCGATGTAAAAAGGGGTATGGGACGTCAGTCAGGTGAGCGAGGTGCTTCAGGGTAAATATAGGCGGGCAGCTGTGCTTCATCTGCTTTGCCGTCTGCACAGCATTTTGCAGAATACTCTCAGACACGCCTGCTTGGCGGCCTGCTTTTAGATAGGGCTGAGAGCTCCAGCGGGTCATCTACCTTTAAATTCCGCCCTGCGGATGGAAGCCTTCTGGCGCCAGACTTCGATAGCGAACACCACGAAGGCTGCCAACCTCCAGTACGCGTGAGATCGTTCGACGGTAAGCATAATTTGCTCCCAAACCGCCCGCACAACGTGCGGGATACTAGATTCCGCTACTGCGGAGCCCTCAGCTGCGTTGGATAATACGGAGCGAGGGCGGCGGGGGCTACAAAAAACTTCTTCCCTTGGCGTCGGAGGAAGCGGATAGCTTTATGGCCCGCCAGCGTCAGCGCTCCCGAGTTTGTGAGCCAGCCCCTGCGGACTGCACGATCTGTTGCGTGAATTAATGTGTCTAAAGATAGCGGTAGGATTCGGCGCAACTCCGCTATTCGTCGTTTGCCTTGCGAGTGGGCTAGCAGAACGATTATTGCGGATTTGCTTTGATCATTGGATCGCTTGAACCGGGGGGACTGTGCGATTTCAATGGCTTGAAGAGAATTCAAGGCGGTGCTGAACAGGACGTCCATATTGGTTTGGGTGAGTTGGGCGGACTGACGAAGGACATCGGTGACGCGTTTGGGAAAGAGGGGCGCCCATCTTCTCTTACCTCTATTTTTCTCCGAGATGAATATCGCCGGCATGTTGTTCGGCGCCCCGTGTTCGAAGGCCAGCAGGGCGGCAGTGTTTTTCCAACCCAATGGGTTGTCACTGTGTGCTCCGTATTTTTTGCAGAGGGATTTCATATCCTCCAGGTCTGCATCGAAGCTGTTATGAATAGTCGGGCAGTCGGTTACAACTGCGACGGTTGGAGAGAATCTGTGCGTTTGAACTTTTCTGATGCCTTGCCCTGTGCCGCTGTAAGCCATCACCCAAAACTTTATGAACCTTCCCGAGTGCCAGCTTCTAATCGAGGGAACATTCCACATGGCATCAAGCATCGCGAATGCCCGGTCTCCGCTGCCGATAAAGTCAGTAAGGATGACGAAGTTTCTGACTTTGGAGTCTCTGACATTATTCGCAGTGGGCTGAAGTATAAAACGTGCGCCGTTGGAGCGGCAGAGCGTAGTTGCAACGTGGGTCGTTAGCGTCTCACTTCCAATATCTTGGCTGGTGTAGTTAAGCGATTTAATGGCCTGTATCGCTGCGCCCTGAGCTCGCAGGTGCTTCTTCTTCGACCTTGGATTGTAGGTCTTTTTCGACTCGTATATCGGAGGCGGGAGCTTAGCTCTTGTTTTTTGTAGTTCGCGCTCGATGAAAAGCGCTGATGTGGTCTTTGATGGAAGTGTGTTTTTTATGAGCTTGGTGAGGCTATTTTTGAATTCGTTGAGAGGGCAGTAGCTGATCGAGTCGAGCAGCTTCTCGGCCAGCAGACGGTCGGCGGGGCTTTCGAACTGATCGAGCCATAGCTGGGTTTTTTCTTGCTCCTTCAATGGCTGCACGATGTCTCCATTCTGTTTCTGCTGGTGTTGGCCGCTATCGGGGAAGCTTGGCGGCGCCTGGTTGTGTTGGTCGCACTGGCCCATTGGCACTGGCAGATGCGTCGCGTTTTGGACGGGGCCAAGCCAGCATAGTGGAGTTGGCTCGTTTGTTCAGTCCAGCAGTTCTTGAGTATGCAGGGATCACGAACTCACGGGGGGCATGCTGGATCGTCCTTGATAGGTACTCGGTAATTCGAACAGTGCAGAGCTTACGGCTAGAGTTATTTGAAATTATGGCTCAGCGATAATTATTGCTGAACCAAAATTCTGCGAGAGGCGTTGCAGCTATCAATGCTTGCGCCGGGAATGGGCAATCCGATAGCCCCACGCGCACGCCGACTACTGAGATCAAAAGTCGCGGACACCACCGTCCTCATTGACAGGAATTGGAAAACGCGTAGTGCTGTAGCGCTTTCTATCTCATCCCGTCGGGCCGGAGGTGTTACCAGAACTGGTGATTCAGCCAGACGGGCTATTGGGGTACGATTGCGGGCATGTATTTGCTTTGTGGCCTTTTGGTCTGGAAACACTCATCCATGGAGGGAATTAATGTCTGACCAAACCCGTCATCTTTCGTTGTTTGAGGAGGACTACCTTCTCCGTGAACTAGGCCCCGTTGCGCATGTGCCCCAGGTTGCGTTAACCGAGCTTGTGGCGAATGCATGGGATGCCGGTGCCAGCAAGGTTGACCTGTTTCTCCCCACCGAGCCGGGCGGTACGCTCACCGTCGTTGATGACGGCCATGGGATGACGGCCGCGCAATTCAGCAAGCGCTGGATGACTCTGCGGTATGACCGCCTGAAGCACCAGAGCTCCAAGGTCGAATTTCCCAAAGGCAGAAATGCCAAACTCAGGAAGGCCTACGGGCGCAACGGGGTAGGTCGACATGGGCTGCTCTGCTTCGGTGATCAGTATCAGGTCGAAACCTGGCGTGACAGCAAGCTCTGCACATTCGTCGTGGGGACAGAGTCCGGCCCCAGCCCGTTTGTCGTGCGCTCGGAAGAGTTTGCCGAACGAGATGGTTCTGGCACCCGGCTCTCTGTATCGGTCACCCGTAAAATGCCCGATATTAAAGAGATCGTGACAGTGCTTGCCGCCCGATTCGTCCATGATCCGGCATTTCAGATTCGAGTGAACGGGGTGCCTCTGACGTTGGCGAAGCTTGAGCAGCACGCTCGAACCCACCGCCTTGAATTGAGCGATGGTCGTAGTGCAAAAGTCATCGTCATCGACTCCACACAGCAGAATCATTCGTCCATTCACCAAGGCGTGGCGTTCTGGGTTGAGAATCGGCTCGTGGGTGACCCCTCATGGGTGATTGGCCAGGTCGCTAACTTCGATGGTCGTACACGGTTCGCAAAACGCTACAAAGTCATCGTGGACACCCAAGGATTTGAGGGGCACGTATTCCAAGATTGGACGGGGTTTCAGTCAACGCCAGCCGTCGAGGAGTTATTCAAGGCTGCAGCGGAGTGCATCAACCACGTTGCGAATGAGCTGGCTAACGAGGTTGTAGAGGCAACGTCTGAAGATGCATTGGTGCAGAATCGCTCTGAGCTCAAAACCTTGGGGCAGGGCGCTCAGATGGAAGTGACTGAATTCACTAAAGCCGTGGCCCAGGCCCACCCAATGGTCTCACCAGACTTTCTCGCGACAGCAGTGAAAGCGGTGATCAACCTAGAGAAATCCAAGAGCGGGGCATCCTTGCTCACCAAGCTGGCCCACCTGCCTGCGTCCGATATCGAGGGGCTGGACTCATTGTTGGCAGACTGGTCAGTCAAGGATGCTCTGAGAGTGCTGGACGAGATCGATGACCGGCTCAGTGTCATAGAAGCTATCAGCAGGCTGGCTGAGGATCCTGATACCGATGAGTTGCACACTCTGCATCCCCTAATACTGCGTTCCCGGTGGTTGTTTGGGCCCGAATTTGAGTCAATGGAGTACTGCTCCAACATGACGCTGAAAAGCGTTGCGAAGCAGCTGTGGAGGGATGCTGACGCAGCATTCATCAACGAGCGCAAACGTCCCGACATCGTGGTGCTGCCGGATCGATCCACCGCGCAGCTTGTGGGGATCGAGCAGTTCGACCCGCACGACGCTTCGCTCGCCCAAATGCAAAACATCCTTCTGATTGAACTTAAGAAAGGTGGATTCAAACTCAACCGAAAAGAGGTCAGCCAGGCCGACGAGTACGTCCAGGACATCGCGAGCTCAGGGTATGTAAACGGTTCTCCGTTCATAACGGCATGGGTAGTGGGGCAGTCGATTGCAGCAGGGGTGGCCACCACGAAGACCGTTGGCGATGAGCACCATAAGTATGGGCAGGTGCGCGCCACTACCTATGGAACACTGGTCGGCACGGCCAATTTACGTCTGATGCGTCTGCGGGAAACCTTGGAAGACCGCTATGGCAACCTCAAAACGGACGCGCTTCTTCTCAAGGTTCTCGCAACCCAAGAGCAGACGAGCTTTGACTTGGGCGCGGTGCCGGAATCTGGAGCCAAGGACGAAGCCTCCGTGACAGAGGTGGTCTGATCTACTGCGCCATCACCTCAAGCGCTTTGTCGCGGAGCACGATAAGTCCAATGTGCAAATTCGGCACATTGCATCAGTCAGTGTTTTTTTAGGGCAACCGGGTGGGGAAGGTGGCCGAGCGCTTGCGATGAAACTGACATGCTGATGGTGCTGACGTCTGTTCCCAAGTTCGGCCATGCCTTCACGACGAGTGCATCCCGGTGCTGGATCATAAGCCCAATCCTCTCTGGCTTGAAGGCGCAGATAGAACCAGAATTGATTGGTCATCATAATCACGTAATCTCGACTTCCTCAGCGGTAAACCAACCGGCCTCGATAGCGCGCTGCATGGCGGTTTCAGGCTGTGAGGTGTACACGACAATGGCTAGGCTTTCCTCAGCCCTGCTGCAAGTGACGTACAGCAAGCGTCGCGTCCGAGAAAGGGCATCGTCCTTGCCTGTCTGCTGGTTCTTGATGTCGTTGTCTGAGGGCGCCTTCACGCCTAACAGCTTGTCGTAGCTGAACAGGAATCCTCCGGCTTCTTCATCGTTGAGAATCACCATGACCCTTGGAAACTCCAATCCTTTCACCCCTTGGTGAGTATCGAAGGGAGACAGGCCTTCTGCGTATCCGGCGAATGCGGCCATTTCAGAGTAAGGCCGCCCTAGGAGCACACGGTACGCGTGCACTTCAAGAGCCTCACGGTCGACAGCATCCGGCGGATCTTCATCGGTCACGCCGTGTGCAAGGGCCGTCAGCAGCCGTTCCGGTATTTCGAGCAGACCTGTGTCTACAAGTGCCGACACGACATCGGCCAAGGATGGGTTGTTGTCGGCGAACAGCCCGCACAGCGCTTGACAGCCCATACCTGCCTGCTGGAGCAATGCCAACTGATCAGGGGTCGCTTTCATGCGGTCGCTGTCCAGCAGAGGGGATATCAACCTTACAGCTTCCATCAGAGCGAATTCGCTCTCATTGGCAGCAGCCAAGATAGGCATGACGCCATTGAAGAAAAGTTTGAGTATCGGTAGCGTCCCATCAAGCAAACCGGTGCGCAGATGCTCTACTGCATAAAGTGGCGTGAAAACTCCCTCGAAGCCGAGACGTCTTCCTGCCATTTTGTGCTCAAGGATCAGAGTCTTGCGCCCTGAGGTTCCAGCCGCCCAATGCTGGTCGCCCGTAATCTGCGCCATTCGCTCGGCAAACCGGCTCTCCAATTGAAAGCCCGCGCCCGCCGCTTGCTGAGTACAGAACAGGCGGACGGCACCTCGTATCGCGTCAGGTTTTGGAGTCTGTTGATGATCATCGGCAGCGCTGCGAATGACATTGATGAGCTCAACGACCCTCGTGGGGCATCGGCGGTTTACGGGTTTTTCAGGGATAGCCCAGTCATCGGGAATGGCCCGCTCCAGATGTTCTTTCCCGTCGTTGTAAATTCGTTGCATGGTGTCGCCGAGAAGGCCCAGGCAAAACCGTGCAGGGATAAGCGATTGAGCGGTCAGAAACGCGTCCATGAGGGCGCCATTGGTATCCTGGCTTTCATCGATCAGAAGCACCGGGTACTGATCGGCCATAACGTCCAGCAAAGGAGGGCGTTGAATAAATGCAGCCGCCATCTGGACAACCTCCGCGTGATTCAGCGCTTGGCGCCCTCGGTTCTCTCCGGTGGGGCTATAAGTGAAACTGACGACTTCATCCAAGGCAGCCAGCCGCCGCGTTTTACTATCAAGCGATGCTCGATTGGCACGAGCCGTTTTGTTATTCCGATCTCGGGCTTTGCCGAGTTTCCCGTTCAGCTCTTCAATGCTTTCGCCGAGCTTGATGCGAAGCCACTCGCGGATGTCGTCATTGAAGCCCTGGATCATTCGCCATGAAAACGCATGGATGGTTGAAACGACCACCAAGGGGTCATGCTCCAGACGACGTGCGATCTCCTCGCACGCCGCGTTGGTGTAAGTGATGATGGCTACCTGACGCCCTTCGAACGTCAGCCGTTTGTGTTCTCGGGACTTCAGCTCGCTCACCGCTGTAACCAAGGAATGTGTTTTCCCTGATCCAGCGCCGGCATACAGGAAAAAGCTTTTCGGGTGATCCAAATCCAAACACTCTCGGATCATCTCATCGGCATCACGGGCACCTTCGGCGTACAAAGTCGCGGCAGGACTCATTCGGTCACCTCAATGATCGCGGCGGGAACGACCAGTAGATCCTTACGTTTGAGCTCCAGCTTAGACTGCAGCCACGTCAGACCTTCATGGATGTAGGCGGGTACTGCAAGCTGACTGAAGGCCGGATCGCCGAGCACCTCAAGTGCGAATTCGGCTTTGTCGCCCGTGCGCAGTTTATCGAACAGCGCCGCACCCAATGCTCGTCCCGTATCAGCCTCTTGGATAACCTCGCTGAAGGCACGCATCAACCCACGTCGAAAATTCCCTGTGAAGCACTGGACGTTGGTTAATGCCAAGCTGTCTTCAAAAGTGTTTGGCAGAGCTTCATCTTGCGCGCCGTTCTTCGGCAATTGAATTGGGACGGAGGTTTGGTACGCGATTCTGATCGAGTAAAGGGAATCGATCTCCTCTACTTTATGCGCATCCTCTAAGTCGAGCAGCGTGTCCACATCATAGCCGAGTCCTTTCACTCGCATCCAATGGCGGATGGTCGGGTTGTTCGTAATCTGCTCTGCCCCCCGAGCCACTGGTCGAGCTGCTTTGTCTTTGCCAGCGTCGAGGTCAGTGATGACCAACGTGGCGATACCCAACGCATCCACCAATGGCCTCAGCCGGTGTGCATGACTTCCACCGATGTCCATGATGGTGATATAGCATTGGTCGAGAAATTTGAAATGCTGGCGCAGGAAGTGGGGCAGGATCATTCGCTCTGCGGCGCCTTCCACCAAGATCACAGCATCAGCGAAGAAAAGGTCAGCGTGTTGCGCTCGCAGGTAACGTGTGACGAACTCTTTAGTTTTGCCTGTTTGGCCAAATACGGTGCTCAGGTTGGAAACGGTCGAAACAGGGATGGGTATGCCTGCCATGCCGGATGGTAGCCGCCGGAAGTAGCGCAGGTGTTCATATTCGATTTCGTGAGCGACGTGGCTTGAGTGGGAGCTGACGACCAGTTGGGTCTTCAGGTTAGGAAATTCCTCAAGCACCGGGTCGTTGCACAGCACGTGGTACGCATGCTTTATAAACGCTTGCTGGACTTGAACGTGCAGGTGCGCCTCGGGCTCCTCAACCAGCACAAGGTGTATGGGCTCGACGTTCGCAGTGGTGCGTTCTTCGGGAATTCGGGACTTCTTCAGCCAGTTGTCACGAAATGCCATGAGCCGGAAGATCATGGAGATCAGATTCTGGTAACCCAAGCCGTTCGATGTCTCTGGAAGCGTTAAGCGAGGCTCTCCGGGCGCACCTGCAACCGAGTCCAACTCAAACAGAACTGCTGCCTCATGATCTAAGCCATCAGTTGGGCCGAGGCGGGTTGCCACTTTGATGCTGGGATCGCTGTTGTTTGGGTACCCAAGGCCTGCAACCTCTCTAAGCGCGGGCGCAAAGCTCGTTGTTAGCCTGGTGTCAAAAGCGCTTTGGGCAGCTTCAATGGCCCTGAGCGCTTCAAGATCCGATACGTCTGGGCTGTCGCCAGGGTCGAGGTGGCGGCGATAATAGGTTCGCAGCTGCTCAGACAACTTCCTGCCACTTCCCGTTTTACTGTCATCTTGCCCCTCATCGGCGCTGTCTCCGAAGCCGCGCTGAGCATTGATCTCATGAACCCGGATCAGACTGAGGAGTGGATTACGCTCAAGTGGCACTGCAGTGTCGGCGAGCGCTTGTAGGATCGCTGTCCGGTTTTCGGCACACGGGGCAGAAAGCATATGCGGGTTAAGCCGATACCAGCGCACCTTGAACGACTTGACCAAGCGCCGGTTTAAATAGTCATGAAGACTCTGCGGCCATAGCTGTAGGGTAGGGCGCTGTTGTCCTTGCTCAGCCTGATTCTGGATCTCCTGAAGGAGAGTGGCAACACGAGCACGTTCTTTTCGATAATCGGCGTAGAGCGTGGGTAGATCGTCCGGTTCCAATCGAAACCGCATCCCGACCATTCCACCAGACCAGGAAAAATTGGGAATCAGATCGCGAATGTGATGGAGCTCACCCTGAGCCGCCTGTATCCATACGTCGAGCGTTGGCAGCCAGTCAGCCCAGGTATTAGCCTCTTGAATCGCAAAGCCTTCTTCTGCTTGCTCCCATTCACGGCCAATAGCGTCAAGTGTGGCTATATGGCAGAGAGTCAAATCTTGCAGTCTGAATGTGGTGGGTTTCACCAAGAATTTGCGTAGAGCCAGCATCGCTGAGGACTTGCCGCTGTTGTTGGCGCCCACCAGGAGTGTTGTCTCGGCGGCCAGGTCGATTCTGACGGACTTCAGCTTGCGAAAATTCGCGATTTCCAGGTGCTGGATATGCATGGATTCATCCTTGAAAAATGGAGAAGGTAAGGGAGTGCGCCTGTGCGGGTCGTGAAACCTTACCTGAGTGGTTGCGAGGTACCAATAAAGCTGATTGGCCGAGTTGGGGCAAGTCACCAAGATGATTTGGCTCCTGCATCTCTGAACCCCTGCAGCATCGTGATCTGGGAGCGCATTGGGGGGTAAGGAGAGTGACTGAGTTTGACCCGTAGTCGAGATGCAGACAGGTTCGCAAGCCGCATGACAGACGTGACTCTTATGGCTAAAATTAGCTTTTCTATGCTGGCTAAAAGCGATCATTACTTGGCTATCGGCCAATCATTAGGGATTTATAGGGGGACGCATGGAGTTTGTTGTTCCAAGAGACCGGTCACTGTCCAATCTCTTATCGAATGCCGCATCTGGGAATCTAGATACCTTGGCCGACCTCATTACCGATAATGGCAAAGGCAGACTAGCGCTCGATCGACGACATTTTCGCCATAGAAGAGATCGTCATCCGCCAGGCCGTACACAAGTACATGGGAGACGAAGCCCTCGATGACTATCTGAAAAGCGGCAATGTCGTGGGGTACATCACTCAACTAGTGAAAACGTTGATCTCAGCTGCCGGCACCATCGGCGGGATAGCGGCCTCGGGTGGAGGAGCAGGTATAGCCAGTGTAATCGGAAGTCGCGTTTTGTCGCTTGTGGCAGCCCCAGTTGCTATAGGAACCGCAGGACTGGCGATTTACCAAGCGTCATCACCAGCGTTTCGGATCACAGTCCCGGCTGTGCTGGAGATCGCCAAGATTCGTCGCGCACGATATGAACAGGATTTCTCAGCCTACACGGAGAAGCTCAAAGCATGTTTGTAAACGCTGAAGCGCTTGTGCGTTCATTGCCTGATATTCCGGATGTCATAGCCAAATTGCGCAGCGGAGCGTACACCCTCCATGGGGGAGTAGTCCGACATGCGGCGGGAACCGGTAAAGGAGGCCAGATCGTAGGTCATCTACTCTATCCAGGCGACTCCCAGCACATCAAGGAAAGCCTGCAGAACCTGCAAACCACACTTTCTGATGGACTAGGGTCACTGCAAACCGGGATGGATTCCCTGCAGCAGAGCATGAATGCCCTCCAGGGTCTGCAAGCAGCTAACCTTGTGATGACGGGGCTCAACCTTGCGGTAACGACTGCGGGCTTTGTCATCGTGTGCAGAAAGCTCGACAAGATCAGCGAGCAGATCCAAGCGCAATCACAAACCATTTCCCATACCTGGCAGATGGTCAGTGAAGCTCACGAGCGGAATTTGCTCACTGATGAGGCCCGCTTTCGAGGCTTGCTTTCCACTGCACAACAGTTCTGCGAAGAAGGTGATGTCTATCATCTCAAATCCCTGATCAACCCGTTCAATGAGCAGTATCAGTTCACCAAGCTACTTCTACAGAGGCATTCAGGGCTTGCGTCAAGCAACGGTGCAATCCTTGACCAGATTTCGTTGCTGCAGAATCGCTTAGTGAACCTCGGCTTGATGAGAGCGCACGTTCAGTTCAAAGCTGAGTCTCTGAAATACAGCCAGCAAAACCTGACGGAGCTTGGAACCGACATTGCCAGCCTCAACGGGCAACGAGTGGAGGCATTGAGCAGTGACCGCAACTTTGCGTCAACGCTAACGCACGAGCAGTTCGGCGATTTGACCCGGTTTCTGCAGGACGGGAGAAGCATGATTCCGGCCCTGACTTATCAAGCCGAAGTTATCGAACTTGAGGCGAAGCACCCTGGACTACTTAAGCAGACGTCTGACGCGAAGGAGATTTTGCTGGTAGCGGCATGAGTCCCCATTCTGAGTCGGTGGTGTCGTGCATGACAGGGTAGAAACCCGACCAATAATGGAGACCTGACTCAGGGCGCTGGCTGCAGGTAATCGCGAGAGTGTCGGGCTACACCAGCACAGCAGACGGACGCTGCGCTGAACTTGATCGGAGGATCCCTAGACGCGAGATGGCAAATACGTTTGCGTCTGTTTTACCTACTTGGAGCCGGGCGGTGTGATGGGATTGAGGGCCGCATCTTTTTCTATGCACTTGACTGCAAGCCAACGGATGGTCGGCACGAAATGGCTGAGTATTTGCGCGGCAGGCGTATAAGGCTCGAAAGTGGCAGTTGGAGCGCCTTTTCTAGTTTTTTTTGAGTGAATGACTGCGCACCGTATTTCATAAAGCCAGCGTGCAAGCTCTTTTCGCGTTTCGCCAGCACTTGCGTTAAATGCAGCGATGCTGACGCTAGAGGATGTTGACAAGTCGCAGTCCATTACCTTCCGGCTTGCCGGAGGTAGGCTTTGTAAAAAAATCTGGATATCGGTATCGGTAACCAGAAGTGCCAGGACACTCTCAATCTGTAGCCTTTCGGTTAGTGCGGCGTGCTGAAGAAGCCGTGGTGCCTCCTCAAAATAGTATTCCAGTACGTTATAAAATCCAACAAAGCTCTTCATCGCATTGAGCTCGTGCAGGCCGGAAAAATAATGAGATAACATGACGGCATTATGATATTGGATTGCCGTGATTCTCTCGATGGGCAGTGTGTAACTGGGTATGAAGACCCCATATCCTCCTACATCCACCACCGTGGCCGTATTGGGAATGTTTCTAATGCAAAGGTCGGCTAGTTGCAGGGCAGTGTGATAATCGATTAGCTCATAGTCGGTTTTAACCACCCTCATTTTTCCAAAATAGCCATCACGATCCGAGCTCGGCATAATCTGGACGCTGACTTTTTTATCCAGAATCTTTGTCAGGCTTTCCACATATGGCTGCAGACATTCCTTAGTGTAGTTACGGCCAATGTCCCAGTCGTAAAGATCAATCCGATCTTCTGCGTCAATTGCTTCAATACCCAAAACGCAATCGTCGTTACGTGCATCGACTACCAGTACTTCTGTGAGACCTTGATCTACATCAAGATAGTGATCACTAACATCATCGTGCCAGAATTTCCCAGTCATCACCTTGAAGGTCATATTTGAGTCAGGATGGCGCTTGCTAAACTCGAACAGGTAATTATCTATAAGGTATTCGAGGTCTGCCTCCGCCAGAGAATCTTCATGATTTTCGAATCTGACCTTCGCAACAGAATGCAACTGTTCTAAGTAGTAAAATGCCTGAGCAGTGAGCACTGGTTCCCCATGAACTATAGGGTGAATTATTACGGGAAAAGACAGCCCTGAACATACAATTACTCGTCCAAGGCCCACGCTGTTTTCCAGCTGCATTACACTATTAATCGCCATCTATGAAACATCCCTGATATCTTGAGTTTAGTGACAAGCTAATTTTATGGCTGGGCTTATTAAGCGTTGGTGTGAAGGCTCTAGCATCTCACAGCCCCTGTACTCTTCATATACCAGAGCGTGCATTTTCTGGCTGGCTCCACGAAACTCGGTGCTGTCCACTATCAAACCTGGATCGGACACGTCTACGCTATCATTACTTGACATCGATTTATAGCGCTGCAACGCAAGGAAGCTAATGCCAACCTTGGATCACTGGGCCCATCGTTACTGACGGTGCCGCTCCACATCGAATGTCTCTCTATTCAAGTTATTGGCTACGACCATGAGGAACCATTCTTCATCTAGCTTGGCCACAGCCCTATAACTTCCCGCACCGAGGTGCATTTTATCATGCAGGTGGAGGTGATCTACGACGTGTGGCTGTGGCTAGACGTGCCAATCGAGTAACTCTGTCGCATAGCACTACGCGAATATGCTGATTCAACGCACCCCTCTGGGGATGGCGTAAAGCACTTAAATTTTAAAATTAAGTGCGCATTGCTAGGAGTATTTCTTCCTCAAATCCCATAGAATAAAAACAGCCTAGTGTAAAAACACGGAGCTGGTCGGTTAGTTGCGGATGAGTATCTGGACTTTGAAGGCTTTGTCTTAACCTGCGGTTGCAGGTACTCATGCAGTATGTGCCTTATCCTCTGTCGCGCATCCCTACGCCACGCACAGACAGACTACGCTCCTGGTCATGTGAGTGGTAATAGACGTTCTGCGTGGTACTAAGGCTGCTATGACGTAAGTCCATCTGTAGATCTTTGGGACTTCTCAGGGGTGCGTCGAACGTCGCAGAAGTATGTCTGAGCCAGTGCGCGGAAGCCGCCCGTAGGCTGTTCATCTCATGCTCTTCGCGCTCCTCATCGCGCATTCGCGCTAGGGCATTATCGAACACTGATTGGAGGAGGGCACGTACTTGCCGCCCCGACAACCCTGAACGACCTCGGATAGTCATGAGCAGGGGAGTCTGATCATTCCAGCCGGGCAGTTCAGGCAACCCAATAAACCTACGGTACCTCGTCAGGTACTGAGAGATGTACTCGTCCCTGACTGCAACCTTCCCGGCTTTGTTGCCTTTGCCGATCACGTGGTACCACCAGTTGCCCTCCGGATCTAGGCGGAAGTCTCCCATCACTGGGCGCCAATTCGGCCTGCCGACGATGTCAGACACCCGCAGGTACATCGCGAACAGGGTCGCCACAATGAAAAGGGTTCGCTCGTGCCGTTTAGGTTCCTCAAGCGCCATTCGCTCCGCAGTCTCAAGCACGTAGTCCCACTGCAAAGGAGTCAGAGCACGGTTTGTCCCTTCCTCTTGAGGGGTGCCACGGCTGAGGCTTTTTTTCTTGATCATCCTGAACGGGTTGGCTGCGACCGTACCGTCCTCGACCATGTATTCAAAGAAACGGCTGCAGATTGTGTAAATCTGATTGAGGGTGCTTGGCGAGGCCTTGTATTGCATCGCGGCATCTTGAGCCACGCCAAGCTCAGGATCCCGGGGGTGATTGTTTGAAGGCGCTTTCAGCTCGCCCGAAAAATCCTTCGCACGTTTCAGGCTGAACGGTCTCCATTTTGGGTTCGGAATGACCGGATCACCCCACGTCGACTCGGTATGGTCGCTGGTGACGAAACGACCACGCACAATGGTGCCGATCCACTCAGCAGGCGGGTTACGGCAAAATTCAAGGTAGTCTTCAGCATCTTGGCGCTTGAGCTGCGAGAACGGCTTTTTCTTTATGATTAGTGCCCATAAAAGCAAGCGCTCGACATGCGTCCTATATGAAGTAAATGTGAGGTTATTGTCTGAAAACGCTCGAAGAAAATCTCGCGCCGTGAGGTAACCCTTATGGGCCTCAACTGAGGGCGGAAAGTTACCAATATAGTCACGAACACAAACCATACTGGATTCGCGCAAACTAAAATCCGTATCAATGAAGATCTCGTAGGTCTCAAAAATAGGCATTGGTTGCGTAGACATTTTGGTGCGTTACCGTGTGACTTGGCAGTGATGAGAAACTTCCAGTAATGGAAGTAACTGGAAGTTAGGGCAGGGTAGCTGCTCGCTTCTTCGCATTTTGGCTTCTTGCATCTTGGTTTTTTGCATTTTGATCGCGTGCATTTCGTTCATCCCCCCTTGCCCAATTCGTTGACGATGCCCGATGGTAGCCCCCGGCTGGCACTGTTGCAACCACCTCTGCTCGGCGTTAAAAGTTGAGCGTCGAGCTTGACAAAGGCTTGCGGCATGAACTAATAAAAGCGCGCTATGGCTTTTCCACTTATTCCGTTGCTTCGCTTTTTTATGAGAGCTGCGAGGGCGTTAGTTGCTTTAACCGTATATTGCCAAAGTGTTCATCCGGATTTCTTTATTTGGCCGGACGGGCTGCTTTGTTGTCCTTTACAAGGAAATTGGCGACTGTTGCAATTCTTGGATTTCAGTCCTTGAGTGCCGATTCCCAGAGATTGGATTCCTGGCTTCTTTGTTTGGATTTTAGTTTATTGATTTATTGATTTATTGATTTATTGATTTATTGATTTTCAGGAATCGAGGTTAGTATTTTTTTGGCGGGGTCTATGCTCGGAATCTGATTTCACGTAAGCCTTGATGTGGTTGATGGCTTCTGGGGTTCTGTTTATGGTGAATCGCAATTATTGGGTAATTCGCGATGGGATGCGCGCGGGAATACACCGGGTACTCAGGTGGCACGGCCACAACGCCTCAACGGTGCGCTCTCACGATAAGCTTGAGTCCAAGGAGGTTGTCGCTCGGGTCGTTCGGGTTGGAATGTCCACTCGTTTCTTTAAAAATCCTCCGGCGCCCGGTTTTACGGGGTCTCAAGGGGTTTTTGACGAAATTCGCGCACGGATTTTCCACTTATTGTTTGATCAGGAGGCGTCGTAATTCCATGATGCGCCAGACTGCGACCAAGCCTCGCAAAAGGCAGCGGGTACCGCGCTGGAGCATCACGGTATAGCTGCATCAGAGACTCTCAGGCCATCCCGGCCTAGGGATTACGGGGCTTCAGGGATATCGGAGGATCTCAGCAGCTTCGGTTTACGTGTCTCTATCGATATTGGCTTAGGCGTCGAACAGTGCGCAGGAGGCCTCTGTTTCCGTGGATTTTCCACTGATTTCGTCTTGGGTAACGGCGGTGCGGAATGTCCACTCAATTCCTCAAAAAGACCTGGAGCCTTTGTCCTGCAGGGGTTTCGAGGTGTCCAATGACGCACCCCCTGAAGAAGGATTCCACTGATTTCTCCTTGGGTGCGACGGCTATTCCATTTAGACGCGAATTTAAGAAAATCATATAAATCAATAAGATATGGATTTACGTATCGCAGAAATTTCCACTCATTTCGTCAAAAAGCCGCGCAAAACCAGCATCCCGAACGAGATGAAGCCCAGCAGAATCAAGGGATTGGGATGCAAAGAAGGGGTTTTCCACTCAAATCGCGATTGGCGCAGCAGGGTCTGGTTTTCGGGGGCCGGCGACATCATAAACATTTATGACAATACCTTTAATTTAACATAATATACATTATGCGCTCCAACATATTACTTCCCACAGCGTCAGGGCAGCCCAATTGAAACGCCAGCCGGTCACGACCGACACCAAGCCACTCCCTGATCGACACTCCCATCAACACTCGCGATAATCCCGGATCCTTCGCAACCCGCTTCATTCAAGGATGACTTTTGAAACGTGCTCTGGTTTTCATGCTGACCTGTGTCAGCGTACCCGCATGGTCGGCCGACTCGTTCAGCTCGATTGCGAAGCCCATTGGCAAACACATGCACACGCTAGGCAATGCATTTGCCTGTGAGCTACTGGCTGGAACGCGAGGCCTCGCCAATGCGCCTCAATGCCGTGACAGAAATGCATCGGCGCTTTCCGATTACCGTGAGTTCGACAAGTCCGCAGACAAGAAAACCCTTCGCGAATGCATGAAGCCTGACAATCTTATCGATGACGATGTGCGCAAATGCATGAAGGGTCTCTGATGGGTTTGAAGGCTTACCCTCAGGCAAACAACTCACGCGCAGCATTGTTCCAATCGTGTCCGTCGGCCGACCAGCCGTTGGTTATCGGTGGCGGAAATCCAGTACGGCAATAGCCTTGCTTCGCCTCAAAATCGAACACGGCGTGCGGTTGGTCATTGATCAGCAGGACCGCTTTGGCGTGGTCCACAGACCAGCCGATCTTTATGGTCGAAGGCTTTGTCCGGTCTGAAACGTCATTCACATTGTAGATGTGCAGCGCATCCTGAATCGGATTGCTCTCGGATTGGGTATCGAGTGCGTAGAAATAACCGGTGTCAGCATCGTCATCGAATACGACGGCAAACGTACCTTCTTGGGCCGCGGCTTCTACGACGATGGGCTGCCCCACATTCAATTCATGCTCAGCAGCCAGATAGACAGGCATGGACTTATCCTTGTGTTTGATGTTTTTGACGACCACGTTATCATGCCATGGCTACCAGGTTTAGCCTGTAATGACAGAAATGCCGGGGCTGGAGATCAACTGAACGTAATGTGTGCGCCCTATTGCTTTGCACTATGTCATCACTGTAGGTATCGATAACTCGACTAAAGAGTCATTTAGTTGAGTTAATGGCATTTTGCCTTTTGCCCGCATTCAACGTCAGTTCCGGGTTCTATTTCATCACCGTAACCAACCTACGAACCCTCTTTTCTATTCTGCTGGCAGACACTGAACAACCACGTACCCTCCTCCTCAATTACTGTTACCTCTCTCAACGGTCTGTCTTTCTCATGCGCTGGCTCGTAATGGGTTTTTCCGGACCATAAAAAGGGGACGATCATCGTCCCCTTCTTATATTCGCTAGCTAAACAGTTGAATCAGACCGCGGCAACGACCTTGGCTGGTGGCTGAGTGCGACGACCCAGTACGCCGGCACCGGCTGCAACCAGACCCGAGATCACCAGAGTGATCAGCAGAATCCAGGCGCCCTGCGATACGCGCTTGGCGGCAACTTCAGCGGCCTCACGTGCTTTCTGTTCTGCCTGAGCCTTCAGCTCTTGATACTTGGCATAAGCCTGGCGATAGCTGGCTTGTGCCTGATCGACGATCTGATTGGCTTCTGCGTCTGTCTTGTTGCCACGCGCCTTGATCAGATTGACCAATGCCTGACGGTCAGCCGCATCCCAAGCCTGATCACCCTTCGCTTTGATGCGATCCATCAGACCACCCAGTTGCTCATCGGCCTGCTGAGGGTTCTGCGCACTACGCTCGGCAGTGTTCTGCGCGTCCTGCTGGGTCGCTTGAGCTTCCTGTTTGACGTTGTCCGGATTCAGTTCAGGCTTGCCGGTCTGACGCATGGCGGTTTCGATTTCGCCCTGAATATCGTTCAGGTTGAACTCGATGCCCTGTTCGCGCAGTTGGTCCTGGATCTTGCCGCCCAATGCGGGAGCTACCTGAGCGATACCGCTACCCAGTGCAGACATACCGCTGCCAGCCAGGTTCAGGCCGCCGCGTACCACGCCGGTCACGGCGCTGGTGACCAGGTAAACCGTGATCAGAGACACACTGGCCCACACTAGCAGACCGTGGAAAGCACCTTCGCGTTGAGCCAGACGACCTGCTGCCCAGCCACCGACGAACAGTGAAATCACTGAACTCACCACGACCCAGATGCCTGCACCAGTGCCAATACCGGACATTGGATTGGCTTCCTGCATCGGGTCGATTGTGGACGTACCGATGGCAGTGCCCAGCAGACTCAATAACAATGAAACAACCATGGCCAGTACCACACCGGCCAAAATCGCGCTCCATGAAATACGTTTGAGCAAGGGTGCCATGGCATGGGTGTCTTGATAGACAGGTGCGCCCGGGGCGATACGGTCATCGCGAATCATAGTGGTAATCCTTCGAGTCAGTGGCAGAACACGCTAAAGTATTTGGCGTACACTCCAATGACCCGAGGCGCATTCAAGAAGTTTAATAATTTTCGATAACTTTTTTTGCGGAGTAAATGCTCTACGCTTGGCAGTTGCATATAAACGGAACGGAACGGCTCAGCCATGTTCCAACTCGCTTGTTTTTCAGACAGATTTGAAAAGAAAACAGTACAGTATTGCGCGCAGTCATCTGATAACAGTTGTATTGCAACTCTGGTATTCGTCAGTTAGAAAACGGTCAATTCATTGTCTCATGGCTAATTAACCTGACCGCTGGCCTTTCAAGGTACAGCGAACCAGACAGGCGCAAACAAAACGCCCTCACGCGGCGACACAAAGGCCAATAAAAAAAGCCTGACTGAGTCAGGCTTTTGTTTCAGGAAACCGCCCAGCTATCAGGCAATGCCATTTGGTCCATCCAGCACCTGACGAACCTTTCTCGCCAGGTCATGCGGCATGCAGGGTTTGGACACCACATCGAACTCCGAACCACCGATATCGGTGCGCTCTATCGAGCTTTCCGCATAACCGGTGGTCAGCAGCACTTTGACTTTGGGGTATCGACGTTTCACTTCACGGGCAAGCATCACACCGTTCATGCCGCCGGGCATGATCAGGTCGGTGAACAGCAGGTCATAGGTGCTTCCGGACTCGAACTTCTTCAACGCTTCACGTGCGTTGAGCACGATGTCGGACGTGTAGCCGTAATCGTCGAGTACCATCTTGGCCAGCTCGGCAACGTCGGGACGGTCTTCGACGATAAGAATGCGTTCACTGCTGCCAAGACGTTGTCGCTGTTCAAGCGCCTGGGGGGACTCGCTGGTCACTGTGGCTTCATCAACGGGAAAGTACAGGCGCAAGGTAGTGCCCACGCCTTCCTCGGTGTAAATACGCGCCGCGCCGCCGGATTGTTTGGCAAAGCCGTACACCATGGACAGACCGAGCCCCGAGCCCTTGCCCTCCTCCTTCGTGGTGAAGAACGGGTCCATGACCCGGTCACGAATACTGCTCGGCATGCCGATACCGTTATCGGTGACGGCAATGCTGACGTAGCGTCCCGGCAACAACCCGTCATAAGACATGTTGGCCAGTTCGTCGACCACCAGGTTGCGGGTCTCGATGAACACCTTAGGGTCTGGCCTGCCGATCAACGCATCCCGAGCGTTGATAAAAATATTTAGCAGCGCGACTTCGGCCTGGGTCGGATCGATGCGGCAGTTTCGCAGCGCGGGGTCGAGATCGGTTTCGATCGTCACTTCCGACCCGAAGGTCCGCTCGATCAAAGGCTCGGTGTTGGAAACCAGGCCATTGAGATTAAGAACCCGGCCATGCAGTTTCTGTTTGCGCGCAAAAGCCAACAATTGCTTAGTCAACGTACTGGCTCGTTCGACGGCCGACTTGGCGTGATACACGCTGCGTTGAACACGCGACACATCAATGGTTGGCTTTTCAGCAGCACTGCCAATCAGGTCGATGTATCCACCCATCACCTGCAGCAGGTTGTTGAAGTCATGCGCGATGCCGCCGGTCAATTGCCCGAGGGCTTCCATTTTTTGCGCTTGTCGCAGCGCCTCTTCGGCATCGCGACGGCGACTGATGTCCAGTTGTGAGGCGAAGAAATAGATCAGATCGCCGTCGTCGTTGTAGACGGGAGAAATGAACAACGCGTTCCAGAAGGAAGAGCCGTCCTTGCGATAGTTGAGAATCTCGGTCGATATATCCACGCGGTCGTGAATGGCATCACGAATGGTCTTCACCACTGCCCTGTCGGTTTCCGGACCTTGTAGAAAACGACAGTTGGTGCCGATGATTTCTTCGGAGGCGTACCCGGTCATTTCCAGAAACGCCTTGTTGGCAAAGATGATCGGGTTATCTTCGGTATTCGGGTCGGTCACGATCATCGGCATGCGCGTCGTTTCTACTGCCGCGAAGAAGATGTCTTTTCCCTGGTGAGAGATTTTTCCGCTCGCGGTATTGTCGACACGGGTTTTGTTATCCGACACGCCATGACTCCCAGAATAATGTCAGCGTGAACCCACGCACTTATCCGACTACGACTTCGGCACCCTCGAAGGGTTCTGAATGATCTGATAAAAAACAGAATTATATGCATATGAATGGGCCGGACGAAGCGCATTTATTCGCCCAACAATGTCTGAGCCACCCAAAGCGACTCATAGACACCGCCTTGCCGACGCAGTTGCATGGGCGGACCGTCCTCTATGATCTGTCCGTCGTGCAGAACAATGACGCGATCAAAGTTCGCCACCGTCGACAGTCTGTGCGCGACTACCAGTACCGTCCTGTCGTGCATCAGCTTCGCCAGTGCGGCCTGAATCACCGCCTCTGAATGTGAGTCCAGCGCGGACGTTGCCTCGTCAAGGATCAGGATCGGCGCATTCTTCAGGAAAACCCTCGCCAGCCCCAGCCGCTGTCGCTGACCGCCCGACAGTCTGACGCCCCGCTCTCCTACAAGTGTGTCGTAACCTTGCGGCAGCGCACGGATGAACTCGTCACAATAGGCCTGCCGCGAGGCTTGAATGACGTCTTCATAGCGGGCATCGGGCAATCCATAGGCGATGTTCTCGTAAATGCTGCGATTGAACAGCGTGGGCTCTTGCGGGACAACAGCGATCTGCTTTCGAAGACTGTCCTGGCTGACGGCGCGGATGTCGCGATCATCGATCAGGATAACGCCACTGCTGACATCGTCGAGGCGTTGAAACAGGCTCAGTAGTGTGGACTTGCCCGCGCCCGAAGAGCCGACGATGCCGACCCGCTGCCCCGCCGGAATGTCCAGATTCAGGTGCACGAACACCTGACGACCCTCCGGATAACGGTAGGAAACATCGATAACCCGAATGGCCCCGCGACTGGGTTTCAGCTCTGTTTTGGCATCGGTCAGCGTATAGGGCTGAACGATGATGCGCAGGGTTTCGGCGATGACGCCCAGTTGTTGAGACGTATCGACCAGTGCCAGCGCCAGATCCCGTGAGCCGTGTAGAATCCGGAACGTCAGCGCGCTCACCAGGACCACGTCCCCCGCGGTCACGGCATCGTCGCGCCATAAAATAAGCGCCCAGCCCAGCATGCCGCCGGCCATGATCGAAAGGCAGATATCGTGCAGCACACGTGCCTTCTCCAGATAAATCCAGCTACGTCGCTGTGCCTGGGCTTCGATACCGATGGAGGCTTCCAGTCGCCGGCGCTCGCGTTCCCGGGCGGAAAACGCCTTGATGGTCCATATATTGGAAACCAGATCGACCATTTCGCCACCGACTCTGGCCGAGTGCGCGGCGAAGTCGATGTGCCTCGAGCGACCATGCACGCCGACCAGAGTGATCAGCGCGGCCACCAGCAGTACACAGATGATCAGCACATTTGCCATGCCGGTCTTGACCGTATACAGCACGACCACAGCGCCCAGAAAATCGACGCAGGGCGGGATGATCTTCCACGCCAGGCCGCCATAGATCGAGCCGGCCGCCGCACCGGCCGACGAGATGCGATTGGCCAGCGACCCCGAAAAATGCTGGGAGAAGTAGCGCATCGGATGGCCGGTCAAATGATTGAACAGCTCGACGCGCATGTCCGCACAACTGGCGACTACCGTTTTGCAGCCCAGCCAGCCGCCCAATCGCCAGAACAGGTTTTCCACTACGATCAGGCCAATGAACAGCACGAACGGAAACCAGATGTGTTCGCTTCGCCGATCTCCCAAGGTCATTACATCGACCAGCATCTTCATCCCGTACTGAACCGCCACCGCACAGCTGGCCGCGCCGATGATCAGCACCAGCATGATCCCGAAGTGCCAAGGGCGCAGCAACACATAGCGTGTCAAAAAGGCCAAAGCCTGTGCTGGCAGCGGCGTGAAAGGGTTTTTCAGCATGCGCTATTGGCCCCTGTCGACACTTGACACTGGCGAGTGCAGCGCATCGAACTCCTCAGTTTCTTCGCGGATGGCGAGCTGCAGGGCATGAAAGGTCACGCGCTGGCCCTGCCCGTCTGCATAGCCAAGCAACCCGGCCGGACAATACCGGCCATCGTCCCAACCGGGATAGTCGAGAATCGGGTACCAGCAGATGCCCTCAATCGGCACGCCGGCCTTCAACGCCTTTTTGACCTGCTCGGTCACGTACCTGAACCACGGCAGGCGCTGCTCGTCTTCGGCGCCCGTTTCAGAAATCAGAATCGGTTTGCCGTACCGGGCATACAGCTCCCTGAGCATGCCGGAAAAAGGCCGGTAGTCACGCTCACCGCGCATCACACGCCGACCGTTGAAGACCCACTGATTATGCGGATAAAAATTTGCCCCCAGAATGTCCAGATACGCGGGGCTGCCGCCCAGTCCTGGCCACAGACGTCCGCTGAGCAGGTCCCAGGCTTCGAACTGCGCCTGACGGTAGTTCTCCGCCGCTTCGATTTCATCGTTGCGATGGGTTGCGGGCAGCACATGAATCAGCGGATCGGCCTGCACGAATCTCGCCAAAGGTTCAACCTCGCGCACGGCATCGATGGCGGCGATACTCGCCCGGACCAATTGGTGCTTGAGCTCCATGCCCCGATGGTGCACGCCGGGATTGAAATACCCGACGTCCCCCCCCGCCCAGCTCCAGAACGATATCTCGTTGATCGGCGAATAGAACGGTACCGTTTCACCCTCGTCCCTGACTATTTGCGCCACGGCCCTGGCAAAGCGCGCAAAGCGCTCGACGAAGTGCGGTCGCCAGATATCCATATTATCCGGATAACCGTAATGACAGAGATCCCAGATCACTTGAGTGCCCTGCTGACGCGCTGCGCGCAACATGGGAATGAAGCTGCTCCAGTCATAAACGCCAGGGCGGATTTCGATCAAGTGCCAGCGCAAGCCACTGCGAACCGTGCGGATGCCACACGCTGCCATTGTGGCGAAGTCTTCGCCTGGCCAGCGCGCATGTCCGGTGGCGTGCAGCAGATCGAGGCGCACGCCGTCACGTCGTCTGTGACTGGAACATTCGACCCCCCCCACGAAAAAGCTCTTGAACAGACGCGGCATGCTTATCCCCTCGCAGGCTGTTCAACGACAACGGACTCCACGTGTACGGGCTCTGCCGGTTCATGTTCCTGGGCCAGGCGTTGATACAAGGCCAGTGCCTGTCCGACCACCTGATCCATGTTGTAGTACTTGTAAGTGCCCAGCCTGCCCAGAAACATAACGTTGTCGGATTGATCAGCCAGCACCTTGTAACGCTTATACAAGTCGACATTTTCCGCTCTGGGTATGGGGTAATAAGGGTCACCCTCGGCGGTTGGAAACTCATACGTCACACTGGTCTTGGGGTGTTGCTGGCCCGTGAGGTGTTTGTACTCGGTGATGCGTGTGTAAGGGACTTTCTGATCCGGGTAATTCACCACAGCAACCGGCTGAAACTGTGCCTGATCGACTGTTTCATGTTCGAAGCGCAACGAACGGTAAGGCAGCCGCCCATAACAGTGCCCGAAGAACTCATCGATGGGGCCGCAATAAACCAGCCGTGTATACCGTAACGCCTCTCGCACCTCAGCGAAGTCGACGCCGAGTACGATGTCGATCAACTCATGATCCAGCATGCGTTCGAACATCTTCGTATAGCCTTCCAACGGCATCTTTTGAAACGTGTCCGTGAAATAACGACTGTCGGTATTGGTGCGTGTCGGCACTCTTGAGGTGACTGACTTATCCAGTTGCGAAGGGTCCAGTCCCCATTGCTTGCGCGTGTAGCCGCGGAAAAACTTCTCGTACAACTCGCGCCCGACCTGATTGACCACCACGTCCTCGGAGGTCTTGATCACCTCGACCGGCTCGGCACGCTCGGCCAGAAAAATCTCCGCCTGTTGCTGGTTCATCTGCAGGCCATACAGACGGTTGAGCGTGTCCAGGTTGATCGGGATTGGAACCAGCCTGCCGTCCACCTTTGCCAGTACCCGGTGCTCATAGGAGCGCCACCGCGTGAATCGCGACAGGTACTCGACGATACGCTCGGCATTGGTGTGAAAAATGTGCGGTCCGTAGCGATGCACCAAAACGCCGGCGTTGTCCAGATGATCGTAGGCATTGCCACCGATGTGCGCGCGGCGATCGATCAGCAGCACCTTCTTGCCCAGCCCGGCAGCCAGCCGCTCGGCAAGTACGCTGCCGGCAAAGCCTGCACCGACGATGAGAAAGTCATAGAGCTGCGGCGCGTTGATCGCGGTTTCGAGCGTTATTTCAGGCATGTGATCAGCTCCTTCATGGCCGCGCAGGTGGTATCCCATGACATGTCGGCGAGCACCGCATCGGCACGTCGATTGAAGACAGACGACTTGCCGTTTCCCCGCAGCGCGTGCTCGATGGCCGACGCAAAGCCCTGTGCGTCGGCGGCGATGGCGACCAGTCCTGTATCTGCGTAAGTCCTGACCACGTCAGTGATCGGGGTCGACACAACCGGGCAGCCGCCTGCCAGGTATTCCGGGGTTTTGGTCGGGCTGATGAAGCGCGTGGACTCATTAAGCGCGAACGGCATCAGCGCCACCTCCCAGCCCGACAGATAGGCTGGCAACTTTTCATAAGCCTTACCGCCCAGGTAATGAATGTTGGGCAGACGAGGCAACGTGTCCGGGTCGATCTTGACCACCGGGCCAATCAAAACGAACTGCCACTGCGGCTGCGAGCAGGCCAGTTGCTGAATCAGTTCGACGTCAAAGCGCTCATCGATCACACCGAAAAAACCCAGTCTTGGATGAGGAATGTGTTCTTGGTCACGCGGATCATTTACGCCATTACGCGCCGAAGAGAAGTGCTGGATATCGACACTGCTGGGCATCGCATGGACATTGTCATGCCGCTCCTTTTTCGCCTCCCACAGGCTGTAGCCACCGGTAAACACAATATCGGCGCGGTCCAACAGGTCCTGCTCCATGCCAATCAATGCAGATGGCGCACCCTTGAAGGCGGACAGCTCGTCCATGCAGTCGTAAATCGTTGCCCGCGGCCACAGGTGCGATGTGAACGCCAGACTCATCGGTGTGAAATACCACAGGATCAATTCATTGGCCGGATGCTCGTACAACCAGCCGTCCAGCAGCATCTTCTGCCAGTTGACGATCTGTTCGGACGACGCGCCGTGAGGTACGTGAGGCACCAGAACGTTGACGCCGCAAGGCTGTGGCAGGCGTTCAAGCAAAGGGGCAGATGAATTCGACGGCACAGGCTCTTCAAAGAACATCACGTCATAACTCTGCGCCATACGGGACATAATGTGTTGCGGTCGCTGGTAGACGAACCCCCATCGAAGGTGGGAAAGACATAGCAGCGCAGGGCGCTTGTCGAATCGAGAATGGGTTGCAGCCGACAGGTCGGAATGAATCGCTTCTACACGGTTCATGAAGTTTCCCTTTTTGTAAAAGTGCCCGGACGAATCTGAAGGGCGCCTCGGAGGGCTGTACTTCGACTGCATTCATTATTGAACGGAACGCGGTCATGCCGAAAACCGATATCGGGCATGGTGACTCTGCATTTATGGAGCGCTCATCAGGCCCAACCGTTCATTTCTCCCGATGAAACGCATCTGCCGCTGGGAAACTATCGTTGAACTCGTGCGCAGCAAAATTTCCCTAGTCATAAGCGAATGCTTTTTTGGCACCTGCTGTGCGTCATGTCTGTTGGGTCGATGGGTCCTGATTTCGCTAGCAACCACTCCACAGGTCGCGCTCGTTTTCTCTCAGGGAAAAGGAGCGAGAGCGACAACGGAGTCGTCAGCCAGCCTCTCCCCGAGGCAGCGAAAACCAAAGGAAGGACAACCATGATCCTAGTGACCGGTGGTGCGGGATACATTGGCGCTCATATTGTGCTGGCATTGCTTGAGCACGGTTACGATGTGCTGGTGCTGGACAATCTGTGCAACAGCTCGCGAGAAACGCTTGATCGAGTGGTGGCCATCACCGGACTTCATTTCGATTTCATCCAGGGCGATATTCGCAGCAAGACCACGCTGCAGTCCCTGTTTGCCGAATACCCTGTCACAGCCGTGATTCATTGTGCGGGCCTGAAAGCCGTGGGTGAAAGCGTTCGAGAGCCCTTGCGGTATTTCGAAACCAACGTCAGCGGCAGTGTCACGCTGTGTCAGGCGATGGCCGAGGCAGGGGTTTTCAACCTGCTGTTCAGCTCGTCCGCCACGGTCTACGGCGAATCCGAACGCATGCCACTGGACGAGAGCTGCGCTTTGGGACTGCCGACCAATCCTTATGGCCATTCCAAGCTGATGGCCGAGCACGTGATGAAAAGCGTGGCCAGTTCCGACCCGCGCTGGGCCATCGGTTTGCTGCGCTATTTCAACCCGATTGGTGCGCATCCTTCCGGATTGCTGGGTGAATCGCCGCGCAGCACGCCCAACAACCTGCTGCCCTTTCTGCTGCAGGTCGCCCAGCGACAACGCCCTGCCCTGCATGTTTTCGGCAGCAATTATCCGACTGCGGATGGTACCGGCGTGCGTGATTATCTTCATGTAATGGATCTGGCCGAGGGGCACCTGAAGGCGCTGGGCAGAATAGACAGTCAGCGTGGAGTATCGATCTGGAACCTCGGCACCGGACGCGGCTACTCGGTGCTTGAAGTGGTACGCACCTTCGAATGTATCTCGGGTGTGACAGTGCCGCTGATCTTCGAACCCCGTCGAGCGGGCGACGTGGCCGCTTGCTGGTCCGATCCCGGCAAGGCATGGCGCGAGCTCAATTGGCGGGCGCGACATGACCTTAACACCATGCTCGCCGACGCGTGGCGCTGGCAATGCATGAACCCGCAAGGCCCGGAACTGGAGGTGCTGGCGGGTTGAGCATGCCTGAAAAACCATCCGTCAGCCTGACCCACAAACCTCGGAACCGGTCCTGCGCAACATTTTTCTACCCTTTTACCACTCACTCAGAAGAGGTAATGCATCATGGCTACCATGCAGGAAAACATACTGGACTGGCTGCGCGACGCGCACGCCATGGAGCAGCAGGCCGAGAGCATGCTGGAGGCGCAGAGCAAGCGTCTCGAGCACTATCCAAAGCTCAAGGCGCGTATCGATCAACACATCACCGAGACGCAGGGTCAGCAGAAGCTGATAAAGGAGTGCCTTGAGCGGTTGGGCGGCAGTACATCGGTGTTGAAGGATCTGGGCGGAAAACTGATGGCGTTTGGTCAGGCAGTGGGCGGCATGGCCGTCTCCGACGAAGTCGTGAAAGGAGCCATGAGCGGCTATGTGTTCGAAAATATGGAAATCGCTTCGTACACCGTTCTGATTCAGGCAGCAAAGGACTTGGGAGATACTGAAACTCAACGGGCCTGCGAGCGGATACTCAAGCAGGAAGTCGCCATGGCGGACTGGCTTCGTGAGCACCTTCCTGAAATCACCAAGACATTCCTCAATCGCTCCGAGTCGCCGAACGTCGAAGCCAAACGCTGATAACACTCTTTGAGACCAGACAGTGGTCGAGCGCGTATCACTGCAGTTGCCGCTCGACGGTCCCGCTTCCAAATGACGAGCTCGCCCCGTCCTGTGCGCCTACTCGTCGAGCGAGCCTGGAATCGATAGGCTGGGAATCAGGCCCCGTCGCTTTCATCGTCGATCCAGGTGTCCATTAGTAAACCGCCACGGCCGGTCACCGGATCTGAATCAGGTTTGGGCACGTTGGCAATCCGGGCGACCGACTGGTCGTGGACTGCGGGGTCGACGCATTGGATATCGTAATCTTCCTGACCTTTCGGATAGGCGCCTACCACCAGAAAATCAGCGCTCTGGTCACGACGGCAGTGGCCGGTCCCGGCGGGTAACACCAGAACGTCCCCCGCCTTGACCTGAATATCGTCGCCGTTTTCGCCACCCAGGCGGAGCGTGGCATACCCGCTGGCCACTCCCAGCACCTCATGGGCCGTCGAGTGATAATGCTGATAGTTAAAAACACCGTCGCGCCAGAGCGGCGACCAGTCGTTGCTGGCGAATAACTGTTCGAACGCAGCGGCCGTGTCCAGATCGCTGTTCAAGGGAATTTCATACACCAGCACCGGAAAGGAACTGTTGGGCGTGGCACCGTCGTCCTCGAAAAACAAGACGTGCGGCGCCGGCAGTGACAATTCCCGGTCTCCAAACACAGCAGTCAGGCTGTTCATGGTTAACACCTCCTTATTGAATTTTTGCTGATGCTTCATTCAGGGCGCCGGAGAGCGGCTGTTGACGCCCTGCTCCGCCTGCTGACCGGGTCCAGTGGTCGGATGATGTGAAGCCGTTCCGGTCGGATCGGGTAGCTGAATGACCTTGCCGTTCATCCACGCATCTGCGCCAGGCAACACCGGCTGCGGCGTGATGTCTTTGCGTGCCTGGCGTTCGGCAGCGCTGTCTACACTCATTCGCTCGTCGCGCGCCTTGACCATGGTGGCGTCCGCCTGGCCATCGCGTGTGAACCCCATCATCAGTTGCGGGACACCCACAGGCAGCGACTTGTCCTTGTCCGTGTGCCAGGTGTGCCAGGTCTTGCCGTAGGTGTTCACCAGTTTCTGCATCAGCGCGTGTTCGGCCGGTTCCGGAATGCCCGGAGCAACCAACTGGCCCGAGGTCACTTCATGCGAATGGCTGTGCCAATAGGCTTTTTCTTTAGTGGGCAGGCCCTCGAACAGCCGGGCGCTGATGATGTACTCAACACCCATCAGATGCGCATTCTCGACGTTGCCGTCATAGATCACGCATTGAATGACCTCTTCATTGAGAATCGAGCAGTAATGGTGGGCCTCCATTTGCGATTCGGGTGTGCCGTTGTAAAAATGAAAGCCATCCAGATAGGTGTTCAGCGCATCGAGCGGCGGTCGGGATTGCAGCAACGCCGCACCCGTTTCCAGTACTTTGGTAGATGCCTGCTTATCCAGGCCCGGACTGGATACCGGCGGGCGGGTATGGGTGCCATTACAGGCCGGAAGTGCCGCTATCGTTGCCAAAAGCGCGACTCTTGCGCCTTTGGCAAGCGTGTCATTGCCGCACAGGCGGCGATCAGGGCCGGAACACATCACTGTTGTATCCTTTAGACATTGAACGTAAAACGTGGCGCGTCAAGGCGAGATCGGATCGCTGGCCGGAAACGTTTCTTCCAGAGCGTCGTCCAGCTTTTCCTCGGCAGCCTCCTCACAGTGGCAGCCGGGTGACTGACACTTCTGGTGATTGACGTGGTGTTCGGCGCAAGCCTCACAGCAATAGCGCTGACCATCGCGCTCGACAGCCGTCGATGATTCGGTCGTACAATCGCACTGCGGGCATGCACAGGTTTCATCAGGTCATAACGCTCTCCTGAATTGAAGGTGCGCCTGATTCAGCGCCTTTCATTTTCGAAACAGACCCGCCCGGATAGTTGTTGGAATCTGCTTGATCACCGACCAGCGGTGGTCATGACGTGACGCGACAGCCAGTAGTGGCATCGAACCCTCTGTCCACCCGAACACGCATGGCCAAGGCTCTGCGATGGCCGTCGCGCTGTGAATGCGCAACGACCCCAGTCAAAGAGGCCGCTGCACATGCACTACACCCCACTGTTCCCGCTGTCTGACTACAGCCGTCCGTTGCAATGGATAGGCCTGAGCACTGCCATGGCCTGGTCGGCCCAGGTCAGCGCCGACCAGGCCGTGAACCTGTCCAGCATCGAAGTGAACGGCAGTGTCATCCAGAGCCCTGTGGACATTGCCCGAGAGACGTTGCGTAGCGTACCGGGCGCGACCAATGTGGTTGACCTGAACCGCGTCGGGCAAGGCCGGGTTGCGACCAACGAAGATGTGTTCCGCTATCAGGCCGGCATTTATGCCAAAGCCGCCAACAACGAAGGCGCAAAGATCTCGATTCGCGGCTCGGGACTGAACCGGGTACCCGGCGCACATGCTTCCGGGCTGTTTGAGATGCTCGACGGGTTGCCGCTGACCGGCCCCGGTGGAACACCGTACGAACTCAAGGAACCCCTATGGCTTAGCCACGTAGAAGTGCGACGCGGCGCGAACGGTTTCGAGCTGGGCTCACTCGCGCTGGGCGGCGCCGTCAATTACGTCACTCACACTGGTTACGATTCGCCGCGCCTGCACGTGCGTTACGAAGCCGGAAGTCACGGCTATGGCAAACGCCAGATCAGTTCCGGCGACGTGCTGGGCGACCTGGACTACTACGTTGCGCTGACCGATTCCAATTACGATGGATTCCAGGACCACAGCTCAGGCGACAGTCAGGGAATGGTCACCAACGTTGGCTATCGCTTCAATCCTGATCTGGAAACCCGGTTTTTCTTTCGCTACCGGGAAACCGACAATGACTCGCCGGGCAGACTGACCCGCGATCAGATCCGCCATGACCCACGTGCGGCCAATGCGCTCAATGAGGCCCGCAACTCCAAGCGCCTGCAACCGGGCAGCACCTGGCTGGGCAACAAGACCACGCTCTACCTCGATGACAACTCAAGAATAGAAACCGGCCTGGTCTACCACGACTACCCCATGGACCTGCGGGAAGGCACCAATCGCCTGAAGGTCGCCTACACCGATGTCAGCGGTACGCTGAACTACCTCCGTCAGGACACACTTTTCGGTCATCAGAGCAACACCACCCTGGGGCTGCGTACCACCAAAGGCCTGCCGAACAATGGCGCATCCGAATATGTGCGCGTCCCCGCAGGCAACACCGCAAGCTTCACGCCGGGCACGCGGACCCGGGATTACAGCTACCTGGGCTCCGACAGCGTTTTGCAACTGAGCAACGATTTCGAACTGGTGCCCGACCTGTGGTTTACATCGGGTGTGGCTGCAATCTACACGCGACGTGAAACCGAGGTCACCTACCCCGCTACCGACCAGGCTGTAAGCACGCACGACTGGGACTACGCATCGCGGCTCGGCCTGCGCTACGACGTCACACCGCAACTCCAGATCTACGGCAACCTGAGTCGATCCGTCGAGCCTCCCCATGCCTGGTCGATGATCTGGGGGTCGAACCGCTTCTTCCCCGCGGGAAGCGGCCCGGCGACCGGGCTACAACGCGTTGGCGTGAAACTTGAAAACCAGACCGCGACTACTTTGGAACTCGGAGGGCGCGGCCGGGGATGGATGGGTGACTGGCAAGCGGGGTGGTATTACTCGCAGCTCAGGCACGAACTGTTGAGCGTCGAGACGCAGGCGGCGAGCGCCACCACGTCGCAGGTCATCGCCGAAGCGAATGCCAGCCCGACCGTGCACACCGGCGTCGAACTGAGCCTCGACAGCGCGTTGTGGCAAGGCGGCGCATCCGGCAAGCTGGATCTGCGTCAGGCGTATACATTCAGCGACTTCCATTATCGGGACGATGATCGATTCGGCGACAATGCCTTGCCCGGTATTCCCCGCCATTACTATCAGGCCGAATTGCGCTACAGCCATCCGACCGGGTTTTATGCGGGACTGAACACCGAGCATGCCTCCAGGGTCGCGTTGGATTACGCCAATTCGTTCTACGCCGATCAGTACACCTTGTTGGGCGCGACGTTGGGCTACGCATCCGCCGACAACGACTGGCAAACCTGGCTGGACCTGCGCAACCTCACCGATCGACGCTACGCTGCTACGGTCACGCCGGGTTATGACGACAATGGCCGCGATACAGCGCGCTCTACGCCCGGCGATGGCATGGGCGTCTATGCGGGCGTGTCCTGGAGGCTGCGCTGACCGGCAGTTGGCGGGCGCGGTCAAAAGTTGGCAGGCGTATTGGCGCTGATGATCTCGGCTTCATCCTGACCGATATTGCGGAAACGGTGGGGCAAGGTGGTGGGGAAATAGTACCCATCCCCCGGACCGAGGATATTGATCTGCCCGTCGATGGTCAGCTCGACCGTGCCGCGCGTCACCAGACCGCACTCCTCGCCTTCGCTGTGCACGATGGGCTCCTCACCGGAGTCGGCGCCCGGCGCGTACTGCTCGCGCAGAAAACGCATCTGACGACTGGGCAGCGTAGCGCCGACCAGCAATAAACGTACGCCATTGCGGCCCAGGTCGGGCTGATCACCGCCACGGAACACGTACTGATCCTGTCCTGGCGGCTGATCGAAGGTAAAGAAGTCCGCCAGCGACATGGGAATGCCCTCCAACAGCTTTTTCAACGAGCTGATCGAGGGACTGACGCGGTTCTGTTCAATCAAGGAAATCGTGGCATTGGTCACACCACTGCGTCTGGCGAGTTCGCGTTGTGACAGCTTGTAGCTTTCACGCACCAGCTTGAGTCGTGCACCCGTATCCATAGTGGCCTTATGCGAAAAATATCCAGTGATCAGACTCGGCCGCCTGTTGCTGGACGCCGGGGCCGTGAGGCCGGATATTAAATCACGTTTGCCGATACAGCTCAGTAGTTGATCACCGAGCGCTTGCGTGCATGGGCCTGACACGCCTGACGGAACGCCTCGAACAGACGCAGCGAGACTGGATTGTCGAGAAACGCCCACTCCGGATGCCATTGCACGCCCAGCACGAAACCTGGTGTGCCGGGCAGCGACACGGCTTCGACCAGCCCGTCGGGGGCCAGCGCTTCTGCGCGCAAGTCAGAGGCCAGCCTGTCGATCCCCTGGCTGTGCAGGCTGTTGACCTCAAAGCCGGGCGACAGCCCCAGTGAGTCCAGCAGACCACCAGGTTGCACGGATACGGCGTGCTGCGGCGCGTACTGATCAGCCAGCGCCTCGCTCTGCGGTTCGCGGTGATCGAGGTAGCCTGGCAATTCGTGAACCCGTTGATGCAGGCTTCCGCCCAGTGCGACGTTCAGCTCCTGAAAACCCCTGCAGATACACAATACCGGTACACCCTGATCGATGGCTGCCCTGAGCAGCGGCAGCGTGTTGCGATCACGAAACACATCATGCGCCGTGCCCTCAGCGCTCGGCATGCCGTTGTAATGGCGTGGCTCGACATTGGACGGCGATCCGGTAAACAGCAGGCCGTCCAGTTGCGCCAAGAGTTGCTCAGGCTCAACCGGCGTATTGAGCGCGGGCAAAATCAGCGGAATGCCGGCGAAACCCGCCGCTTCGACATATTTATCGCCAGCCGTGTGCGAAGAATATTTTCCCAGTTGCTGACGACAGGCAGTCACGCCGATCAATGGAAGTCGAGACATGGTTCGGACCTTGCGAAGAATACGTGAACACCTGAATGCACGTTAATAGGCGCTATCCGGTGCGGATGAAAGCAGTTTAGGATAGTCATCAGCGCAATCTACATAGGCATTCAGGCAAAGGAACCTTGCAGCAATGCAATATGAAGTCAGTCACACCGATCTGTCATTGGTATTGGCCCTGGTCAGAGGTCGCACCCTGGCGCGTGCCGCCGAACTACTACACGTTGACGTTTCCACGGTCTTTCGCTCGATCAAACGTCTTGAGTCGGCGCTGGGTGTCGCACTGTTCGAAAAGAATCGACGCGGTTACATGCCGACCGATACCGCTGTGGCAATGGCCGAGCAGGCTGAGCGGGCCGAACTGGCGTTGAATGCGGCGCGTATTGCACTGCAGCAAGGTGAGAACGTGGTGAGCGGCACGGTGCGTCTGACCTGCACCGACGCTGTGCTGCACACACTGTTGCTGCCCGCCCTCGCCCGCTTCATGCCCGACTACCCGGCGTTGACGCTGGAGCTGGCGACGTCCAATTCGTTTGCCAACCTGAGTCGTCGCGATGCCGACATCGCCTTGCGCCTGACCAATACACCACCGGAGCATCTGGTGGGTCGTCGCCTGGGAAGCGTCGACTACGTCATTTGCGGTTTGCCTGAGTTTCGCGAGACGCTCGGTGAGGCTGCGACATCGGTGCCCTGGATCAGCCCGGATGACTCGATGCCCGACCACACCTCGGTGATCTGGCGCAGTCAGGCATTTCCGGATGTGGTCCCGCGCTATCGATGCAGCAGCATGTCTGCCGTGTCACATTTGGTGGCGGCCGGCCTCGGCGTCGCCGCCCTGACTGATTTCACGGTTCGACATCTGCCCGGTGTAGAAAAGCTCAGTGCCGCGCTGCCAGGCTGCAGCACCGACCTGTGGCTGCTCACCCGTCCCGATTGTCGCGCGTTGCGCTCGGTGCAAACCCTGCTCGATGAGCTGGCACCGCTGCTACGCGAGGCGTTGCAGGCGTCAGTCTGAATCGATCGCTTTGGATGCACCGTCGCGATTGCACGCCACCGCATCTGTTCCGTTTCCTGCGCCTGCCAGGATCCGTTCACGAGCCAGCGTTGCTCCAGACACGGCAAGCGATCAGGCCAATGGATCCATTAAAATATAGTTAATTCAATTAATCATTTTATTTCCCTCTCCTATGTGGCATTAATAGCTCCAGCCACACTTCTGGCCAAACCTGATGGATCCATAAGAACAAAACGAACCGTGGAGAATCGTCATGCACCCGAAAAACACCTGGTACGTCGCCTGCACTGCGGATGAGGTCGCTGACAAGCCGCTTGGTCGGCAGATCTGCAACGAGAAGATGGTGTTCTACCGCGATCAGAACCAGCAGGTCGTCGCTGTCGAGGACTTCTGTCCTCACCGTGGCGCGCCGTTGTCGCTCGGTTATGTCGAGAACGGGCAACTGGTGTGCGGTTACCACGGTCTGGTCATGGGCGGCGACGGCAAGACGATTGCCATGCCCGGTCAGCGGGTACGAGGCTTTCCCTGCAACAAGACCTTCGCTGCGGTCGAGCGTTATGGCTTCATCTGGGTCTGGCCGGGCGAACAGGACAAGGCTGATCCCGCGCTGATTCACCATCTGGAATGGGCCGTCAGTGACGACTGGGCATATGGCGGGGGTCTGTTCCACATCCAGTGCGATTATCGCCTGATGATCGATAACCTGATGGACCTGACGCACGAAACCTACGTCCATGCTTCCAGCATCGGCCAGAAGGAGATCGACGAAGCCCCCCCTGTGACCACCGTCGAAGGTCAGGAAGTCGTCACCGCGCGCCACATGGAAAACATCATGCCGCCGCCATTCTGGAAGATGGCTTTGCGTGGCAACAACCTGGCCGATGACGTGCCGGTGGACCGATGGCAAATCTGCCGTTTCACTCCGCCCAGTCACGTGTTGATCGAAGTGGGTGTCGCCCATGCAGGCAAAGGCGGTTATCACGCTCCGCACGAGTTCAAGGCATCGAGCATCGTGGTCGATTTCATTACGCCGGAAACCGACACCTCGATCTGGTACTTCTGGGGCATGGCACGCAACTTCAATCCAAAGGACGAAGCATTGACCGCGAGCATTCGCGAGGGTCAAGGCAAGATTTTCACCGAAGACCTGGAAATGCTCGAGCGTCAGCAACAGAACCTGCTGCAGCATCCCCATCGCAACCTGCTCAAGCTTAATATCGACGCAGGCGGCGTGCAGTCGCGCAAGATTCTGGAGCGACTGATCGCCAGTGAACAAATGGTCAACGACAGCCAGATTCCCGTGGCCAACCTGAAGTGACTCCGAGGTGCGACATGATCGACGTGACCGTGTTATCGCGTACTGACGAAGCGTTGGGTATCTGCAGTTATGAACTGGTGCGCACCGATGGCGGATTGTTGCCGCCCTTCACCGCCGGTGCACATATCGATGTGCACCTGCCCGACGGCCTGATCCGGCAGTATTCACTGTGCAATGCACCGAGCGAACGCCATCGCTACCTGATCGGGGTACTCAACGACCCGGCGTCGCGTGGCGGATCGCGCAGCCTTCATCAACAGATCCACCCAGGCGCGCACTTGCGCATCAGCGAACCGAGAAATCTCTTCCCGCTGGCCGATAAGGCAAGCCGCACCCTGCTGTTTGGGGGTGGTATTGGGATCACCCCCATTTTGTGCATGGCCGAGGATCTCGCGCAGCGAGACCAGCCGTTCGAACTGCACTACTGCGTCCGTTCTGCCGAACACGCAGCCTTCACCGAACGTCTGCAGCAGTCGGTGTTCGCCAGTCAGGTCAATCTGCATTTCGACGATCGCCCGCCAACACGGCTGGATGCGCTGACGGTTCTGGGCGAACCGGCGGCCGATGCCCATCTGTACGTCTGCGGCCCGAACGGCTTCATGCAGTACATTCTGGACAGTGCCCGCGCTCAGGGCTGGACGGAAGAACAGTTGCACCGTGAGTACTTCACCTCCGCCCCGGTGGACACCAGCAGCGATGGCAGTTTTTCGGTCGAAATCGGCAGCACCGGTCAGGTCTTCACCGTCCCGGCGGACAAGACAGTGGCGCAGGTGCTGGAAAGCAACGGCATCGACATTCCCCTGTCCTGCGAACAGGGTGTTTGCGGTACGTGCCTGACGAGGGTGCTGAAGGGCATTCCGGATCACCGCGACCTGTTCATGACCGAGGACGAACAAGCGCTCAACGATCAGTTCACGCCATGCTGTTCACGCTCGAAAACCCCATTGCTGGTGCTCGACATCTGATCATTCAGGCCGCTGGATGACCTTCATCCGCTCATGCACGCCAGCACCGAATATCTCGGCGTAGCGCAGCGTGGCATTGGCGTGCTCACGCATGATGGCCTCGGCCCGCGCGCCCTGGCCATTGATCAACGCGTCCACCACCGCATGATGCTGCATGTGCGCGAAGTTGAACCGGCGAAACTCGCGCACAAGATCATTGCGATCCACCGCCAGCGCAGTGACCGAGGCGAATGGCAGATGATCGTTACGCGCCAGTGCGTCGGCGATGGCCGGGTTGCAACTGCCCTCGACGATAGTCCGGTGCAGGCGTATGTTCAGGTCGTGGTAGACCTGCAAATCATCTTCGGTCACGAATCCTTTGGCGAACAGGGCGTCACCCTGAATCAGGCAGGCTTCAAGCTCGTCACGCGCCTGCCCGGTGACGCCGCGCTCGGCCATCTGCCGTGCCGCCAGCCCTTCGAGCACGCCCCGAACCTCAACCGCTCCGGCGATCTCATGCGCACTGATGGACCGCACTTGGAAGCCACGTCCCCCGAAGGGTACCAGCAGCCCTTCCTGTTCCAGGGTACGAAACGCCATACGCACCGGCATCCGCGATACGCCGAAGCGCTCGGCCGTCGGAACCTCCATCAAGCGCTCCCCCGCCGCCAGCTCGCCCGAGGCAATCATTTTGCGCAGCGCAACAAGTATGGTCTGGCCAGGTTTGCTCATCAACGGACTTCCGCAAGGTTCGGGAGCGCTATCTTACCCCGAGCGACGGTACTTGCTCACACACGGGATGCGAGGTGCAGAGCATGCAGGTACATAGAGTGATAAATAGCGGAAGCGAGCCTGCTGACGAGCACGCCCGTCCATTCACTGCAGGGTTCAAACTGCCTTGAAAATGCAGCGGCTCAACCGAAGCTGCGCTCCGCGTCCGGGGTTTCGAGCCACTCCAGTGTGGCCTCGAAACTCATCGGCGGGCTGTAGAAGTAGCCCTGGACCAGCGTGCAGCCAAGGGTGGCCAGCGCATCCAGTTCTTCCTGCGTCTCAACCCCCTCGATGACGCAACCCAACGACATATCCATGCTCAGCGCCACGAGTGATTTCACGATCTTGTAGCTGGCCGGGTTGTCATGCACGCCGGTGACAAAGCTGCGGTCGATCTTGAGTTTGGTCAGCGCCAGCGCATGCAACTGACTGAGGCTCGAATAGCCCGTGCCGAAGTCGTCCAGCGAAATCCCGCAGCCCAGTTGGCGGAACTGGGTAATGGCGTGCTGAACCTGCGCGATATCCTGCATGACGGCGGTTTCAGTGATTTCCAGATCAAGACGTGACGCATCGAACCCGCTGTTTTCGATGATGCCGACGATCAGACTGACACTTTCGCAGGTGGCGCAATCATGTGCCGACAGGTTGAATGAGAGCCTGATCGGTGCAGGCCATGACATCGCCTTCTGCAACGCATGCGTCAGCAACGGGCCGGTCAGTCGATTGATCATGCCGATGCGTTCGGCAATCGGAATGAAGTGCGCGGGTGACACAGCGCCTAGCTCAGGGCTGTTCCAACGAGCCAGCGCTTCGAACGCGACGGTTTCCCGGCTGCAGCTTTCCATGATCGGCTGGAACAACACGTAGAACTCGGTTTCCAGATTGGCGCGCCGCAACGCCTGCTCGGTTACGCCATCGGCATGCAACTGCTCGCGGTGTGCGGCCGAGAACAGGCAAGCAGTGCCGGGGTTGTGATTCTTGCCCTGATAGAGCGCGTAGTCGGCGTACTCGAACAACTGCGTGGCATTGTCGGCAGTCGCCGGGTAGGTCGCGATGCCGAAGGTGGCACCGATCTGGATGGGCATGTCGAGCAGTTCGAAATTGTCATGCATCCGCTCACACAGGTGCTTGCCGAAGGCCAGCAGGGCTTCGTTGCCGATCTCACCCTTGATGACCAGCGCAAATTCGTCGCCGCCCAGGCGTGAAACATGCACCGTGTCGCTGACTACTTCCCGCAACCGCTCGGCGACAAGGATCAGCAACTGATCTCCGGTGCGATGGCCGTACAGGTCGTTGACGGGCTTGAAGCCATCCAGATCCAGTACGCCGACCGCAAGCCCGGAGCCCTTGGCCAACGCCTCGCTCATGGCCAGATCCAGGGTCTGAAAGAACTGACGCCGGTTGGGCAGACCGGTCAGACTGTCCTGGTTGGCCAGCAACAGGTTCTCGTTGCTCAACCGTTCAGTCTGCACCTGCACATTCACCAGACTGGTGAAGTCACGGTATTGATAGCGAAGAATGATCAGCATGCCGATCGACACCAGCACGATGTTGGCGGCCGTGGCAATGAAGGTCATGTTGTGGGTCGAGGCGAAAAAAACCACGAAAGCCGCGTTCACTACCACCGTGGTGGTCAACGCCGCAGGCTGCAAGTGCATCATGCAGAAGATGCACACGATCACTGTGATGCCCATGAAAAACGCCACATGCGCCTGGGCGTAAGCATCGCCGTAGGGATACAGCGCCAGCGACCAGCCGGCAAACGCAGCGGCGATGATTCCGGCCAGTCCGTTGGTGCTGCGCAAGGTCGCCAGAATCAACGCCTCAGACGGCAACTTGTTGACGGTGCGCAACCACATGCGCGCACGAATGCCACAGACCAGCGTCAGCAGCGTCGGGATCAGCAGTGTCAACCACACCGGCGCCGTCCCGTGAGTGAACGCCAGCGCCCAGGTATTGACCAGCAGCACGAAGTACATCAACGGCAGTTGACGTGACAACGCGATGTATTGGGCCTGAAGCAGCCTTGGGTTGTTGGTGGGCACCGACATCAGGGTGCGCAAGGCACCCAACAGGTTTTTCAGCATCGCAAGGCTTCTCTGTTACCACAGTCAAAGCGCACGTGGCTTGCTGTAAATCATGCGTGCCGGGCAACGTGCGGCTCGCTTGTCATGCTCTCGGCCAAGGCGACTGTTTCTTTAAGTCAAAACTCGTCCATTTAACGATTTGACTGTAAATAATGCCCAACTTTGCCGCCTGCCATGCACTCGACTGATATCACCCACTGTTGTATATATCGAGCCGCCTTTTAAAACGCCTGAACGGTGGCACTTAATCTGCGAGAACAACTCGGGTAATGGCGTGCTGCACCGCCACCGGCGTCTCAATACCTGGTAGTCCTCTATGACATGGAGCATGTGACATGAACAGGAAAGTTATCATCGATACAGACATGGGCTGGGACGATGTATTGTCCATTTCGTACCTCATGAAAAGACCGGATATCGATATCGTCGGTGTCACCGTGACCGGCTGTGGGGAAACGGATCTCGGTTGGGGCGTGATCATTGCTCGCCACCTGCTGGGCATTGGCCAGCGCCTGGACACGGTGGTCGCACGCGGCACCTACACGCCGCTGAAATACGCCTACCGGTTTCCCCAGGACTTCAAAAACGACATGAACGATGTCATGGGGCTCTTGGGATCATTGAACCCGACACAACTGCCACCGCTGACGCAAATCCCGGCCTCGGAGTTCCTGTATGAAACAATCAAGAACAGTCAGGACGCCATCACGGTTCTTTCGCTGGGCGGTTTTACCAATATTGCCAACATGCTGTCACTGAGTAGCAATCCGCAAGACTTCGCCATGCTTGACGGTATTTATGCGATGGCGGGCGCGGTGTATGTCGACGGTAACGTCGCCGCCTTGAACAATGCACAACCTGCCTGGGATCAGGGCCCGGCCTACAGCAGCAATTATTATGCGGAATGGAATGTGTTCGTCGACGCGGTAGCGGCCAATATTGTCTTCGACTCGACGCTGCCCCTTACCCTGGTGCCACTGGATGTCTGCAATCAGGTGGTCCTGGACCCTTCTTACTCGAAGCTGATCACCGCAACCGATCCGGTGGCCACGCTGGTGCGCGAAGTCCTTGACATCAAGTCCGGTGCCCATGCGGAAGGCAGCCTGCCGGTGCCGATCTTCGACCCGCTGGCCACCGTGCTAATGGCGGGTGGTATTGACGCGACCAAGACCAACAGCGAGTTCCTGACGGTCGATACCACCAGCACCGAACAGGATAACCACTGCGGTCAGACCCGCGTAACCGACGTCGGCTCGCGTCGCATCTCGTTCATCACCGGTGTTTCGCAAACCGCCTTCAGCGCCGAGTTCGCCCACGTCATTAATCGCCCGCTGAACTGACCCTGCCTCCGCGTGCCCGTGCGCAGCGCCCGGGCATGCTCGACGACGGGAGCTGGCAACCCTGAACCATGTGCGCCGCCGCAGAGTCAGAAGGCTACTTCACGCCGTGTTCAGGATTTCCGCATGTTCAGCCGTTCCCTGCTAGTCGCTGCCACCCTGGCCTGTTCGTCCTTTGCCCTCGCCAAAGACAACTTGCGAATCGAGCGTCTGCAGCGCTGTGACGATCTGCTCGACCGACAACAGCAGACCTTTTGCCTGCGCGCCAAAGGCATGGATACGGGCCCGGTGGAGATCAGACTGGGTGACAAGACGCTGCCGGAGTCGGCCATCCAGCGGGACGGTGATAGCCTGCGCGTGCGCCTGAACTACGCGGACTGGCAAAGCGCCCCGATTTGGCTGCAGCAGGCAGGCAACAGCAGCAACCCGGTGTGGCTGAGCATGGCGGGCAGCCACGTGCTGGCGGCAACGCCTGATGAAGTCGCGAAAAACATGGACGGACTGACCACCTACGTCAACCTGATCAGCCTGATCATCGAAGAGCGTTTTGACGGTCGCGAAGAGGCGCAGCGCATTGCGCAGAAATTCGGCGCAACTGTCGTGGGTTCGATTGCCCCGCTCAATACCTGGCAACTGCGTTTACCGGCAAAGAACCTGGTGGAACGCGACGCCACGGTGCTGCGCATGGGCAGCGAGGTCAGCGTGGACGCCGTGGTGATCGAAGAGTCCCGGGGCGAGGCGGCTGAAAGCGAAGCGCCGCCGTCGGATGGCAAGCAGGAAAAACCGACCCGTGAGCAGTGGACCGCCAACCGTTTCATGGACGCGGTCAACTATTACCAGCGCCGGATTCCCGGCAAGGTATCGCCCATCACACCAGTGCCGATCCGGATCGGCA
>NZ_MUIO01000071.1 GCF_002087235.1 Pseudomonas floridensis | reverse complement strand
GTGCAGACGATCACCTGACAGTGAGCGGAAGCCGGCATGTCAAAGTCGGCGAGGCGCTGCTGGTAGAGACTGGCCAGGAAATACACCTGAAATGCGCAGACAAGATCGTGCTTGAGGCCGGTCTGGGACTGACCTTCAAAGTTGGCGGCAGCTTCATCAAAATAGATCCCGGAGGGGTGACCGTGAGCGGCCCGAGAATCATGATGAACACCGGTGGAAACCCAGGCATCGGTTCTGGCGCATCACCGCTGGTACCTGGGTTAGTAAAAGAAACGGATACAGAAAAACCGGGGCAACTACTGGTACCGGCCCAGGCTCAGGCACTCGGACGCTCTCCGCGTTGCGAGGAATGTGAGAAGGCAGCCAGCGAGGCCAGGGAATGAATCAGTGGCGATAACCATTGATCAACGGATTGCTGCG
This sequence comes from Pseudomonas floridensis, assembly GCF_002087235.1. Classification (GTDB taxonomy): domain Bacteria; phylum Pseudomonadota; class Gammaproteobacteria; order Pseudomonadales; family Pseudomonadaceae; genus Aquipseudomonas; species Aquipseudomonas floridensis. The sequence continues at coordinate 66,954 of NZ_MUIO01000071.1, read as the reverse complement.
GCGTACCCACGCGATACCCACAGTCTTGCAGCGATAACCCCGCCGCCGAATACGACGAAAAAGCCCGGAAACGATAACTTGCACCCTCCCCATCCAACGAATAAGGTGCCTCCAGTCGCATTCGGCACCTGAACACCATCACCAAAGGCCCCCGCATGATTCACATCCGCCCCATGACCCCAGACGATTTCGACCTGTTCTGGCCCACCTTTCACTCCATCGCATCGGCTCAGGAAACCTACGCCTACGACCCCGCGCTGACTTTCGAGCAGGCTCGGGATATTTGGATGAAGGTGCCGCTGCACACGCTGATCGCGGAAGAGGATGGTCAGTTGCTGGGCAGCTATTACCTGAAGGCGAATGCAGCAGGTCCGGGCGATCATGTGTGCAATTGCGGCTATATGGTCACGCAAGCGGCGCGTGGTCGTGGGGTGGCGCGGTTGATGTGTGAGCATTCTCAGCAGTTGGCCCGTGACAGTGGCTTTCTGGCCATGCAGTTCAACTCGGTCGTGGCCAGCAATGAGGTGGCGGTCGCCCTGTGGACCAGGCTCGGTTTCGATACGGTTGGCCGCCTGCCCAAGGCTTACCGGCATGCCCGTCTGGGGCTGGTGGACTGCCTGGTGATGTTCAAGTGGCTGGAAGAGGCACCTGAATACAAAGAGCCTGCGCGGCCCATGCTGATTGGCCGCAAGAACATCGAATCGGTCGTATCACGTCCGCGCCGCAAGTAGCCGGTGTCATCAAGCGCAGCCAGGCGGCTGCGGGCTCCCTCACATCAGGTTGAACAACAACCTCGTCGGGAGCCGTTATCCCTGCATGACTCACCCCGTCATTCCTTGACTTCCGTCAGCGAGAACCTGTGACCTTTGGTGTCACGTACTTCGGTCCCCACGATATAGGCGATGGTTTGTCCATCGTGGTCGACCAGGCGCTGGGGCGTTCCAAGGCTCAACGTGCCTATTTCGCCACTCCAGTCCCGTCGCGGGTCATGTTCGAGGTAGGCGTAAACCTTGCGTTCACGAATGCGCCACACCGGATAGCGCTTGCGGCTGGAGATAACGTCGTAGGTCAGGTTGGGGTTGAAGATGAAGGCAGCAGTCATGGCAGTCTCCGTTGTGAAGTGGCCGACTGCACGGTGAAGCCACGTGGTTGACGCAGAATAGACCACGCTTCGAAAACCTTGGTTGCGACCGGACGACCAACCGCAAGCCCACGAAAAACGGGCCTTTCGGCCCGTTTTCTGTATACCATTGCTGTCGCTATTTACCCATTGCAGCCTCGGGTTGCCGTTGCAGCAACACGCGGGTAACGCGGCGTTCTTCGACACCGACCACTTTCAGATCCCAACCTTGCCACTGGAGACTGTCCCCCATGGTCGGCAGGCGATCAAGCAGGCTCATGACCAGCCCGGCCAAGGTCTGATAATCGTCGGTGGCCTTGGCCTGGAATCCGGTCCGCTCGCGGATCAGGCTCAGGTTCAGCGCACCCGAGACAAGGAAATCATCACCTTGCGCCACGATATCAGGGCCCTCTACCTCACTGGCGTCAGGCAACTCGCCAGCAATCGATTCCAGAATATCGGTCATGCTCAGCACACCGATAAAATCACCGAACTCATTGACCACGAACGCGATGTGGGTCGATTCCTTGCGCATCTGCTCCAGCGCATTGAGGATGGTGAAGTTTTCCAGCAGGTTGATGGCCTTACGCGACAGCAGCTTCAGGTCAGGCTCATTACCGGACAGCAGCTCCTTGAGCAGCTCCTTCTTGTGAACGAAGCCCAACGGCTCATCGATGCCGCCCTCGCCGATCAACGGCAGGCGCGAATACGATGAATGCATGAGTTTCAGACGGATCTTGTCCGCGTCGTCACTCAGATCGATGTAATCGATTTCGGCGCGGGGCGTCATGACCGTGCGGATCGGCCGCTCCGCCAATTGCAGAACGCCGCTGATCATCACGCGCTCGCGTCGATCGAACACCGGCTCGGTGCTCTCGCCTTCCATCATGTCGATGATTTCTTCATCGACATCGCCCGACTCCAGCTTGCGACCACCCAGCAGACGCATGACGGCATGTGCTGCCCGCTCACGACGCGGCAGATGGCCATGCGCAGATTTCTTGCTGCGCTTGCGAGCAATCTGGTTAAACACCTCGATCAGGATCGAGAAGCCGATTGCCGCGTACAGATAGCCTTTTGGAATATGGAAACCCAAACCTTCTGCGGTCAGGCTGAAGCCGATCATCATCAGGAAGCCCAGGCACAGCATGATTACTGTAGGACGACTGTTGACGAACTTGGTCAGCGGTTTGCTGGCGATCATCATCAGGCCGATGGAGAAGATCACGGCGATCATCATCACCGACAGGTGTTCGACCATGCCCACCGCAGTGATCACGGCATCCAGCGAGAACACGGCATCCAGCACCACAATCTGCGCCACGATCGGCCAGAACAGCGCATAACCGGCATTGGCGGACTTCTGGCTGACGTGGCCTTCGAGCCGCTCGTGCAGTTCCATGGTGGCCTTGAACAGCAGGAACACGCCGCCGAACAGCATGATCAGGTCACGGCCGGAGAACGTCTTGCCGAACAGCTCGAACAGCGGTTCGGTCAGCGTCACCATCCACGAGATACTGGCCAGCAGGCCCAAACGCATGATCAGGGCCAGCGAGAGGCCGATCACTCGGGCTTTGTCACGCTGCGCGGGCGGCAACTTGTCGGCAAGGATGGCGATGAACACCAGGTTATCGATACCCAGCACCAGTTCCAGAACGATCAGGGTCAACAGGCCAAGCCAGGCCGTGGGGTCAGCAATCCATTCCATGGGAATTATTCAGCCTCTCGAACAGGAAGTTGGGCATTAACCGGCGATGCGTTCAGCCAGACACAGTGATTCATAGCCGGAAGACGCAGGGTATCCGGAGCAACTGAAAGGTCGTTGGCAGAGGTGGAGCGCACAAGGAAGGAGGAAGCAAGGCTTGATTGAGACGCTACGCCGCGGGATGTGCATATCGGCGGCCAGCCTGACGCTGATGAAGGAAAACGACTCGGAGGTTCCTGGAGGGTGTTCATACGGTCCTGAAATTTGATACGGGCGATGATCCTACAATACACAGATCGGTTTAGCTCGCCGATTAAGTATTACAAGAATTGACCGGAAAATGGGCAGCTCCCTCTTGGTCCTCCCTTGGACGGCGACGTTATGTCGCACCCGGATTCACGACCAGTTGTCTGACAACACCTTGTACGCGGTGGCTGTGAATGATCAATTGTTTTAAAATGTTGCCATAACTTCATCGATGCTCGAAGTCGAAAACAGGCCGCTGCCCCGCTTCGAGTTCGACCGATACTGACAAGAATCATAAAAAAGAAGCCCGTCATAGACGGGCTTTTTTCGTTTTCAGCTTTTGTGCCCGACGCTGGACACAGCCACCACAGGCGTCGCGGCCGACCCGTTATTTGACATTTGAGGATCTCTTCCCATGCTGCGTATTGTTGTCGTTCACCTGTTCCAATGGTTCAAACGTTTGTCGTCCGGTCTGCTGTCGCGTGGATCGCACAACAGCGAGTCGCGTGAATTCACCCGCGAAAACGACGAGGGCCGCTGGACCTTCGTATCGGTCTTCATCATTCTGACCCTGAGCCTTTATTGCCTGGCCGGCCTGGGCTACTACGCCAAGGTCAACGTCTGGGACGGTTTCACTCAGGAGCAAAAGGCCAACATCGCTCAGGCAATGGTGGTCAGCTCGCAAAACTTGTAAGCAGGCACGAATCCCACCACGAACGGGGAAGCTGAGGCTTCCCCGTTTGCGTTTCATGACTTGTCAGATACCGGGTTTTCTGCGAGAAAGCAGCCCGCACACTCAGTGGGGGAATCCGGCAATGAGCAATGAATTACAGGTGACCGATCTGCAGATCGGAGAAGGCAAAGAAGTGGTCAAAGGTGCTTTGATCACGACCCATTACACTGGAACCCTTGCGGACGGGACAGTCTTCGACTCCTCCCACCAGCGGGGCAAGCCGTTTCAGTGCGTGATTGGCACCGGACGCGTCATCAAAGGCTGGGACCTGGGCTTGATGGGCATGAAAGTCGGCGGCCGTCGCACGCTGTTCGTGCCTGCCCACCTCGCTTACGGTGACCGGAAAATGGGCGCTCACATTCAGCCGGGTTCAGATCTGAACTTTGAGATAGAACTGCTGGAAGTGCTGACTCGCGACGCTTGAGTACGTCCGGGTGCGATGCCTGATAGCCATCAGGCATGATCACCTTCGTTTGTCGGATTGCGTGTCGGGTCAGAAAAAGCCATGCTCAGGGTATGGAATTCAACGATTTCTTACAGGACACCCCATGGCGCTCAACAAGTCGACCCAGGAGCTGAAAAAGCACCTCAAGGGCACGGCCACCAACCTTGAAACCACCGCAGACGAAATTCTCAAGCTTGCCTCCCAGATGAAAGAGGTGGATGTGACGGCCATTCTCCAGATGGTCAATCGCCTCTACAGCGATGCCGATCAGCTCAAGGCCTACGCAGACGAGGTCAAGGCCAAACGCATCGTGCGCGCCAAACTGCCTTGAAGCGGTGATCTGCAAGCCCGGTCCCCCATCAGCCTTACTGGTTCAGAGAGCTGCCGATGCCGTCAGCGTTGACTCACAACCGCGCCCGATATCTGGCGCTGCAGAAGCGGCGCAACCGGGTCGGTATGACACTGGCAGCCAGCCTTTCGGTGCTGGCCGGCATGACCGACGCCATCGGTTTCATGGCCACAGGTGACTTCGTGTCCTTCATGAGCGGCAACACCACGCGCCTGGCCGTTGCGCTGAGCGAAGCCGATGGCGGTGTCATTGCTCGACTGACGCTGGCGATCCTGGTGTTCATCGCCGGTAATGCGCTGGGTATCGTCATTGCCCGCCTGGGCAATCGCCGGGCTTTGCCGTTGTTGCTCAGCATCGCAACCCTGCTGTGTGCCGCAGCCGCGTGGCCCATGGAGAACAATCTGCTGGCACTGGTGTGGGCGATCCTGGCCATGGGCATGCTCAATGCCGCCGTCGAACAGGTCAATGGCCAGGCAGTGGGCCTGACCTATGTGACCGGCGCATTGTCCCGGTTCGGTCGCGGCCTGGGGCGCTGGTTGCTGGGCGAACGAGGCACTGCCTGGCGCGGTCAGTTGATCCCCTGGACTGGCATGTTCATCGGCGCGATCATCGGCGCACTGATCGAACGCCGCCTGGGGCTGAACGCGTTACTGGTCAGTGGCGCACTGTGCGCGTTGCTGGGGCTGGTCTCCGTGGCCATTCCTCATCGTTGGCAACGCCTTTACATGCCGCGCTGAGCCCCTGCACACCAAAGCGGACGCCGTGGATTCACGCGGACGAAAATAGGTTTACCATACGCCGCCTTTTTCTAACCGATCCCGTTCATGACTCCTGAAGCGCTCGCCCTCCTGCAACAGCACCTGTTCACCGCCCTGAGCGATGTCCCGACTGAAACCCGCCGCCTGTTCCATGGCCGTGGCCGCGTGTGGCCGGGTCTTGAGCACATCACGGTGGACTGGATGCAGGGCGTGGTGCTGGTGTCGCTGTTCAAGGCGCCGCAGGAATTGGAGCTTGCGCAGCTCGATCAGCTACTGACGGGCCTGATCGAGACACCTCAATGGTTGCAGAGCCAGGCGCACACCCTGTTGTTGCAGCACCGCTATCTGCCGCAAAGCACGACCCAATGGCTGACGGGTGAAGTGGCCGATGAGTGGGTGATCAGCGAAAACGGCCTTCGCTACAGGGTCGATTTCGGCAAGAAGCAGAACAGTGGACTGTTTCTGGACATGCGCTACGGGCGCGAATGGGTGCAGGCCCAGGCCAAGGGCAAGCGGATCCTCAATCTGTTCGCCTATACCTGCGGTTTTTCGGTCGCCGCCATTGCCGGAGGCGCAGACCACGTCGTCAATCTGGACATGGCACGCGCGGCGCTCAATCGCGGGCGGGAAAATCATCGTCTCAACGAGCATGATTTGAGCCGCGTGACGTTCTTGGGTCACGACCTGTTCAAGTCATGGGCCAAAGTCACGCGTTCCGGTCCTTACGACATGATCATCATCGACCCGCCGTCCTTCCAGAAAGGCAGCTTCATGCTCGACAAGGATTACCAGCGCGTCCTGCGCCGTCTGCCGGAGTTGCTGACCGAAGAAGGTCTGGTGCTGGCCTGCATGAATGACCCTGCAGTGGGACCGGACTTCCTGATCGAGCACACCGCCATCGAAGCGCCTTGTCTGCGCTTCGAGCGACGCCTGGAAAACCCTCCGGAGTTTCCGGATGCACGAGAGGACGGCGGTTTGAAGGCGCTGGTGTTCAAGGTCGAAGGCTTGAGTCGGTCAGGCTGGGCCTGAGCAAGCGGTCGACACACGCCAGCACAGCACCGGCGATAATCGCGGTCAGGCTGTGCGAGGTGCAACCGCGGCCAGCTAGTCCGCTTGCCCGAAGACCTGGCTGGGACGCCGCAGGGCGGGATCGAAGGGGTTGATGCGGGCGCTGATAGTGGTGGCTTCACGCTTGAGCATTTCGACCACCGTCGTCAGACGGTCCGGACCCAAGCGATCAGTGATAGTGGCCACACTGAGCGCTGCGACCGCACGCCCGTTACGGTCAAGGATCGGCACGGCCAGCCCCGCCATACCGGGCAATGCGCCAGTGTTGCGAGCGGCGTAGCCCAGACGCCGCACATTCTCGACTTCCGAGCGCAGAAACACCTCGTCATAAAGGTGGAAATCCTTCAGGCGCGGCAGGTTGTAAGCGATGACGGTTTCGCGCTCGTCCTCGGGCAGGAACGCGAGGATGGCCAGGCTGCCCTGCCCGACCCCCAACGCCACGCGCCCGCCGATGTCACCGGTGAACGTGCGAATCGGATATGGCCCTTCGCTACGATCCAGGCAGATGGCATCAAAACCGCTACGCGCCAGCAGAAACAGCGAGTCGCCCAGCGATGCGGACAGACGCAGCATGCTGGGCCGGACCACGTCACGCAGGTTCCCGGTGTTGCCGGCTCGGGCGGCCAGCGCAAAGAACTCGATGCTCAGTCGATAGCGTTTGCTGAGCGCATCCTGCTCGACCATGCCTTCGTCCATCAGGCTGCGCAACAAGCGGTGTGTGGTGGGCTGGGACAATCCGATGCGCTGCGCGAGTTGGGTCACCCGTTCGCCGCCTTCATCGCACTCGCCCAGGCAGCGCAGCACCGCGAATAGCCGTGAAACGGCGCCTACGCCGACATCCTTCGACTCGAGATTCCGTTGAATGGAATTTTCGCCATTATTTTTCATAATTTTTTTCATTTAACGAATGAATCTTAAAAAAGATGTTGTTCAGTGAAATTGTCGATTGAGTGCATCCTAGTCTTCGTCCTACTCTCAGTCCACAGGGGCGATTTGAACAATCATCGGTAGCCGACTCAGAGCGAGCACCAACGTCCAGCGCTGCATGACTTCACTTCGCATCTGCCCACGACAACGCGTGCCTTTGGCGCGCATGCACCCAAGGTGGAAGCAGGCATGGCATTTCTGCAGCTAGAAGGTCTTTCCAAACGCTACGGCTCGATTGACGCCGTGGTTGCCACACACTTGAACGTGGACAAGGGCGAGTTCGTCTCGCTGCTTGGCCCGTCCGGCTGTGGCAAAACCACCACCTTGCAGATGATCGCGGGTTTCGTCGACGTAAGTGACGGGCGCATCGTGCTCGACGGACGTGACATCACTCACGCCAAACCCAGCAGTCGCGGCCTGGGCGTGGTGTTCCAGAGCTACGCGCTGTTTCCGCACATGACCGTCGCCGACAATGTGGCGTTCGGTCTGCGCATGCGCAAAGTATCAGCCACCGATATCCGCAACCGGGTCAGCAAGGTGCTGAAGCTGGTGCGCCTCGATCAGCATGCCGAGCGTTATCCGCGTGAGTTGTCCGGCGGCCAGCGACAGCGTGTGGCGCTGGCCCGCGCGCTGGTCATCGAACCACCGGTGTTGCTGCTCGATGAGCCGCTGTCGAACCTGGATGCCAACCTGCGTGAAGAAATGCAGTTCGAGATTCGTCGCATTCAAAACGAAGTGGGCATCACCACGCTCATGGTGACCCACGATCAGGCCGAGGCGCTGTCGATCAGTGATCGGGTGGTGGTCATGCAGGCGGGGCGCATTACGCAAATCGACGAGCCGTACAAACTCTACGAACACCCGCGCACGCGCTTTATCTCCGGTTTCGTCGGAAAGGCCAATATGCTGCCCGGCGATCTGGACGACAACGGCACGCCGCAGATTCGTCAATTGCCGGGCGACGGTGTGCTGACCCTCAGCCTGCGTCCGGAAAAGATCGATCTGGTCGAACCCGGTTGTGGTCGCCTGTCAGGCCGAATCCTCACGCGTTATTTCCTGGGCAGCCAATGGCTGTACAGCATTCAGACCGGTGTCGGCGAATTGACCGTGGTACGCCGCAATGACGGTCAGCCACCGCTGGAGCAAGGCGCTGCCGTCGGCCTGGACTGGCCGTCGGAGCTGCTGCGCGTGCTGGAAGCCGATGAGGTGCGCGCATGAGCCTGCTGACCGCCATGCGTCAGGGCGGGCGTGGCTACTGGCTGTCCGCACCGGCACTGGCGCTTTACATCGGCCTGTTGATACTGCCGCTGGGCCTGACGCTGCTGTTGTCGTTCAACGTGTTCGACTATGAAGTCGGCGTGAAAAGCGACAGCTACACGCTGGCCAATTATGGCGCGGTGCTCACTGACGGTTACTTCTACGAGATCTTCCTGCGCACTTTCTGGATCAGTGCGCTGGTCACCCTGCTGTGCGTCGTAATCGGTGTGCCGGAAGCCTACATCCTGAGCCGGATGGGTACACCGTGGCGCTCGGTGTTTCTGATTCTAATCCTCACGCCGCTGCTGATTTCAGTGGTGGTCAGGGCCTTCGGCTGGAGCCTGTTGCTGGGCGCGGACGGTCTGGTCAATCAGGCGTTACAGGCCATGGGCGGGCGCCCGGTAAAGCTGCTGTATACCCCGTTCGCGGTGATCATTGCGCTGGTGCACGTGATGCTGCCGTTCATGATCATTCCGGTCTGGACCTCACTGCAGAAGCTCGACCCTACTGCCGAACAGGCCGCGCTGTCCCTATGTGCCAGTCAGGCGAAAGTGATGCGCCTGATCGTGCTGCCGCAGGTCATGCCCGGCGTGCTCTCCGGCTCGCTGATCGTCTTCGGCCTGGCCGCCAGCTCGTTCGCCATTCCCGGCCTGCTCGGCGGACGTCGCCTGAAAATGGTCGCGACAGTGATCTACGACCAGTACCTGTCGGAACTCAACTGGCCGATGGGCGCGACCCTGGCAGTGGCGCTGCTGCTGGTGAACCTGCTGGTGATGCTGTCATGGAACCGCATGATCGAAGGTCGATACAAGAAATCCCTGGGGGAATGATCCATGTCCAAGAACGGTCCGCTGGCCCTGTCGTTTCATGCGTTGGTCGTGGTGTTCATGATGGCGCCGCTGGTGGTGGTGTGTCTGGTGGCGTTCACGCCCGAGAACACCCTGAGCCTGCCCACCACGGATTTCTCGTTGCGTTGGTTCAAGGCTGTGTTCGAGCGCGCCGACTTTATCGACTCGTTCTATAACAGCCTGATTCTGGCATTCGTTTCGGCCACATTGGCGACGCTGATTGCGGTGCCCGCTGCATTGGCGATCACCCGGCATACCTTTCCCGGACGCAACTTTTTCAATGCGCTGTTCCTCTCACCGATCATCATTCCGCATCTGGTGTTGGGCGTGGCGATGCTGCGCCTGTTCGCCTTGATGGGCGTCAACGGCAGCTTCACCTGGTTGATCTTCGCCCATGTTCTGGTGATTACGCCTTATGTGCTGCGTCTGGTGCTGGCAGCCGCCATCGGCATTGATCGCAGCGCCGAACACGCAGCGCAATCACTGGGCGCCAGCCGCTTCACGTTGTTCCGCCAGATCACCCTGCCCATGATCCTGCCCGGCGTCGCGGGGGGCTGGCTGCTGGCGTTCATCAACAGTTTCGACGAGGTCACGCTGTCGATCTTCGTCACGTCGCCAGCCACCCAGACCTTGCCTGTGCGCATGTACGTCTACGCCACCGAATCCATCGATCCGATGATGGCGGCCGTGTCGGCACTGGTCATTGCCCTGACCGCAGCCACCATGATCCTGCTCGACCGCGTTTACGGACTGGATCGCGTGCTGGTCGGCAAACATTAATCCTGGGCCCGGAGCACACCTATGGCACTGCTTAAACGACTGGTCGAGCGCGATCGCCCGGCCCTGCTTTTTACCCTCGATGGCCAACCGGCCAGCGGCTTGCTCGGCGACACCCTGCTGACCGCGGTCTTGACGGCCAGCGAGCATTTGCGGGGCAGCGATTTCAGTGCCGAACCCAGAGCAGGCTTCTGCATGATGGGCGCGTGCCAGGATTGCTGGGTGAGGCTGGGCGACGGTCAACGGGTGCGGGCCTGCTCGACGCTGCTCGAAGCCGGTCAGGTGGTCAGTCGCGAGCCGGGGCGGCGGATGTTGCGGGAGAGCGACCATGAACGATGAGTCAGCCATGAGCGAGCAAAAGGTCGTGGTCATTGGCGCAGGCCCTGCGGGCATCCGGGCCGCGCAGACACTGCTTGCACATGGCGTGAAAGCCTGCCTGATCGATGAGGCGCAGCGCGGTGGCGGCCAGATCTACCGGCAGCAGCCTGAAAATTTTCAGCGCTCGGCCAAATCACTCTATGGCTTCGAGGCCTCCAGAGCGGTTGCGGTGCATCAGAGCCTCGACGCGCTGGCAACCCGCATCGACTATCGACCGCAAACCCTGGTCTGGAGCGCAGAACAAGGTCGCCTCGACACCCTGCACGATGGTTGCGTCGGTCACGTCGATTACACTCATCTGATTGTCGCCACTGGCGCCACTGACCGCATTCTGCCGGTGCCCGGCTGGACGCTGCCTGGCGTGTATAGCCTGGGAGCGGCGCAGATCGCCTTGAAATATCAGGGCTGCGCCATTGGCGAACGCGTGGTGTTCTGTGGCAGCGGGCCACTTCTGTACCTCGTCGCCTATCAATATGCCAAAGCCGGTGCCAAGGTGCTGGCCGTGCTGGACAGCGCGCCCTTCTCCGCCCAATGCCGAGCCCTGCCCGCCTTGCTAGGCCAGCCTGTAACCCTCGCCAAAGGCCTCTATTACCGTGCCTGGCTGACCGCTCACGGCATTGCCGTGCATCAAAATGCGCAACTGACGCTCGTCGAGGGGCAGCAGCGCGTTACCGGTGTGCAGTGGCAGCGCAACGGCCGTGTGGCGCAGTTGGGGTGTGACGCCGTTGCGTTCGCCCACGCCTTGCGCAGCGAAACGCAACTGGCTGACCTGCTGGGCTGTACCTTCGACTGGAGCCCGTTGAACCGCGCATGGCTGCCGAGACGCGACGATGCCGGACGCAGCAGTGTGTCGCAGGTTTATCTGGCAGGCGATGGTGCGGGGATCATGGGGGCCGATGCCGCCGAAATGGCCGGGGAACTGGCCGCACTCAGCCTGTTGCAAGACGGCGGCCGAGCGGTTGACGAGCGTCGCATCCATCTCTTGAAACGCCGGTTGCAGCGCATCGAACGTTTCCGTCATGGCCTGGAGACCGCATTCCCGTTTCCGGAGGACTGGGCCGCCAGGGTGCCGGATGAAACCTTGATATGCCGGTGCGAGGACGTCAGCGCGGGTGATATCCGCCGCACGGTGCAGGACGGGCATTGGGAAATCAATCGCGTCAAGGCCATGTGCCGGGTCGGCATGGGCCGCTGTCAGGGCCGGATGTGCAGTCTGGCGGCGGCCGAGCTGATTGCCTGCGAGAGCGGTCGCCCGGTGCAGCAGGTCGGTCGGCTGCGCGGACAGTCCCCTATCAAGCCGATCCCGTTTGGTGTGGAGACACAGGCATGAGCGCGGTCATCGAAACCGACGCGCTGATCATCGGCGGCGGCATTGTCGGCACCTCGGCGGCGCTGGCTCTGGCGCAGAAAGGGCAACGCGTTGCCTTGCTGGAGCGCGACTTCTGCGGTTCGCATTCTAGCGGCGTCAACTACGGCGGCGTCCGCCGCCAGGGTCGCCCGCTGTCACAACTGCCGCTGTCCCAGCGTGCGCATCAAATCTGGGGCCGTCTGCACGACCTGATCGGCACCGACGGTGAATATCTGCGCTCGGGGCATCTGAAACTGGCCCGCAGCGAACAGGACATGGACGCATTGCGCACCTACGCGCAGGCCAGTCAGGGTTTCGGACTCGATTTGCAGTTACTGGACCGGGCCCAACTGCGCGCCCGTTATCCCTGGGCGGGCGATGTGGCCGTCGGCGCGTCATTGTGCGCGGACGACGGGCATGCCAATCCGCGCCTGGTTTCGCCTGCCTTCGCCCGAGCCGCTCGCCGCGCAGGTGCGCAGCTCTTCGAGCAGGCGCGGGTCACGCAGGTCAGCCACGATGGCCAGGCGTTTATCGTCGAGACCGCCAACGGCCTGAAACTGCGGGCACCCTGGCTGCTCAACTGCGCGGGCGCCTGGGCCGGCCAACTGGCGGCGCAGTTCAACGAGCCGGTGCCGATGTATTCGGGGCACCCGGCCATGCTGGTGACCGAACCGCTGCCCCTGTTCATGGACGTCAGCACCGGCGTCGAAGGCGGCGGCATCTATGCGCGTCAGGTGGCACGCGGCAACTGCGTGCTGGGCGGTGGTCAGGGTTTCGCTCTGGATCCGGCTCGCGCCAGGCCCGGTCAGGCGGCAGTGCTCGACATCCTGCGCAATGCCGTCGAACTGTATCCGCCGCTCAAAGGTGCTCAGGCGATTCGCACCTGGAGCGGCACCGAAGGTTATCTGCCGGACCGCGAGCCGGTGCTCGGCCCAAGCCTTGCGCAGCCCGGATTGCTGCACGGCTTCGGTTTCGCCGGCGCCGGTTTTCAAATCGGTCCGGCGGCAGGCGAAGCGCTGGCCGAATGGGTCTGCACCGGTCGCTCGACGATCGCGCTCGATGCCTTTTCGATCGGCCGATTTCAGACTGGACGAACAACGCCGCCCACCGAGTCAACCCCCGCCGTCACACCCCGCACCGCACCAGAACCCGTATCGAACGTCATCCCATTGAACAGAGGAAGGTCGCCCTTATGAACATCGCCAAACGTGTCGCCCTCACCAGCCTGTCAGTCCTGCCGCTGAGCGCGTTGCTCGCGTCCATGCCGGCCAGCGCCGAGACCACGCTCTATCTGGGCATGAACGGCGGCACCATGGAGCGCCTCTACGCCGATCAGGTGCTGCCCGCCTTCGAAAAAGCCAACGGTGTAAAAGTAGTGATCGTGCCGGGCACTTCAGCGGACATTCTCGCCAAGGTTCAGGCCAGCAAGGACAACCCGCAGATGCACGTGATGTTTCTCGACGACGGCATCATGTACCGGGCGATTTCCATGGGCCTTTGCGACAGCCTGCAGCCGAGCCCCGGCCTGAACGACCTGCCCGCCAAGGCGAAGATCAAGGAACAGGCGGCGGCCGTCAGTCTCGGCGTGACCGGCCTGGCCTACAACACCCGGATGTTCAAGGAACAGGGCTGGAATGCACCGACGTCCTGGATGGACCTGGCGGATAAACGCTTCAAGGACAAAGTGGTCTTCCAGTCGCTGGCGTCTTCGACCTTCGGCCTGCACGGCTTCCTGATGTTCAATCGTATCCAGGGCGGCAGCGAGAAAGACGTCGAGCCGGGCTTCAAGGCCTGGCCGAAAACCGTCGGTCCCAACGTGCTGGAGTACATCGCCAGCTCGGCCAAAATCTCCGAAATGGTCCAGACCGACGACGCCGCGGTGTTCCCGCTCACGCCGACCCAAGTGACTGCCTTGAAGATCAAGGGCGTTCCGGTGGAGTACGCATCGCCCAAGGAAGGTGGGGTGGTATTGAACGTGGCTGAATGCACCATCGCCAATAACACCCAGCCGGAACTCGCGCAGAAACTCGCCGCCTACCTGCTGACGCCCGAAGCGCAGGCTCCGGCGCTGGAGTTCGGTGATCAGATCCCGTCCAACCCGAACACCCCGACCACCGACAAGACGCGCGGCCAGGTCCAAGCCATGAACACGTACCTGGAGACGGCGGTGACGATCGATTGGGATCAGGTCAATCAGATCCGCCCGCAATGGAATGCGCGCTGGAGCCGCAGCATCGAGCGCTAGGCTCTGTAGGTCAGGCAAGGCAAACGGGCAAGGAAGCGGCGTCTACTGGTCGTAACCGAGCCTGTTTTAACGCAGCGTCACCAAGCGCAGCTACTGCACGTACAGAGATTTAGGCAACTGAGCTTCAAGACGTGTCTCGCGCTGCTTGAGAGCCTGCGCTCGCGGATACGCAGGGCTGCGCTCTTGCGCGAGCACGTCGGCAAGACGAATGCATGAAAGAACCGCGTTCATCTATTTGTGGCCAAATTATTTCAACTTATTTCCCCTAAATGCAGTCCCAAGATTACGCCCTCTTTTCAAGGCGCTTTAACGGCGGCCCTCCCACTATGAGTTTCATCGTCTGCATGAGCGTGCTTGGCGCGCTGTTGATGCTATTGGCATTGACGTCTTCCTATCTGCGCTGGATGCCGGTCACGACCTCGGCGGTGTGTCTGGCGTTCGGCTTTGGCATCGGCCCGATGGGCCTAGGCGTCCTGGATCTGGATTTCAAGGACGCCTATGAATGGCTGGAGCGCCTGACCGAAGTCGCGGTGCTGTTTTCGTTGTTCAGCACCGGCATCAAGCTGCGCCTGCCGTTGCGCGGCAAGGCCTGGCATTCGGCCTACTGGCTGGCCGGACCGGTAATGCTGGCGACCATCGCTGGCGTCAGTGTCGCAGCGCATTACCTGTTCGGTCTGTCGTGGGGAATCGCGCTACTGCTGGGCGCGATGCTCTCGCCCACCGACCCGGTCCTGGCCGGCATGGTGCAGGTCAACAACGCTCAGGATCAGGATCGTCTGCGCTTCGGGCTGTCTGGCGAAGCGGGCCTGAACGATGGCACCGCCTTTCCGTTCGTCATCTTCGCCTTGCTGTACCTGAGTTCGGGCGAGACCACCACCGACTGGATGCAGCTCTGGTTTTTCAAGCATCTGGTCTGGGCCGTTCCGGCCGGGCTGCTGATCGGCTACGGCATGGGTCGAGGCGTCGGGCACCTGATGATTTTCCTGCGTATCCGCAACGCTGACAGCACCTCATCGCCCAATGATTACCTGGCGCTGGCGCTGATCGCGCTGTCATACGTAGTGGCGCAGAGCGTCGATGCATTCGGCTTTCTCTCGGTGTTCGCCGCCGGGGTCGGTTTGCGTCGGGCAGAGGCTCGGGTCACCCGCTCCGAAGTGCCTTCGGAGCATGTTGCCCAACCGGTGCTGGGCCATATGACGGCGTCCCTGGAACGCGGCACGGTGGCCGAAGCCGAAGAACTGAGTGATTCGCAGCTGGCCGCTGGCGTGATGATGGGCGACATGCTGGCATTCGGCAGTCTGGTCGAGCGGGCGATGGAAGTGCTGTTGATCACCCTGCTGGGTGCCGCCCTGGCCATTTACTGGGACTGGCGCGCCATCGGCCTGGGACTCGCGCTGTTCTGCATCATCCGGCCTTTGGGGGTGTGGCTGCTGATCAGCAAACGCCTGCTCAACAACCGGCAGAAAGCGCTGGTGGGCTGGTTCGGCATTCGCGGGATCGGCAGCCTTTATTACCTGTGCTTCGCCTTGTCTCACGGATTGTCGCCAGAGGTGGGACACCTGGTGATCGGCATGACGCTTTCGGTGGTGGCGTTAAGTATTCTGCTACACGGCATCAGTATCCAGCCGTTGCTGGAGCGTTATGAACGCAGCTCAGGCGCTCAATCGGAACCCTGAACGAGCGGGGCCGGACTCCATAGAGCAAGTCGATCAGACCATTGGAACAAGCGATTGGACTGCGGCATTTCGACTCGGTAGCGTGGATGGCATGAAGCCAGTGCAATACTCGCCGCCGGTGGCTACTATGTCGTTATCCACCATGGCGTTGAATCCAGGCGCCGGTGTCGCGCAATTCGAGAAAAATCAAACTCCTTCAATGCGCTGTCGTCCAAACCCGGACTGCCAGCCCGTTGAATGATCACGTAAGAAGGTGAAATGTCCGAACCCGTCCTGATGGACCGCTTTGCCCGCAAAGTCGATTATCTGCGCATGTCGGTGACCGACCGGTGCGATTTTCGCTGCGTGTACTGCATGGCCGAAGAGATGACATTTCTGCCTCGGCAACAAATTCTTTCGCTGGAGGAAATCCTTCAGGTTGCCGAGCGTTTCGTGGCGCTGGGCACCCGCAAGATTCGCCTGACCGGCGGTGAACCGCTGGTGCGCACTGGCGTGGTCGGCCTGTGTGAGCGCATCGCCGCCCTGCCCGGCCTGCGCGAACTGTGCATGACCACCAACGGCTCGCAACTGGACAAACTGGCTGGACCGCTGTTCAAGGCGGGTGTGACGCGGTTGAACATCAGCCTCGACAGCCTGGATCCGCAACGCTTCCGCGAGCTGACCCGCACCGGCGACCTGAACAAGGTCATCGCCGGGATCGACGCTGCGAACGCGGCGGGTTTCACTCACACCAAACTCAACTGCGTAGTGATGCAAGGCCGGAACGATCACGAAATCAACGATCTGCTGGCCTTTGCCATCGATCGCAACCTGGATGTGTCGTTCATCGAAGAAATGCCGCTGGGCATCATCAGTGAGCACAGCCGTGCCGAAACGTTCTGTTCCAGTGATCAGGTCCGCGAGCGTATTGCCGAACGCTACACGCTGGTCCCTTCGACCGATTCAACACAGGGCCCTTCGCGTTACTGGCGTCTGGCCGAGGCACCGGGCATCCGCATCGGTTTCATTTCGCCCCACAGCCACAACTTCTGCGGCACTTGCAACCGGGTGCGCCTGACTGTTGAAGGCCGCTTGCTGCTGTGCCTTGGCAACGAGCACTCGGTGGACCTCAAATCGGTACTGCGCGCCAATCCCGGGCAACCGCACAAGCTGGAAAAGGCGATCATCGACGCCATGCAGATCAAACCGTGGAGCCATAACTTCACCCACGACGACGGCGTGCAGGTCGTGCGCTTCATGAACATGACCGGCGGCTAGAACCGGTTACTTGCCCTGCTTGCGGAAGAACAAGGTGATCTGCCCCACTTCCACGCCAAGCTTGGTCATCGAGGATCGATTGGCCATGGTCTGTTCGTCGATCAGGTACATCCAGTCGTCCAGACTCACGTCATACACCGTGTCATCCACCGGCAACCTCAACACGTAGCGCCAGTGGAAGCTGTTGCCCGCCACTTCGCCGCTGGCTTGTCCGACCACATCCCCTGCAGTTCCCTTCCAGCGCCCCGGCCCGTCCGGTCGCAACCGCCACTCGCGCACTTGCTGGGTGCCGTCGCTATAGCTGAACGCCTCATGCATCACCAGCACCTCGCCTTCGCTGTGGCCATTGATGACCACATGAAAACGCTTGGTGACTTCACCTGAACGCTTTTGGAACATGCCCCACGCATCGACTCGACCGGTGAAATATTCACGCAGGTCGAGCTTGGGTTTTTCCTGGCTGTACTGGCTGACCTGAATTGCGCCGCAGCCGCCAAGAACCGATCCCAGGCAGAGCATTAGCAACCATTTTCTGAACATGAGCCCTCCGTGATTGATCAAGATCCCGCGTTGCCCAGCAACTCGCTTCTGAGTTCAGGGTTGCGGGTTTTGGGGTCCAGCCAGATCGAAAAGAAGGCCTTGGCGAACGCGCTGTCCGGGACCACGTGCTGCAGCTTTTCACCCACGTAGAAACGGGCTTCGCGCCCAGGCAGATAGACCCCCGTGATTTTCATGCCCGGCTGCACGTCGACGAACGACTGATTCATGTGCTGTCGCCAAGTGTCGAGCTGCGCTCCGGTTACGGCCGGGCCTGAGATACGCTTGATCTCATCGATGCTGGCATCGACCAGATCTTCCCGCTCGATGGCGCGATGGTAGGTGAGTTCGAGCGCCAGAGGCGCATTCGCGGCGAACGGTTTAACGGGGCTGAGCAGCCGGGCTGAATAGATGCGGAATCCAAACAGGGTAAGTTCGCCAGTTCCCAGGACCTGGGCGTTCGGCAGCGCTTCACGCCAACTGGCCTGAGCACCGCCACTGATCAGCAACAGCACGACCAACAACCCTCTCGGCGTAACCATTGTGAGTCTCGGGCAGTACCCGTGAGCATGAGACCCGCGGGAGAAATTCTGAAGAGTCAGCGGTGTGGTCTATACCGAAACCGGCAAAAACAGCGCCATACACGCTGACTCATGGGTAAAAATCTATACCACTGAAATCGTTTTGTACAACAATAAGACAAGATTTTTTTTCAACATTGAAACAGTCAGTTATCAAACCCGACACAAAAGGTGCACACCCAACACAGAAAAATTGGCACACCGACGACAGTCAGGCCCTCTGCCCCAAGGTTCGAATTGCAAAATGGAAAAACGCGACGCGCAATTGCGAACGGCCGACCCTGTCAACCAAGGCAACCACGCGGCAAAGGTGTCCGGGTAATCATATACAAGCGTGGAAGGTAAAACGGCAGATTTACCTGAAGCCGCAGGCTGTTGAGCGACTCATGGATACTGTGCCTGCTCCCGCTATCAGTGCAGAAACAGGCATGTTCGATAGTTGATGGCGGCTGAAGTGACGACTCAGTCAGGACAACGAGACAGTATCAAGCTACCCGGCTATGGGCATGACGACGGCTGTTCTGCCATTCGTTCTTCAGTTCAAGCAATACGCTTTCCATGAAAGCCCGGTCGGCGGCAGCTTTCTTGCCGACATACCCCAGTCCCCGACGGTACATGCCCAGCGCGGCACGCAGTTCGGGATGGGCGTCACGGAATTCGTCTTCCTGAGTATGCGGAGTCATGGGGTCTACGCGCACTTCGCCGGCATTCGAGATCCATGCAATGTGGTTATCGAGGGTATCTTTGCGGGCGGCAAACAGACGAGCCAGTTCATCAATGTTCGGTTGATTGTTCATGTTCATGTTCATGTTCATGTTGATGCTCCTTCGCTCGTAAGCAGTTCAATGGTTGATACATCAAGTTCAATCGCCAGACGATTCGTGCACGAGCCACGATGGAGTGTTCGTCGAATACAGATCCAGCCCTCAAGGAAATGCAGGTAGCCTTGATGCAAAGCCGCTACATGGCAGCGTCATCGAAGAGAGAAGAAGTCGCGAAACCCAAAGGCCTGATGATCGACAATGATCAACCACAAGCATCATGAGGACGTTTCGCCAGCCTCGTCCTTTGCGACGAACATGCCGGGTCAGCTTCATCAATCTGCCTTGTGGGCAGCCTACATCCGGGAACATCTCGACGGCTTGCCGAGCCTGTTCAATACCTCTTTGCCGTACTCCCGATCAGGGAGACAGCTGCATAATGCAAAAGGAAACCGGGGGCGTCAATGATTATGTAGTGATTATTTCTGCTCACTACATAATTGTAGGACAAGGCGAAAAAAAATGGCGCAGTGACCGTTTAGTCACTGCGCCATTGATGCACGGCCGTTATAAGTGGGGACTTACCGAGCGGTAAAGGCGCTGTAGCTATTCATCAGATTGCGATAGTTCGGAATGCGCTGGGACAGCAGGTTGGCCAGGCCTTCCATGTCATTGCGCCAGTCGACCTGCAGCTCGCACGCGACCGAAAACCAGTTGACCAATTGCGCACCGGCTGCGCTCATGCGCGCCCACGCCGCTTTTTGCACGGTTTCGTTGAACGTGCCCGATGCGTCGGTCACTACGAAAACCTCAAAGCCTTCAGCCAGTGCGCACAAGGTCGGGAACGCGACGCAGACATCCGTCACCACGCCAGCGATGATCAATTGCTTGCGCCCGGTCGCCTTGACTGCCTTGACGAAATCCTCATTGTCCCAGGCATTGATCTGGCCGGGACGCGGGATGTATGGCGCATCCGGAAACATTTCTTTGAGCTCAGGCACCAGCGGACCGTTAGGGCCGGTTTCGAAGCTGGTGGTCAGGATGGTCGGCAGACCGAAGAACCTGGCCAGATCACCCAACGCCAGCACGTTGTTCTTGAATTCATTGGGCGAGAAGTCCTGCACCAGTGAAATCAGGCCGGTCTGATGATCGACCAGCAGAACCGCAGCGTCATCTTTGTTCAAACGGTTGTAAGGGATTGCAGTGCTCATGATTGACTCCTTTAAGGTTGTCGCTAATGGCGCGAGGCACATCGGCCCCGTGCGTCCTGGGTAATCCGGTCAGAAAGCGAAGCAGGAACAGCCAAATGCGCCCCAGAAACCCTGGAAGTCGCTGACCGGCGCACTTGAAAGCCTGGCCTTTTCATGGCTGTGGGAATGCACGGCGCAAGGGCCGCTGCAGTGGTGAACCTGAGCGACCATCGGTGAGGCCGGACGCCAATGGCCCGGCACCTTGACCACCGGCGACCAGTCCGGCAGCACTGGCAGGCTCGGCGGTGCCAGCGTCTCGAAGTCGTCGCTGCCGTAAACGACCTTGCCGTCGACGACGGTCAGCACCGATTCGATCCACTTGATGGCCTCAGGCTCGACGCTGAAATAGTCTGCTGAAAGCGCTACCACGTCGGCCAGTTGCCCCACCTTGATCTGGCCTTTCTTGCCCTGCTCCGACGAGAACCAGGCGCTGCCGTGCGTGAACAACTCCAGCGCGGTCTCGCGTGGCAGTCCTTCGGGATACAACTCCAGCCCGCCGACCGTACGCCCGCTGACCATCCAGTACAGCGAGGTCCACGGGTTGTAGCTGGACACGCGTGTGGCGTCGGTGCCCGCGCCCACCGGCACGCCTTCGGATAACATGCGCTTGATCGGCGGCGTCATCTCGGCGGCCTTGGCACCGTAGCGCTCGACGAAGTATTCGCCCTGGAACGCCATGCGGTCCTGAATCGCGATCCCGCCACCCAGCGCCCTCACGCGCTCGATATTCTTCGGCGTGATGGTTTCGCAGTGATCGAAAAACCACGGCAGGCCACTGAACGGGATGTCGAGGTTGACCTTCTCGAACACGTCGAGCATGCGGCTGATGGACTCGTCGTAGGTCGCGTGCAGACGGAACGGCCAACGGTGCTCGACCAAATGCCGCACCACCGGCTCCAGATCGCCTTCCATGCCAGGCGGCAGGTCGGGGCGAGGTTCGAGAAAGTCTTCGAAGTCGGCGGCCGAAAAGGTCAGCATCTCCCCTGCCCCGTTGTGCCGCAGGAAGTCATCGCCCTGATGCAGCTTGACGGAACTGGTCCAGTTCTTGAAGTCGGCCAGCTCTTCCTTGGGTTTCTGGGTGAACAGGTTGTAGGCGATGCGCACCGTGAGCTGTTTTTCTCGCGCCAGTTGCTCGATCACCGCGTAGTCGTCGGGATAGTTCTGGAAGCCGCCGCCGGCGTCGATGGCGCTGGTCAGGCCCAGGCGGTTGAGTTCGCGCATGAACTGGCGGGTCGAGTTGACCTGGTATTCCAGCGGCAGCTTCGGCCCCTTGGCCAGCGTCGAATACAGAATCATGGCGTTGGGCTTGGCCACCAGCATGCCGGTCGGGTTGCCCTGCGCATCACGTACGATCTCGCCACCCGGCGGGTTCGGCGTGTCTCGGGTGTAGCCGGCGACGCGCAGTGCGGCGCGATTGAGCAACGCGCGGTCATACAGGTGCAGCACGAACACCGGGGTATCCGGCGCGGCCTGGTTCAACTCTTCCAGGGTCGGCATGCGTTTTTCGGCGAACTGGAATTCATTCCAGCCGCCCACTACACGCACCCATTGTGGCGTCGGTGTGCGATCCGCCTGATCCTTGAGCATGCGCAATGCGTCGACCAACGAGGGCACGCCTTCCCAGCGCAGCTCCAGGTTGTAGTTCAAACCGCCACGAATCAGGTGCAAATGGGAGTCGTTGAGACCCGGAATCACCGTGCGCTTTTTAAGATCGATCACCTGTGTCGCACTGCCGCGCATGGCCATGACTTCTGCATCGCTGCCCACCGCTACAAACCGTCCGCTGCTGATCGCCACAGCGCTGGCCTTGGGCTTTTCGCGGTCAACCGTATGGAATTGACCATTGAACAGAATCAGTTCGACATTCATCGCTACACCTTTGGCGGAAGATTGAGAGGCACCGGCCAGGCCGGAGAAAGACAAAGAAGGAAGAATCGCTGCAGCCGCGCTCAGCAAGGAGCCTTGGGCAATGAAGCGACGGCGTTGCAGATCGGTTTTGTCGTCTGTCATCGGATCACTTTCCCTGTGATTTTTTCGCGGAAGCATTAAGCCAGGGCGCCATCAGGCGTGTCGCGGCGGGCATCATCAGATACACCACCAGCAACACGATGGTGATGGTCACCAACGCGGTACTGACGAAATAACTGGACAACCAAGGGACGCGGGCAAAAACCGGCCCCCAGAACAGTGGCACGAACAAAGTCAGCGGCAGGATGACCATGAACGAGACACATGCCTGCTTCCAGCGCGGCGGCGGGCTGCTCTCCTCAGCGGTCGGCGTGAACCAGAACTCGTTGTGGGGATTGACCAGCGTCTGATCGCCATCGGCCAGCATCGGCTCGGCTTCGCGCACCAGCTTTCGCCGCTCATCCGAGTCCAGCCAGTCCTGCATGGCCTGCGTCGAATGAAAGCGCAGCACGCTGGTAAACATCTGCAGCCCGTCTTCTCTGGCACGAATCACATCCACGCCAAGATGACCGGGCTTGCCGCTGGCGATGGTCACGATGCGACGCAGCCAGCTTTCGTAAGCCGCTTCCTGCCCGGTCTTGACCCGGTGCTTGATAACCAGCGTAACGACTTCATTGAAGACCGCACTGCCGACAATATGAGCTTCGGTGTCGAGACGGACGGAATCGGACATGGCCAGTGGCTCCAGTGACAGGTGATTAAAGTCTGGCTCTGGCAGGCAAAAGCGCAGTGGCCTTCAACCGTTCAGAACGTCAACGATAGTGCCGTCAAACCAGCGCCAGAAATTGAACGTATGTGCTGTCTTTGTTTTCCGCTCTACGACGGCACTTTCATGCGAGTGGAGCCGACATGTACTCGGCGATACGCCCACGCAACCAGCGCTCGGCCGGGTCGTTGTCATGCACCCCGCTCCAGACCATCGACAACTCCGCCGGTACGATCGGAAACGGCGGTTCTTCGGCGCGCAGCTGACAACCTTCGATCAGCGCACAGGCCGCGTAATCCGGCACCGTGGCGATCAACTCGGTGCCAGCCAGCAGCGCCCGCAACCCATTGAACTGGGGCACCGCCAGCACCACCTTGCGCGCCCGACCGACGCGCGCCAGGTCCAGATCGATATTGCCGCTCAGATCGCCCGAAAACGACACCATCGCGTGCTGCCGCTCGCAATATTCGTCCAGCGTCAACGGCTGCGGCCGCGCATCGCCACGAATCACCTTGCAGCCAATGTCCCGCAACTTCTTGCGCTTGGCGTTGGCTGGCAGATCGACGGTATAACTGACCCCCACCGAAATCTCACCAGAGGCTAGCAGCGCAGGCAGCAACAGGTAGTTGGCCCGACGAATCACCACAATGATGCCCGGCGCCTCTTCCCGCAGACGCGAGAGCAGCGGCGGCAGCAAGCCAAACTCCGCGTCATCGGACAAACCGATGCGGAAAACCTCGTTGCTGGTCGAAGGATCGAACTCCTTGGCCCGACTCACCGCCCCGGAAATGGTGTCCAGCGCCGGCCGAATCTCCTTGAGAATGTCCAGCGCCCGCACCGTCGGCTCCATCGCCCGCCCGTTGCGCAACAGCAATTGATCGTCGAACAGATCGCGAAGACGACCCAGCGCGGCACTGACCGCCGGCTGGCCGATGAAGAGCTTCTCAGCCACCCGAGTGAGATTGCGCTCGAACATCAGCGCTTCGAAAATCACCAGAAGATTGAGGTCGACGCGGCGCAGGTCGTTGCGATTCATGAGATGGATTCCGTGGACTGATGATCAAGGTGCCTGCGAGGCGAGGCTTTGACGTCAGTAGGCACCAATGTGGAGCGTAGGGATTGTATGGGTGTGCTGAAGAATGTCAGTGGCCGCAACGTTCGCTACTTTTCGCAGCACTGCAGGCCAATGATCACCCCTTGATCGACCACCGGCACAACCAGTCGCCCCGTCAGGCATTAACCTCAATACCTACCAAGGAGGAGATTCACATGATCAAATCAGTCGGACCGACCGAGATCAAACCCGTCCATCTCGCATCCTGTCATTGCGGTGCGGTGGTGCTGGAGCTGGACTTGCCGGATGGCATCGTGGACCCACGACGCTGCGACTGTTCGCTCTGCCGACGGCGAGGTGCCATCGTTGCGACGGTGGCGGAAGAAGGTGTGCGTGTGATCCACGGCCAAAAGATGCTCAAGCTGTATCAGTTCAACAGCCGAACCGCCGAGCACTACTTTTGCGGCCGATGCGGGGTGTACACCCATCATCGGCGGCGTTCAAATCCGCATGAGTTCGGTTACAACGTCGCCTGCCTGGAAGGTGTAAATCCATTCGACCTGGGGCCGGTGCAGACCAGTGACGGGGTGAATCATCCGTCGGACCGACCTGCCGAGCCCCTGCCCTTAAGTGATTAACGCAGGTTGGTCTTGGCCAGTTCCAGCACTTCGCTGCCTCGGCCACTAAACACGGCGCGCATCATGTACAGGCTGAAACCCTTGGCCTGGGCGAGTTTGATCTTCGGTGGAATGCCCAGTTCCTGCTTGGCGGTCACCACGTCGATCAGCACCGGGCCGGGATGGTCGAAGGCTTTGCGCAGCGCGGCAGGCAGTTCTTCGGCGCTTTCCACGCGCAGCCCCAGAATACCGGCACCCAGCGCGACACCGGCAAAGTTGGTTTCATGAAAGTCAGTGCCGTGGGGCACGTAGCCACCGGCTTTCATTTCCATGTCCACGAAGCCCAGCGAGCTGTTGTTGAACACGACCATTTTGATCGGCAGGTTCAGCTGACGGATGCTCAGCAGATCGCCCATCAGCATGGACAGACCGCCGTCGCCGCAAAGCGCAACCACTTGGCGATCCGGGTGTTCGGCCTTGGCACCCAGTGCCTGGGGCAGTGCGTTGGCCATCGAGCCGTGGTTGAACGAGCCCAGCAGGCTGCGCTGGCCGTTCATGTGCAGATAGCGCGCTGCCCACAGCGTCGGCGTGCCGACGTCTACGGTGAAGATGGCATCGGCATCGGCCTGTTCGTCGACCAGCCGTGTGAGGTACTGCGGATGGATTGGCGTGCCGTCCGGAGTGGGCGTCGCCAGTTCGTCCAGTTCTTCGCGGGCCTTGGCGTAATGCTTGAGGGCCTTGTCGAGGAAGCGGCGGTCCGAGTGCGGTTTAAGCTTGGGTAATAATGCATCGAGGGTTTCACGCACACCGCCAACCAGTCCCAGTGTGACGGGCGTGCGACGTCCCAACTGGGTCGGGTCCAGGTCGATCTGGATGATCCTGGCCTTCTCGGGGTAAAAGTTGCGGTAAGGGAAACTGCTGCCCAGGATCACCAGCGTGTCGCAGGACAACATCGCGTGATAACCGGAGCTGAAGCCGATCAGTCCGGTCATGCCGACATCGAACGGATTGTCGTATTCGATGTGCTGCTTGCCGCGCAGAGCGTGCACTACCGGTGCGCCGAGCTTTTCCGCCAGCGCTACCACCTGCTCGTGAGCACCGGCGCAGCCAGCACCACACAGCAGCGTCGTGGCGTTGGAACCGTTGAGCAGCTCGACCACGGCCTGCAGATCGTTTTCCGCCGGGACCACGTTCGGCGGCGTCGCCTCGACCCACTTGGCCGGTACGTCAGGCGATGGACTAAGCGCCACGTCGCCAGGCAGCACGATCACCGCCACACCCTTCTGATTGATCGCCGCGCGCATCGCACGTTCCAGCACACGCGGGAATTGCTCGGGATTGCTGACCAGTTCAACGAAATGGCTGCACTCCTTGAACAGTTCCTGCGGATGGGTTTCCTGGAAATAATCCAGGCCGATTTCCGAAGACGGAATATGTGCGGCGATGGCCAGCACCGGCACCCGGTTGCGATGGCAGTCATACAGGCCATTGATCAGGTGCAGATTGCCCGGACCGCAGCTGCCGGCACATACCGCCAGCTTGCCGCTGCTCGCAGCCTGGGCGCCTGCGGCGAACGCAGCCACTTCTTCGTGACGGGTGTGCATCCAGCGAATCGAATCGGTGCGTTCCAGGCTGTCGGTCAAGCCATTGAGGCTGTCACCGGAAACGCCCCAGATATGAGAAACACCTGCCGCTGCGAGGGTTTGCGCGAGATGGTCGGCAATGGTCTTGGACATGCGGGGTTCCTTGTCTAAACGAACAAAATCGAGGCAAAAAGATTCAGCTTCCGTACTGGAAGAACAGGCACAGCGCGTTGCTGCGCCTGTTGTGGTCGACCCGATGCGTTCTCGACAGTTCCGGGAAACTGCGGGGGTGTTCAGATTGGTAACCCAACGGCGTATGAAGCCGAGCGCTCGGCTCCCTGAAGTCCGCGTGTGTGCCAGTTGCGACGCGCGGCGTCACGGGACGCGTGCCCACGCCAAGCGGTGGACACGACTATTGATCAAGGGCGCCGGCCCGATCAGGCGTGTGGATTGCCCGCAGGCTTGCTCGGCGAGGCGTATTGCGGTTTGAGCTTGCCGTCGTTGTCCAACAGCCAGGCGTCGAGGATTTCTCGCACCACCGGGCCTGCCACCCGGCCGCCCGCCTCGCCGTTCTCGATGGTCACCGACACCACGATTTTCGGATGTTCGGCCGGTGCGAACCCGACGAACAGGGCGTTGTCCCGGTTGCGTTCCAGCGTCTTCAGCCGGTTGTAACGTTCGCCCTGCTTGATCGCCACCACCTGCGCCGTGCCGCTCTTGCCCGCGATGTGGTACTGCACACCTTTGGCCGCGTCGCGGGCGATGCCGCGTGGATCGTGCATGACCATCTGCATGCCTTCGTTGACCTGATCCCACTCGCGCGGATCGCGCAGCACGATATTGGGCATCGGGTGTTCATCCAGCGGCGCGACATGGCCGACTTCCATCGCCAGGTGCGGGCGATGCCAGACACCTTTGCTGGCAATCAGCGAGGTTGCCTGCGCCAGTTGCAGCGGCGTGACCTGCATGTAGCCTTGACCGATACCGAGGATCACCGTTTCACCAGGAAACCAGGCCTGACGACGCGTGGCGCGCTTCCATTCGCGGGACGGCATCAGGCCTGCCGACTCCTCGAACATGTCCAGTGACACCTTCTGGCCGATGCCGAACATGGTCATGTAGTCGTGCAGCCGATCGATGCCCAGCTTGTGCGCCAGCGTATAGAAGTAGGTGTCGTTGGACCGCATGATGGCGGTATCCATGTCCACCCAGCCATCGCCGCTGTGGTTCCAGTTGCGGTATTTGTGATCGAAGTCCGGCAGCTGAAAATAGCCAGGATCGAACACTTTGGTGGAGGCATTGACCACACCGCTGTCCAGACCGGCAATCGCCACTTCCGGCTTGACGGTCGAGCCCGGTGCGTAGAGTCCGCGCAGCACGCGGTTGAACAGCGGCCGGTCGATGGAATCACGCAGCGCAGCGTATTGCTTGAAGCTGATGCCGGTCACGAACAGGTTAGGGTCGAAGCTGGGCTTGCTGACCATCGCCAACACCTCACCGGTCTCGGGGTCCAGCGCCACCACCGAACCACGGCGATCACCCAGCGCTTTTTCAGCCGCTTCCTGCAGGTGTACGTCGAGGCTGAGGGTGATGTTCTTGCCCGGCACCGGATCGGTGTGTTTCAGGACTCGCAGCACGCGGCCCTGGGCATTGGTTTCAACTTCTTCGTAGCCTACGTGGCCGTGCAGTTCGGATTCGTAAAACCGCTCGATGCCGGTCTTGCCGATCGACTGCGTACCGCGGTATTCGTTGTCCAGTTGCGAGGCTTCTTTCTCGTTGATGCGTCCGACATAGCCGATCGAATGAGCAAAATGATCGCCCAACGGGTAATGACGCACGAACTGCGCCGCGACATCGACACCCGGCAGCAGGTACTGGTTAACCGCCAGTATCGCGATCTGCTCCTCGGTCAGTTCGTAGAGCAGTGTCGCCGGTTCGAACGGATGGCGGACCTGTTTCAGTTCTTTGTCGAACAGAATGCGGTCTTCATCGGGCAACGCCAGCAAGATCATCAGCTCATCGATGACCTTGTGCCAGTCACCAGCGCGCTCACGGGTCAGGGTCAGGTTGAAGCTGGGGCGGTTATCAGCCAGCACTTCGCCGTTGCGGTCGAAGATCAAGCCGCGCTCGGGTGGGATCGGCAACACATGGACACGGTTGTTCTCGGAAATCGTCGAGTGGTAGTCGAATTCGGTGACTTGCAGAAAGTACATCCGCGCAATCAGACAGCCCGCCAGGACAGCTACGAGAATGGCGCAAGCGATAAGGCGCTGATTGACCAGCCGGGTTTCTTTTTCGTGGTCTTTCAGCGGAATGGGTTCAGGCATTTCTACAGCTTCTCGGTAAAGGCGACACATGTGAATAAATATTTCGGCGCGCACCATACCAAGAAGTAGCGATTGCAGGGGGCCCGAGCTGACAATCGCCGGATGAAGAATCTGTCAGCAAAGGGTCATGCAGGCTCGGTCAGGACTTGCGGCCGGGCCATTTCAGAGGCTGCACGGGCGCGCATAATCTGCGGCAGATTCTTCTCGACCCAGACCGCCAGTGTCTCGACCTGCAAGGCCACTTCTTCACCCATCGCAGTCAGCCGGTACTCGACATGTGGCGGCACCACCGGCAGCGCCTTGCGACCAACGAAGCCATCATGTTCCAGCTGTTGCAGAGTCTGCGCGAGCATCTTCTCGCTGACGCCGCCAATCTTGCGACGTATTTCACTGAAGCGATGCATGCCGCCGCGCAACACGATCAACACCAGCACGCCCCAACGGCCGCACACATGATTGAGAATGACCCTGGACGGACAGTCACGGGCCAGCACCTGTCCCTGACGAATATTCAACAGCATCGACTCGCCGTCACTGATTGAGATTGAGGCATCTGACTCGCGCATGACACTTACCTTTTTGTACGTACTTACGAAAGGTAAGTACCGTCGCTATGCTCGCCTTTCTTTCAAACCAACACAAGGTTCCTCTTCATGATCGTCGTCACTGCTGCCAACGGCCAACTGGGTCGTCTCGTTATTGAAAAGCTTCTCGAAACGGTCCCCGCAGACCAGATCGTCGCGGCGGTACGCAGCCCCGAAAAAGCCGCTGACATTGCGGCGCTGGGCGTACAGGTGCGCAAGGGTGACTATTCACAGCCTGCCACTCTGGAGAGTGCGTTCGTCGGCGCGGATAAGATCTTGCTGATTTCCTCCAATGAAATAGGCCAGCGGTTTCCTCAGCACCGCGCCGTCATTGATGCCGCGAGACAAGCCGGCGTCAAACTGCTTGCCTACACCAGCATTCTGCGCGCGGACAGTTCGCAGCTTGGGCTTGCGAACGAGCATGTCGACACTGAGGCCTACCTGCGCGCCAGCGGTGTGCCGTTCACGTTGCTGCGCAATGGCTGGTACACCGAAAACTACGCCGCTTCCATCCCCGCCGCTCTCGCCCATGACGCGTTCATTGGCAGCGCTGGCGAAGGCCGTATCAGCTCGGCCGCACGCGCTGACTACGCCGAGGCCGCAGCGGCGGTGCTGACGTCTGCAGAAGATCAGTCAGGCCGTGTCTACGAACTGGCAGGGGATGAGTCCTATACCTTGTCCGAATTCGCCGCCGAACTGTCGAAGCAAAGCGGCAAAAACGTGCCCTACGTGAATCTTCCTCAGGCTGACTTTGAGGCAGCGCTCGTCAAGGCAGGTGTACCGGATGTCTACGCCAGCCTGTTCGCCGACTCGGATGCAGCCGCTGCCAAAGGCGCGCTGTTCGATGACACTCACCAGTTGAGCCGCCTGATCCGCCGCTCTGCCACACCGCTGTCCGAGACGATCGCAGCAGCCCTGAAAAGCTGATGCGCGCAAACCCGATCGA
Organism: Pseudomonas floridensis; assembly: GCF_002087235.1. Taxonomy (GTDB): domain Bacteria; phylum Pseudomonadota; class Gammaproteobacteria; order Pseudomonadales; family Pseudomonadaceae; genus Aquipseudomonas; species Aquipseudomonas floridensis. The sequence goes on along the minus strand of NZ_MUIO01000071.1, from coordinate 36,903 downwards.
ATGATTTTCAACCGTGAAGGTCCCAGTCAATACGAAGGGCATTAAGCCATCGCATTACCAAAAGACTGGGAGTCTTCACATGAATCGCAAATCGTTGATCGCCTGCATGACCTTGCTCGGCTGCTTCTCGGTCGCCACCCTGCCCGTCCACGCAGCCGATGCGCCAGAGCAGAAAGTCACCGAGTCCAAGGACAATACCCACGAACTGGAACTGGGCTCCCGAGTGCCGGAGAAATACCGTCGCAGCGACTCCAGCATCAAGGACTGGAAAAGCAAAGGCCTTGAAGCACCTGCCAAGGAAAGCCAGTGGGTCCAGATCAACGATAAATACGTACGCTTCCAGACCGTGAATGGTCAGATTGTCGATATCGTGCCAATCAAGAAGTAAACAGTGTCACGGGAGCGTCGCCCTGCTCGCTCCCGCTTCATCCGGCTCGATGGCCAATGTCGAGCACGATGCGCTACCCTGCGTGCCATGCCTCAAGCCACCGGGACATGCGCATGACCCTTCACACTGTTGGACCGACTGACAGCACGCCGTTCTTCTGGCGCGATGAGCGCTTGCCGTTCATCGAAGCAAGGTCGGTTCAGGACGGGCGCAAAGTCTGTTATGCCAGGCACTCGCACGAGATTTTCTCCATCGGCGCCATCACCTGCGGACAAAGCACTTACCTTCACGAAAAGACCTCGCTGACGGTCTCTACCGGAACAGTCGTGTTGATGAATCCCGGCGCTGTGCACGCCTGCAATCCAATCCAGGACCAGCTGTGGTCGTACCTGATGCTGTATGTCGACAGCGACTGGCTGGCCACGATTCAGTCCGTGACAGGTGCTGCGTTTCAGCCGCTGAAACCGACCCACAGCCAAGATCCGGCGTTGTTCAGCGCGTTGATTGCGCTTTACCTAACGCTGACCGATACCCGGCTCGACACTCTGGAAAAACACTGCGCGGCGGTGACCTTCTTCGGCCTCATGCAATCCATACTGGGCGACCCGGCCTCTGTCGTCGAACCCGCGTCGCCGCGAGTGGCACGCGCGGCGCAGTACATCGACGATCACTTTACCCAGCCTCTCAAGCTCGCCGACATCTGCGAAGCGGCGAATCTGTCGGCGTCGTACCTGATTCGCTCATTTGAGCAGCGCTACCACATGACACCACACGCCTATCTGCTCAACCGCCGGATTCAGCACGCCCGCACCCAACTGCGCGATGGCAGACTGATCGCCGACGTAGCTCAAGAAACCGGATTTGCCGATCAGGCGCATTTTCAGCGCGAATTCAAGAAACACCTCGCGGCAACGCCCGGTCAGTATCGGTGTTGAGCCGAACGCATCAGATCACCAGATACAGCGCACATCCCCCAAGCAGCAGGGCCATGAGGCGATTGAACACGCGCACGCCAGTGGGACTGCGCAGGTAATTGCGCAAAAAACTGCCCGCGTAGGCCCAACATCCGAGCGACAAGTAGCACACCACGAAATAGATGGCCGCGAACTGCCCGATCAGTCGCGCCTCGCCGTCGGCGACGAATACGCCCATGCCTGCAATCGAGGCCAGCCAGGCCTTGGGGTTTAGCCACTGCATGATTGCACCGTGGAGCATCGAGGGTGGAAGGCCCTGCTGCGTGATGCTCAAACGACCGTCGTCCAGCGCCAGACGTAATGCCATGTACAACAGAAAGGCTACGCCCGCCCATTGAATGATCCGGGTCAGGTAAGGCCACTGGCGCAACGTTTCGTGCAATCCGAAACCGATCAGCACCAGTAGCAGCGTGAATCCCAGCGTCGCGCCCAGCACATGACGCATGCCGGACCTGAACCCGAAACGTGCGCCGGTGCTCAACGCCACGATGTTTACCGGCCCGGGGGTGATGGACGATGCCAGCGCGAAGGCCGCCATGGAAATGAGCAGACTCATGAGAAAATCCTCGAACGCGATCGAAATACCGGTTCAAGGTAGGGAGGCAGAGCACACGCGTATTGAAGGAAATTACCCTTTGATGCTCCCGCAGGCAGGAGACCTGCAAAATGACCGCGTAAAAAAATTGCTTTTTAGACCGGTTGGACTACAAATGCGATGTGCTCAAGATGCATTGATCTTCAACCCCAGACTGCGAGCCTGCTCCATGTCCAGACCTCTTGCGATCGTGATCGCCTGCCTGCTCTCTTCCACCGCTCAGGCCGCCTGTCCTGCGGCAACGCCGGCAGACACCGCGAAATGGATTTATGAAAAACATCAGGACTTCTATATCAACGGCAAAGGCTCGGCAGACTATCTGTCAAAACCGATGCTGAGCCTGCTCAAAAGAGACTGGACATGCCAGGGGCCGGGCGGGGATCAATGTGCAATAACCGCCAATCCCTGGACCGATGCGCAAGACGGCGACGTGCAAAAGCCCGTCGAGTGGAAGGCCGTGTCCGGCTCGGACAAACAGGCCGTGGTCGAGATGACCTACCTGCTGGGTTACAAAGACGCGCCGCAACAGGCAGCCGCCACTCAGACCTCGCGCCTGAGGCTGGTCAAAAACCCTAACGGGTGCTGGGCGCTGGACGACTTGCAAGGCCCTCAGGAGGTCGCGCTGACCCAGACCCTGCAAGACTTCCCTTATGAAGGGGATTGATGGGGTCTTGAAAGCGCTGGTTATTGTCTGTATCACAGAAGGCTGAACCTCAAGAGCGAGCCACATGGATACCTTTGAACAGTCGATTATTGAAGCGGCGCAGGACGCCACGCCCAATAACACTGCTGCAGAACGCGAAGCCGCCAAGGCTGTTGCCACTCAGGCAGTGGCCGAGATCATGTCGAGCATGAGCGGGCTGAAAAGGACCCTGGCATTGGCCGAATTGCTCGACTCGTACTCGGAGCAGGATCCCGAGGAAGACGAAGACGGTCAGTAAGGCGCGGCAGGTTTTATTTTTCCGCCGCCCTAAAGCAAAATGCCATTCGTGCCGATAGCTTGATTGCTGACGCAAGAACCCCTCTTCACTCAGTGCGCTCGGATGCGACCAACAGGACAGCATTCGTGCACATCGAGCAACTCAAAGACATCCAGGCTTATGTACAGCGCACCGCCGACGACCTTGAGCGCGTATCGCGCAACATGTCCGGTCATCTGGCGTATTTGCAAAGCAATGCCCGTGCGAACGAGGCCCAGGCCGTCAGTGAACAGATTCGCGGCCTGAGGGCATCGGTCCAGGACCTGCGCGGCGTGTTCAACAGCTAGTCATCCCGCGCCTGCGACAATGGCCGCGCCACTTCCTCCAGCGACTTGCGTTCCGCTGCAGCCCCCCATATCGACTGCACGAACGCCGCCAGCAGCATCAGCCCCGCGCCTATCAGATAACCGATCAGCACATTGCCGCGATCATGGGTTTCGATCAGTTCGCCAAACAGCGTCGGGCCGATGATCCCGCCCAGGCCAGTGCCGAAGGCATAGAACACCGCAATGGCCAGCGCGCGGATTTCCAGCGGGAACGTTTCGGCGACGGTCAGATAGGCCGAACTGGCCGCTGCCGATGCGAAGAAAAAGATCACCATCCAGGCGATGGCCTGTTGCGTCACATCCAGCAACCCCTGCTGAAACAGATACCCGCTGATCGCCAGCAGTACGCCTGACAGGCCGTAGGTCAGGCTGATCATCACCCGCCGCCCGACCACATCGGACAAACGCCCGAGCAACAATGGGCCGCAGAAGTTGCCCAGCGCCAGTGGCAGTACGAACCAGCCCACATTCTGAGCGGGCACATCGTAAAAATCGGTCAGCACCAGCGCATAGGTGAAGAAGATCGCGTTATAGAAGAACGCCTGAGCGGTAAGCAGGGTCAGGCCAACCAGCGAGCGCTGACGGAAAGACACGAACAACGTGTGAAAGATTTCACCGAGCGGTGTGTGGTCACGCGCATGCAGACGCAAGGGTTTGCCCTGGACGACGGGCAGCACGTGCCCTCGACGCTGCATGTCGGCTTCGATGCGTTCGACGATCTGACGGGCCTCGTCGGAGCGACCGTGAATCAGCAACCAGCGCGGACTTTCCGGTAGCCACAGGCGCATCAGCATGATGAACAGGCCCAGCACCGCGCCAATGCCGAAACATAATCTCCAGCCCAACTCTGCCCCCAGCCATTGCGGGTCCAGCAGGACAATGGAGCCTACAGCGCCCAACGCCGCGCCGAGCCAGAACGTACCGTTGATGGTCAGATCTACCCAGCCGCGATAGCGCGCGGGCGTGAACTCCTGAATGGTCGAGTTGATCGCGGTGTATTCGCCGCCGATGCCCATGCCGGTAAGAAACCGGAACAGCATGAAGCTCCAGACATTGAACGAGAATGCCGTGGCGAAGGTGGCGGTGATGTACAGCGCCAGCGTGATGAAAAACAATTTGCGCCGCCCCAGACGGTCGGTGAGCCAGCCGAAGAACAGTGCACCCAGCACTGCGCCGGCAATATAGGCGGCACCGGCCAGGCCAATCTGACTGTTGCTCAGGTTTAGCACCGGACTGGCTTTCAGTGCACCGGCCACGGACCCTGCGAGGGTCACCTCAAGCCCGTCCAGCAACCAGGTAATGCCCAGCGCAATCACCAGCAACGTATGAAAACGCCCCCATGGCAATCGATCCAGTCGGGCAGGCAGGTCAGTTTCGAATACCTGTCCCTTGTCGAGGGTCTGGATCGTCGTCATTTCCGGATTCCTTCACGGCGGACCTGAATGTCAGGATTGAGAGCCGGAAGGACGCCGCTAAGTTCAGCTTACCCAGAACCACAACAGCGTCAGGTTGGCAGCCGAGATCACGCCAAACAGGCTCCAGGCCGTGATTTGCACCAGCCGGGTGTTGACGAAGGACCCCATTAAACTTTTGTCACTGGTGAAGCGAATCAGCGGCCAGAGCGCGAACGGCAGTTGCAGACTCAAGACCACCTGGCTGAGTACCAGCATCTTGCCCACTGAGCTATCGCCCAACCAGATCACCCCGATCAGGGCGGGGATCAACGCCAGCACACGGGTGATCAGGCGTCGTTGCCAACACGGAATCTTCGCCTGCAGAAAGCCTTCGAGCACCACCTGTCCGGCGATGGTTCCGGTAAATGTGGAGCTCTGCCCCGCCGCCAGCAACGCCACGCCGAACAATACGCTGGCAACCGCACCGCCCACCAACGGGTCGAGCAGGTGATAGGCGTCCTGAATCTCCACCACATCGGTGTGGCCGGTTCGGTGAAACGCCGCAGCGGCGAGAATCAGAATCGCCGCGTTGATCAACAGCGCCAGGCTCAGCGAACCGATCGTGTCCAGCCGGGCGAAACGGATAGCCGTAGCCTTGCTCCCCGTGTCTGAACCATTGACCCGCGTCTGTACCACCGAGGAATGCAGGTACAGGTTGTGCGGCATCACCGTCGCGCCCAGAATCCCGATGGCGAGATACAACGGCTCCTGACTGCTCAGCACGTCCCAACCGGGTTTCAGGCCTGCTGCAACATCCGGCCAGAACGGCTTGATCAGGATCAGTTCCACAGCGAAGCACGCGGCGATGGTTGCGATCAGTCCAAGCACGATGGCTTCCAGACGACGGAAATTGGCACCCTGCAAGGCCAGCACGATCAGCGTGTCGAAGGCGGTCAGCGCGACACCGGTGGTGATCGAGACCCCCAGCAGCAGATGAAAGGCCAACGCCGCGCCCAGCACTTCGGCCAGGTCCGTGGCGATGATCGACAACTCCGCCAATACCCATTGCCCCTTGGCGACGTTGCGGCTGTAGCGGGCCGCCGACAATTGCGCCAGATCCCGACCCGTAGCGATACCCAGTCGCGAACACAGGTTCTGCAGCACCATCCCCGACAGACTGGCCAGTACCACCACGAACAACAATGAATAGCCGAAGCGCGACCCGGCTTCGATGGCCGTCGCCCAGTTGCCCGGGTCCATGTAGCCGATCGACACCAGCAGGCCGGGGCCGACGAACAGCATCATTTTGCGCAGCAAGGAAGCATTTGCGGGGATGGCGACGCTATCGCTGGTCGCCGAAGGACAAAACGGCGCAGTCGCCGTGGTGGGCAATTTATACGTCACGGGAACCCGCGGAAGGCAGAAAACGAAGCGCCTATCCTAAGGTCTCGAGACATATCTTGATACATCACTTGGCTTAAATGGGTCTTTCAGGCAGCTCTTTATATGCCGCTGATCATGCTTCGGTCAGCCAACGGGACGTCACATCATTATGAAAAAAACGTTATCCGAAGTGCAGAAATTATCAAAATATTTAATTTATCCGCAACAAAACGCTAATTTATGATCATTAATAGCTTTATTGAGCAAGTATTACCAATTGTAAAACGCGTAACATTCTTCACTCCATCTTCTGGACTTTCCGCCGATGCCCTCCACTACTCTGCGCAGTGAATCCCACGCCGACCCGCTTCGCGCTGCCTTGATCTCGGCGCGTATCGATCGCCTTCCCGCCGTTGCCACACTCTGGAAACTGGTGGCCCTGCTTTCGATCGGCGGATTCTTCGAACTCTACGACCTGTTCCAGACCGCCTATATCAGCCCCGGCCTGATCCGCGATGGCATTTTCGCCACCGGCAGCCAAGGGTTGTTCGGCTTTTCCGATCAGGCCGCGTTCGCCTCGGCGACCTTTCTTGGTCTGTTTTTCGGTGCCAGTCTACTCAGCCCGATCGCAGATCGGTTCGGGCGGCGCGCTATTTTCACCTGTGCGCTGATCTGGTACACCGTTGCGACGGTCATGATGGGGCTGCAGACATCGGCCATGGGTGTGATCGGCATGCGATTTCTGGTCGGTATCGGCTTGGGCGTCGAGCTGGTCACCATTGACGCCTACCTGTCGGAACTGATGCCCAAACGCATGCGCAGCGCGGCGTTTGCCTTTGCCTTCTCCATCCAGTTTCTGGCGGTGCCCAGCGTTGCCCTGATGTCGTGGTGGCTGGTGCCGCAGGCGCCGTTTGGTTACTCGGGCTGGCGCTGGGTAGTGATCAGCAGCGCAGTGTTCGCGCTGTTCATCTGGTGGTTGCGCTCGGCGCTGCCCGAGTCGCCACGCTGGCTGGCGCAGCAAGGGCGCTTCGACGAGGCCGAGCACATCGTGGACCGACTTGAAGCTCGCTGCCTGAAGGATCACAAACAGCCGCTGGACGCACCTGAACCGCAGAAGGTTGAAGTCGAGGGCAAAGGTCGCTTCGCCGACATCTGGCAACCGCCGTTCCGTCGTCGCGCACTAATGCTGATCGCTTTCCACGTCTTTCAGGCCATCGGCTTCTTCGGCTTTGGCAACTGGCTGCCTGCCCTGCTCTCCGGACAAGGTGTGAGCGTCACGCACAGCCTGGGCTACGCCTTCGTCATCACACTGGCGTACCCGCTGGGTCCGTTGTTGTTCATGAGGTTTGCCAATCGCTTCGAGAACAAATGGCAGATCGTCGGTTCAGCCCTGGGCGCGATGATCTTCGGCACGCTGTTCGCTTTTCAGACCAGCGCCGTCGGGTTGATCTTTTGCGGGGTCATGATCACGTTCTGCAATGCATGGCTCAGCTTCAGCTACCACTCCTATCAGGGCGAGTTGTTTCCTACCAACATCCGCGCGCGGGCGGTGGGTTTCTGCTACTCGTTCAGTCGTTTGTCGACCGTTTTCAGCAGTCTGTTGATCGGTATATTCCTCGAGCACTTCGGGACGCCCGGCGTACTCGCATTCATCGTCAGCAGCATGCTGATCGTGATTATCACCATCGGTGGCTTCGGGCCGCGTACCCGCAATCTCGCGCTGGAGGACATTGCTAATCGCTGACGTTCAGGTGGAACGGGCTCAGGCCTGAGCCCATTCCACGTTGGTCACGCCAAAGTGCTCGGCGTAGGGCTTCGTCACGCGGGGCACCTTCTCCAGACGGTATTTGGGAATGCGCGCAAGCCCGGCGTCGACACTTGCGTAATGCCAGGCTTCAACGTTATCCATATGTTCGGTTCGTATATAAAAACTCTTGAAAGAGCCATTCAAAAGATAATCAATGCGATAGTGTTTGGGCAGTGCCATTGAAAACCTGATCCTTTTTCAGTGGTGGCTTGAGATACAGATGACCCAAGTCAGCCTGAAAAAATTCACTCTTTTTTACATGCACGCGCCCATGAACGGATCGAGCGCTATATCAACGCAGACCCAGGCGCTTTGAAAGTCGATTGAGATTGGCGCGATCTACTGATAACTCGCGGGCTACTTCCGTCCATTTGCCCTGATGCCGATCCAGCGAATCGGCAATCAATGCCCGCTGATAATTATCGACGGCAGTCTTGAGTCCTTCACCCTGAATCAGCGGCGCAAATGCTTGGGCTGTGTGTGCAGGCAACCCAGTGCCGAGTGGCTCATCAAGACCCAGGGCCTGAGGCTCGAGGCTCAGAATGCGTGGCCGTTGCGCGTGGCCGGCAAGGGCCTTGAGCACCGCGCGACTGATCAGATGCTCCAGTTCCCTGACATTGCCGGGCCAGTCGTGTGACATCAACAACCGCTGTGCTTGCGGGTTGAGGCGCAATGCCCGCAGGCCCATGCGCAGCCGGTTCTCTTCCAGAAAGAAACCGGCCAGCAACAACACGTCGCGACCACGCTCGCGCAACGCGGGCACCCTGAGCGGATAGACGCTGAGACGGTGATACAGGTCGGCGCGAAATCTGCCGCAGCGTACCTCTTCGGCCAGATCACGGTTGGTGGCCGCGATGATGCGCACGTCCACGCGATGTTCCTGATCCGATCCGACCCGCTGTAACTGGCCGCTTTGCAGCACCCGCAACAGTTTGGACTGCACGGCCAGCGGCAGCTCGCCCACCTCGTCGAGGAACAACGTGCCGCCATTGGCCAGCTCGAACTTGCCGCTGCGCCCGTTCACGGCACCTGAGAAGGCGCCCTTGACGTGTCCGAACAGTTCGCTCTCAACCAGCGTCTCCGGCAACGCTGCGCAGTTGAGGCTGATTAGCGGCTTATGCGCCCTGGGTGAACGCAAGTGAATCGCTTCGGCGACCAGCTCCTTGCCCACGCCGGTCTCGCCGGTCACCAGCACCGTGAGCGGGCTGTTGGCGACCAGCTGAATTTCCTGACGCAACTGCTCAAGCACGGCGCTCTGGCCGATCAACTCGCGAGGCGCCCGCCCGCCAGCGGCGCGTTTATAAACCTCGGCCAGCTGGCGCTGGTCCTCGAATCCACGTGCCAGATGCTGCATGCGTTCACTGGCCATGACCGTGGCGGCTGCCAGACTGGCGAATGCCTGCAGGTTATCCAGGTCGACGCTGCCAAAGCTGGCCGGGTCCAGCGAATCCAGTGTGATCAATCCCCACGGCCGTTCCTGGAAATGCAGCACACACCCCAGACAATCGTGCACTTCCAGCGGTGCGTGCCCCTCGATCAGGCCGTCGTACGGGTCGGGCAGCGGACAATCGAAAGAGAAACGCACTGGCGCCGGGCTTTCCAGCAACGCTTTGAAGCGCGGGTGCTCATCCACCTTGAAGCGTCGTCCCAGCGTGTCCGCGCTCAAGCCATCCACGGCCAGTGGAATCAGGATGTCGTCTTCAAGCTTGAGCAAAGCGGTGGCATCACAGGGCAACATCTGCCGCAGCGACTGCAAAAGCCGCCGATAACGCTCCTCGTCCGGCAATTCACGGGACAGATCGGCAACCAGCGGCACCAACGCACGCAGCAAGGGATGGGTCATTTTGACGCTCGAAGGATGGCATAAAGGCGTGTCATTATGACTCGATTTCTTATAAGCGCGACCTATGATTCATCGGGATTACACAGAAGTGTCCCCTGCATGTCTCACGCGCCGACCTCTTAAACAGACCCTCCGCTCGGGATATCGGATATGCCAACCGTTAATCATTACCGGGATCATCCGGCTCAAAGCCGATGATGTGTTAATTAGATGAAACAATAGTTTCACTCATTGAAAGCCTTAATAAACTGAGGTTTTCTGACGTCATGCACACGGCAATTAAATCCGTGGTATTTAATTTTATTCAAGAGGCGATTGTCCGTTTTCGTTCCATAGTGCGCTCACGTTCACCGGAGTCACGTCCATGTCTGGAATTCAGGGAAGAGTTCTGCAAACGCACCCACCGCTGGTGGTCGATCTGGACGGCACGCTGTTGCGTTCCGACCTGCTGTTTGAAACAACCATGGCCTTTGTGCGTCAGTATCCGTTGCACCTGTTCAAATTGCTGTTGTGGCTGTTGCAGGGCAAGGCCGCGCTGAAACAGGGACTGGCGCAGGCCACTCAGCTCGATATCGCTCTGCTGCCCTACGACGTCGCCGTCATCGACTACGTCGAGACGCAGCGCAGCACCGGCAGGCTCATCGTGCTTGCGACCGCCGCCCACGAGACACTGGCCAAGCGCATCGCCAGACACCTGAATCTGTTCGATCAGGTCTGGGCATCCGATGGTCAGGTCAACCTGTCGGCCCACCGCAAGCGCGATCTGCTGATAGCTCATTACGGCCAGAGCGGCTTCGATTACGTTGGCAACTCGACCGACGATCTGTGCATCTGGGCAGCGGCGCGCAAGGCCATCGTGGCTAACCCACACCGTGGCGTCGAACGCCGCGCTCAGGCGCAGGGCAATGTCGAGCAGGTGATCAACGCCGACGCTGCCTGCGTCAACGACTGGCGCAAGGCGTTGCGCTTGCATCAATGGTTGAAGAACGCGCTGATTTTCGTCCCGCTGCTGGCGGCGCACCGGCTTCAGCAACCACAACAGTGGCTCGATGGCGTGCTGGCGTTTCTATTCTTCGGCCTCTGCGCGTCCAGCGTCTACGTACTCAACGACCTGCTGGACTTGGCAGACGACCGCCATCACCGCAGCAAACGCAACCGGCCGTTCGCCAGCGGCCGTCTGCCGATCAAGTCCGGCCTGATCGCTGTTCCCACTTTGTTGCTGCTGGCCTTCGCCGGCGCAGGGTGGTTTCTGCCGTGGCAGTTCTCGGCGGTGCTGGCGGCCTACTACGTGCTGACGCTGGTTTACTCGCTGTACCTTAAACGACACATGGCGGTCGACGTCATCGTGCTGGCCATGCTCTACACCACCCGAATCCTGGCAGGCGCAGCGGCGTTCAGTCTGCCGCTCACGTTCTGGATCCTGGCCTTTTCCATGTTCCTGTTTCTGAGTCTGGCCCTGGTCAAGCGCTACGCCGAATTGCGCGAAGCCCGGATGCGCGAGGTGGAAGGCAAGACGCGCGGGCGAGGCTATTACCCGAGCGATCTGGACATGATCGCTTCCCTGGGCGCGTCCTCCGGCAATCTGGCAGTGATGGTACTGGCGCTGTACATCCACGAAGGTGCCACCGTTGCGCTCTATCGACATCCGCACGTGATCTGGCTGGCCTGTCCGCTGTTGCTGTTCTGGATCACCCGGATCTGGATGCTCACCCATCGCGGGTTGATGAATGACGACCCGGTCGTGTTCGCCATCCGCGACCGGATCAGTCAGGGCATCGGCGCGTTGTTCCTGCTAGTGTTCTGGATTGCCGCATGAGCGCGCCTCTCTATCCGTGGGGGCGGTACCCCTTGATCGCGCAGCAGGGCCATGAATGCGCATGGATCGATGACCTTCCCCGGCATCTCGAGAGCACACTGAGCCGCCATCGCAGCAGCCTGCCGTTCGGCAATGGTCGCAGTTACGGCGACAGTTGCCTGGCCGGCAGCGGGCACGTGCTGCACATGCACCGGCTGGATCGGTTTATCGCCAGCAACTGGAAGACGGGGGTGGTGCGCGTCGAAGCCGGCATGACCCTGGCGCAGGTCCTCACCGCCGCCATTCCACAAGGCTGGTTTCTGCCGGTCACGCCCGGAACGCAGTTCGCGACCGTGGGCGGTGCGATCGGCAATGACGTGCACGGCAAGAATCATCACCTGCGCGGCACGTTCGGCTGCCATGTATTGCGTTTCGGCCTGCTGCGCCACGCACAACAGCCGATGATCTGCTCGCCCGTGGAAACCCCCCTGCTGTACGCCGCCAGCATCGGCGGGCTGGGGCTGACGGGGGTCATTCACTGGGCCGACCTGCAACTGATGCCGATCCGCAACAGCCTGATCGACAGTACCGTGGTGCGCTTCGCCAATCTCGACGAGTTCTTTGCGTTGTCCCGGGAACTGGATCATCGGCACGAGTACAGCGTCGCCTGGGTCGATTGCCTGGCGCGCGGCCGCAACAGCGGACGTGGCGTGTACATCGTTGGCGATCATGCGCGTTACGGCTCGCTCGAAGTCGAGCCGCGCAGCAAGGTGGGCGTGCCGTTCACCCCGCCGGTCTCGCTGATCAACCCGCTGTCGCTGCGCCTGTTCAATTCCATGTACTGGCATGCTCACCCTGCTCGCCCGACCCCGAAACGCAGCGGCTATGAGCCGTTTTTCTATCCACTGGACCGCGTGCTGCACTGGAATCGGATCTACGGGCGCAACGGCTTTCAGCAATATCAGTGCGTGATGCCCGAGCGCTGTGCGCAGGATGCGCTGCAGGCGTTGCTGCAAGTCATCGCCGAATCCGGCCAGGGTTCGTTCCTGGCGGTGCTCAAGCGCTGCGGCGACATCGCTTCGCCAGGCCTGCTGTCGTTCCCGATGCCAGGCACCTCGCTGGCGCTGGACTTCCCGCAACACCGCGACCTGGCCGGTACGCTGTTTCCCCGTCTGGATGCAATTGTCCGCGACGCGGGCGGACGGCTGTACCCGGCCAAGGACGCACACATGAACGGTAGCGATTTCCGTCAGGCCTATCCGGCCTGGGAGCGAATGGAAGCCTTGCGCGACCCTGCCCTGATGTCCCGCTTCTGGAAACGAATCCTGCCATGAAACGAATTCTGATCATCGGAGCCACCTCGGCCATCGCCCACGCCTGCGCCCGTCTTTGGGCGGCCAAGGGCTGTGATTTTTTCCTCGTGGCGCGCAGTGCCGACAAGCTGCACGTGAACGCGGCAGACCTCAAGGCGCGCGGTGCCGGAGCGGTCACCCTGCATGAGATGGACGCCACACATTTTGCCGAACACCCCCGGATGCTCGCCGATTGCCTGCACGCGCTTGGTCAGATCGATGTGGTGCTGATCGCCCACGGAACGCTGCCCGACCAGAAAGCCTGCGAGCAGGATGTCGGCCTGGCACTTCAGGCGTTCATGACCAACAGCGCCTCGGTCATCGCCCTGCTGACGCTGCTTGCCCGGCATTTCGAGGTTCAACGCTGCGGAACGCTGGCGGTGATTTCCTCGGTGGCAGGCGAACGCGGTCGACCTTCCAATTACCTGTATGGTTCGGCCAAGGCCGCCGTATCGACCTTTTGTGACGGTCTTCAGGCAAGGCTGTTCAAGGTCGGCGTGCACGTGCTGACCATCAAGCCGGGCTTCGTCGATACGCCCATGACCCAAGGCCTGTCGCTGCCGAGCGCCCTGCTCGCGCAACCCGAACAGGTTGCCGAGCGAATCATCAATGGCATCGCCCGCCAGTCCACCAGCCTGTACACACCCGGTTTCTGGGCGTGGATCATGCTGGTGATCCGCTTGATCCCGCAGCCGGTATTCAAGAGGCTCAATCTGTGACGGGCGCGCCCTGGCTGTCCGGATGGCGCTACCGGGCGGTGCTGCTGTCAGTGACCGGATCGGCGCTGGGCTATCTCGCCTTCTGCCTGTGGGGCGGCTGGCACGATGTGGCACAGGCCACCGCCCGAGTCGGCGCAGTGGGTATCAGCCTCGCGCTGCTGATGTCGGCACTCAACTACGCCTTGCGCTTTGTGCGCTGGCAGTTGTATCTGCGGGTCCTCGGTCACCCGGTGGCGTGGCGTGCCAGTCTGACTGCGTATCTGGCCGGGTTCGCCTTGACCACCACGCCCGGCAAGGCTGGCGAAGCGCTGCGTGGCGTGCTGCTCAAACCGCTGGGCGTGCCATATGCGCAGAGTTTTGCGGCGTTCATCAGCGAGCGCCTGTCCGATCTGCTCGCCATTGCCCTGCTGACCCTGTTCGGCCTGTCCTGGTATCCGCAGGCGCAACCGATGATCGGCGTGGGGCTGGCACTGGTGCTGCTCGGCGTGCTGACCCTGTCGCAACGCCATCTGCTGCACGGGCTGCACACCAGAATACCGGCGCAGGCCCCGCGCCTGCCGACCCTGCTGAAGCATCTGCTGGACGTGTTGCTGGCTGCGGGACAGTGTCACCGCTGGACGGTGCTGCTCGCCGCCAGTCTTCTCAGCCTGTTCGCCTGGAGCGCCGAAGCCCTGGCGTTTCACTGGGTGCTGGGCTGGATGGGCGCGGACATCGCGCTGACCTTTGCCGTTTTCACCTATGCACTGGCCATGCTTGCCGGTGCCCTGAGCTTCATGCCGGGCGGTCTGGGCGGTGCCGAAGCAGTGATGATCGGTCTGCTGATGTTCAAAGGCATGCCTGCCGCCGACGCAATTGCCGCGACGATCCTGATCCGCCTCGCCACGCTCTGGTTCGCGGTGGCCATCGGCACGGCGATGCTGAGTCGATTCAGAAACGCCACACAGCCCGGGCAGCCGAGATGACGCCGTCCTGCCCGGCACTTGACGCACGCTCACTTAATGCCCTGATGCATCGTTCACCTCACGGAGTAGCCGTTCAATGACTTCACCCACCACTCGACCTTCCATCGTCGTTCCGTTGCTGTTGCTCTGTGCCGCCATTGCCGCGAGCTTTTTCGCTTCCAGCGGCCCGGTTCAGTGGATGGACAACGGGGTGTTTCTGGCGGACGCCAGCACGGGCGAGTATTTCTCTCAATCGCTCGGGCCGCTGGATCACCCGTTCTACCATCTCTTCAGTTCGGTCCTGTATCGCCTGTTCGGCTCGCAGGTGCTCAGTCTGATGAACTCGCTGTTGTTGATACCGCTGGCGTGGATCATCTACCGGCTCGCGACCAGCGTCGGAGCACGTGCACGCCAGGCGCTGCTTGCTGCCGCCACTACGGTGCTGGCCCATGCGGTGTTCTGGGTCTCGACCAAGGCTGAGGTTTATCTGTTGCACACGCTGTTTGTGCTGTTGGCCTATGCATTGCACTTCAGTGCCAGCCCACACCTGACGCCCGTAAAACGGCTATTTGTCATCGGGGTGCTGACCGGTTTGAGCGCTTCGGTTCATCAGCTGACGTTTATCGTGATGCTGCCGCTCTACATGCAGTTGCTGTATCAGCACAGAGCGCGAATCCTGATCACCGTGCCCGGCTTCCTGCTGGGTTTTGCCAGCGCCGCAGTGGCGGTCATCAATGACTTGAATGCTGGAATGGGCCTGTTCGACCTTCTGCGTCGCTACCTGACCGGCGCATCTTCAGTGGTCGCCGGCCCCGAATGGGAAGGCAGCCTGTTCCGGTTCGACGACATGTGGCACGAAAAGAACTCGGTGGTGCTGATGTTGCTGTCGTTGATCGGTCCGCAAATCGCCGGTCTGCTGCTGTTTCCCCGCGACAGCCGACTGCGCCTGCTATGGAGCGCGGCAGTGCTGAACCTGATCTTCGCGATTTCCTACAACGTAACGGACCGCTTCACCTTCTTCCTGCCGGGCATCGCGATGCTGAGCATCATCGGCATGACCCAGCTTCCCGCCCTGCTGTCACGCAGCACGACTGGCAAGGCGCTGCTCGATCTGTCGGTGCTGACCTCGCCGGTGGTGATCATGCTCGCCTACTCACTGTACGTCAGCGGAGCGGTTAATCTGCCGACCCACAAGGAAAAGCTGCCGTTTCGCGAAGACATCCACTATTTCATGGTGCCTTACCTGCAGGACCGCTCCGCCGAGGCGTTCGTCAAAGCCTACGAACGCTCGGTGCCGGAAGGTGCATTGATCATCGCCGACTGGACACCGCTGGGCGCGATCCGCTCCGGGCAAGCGATAGGGCTGTTGCGCGGACGCAGACTGGCCATGTGCGGTGACAACATCGACATCCGTGCCTACTTGGGCAATCCGGGGGTGTTTCTGGCGCGCCTGAGTTATTGCGGGATGATCGCCGATAACTACGTGCTGGAAAACACGTCGGTGGGCTTTGCGTTACACACCAAATGAGCGGGCCGTAACGCATTGCCTGAGGTAGGTTGGCTCAGCGGTCGCTCAGGGCTGCCACAACGCCTGTCCGCCGCCCAGCTTGCGGTCGAGAAAACTGGCGGCACTGATCAGCGCCAGATGACTCAGCGCCTGCGGCGTGTTACCCAGATGACGCGCATGGGCATCGAACTCCTCGGCATACAGACCCAGCGGGTTGGCGTAGCGCAGCAATTGCTCGAACTCCAGGTGCGCCTGACCGACCCGCCCGGCGCGGGCCAGGCATTCGACATACCAGAACGAACAGGCGACGAACGCGCCCTCTTCACCCTCGAGCCCGTCGTCATGATCGTCATCATTACGGTAACGAAACACCATGCCGTCGCGCACCAGCGTGCGTTCGATGGCGTCCAGCGTCGCCAGCCATTTGGGATCACTGGCACCGACGAAGCGCACCAGCGGCATCAGCAGCATCGAGGCGTCCAGATTGCGGCTGCCCTTGTGCTGGACGAAGTGCCCCAGCTCCGGGTTCCAGAAGTTGTCCCAAATGTCGTCATGAATCTGCTCGCACACCTTGGTCCAGCGCTCGAACGGGCCTGACAGAGAGCGCTTGAACGCCAGACGCAATGCCCGGTCCAGCGCCACCCAGCACATCAGCCGCGAATGCAGAAAATGCTGATCGCCGCCGCGCATTTCCCAGATCCCCACGTCCCGGTCATTCCAGTGTTCACACACATAATCGACCTGGCGAACCACGTGCTTCCAGCCATCGTGGGAAATCGCATCGCCGTATTTGTTGGCCAGGTAGACGGCGTCCATCAGCTCGCCATAAATGTCCAACTGAGTCTGTTTGTACGCTTCGTTGCCGATGCGCACGGGCAATGCACCGCCGTAACCGGTCAGGTGATCGAGGTGTTCTTCAGGCAGCTTTTCCCGTCCGTCGAGGGCGTAAAGAATGCCCATCGTTTCGGTGTGCTCGCAGCAGTCGTCGAGGCGCCCGCGCATCCAGCCCATGAACGCATTGGCTTCATCGGTGTAACCCAGGCGCATGAATGCGTACACGGTGAACGACGCGTCGCGGACCCAGGTGTAGCGGTAGTCCCAGTTGCGCTCGCCGCCCGGCGTCTCCGGCAGGCCGAAGGTCGCCGCCGCAATGATGCCGCCATGCTTGCGCGAGGTCAGCAGCTTGAGCGCCAGCGCCGAGCGCGTGACCATCTCACGCCAGCGTCCCTTGTATTCGGACTGTCCGGCCCAACGCCGCCAGAACTTGAGCGTGTCGTCGAAGTAGCGTGAGCATTTGCCGGCCGCCACCTGCGGGTCATCGACCCCACCGAGAATGAATTCGATGGTCTGGCCCTTCTCCATCCGGAACTCGGCGACCGCCGCGTCATTCTCCACATACAGAGGCGTGGCCGCTGAAAGACGCATGCCCGGCTGGCCCTGCGCCTGAAAACACACGTCCTCACCTTCCTGATGCGCAGTGGTTTCGCCACGGCTGTAATCCATGCGTACCTTGCAACGCATGCGGATCGTCGCCTGACCGAAGCGCACCTGAACCCGGCGCACGATGCGCGGCAGATCGTCCTGATCTTCGCCAATCGGCATCAGGTCCGTCACTTCCACGACCGCCTCTTCAGAGATCCAGCGGGTCTGCAGCACGTTGGTGTCCGGCAGATAGATTTGCAGGCGTCGCGCATCCGGCAGGTCCGGCGCGAGCTGGAAGATCCCGGCATCATTGCTGTCCAGTAACGCGGTGAAGATGGACGGGCTGTCGAAATCCGGCCAGCAGCAGAAGTCGATGCTGCCGGTGTCGGCAATCAGCGCGGCGCTGCGCATGTCACCGATGATGCCGTGGTTTTCGATCGGGTTCTGTGCTTCTTCTGGAAAGTCAGCCATTGCCACGAAACTCCGGATAGAGGGTCATGCCTCCGTCAATGAACAGGGTCGTGCCGTGGACGTAATCGGAGGCGTCCGACGCCAGCCAGACCACCGCGTTGGCGACATCCTCCGGCTCGCCTATACGGCCGTACGGAATCAGCTCGAGCATTTTCTTTTCCGCGTCGCCCTTTCGGGCATCAGCGTTGATCGGCGTGCGAATCGCGCCCGGAGCAATGCTGTTGACACGGATTTTCTGCTCACCCACTTCCTGGGCAATGCTGCGCATCAGCAGATCGACGCCGCCCTTGGAGGCTGCGTAGTTGACATGACCGGCCCACGGAATCAGCTGATGCACCGAACTCATGTGAATGATCTTGCCCATCGCTCGCGACACGTCTTTGCGCATGCCCTGGCTGATGAACTGGCGTACGGCTGCGCGAGCGCAAAGAAACTGTCCGGTCAGGTTGACGTTGATGACGGTGTTCCAGTCTTCCAGACTCATGTCGACGAAAGCGGCGTCCTTTTGCAGGCCCGAGTTGGCAAACAGGATGTCCAGTGCGCCGAACTGCTCGATGGTCTGGGCGAACAGTCGCTCGACCTCGTCCTCTTTGGACACATCGGCACCGATGGCCACGGCCTGACCGCCAGCCTTGCGGATCTCGTCCGCGAGCTTCTCGGCGGGTTCAGCCTTGGAATGGTAGTTGATGACGACGGCCGCCCCCGCGTCCGCCAAAGCGCGTGCCGCCGCAGCGCCCAGACCGGAACTGGCGCCGGTGACGAGTGCGACTTGTTGCTTGAGAGAGATATGCATCGGATTTTCAGCCTCGAAGTCTGCTAGGGCATGCGTTAGATGCTGACTGGCGAGGCTGAAACTTAGTTCAGTGGCGTTCCGCTCAAGGCGCCGGGTTAGGTTGCGAAATGTGTATGGCTTCGATCCCGGCAATCACGTCGTCCGACAGTGTGACATCGATGCTCGCCAGATTGACGGCCAATTGGTCGAGCTTGGTGGCGCCAATGATATTGCTGGTCACGAACGGCCGACTGGTCACATAAGACAGTGCCATTTGCGACGGGTCCAGGCCATGCTCGCGGGCCAGGGCCACGTATTTTTCGGTGGCGCTGACGGCTTGCGGGTTGTTGTAACGCTGGAAGCGCTCGAACAGGGTCAGACGACCATCGGCCGGGCGCGCTCCGTCCAGGTATTTGCCCGCCAGCACGCCGAACGCCAGCGGCGAATAAGCCAGCAGACCAATCTGTTCGCGGATGGCGATTTCCGCCAGACCGACTTCGAAGGTGCGGTTGAGCAGGTTGTAGGGGTTCTGGATCGATACCGCGCGGGGCAGGTCCAGCTTTTCGGCCAAGTGCAGAAAGCGCTGGGTGCCCCACGGCGTCTCGTTTGACAGACCGAAGTGGCGGATCTTGCCGGCCTTGACCAGATCGCCCAGCACCGACAGGGTTTCTTCGATCTCGACCGATACGTCATCTGGGTCGTGGGTGTAGCCCAGCACGCCGAAGAAGTTGGTCTTGCGATCCGGCCAGTGCAGTTGATACAGATCCAGATAGTCGGTGTTCAGGCGCTTGAGACTGGCATCCAGCGCCGTGGTGATGTTATGGCGATCCAGACGCGGATTACCGTCGCGAATGTGTTCCATGCGGCCGGGGCCGGCCACTTTGCTGGCCAGAACCCAATCGCTGCGGTCGCCGTACTTCTTGAAGTATTCGCCGATGATGCTTTCGGTCTTGGTGTAGGTTTCGCCACGCGGCGGCACCGGGTACATCTCGGCGGTGTCGAGGAAGTTGACGCCAGCCTCTTTGGCCATGCGAATCTGCTCGAACGCCTCGTCCTGCGTGTTCTGCTCGCCCCAGGTCATGGTGCCCAGTGTGATGGCGCTGACCGACAGGTCAGTCTTGCCCAATGAACGAAATTGCATTGATGACTCCGTCTTGTTCAGAAAAAAGCGCTCGCAAGCGCTGTCGAAAAACGAGCTCTATAAAACGCCGACCGCTGACCCACTGCAAGGTTTTTATCGGTTTGCATGACTGTCTTCATCTATCGATAACCTTGAGCCTGCAAGTCGAAAAGCGCGGCGTAGCGCCCTTGCGCAGCGATCAGGCTGGCGTGACTGCCGCGCTCCAGCACTCGCCCATGTTCCAGCACCACAATGTGCTCGGCGTTGCGCACGCTGGAAAAACGATGGGAAATCAGCAGCGTCATGCGGCCCTTGGCGTATTCACGAAAATGATCGAACACTGCGGCTTCTGCGCCGGCATCCAGCGCGGCAGTCGGTTCGTCGAGAATCAGGATGTCGGCATCACGGCGCATGTAGGCACGCGACAACGCGATCTTCTGCCACTGCCCGCCGGACAGTTCCTGACCACCGGCGAACCAGCGGCCCAGTTGGGTTTCGTACCCCTTATCCAGCTGCTCGATGAACTGCGCTGCCATGCCCTGGGCTGCGGCTTCGCGCCAGCGTGTTTCGTCATGAAAGGCTTCAGTGTCACCAACGCCGAGGTTTTCGCCGACCAGAAACTGATAGCGAATGAAGTCCTGAAAGATCACCCCGATGCGGGTGCGCAAGGCCTCTTCGTCCCACTCCTGAAGGTCACTGCCATCGAGCAGAATACGGCCGTGATCAGGCTTGTAGAGACGCGTCAGCAGCTTGATCAGCGTGGTTTTACCGGAACCGTTCTCCCCTACCAGCGCCACACTGCGGCCCGGCGCCAAATGCAGGTCGATATGCTCCAGGGCCGGTCTGCCGGTGCCGGGGTACGTGAAGCTCACGTCCTCGAAACGCAACCCGTCGCCAAGCTGCGCGCCTTGGGTCAGACTACCACTCGGCACGACCACCGGCTGGCCGAGGTAGACATACAGATCTGCCAGGTACAACCCGTCTTCGTACAGACCGCTGATCGCGCTGAGGCTGCTACTGACGGCAGCCTGCCCCTGCTTGAACAGCACCAGGTACATGGTCATCTGCCCAAGGGTGATGCGGCCATGCACGGCATCCACCACCACCCAGGCGTACGCCAGATAAAACGCCGCGGTGCCCAGCAGCCCGAGCAGAAAGCCCCAGCCGTCACGGCGAACGGTCAGGCGGCGATCTTCGGCGTACAGGCGCTCGAACGTCTCGCGATAGCGCTTGAGCAGCAGCGGCGCGAAGCCGAACAGCTTGACCTCCTTGATGTAACCCTCGTGAGAAAGCAGCGTTTCAATGTAGTTCTGGCGTCGGGTCTCCGGAGCGCGACGGGTGAACAGGCGGAACGCATCACCGGAAAAATGCGCTTCGGCGAAGAACACCGGCAACGCACCGAGTACCAGAATAACGAGTGCCCAAGGCGAGAAATGCACCAGCAACACGGCAAAACTGATCAGCGAAATCAGGTTTTGCATCAGACCCAGCGATTTGGTGACCAAGGCCAGCGGTCGGGTCGAGGCTTCGCGCCGGACCCTGACCAGTTTGTCGTAAAACTCGGAGTCCTCGAACTGCATCAGCGACAGGGTCTGTGCCTTCTCCAGAATCAGCGTGTTGACCTTCTGCCCCAGCAGCACCCGTAACAGCGCCTGCTGCACCGACAAACCGCGCTGGGCGGCAGCCAGCAACGCCAGCACGCCCGCTTCGAACAGCACGTAGCGCAACACCGGCCACAAGGGAGCCTCGCCGGTGCTGGCGTGCAATTGCATGGCGCTGACCACAGCATCCACAATGCGCTGGCCCAGCCACGCGGCCAGCGCAGGCAACAGACCCGCCACCAGCGTGGCGACGATCAGCCCGAGCGACAGCCCGCGAGACGTGGCCCACACCAAGTGCATGGCGCGGAAGGCTTGCTGCATGAACGATGAAAAACGCTTGAAAACCGGCATGGCAAAAAGAACTCTTGATACGGACCAGGCCCCGCAAAGGACGGCCATCATACGGCGACCGGTCCGGGCTCGCTGAAAAACAGGAGGCTCATCATGAACGATGCTTACAACCTGCAACGCTTTGTGGATGCTCAACAACCTGTGCTTTCACAGGTGCTGGCCGAGCTTGAAGCCGGGAAGAAACGCAGCCACTGGATGTGGTTCGTGTTTCCGCAGATTCGTGGCCTGGGCCGCAGTGACATGGCCCAGCGCTACGCCATCGGCAGTCTCGATGAGGCCATGGCCTATCTGAAACATCCCGTACTCGGCCCGCGTCTTGAGCAGTGTGCCCAGCTCATTGCCCCTCAAGTAGAACGTACGGCGCGGCAAATATTCAGTTCTCCGGACGACCTGAAGCTGCATTCCAGCATGACCCTGTTCACACTCGCAGCGCCTGACCGGCCGATTTTTCAGGAGGTGCTGGACACGTTTTTCGACGGTGAGCGCGATGCGATGACGGTGAAACTGGCGGGACATTGAGTCAGCGGCAGGCCGGCGATGACGACGCTGCGTATCACATCCCCGCCGGCGCACGCTGTACGCAGCGCTCGCGTCGATCATCCACACGCTCGGCAAACCATGCTGTGGTCAGCGTGCGGGTGATCTTCGGACTTTTCAGGGTGATGCCCGGCAGAATCGCGCGGGGCATGGGCTTGCCGGCTGCACGATCCGCAAGGGCAAAGACTTTGTCGTACAGCTCGGTCTCTTCGAACTCGAACGTATCGCCCTGCTTGAGCTGGCTCCAGATCTGCGACTTGTTCATGCCCAGCCGGTCGCCCAAGGTTCGCACCGCAAGTTCGGTGGCGCCTGGCGATGTAGAGTCGAAGCGAATAAGGTCGCCGTCCAGCGCCAGGTCGATGCCGGTAGCCTGACTGACAGCCGCCTGAAAGGCAGCGTTGCGGCTGGCGTACCAACCGGCGTTGAAGTCAGCGAAGCGGTACAGCGACTGGCGATAGCTCACTGGATAACCCAACAGGTGGGCGATGCCGAAATACATTCCGCCACGGCGGGTAAAGACTTCACGGCGAATGGTGCGATCCACGGTGTAGGGATAATCTTCGGCGTGCTTTTCGGCAAAGGCGATGCTGACCTGCATCGGGCCGCCGGTCTTGACCGGATTGAAGTTGCCGAACAGGGTCTGGCCCAAAGGCACCATGCCGATGAAATCGTCGAAGATGGCGCTCAGTTCCTTCTCGGTCCGTGCCGAATCGAGACGTTTGCCGTAGGTCTTGCCGTCCGGCGAACGTACCCGCAGTGCAGCGGCAATCAAGGCGTTGGGAATGTGCAGCCGTGCCGCACGACGGTCAATCTCGCCGCGCGCAATGCGGCCCATGTTCGGCACGGCGGGATCGACCTGGAAGGTGGACTCCTGTTCGGTCACGGCCAGCACTGAGCAAATGTTCTCGGTGGTCAGGGGGATTTTCTGTGCAGCGAAGGCCGCGTGAATGTCCGTCGCCCACGCCTGACGGTCGCTGACCGTGGCGGGCATCAGGCGCACAATTCGCGTGCGCGCCTGCTCGGGGCTCAGTTCAGGCTCCTGAGGCGTCCGGGTACCGCAACCGGCCATGACCAGCAGGCTCAGGCTCATCGTGAGCGACTTGAACAACCGTCGATTCAATCCATGACTCCAACACATTGGTGCTTCAGGGTGTCAGCATCCCGGCTCGGGCATCAGAACACTGACCAGTCGATCCTCGCGCTGAGCTTTTCCAGCGCAGCCATACCGACAAGCGAATTGCCTGCCGCGTTCAACTCCGGGGACCATACGCAGACCGAGAACCGCTCTGGCACGATGGCGACGATACCACCGCCGACGCCGCTCTTGCCTGGTAGACCCACGCGATAGGCAAAATTTCCCGCTTCGTCATACAGGCCGCTGGTGGCCATGATCGAGTTCAACTGCGTGGCCTGACGGGCACTGAGAATCTGCTCGCCACTGTGGGTGCAGAAACCCTGATTGGCCAGAAAGCCAAACGCTCGGGCCAGGTCGATGCAGCTCATGCTAAGGGCGCAGTGATGGAAATAACTGCGCAGCACGTCTTCCACATCGCCATGAAAATTCTCGAACGACTTCATCAGGTACGCCGCCGCCGCGTTGCGCGAACGGTGCTGGTATTCGGATTCAGCCACTTTGGAATCGGAGGTGATCGAAGGATTGCCGCACAGCCGCCGGACGAAATCGCGCATCGACAGCGATGGCGCGGCAAAACGCGCCTGATTGATGTCGCAGATGACCAGCGCGCCGGCATTGATGAACGGGTTGCGCGGCTTGCCCCGCTCGAATTCCAGCTGCACCAGCGAATTGAAGGGTTGGCCGGACGGCTCATGCCCGAGACGCTGCCAGATGTCCTCGCCGGAATGCCCGATGGCCTGCACCAGGCTGAACACTTTGGAAATGCTCTGGATCGAAAACCGCGTGTCGGCATCGCCCGCGCTGAACATCTGGCCATCGTTGCCGTACACCGCGATGCCCAGTTGATCGGGCCGTACACCGCCCAGCGCCGGTATGTAATCGGCCACTTTGCCCTGACCGATCAAGGGTCTTACTTCATCGAGGATTTCGTTCAGCAGGTCTTGCATGTGGGCGCCCCTTGTTTTGGGTGCGCACACTACACCAACCGTCGACGCCTCGCATCATCGCGCAGTGATATCGCGTTCCGGGACAAATACCTGTCGGTCGACCAGCTCGGCAACCTCGACCTTGTGCGGGAAGATCTTCTTCTCGACGAACAGATCGTCAACCTGCTGCAACGCTTCGACGTCGCGGTTCTCGACCGGCTCCAGCGCCTCCAGGCCCCAGCTGTGCAGGCGCCGCGACACCGGCAGCGGGATGTCGTTGACCCTGGCGAATACCTCGGCGTATCGGTCGGGGTTGGTGCGGGCCCAGTCGAACGCCTTGGCCAGGCGTTTGAGAACATCATTGATGGCCTGACGCCTGACTGGATCAGTCAGCACCTGGTCCGACGCAGTGATGAACGTCAGCCCGGTATTGATGCCCTCCCCGCTGAGCAGCACGCGGGCGCCCTGCTCTTCGGCAAATGCCTGATAGACGCCGAACGTTGCCCAGGCTTCGATTTTGCCGGCGTTGAACGCGGGCAGTGCGTCGGTCGGCATGACGAAGCCGATATTGACGTCCGCCTCGTTGACCCCGGCATTGGCCAGTGCACGGATCAGCAGGTACTGGGAAATGCTGCCACGCGCCGAAGATATCACCACGTTGCGGCCCTTGAGGTCGGCAACGGTCTGAATCGGAGAATCCTTGGGCACCAGAATCGCAATGCTGCGCGATTGACTGCGCCGTACAGCCACGATACGCAACGGCGCGCCGCCGGTGGCCGCTGCCAGCACCGGCGTGTCACCGGCAGGCGCCAGATCCACCGCGCCAGCGCGCAAGGCTTCGAACAAAGGAGCCGCGCCTTGAAAGTTGGCCCACTCGATCTGATAAGGCACGCCATCGAACGCTCCGCAAGCCTCGACCACTGTGCGCAATCCCTTGGCCTGATCGCCCAGTACCAGCTTGACCTTCGACCAATCCGTTTCGCCACCTGAAACTGCCTGTTTCTCGCCATCGCCGCAACCCACCAGCACGCTGAAGGCCAACAGTGCAGCGCAGCCTCTGAGCCAATAAGTGAAACCCATCAATGTGTATCCCTGTGTGTGTGGGTAAAGGTATGTTCAGGTCTTGTAATCGGTGTCGTTGCGTTCCAGTTCGCGGATCAGGGCATTCCAGTGCCGCGCCACGCCTGGGCCGTGCCCGTCCTTGATGACCCTGGCCTGTTCCTCGACCCTGGCAATGACCTCGTGCGGCGGAATGACCAGCTCGGCGTTGCCTGCCGACTGCGCGGCAACCTGAATGTTGCAGGCGTATTCCAACGCGTGCAGTTGCTGAAAGGCATGCTCGACACTGACGCCGCCCGTGAGCAGGCCGTGGTTGCGCAGGATCATCACACTCTTGTCGCCCAGATCCGCCACCAGCCGTTCGCGCTCGTCCAGGTCCAGCGCGATGCCTTCGTAGCCGTGGTACGCCACCCGCCCGGAAAAGGCGATGGCGTGCTGGGAAATCGGCAGCAAACCGTCCTTCTGTGCCGAAACGGCAATGCCGTCGCGAGTATGGGTGTGCAGCACCGCCTGCAAATCGTGGCGCGCGGCGTGGATGGCGCTGTGAATCACGTAGCCTGCGTAATTGATGCCCAGGCCTGTCGGGTCATCGACGATCGTGCCATCGATATCGACTTTGACCAGATTGGACGCCGTGATCTCGTCGAACAGCAGACCGAATGCGTTGATCAGAAAATGCTCGTCCGGGCCCGGTACGCGGGCCGAGAAATGTGTGTAGATGTGATCGGTCCAGCGTTTCAGTGCCGCCAGTCGGTAAGCGGCGGCGAGTTTGACCCGCACCTCCCATTCTTCCGGCGTAACCCGCTCCTTCACGCTGGAGCCCGACGAATTGAAGGTGTCGGCCGGGATCGGCAAGGCACTGACATTGCTCATGGTATTGCTCCCTGATTCGAGGTCGATGGAGCAAGACTAGGCGCATAAGAAATCAATTAAAAAGCACATTTACTTCTAAGCTAATTATAAAAAATTAGAATATTAATATTCATCGTTATGCTTACATCGGCGCTCGACACCCCAGACCGTACTTGAAGGACGAGAGCGCATGAGCAAAACGCCACACAACGGACTGTTCAATCGACGCCGTTTTCTGACCGCCAGCGCCGTGACGCTCGGCGCGGCCACACTGGGTATGACGCCGCGACTGTTCGCCAGCGATCCGCTGGCCGATCTGACGCTGCAGGTCGCCACTTACCGGGGCGGCGACGCCAACTTCAATGAAGACGCAGGGAACGACAAACGTCCTTACAAGGTGCAGTTTTCCGAATTCCCTGGCGGCAACCTGATCGTCGAAGCCCTCGCCTCCGGCAGCATCGATATCGGTTCGATGAGCGAAATTCCACCGGTGTTCTCGATTCAAAGCCATCGCCAACCCAAGCTGATCGCGGTGATGGAAGGCGACGTCAACAACCAGGTATTTCTGATCCCCAAGGCCTCACGCATCGAATCGGTCGCCGAGTTGCGCGGCAAGCGCGTCGGGTATGTCAAAGCCACGACCGCTCACTATTTCCTGATCAAGGCGCTCAAGGAGCAAGGCCTGAGCATGGCCGACGTGAACGCCATCGCGCTCACTCCGCAGGACGGCTTCAGTGCCTTTCAAAGCGGCCAGCTCGATGCCTGGGTGACCTACGGCACGTTCATTCAACTGGCCAAATTCCGCAGCGGCGCGCGGGTGTTGAAAACCGCGCTGGGGTATCTGTCCGGCAACTACGTGCTGGCTGCCCGTCCCGCCGCACTGGCAGATCCGCTGCGCCGTCAGGCCATCACCGACTACCTCGCCCGGCAGCGCCAGACCCTGGAATGGATTAACGACCATCCGGCGCAGTGGGCGCAAAAGTCCGGAAAGCTGCTGGGTATCGACCCGGCGGTATTCGCCGATCAGATCGAAAACCGCAGCCAGCCATGGAAGCTCAGAGCCATCGACGATCAGGCGATTGCCTCGCAGCAAGAGGTCGCCGATGTGTTCTTCGAAGCCGGGGTGCTGAGCGAGCGGATCGATGTCTCGCCGCTGTGGGACCGCCAGTTCGAGCTGGCCTGAAACGACAGCGAAACATGCCTATGGTTATGCATTAACGTTATTTAAATAAATATTTTTATAGCGATAAGCTCAAAAAACCGCTTTTCTGGAGCCGCCCATGTCAATCATTTCAACACGAACTTCACGCTTTAAATGCTTTGCGACCGCCATCGGGCTGGGCGCGAGCGTGCTCGCCGGTTTGCTTCTGGCCCCAGCCACGGCCCAGGCAGAAGGGCAAATCCGCATTGCCGAGCAGTTCGGGATCGTCTATCTGTTGCTCAATGTGGTGCGTGATCAGCAACTGATCGAGAAGCACGGCAAGGCAGAGGGCCTGGACATCAAAGTGGACTGGACTCAGCTGTCCGGTGGTTCGGCGGTCAATGACGCTCTGCTGTCGGGCTCCATCGACATCGCCGGTGCAGGCGTCGGCCCGTTGCTGACCATCTGGGACCGTACCCACGGCCGACAGAACGTCAAGGCGGTCGCATCGTTGGGCAACTTTCCGTATTACCTGGTCAGCAACAACCCCAAGGTCAAGACCATTGCCGACTTCACCGAAAAAGACCGCATTGCAGTGCCAGCCGTCAGCGTCTCGGTGCAATCGCGCTACCTGCAATACGCAGCGGCAAAGCTGTGGGGCGATAAAGAGTTCGCGCGTCTGGACAAGTACACCATCAGCCTGCCACATCCGGATGCAGCGGCCAGCCTGATTGCCGGGGGAACCGAACTGACCGGTCATTTCTCCAATCCGCCCTATCAGGATCAGGAGCTGCAGAACCCCAATGTGCACGTGGTCCTGAACACCTACGATCTGCTGGGTCCGAACTCGCCAACCGTGTTGTTCGCCACCGAGAAATTTCGCGACGAAAACCCCAAGACCTACAAAGCCTTCGTTGAGGCTCTGAGTGAAGCCGAGCAGTTCGTCAGCAAGGACATCGGCGCGGCTGCCGACATCTACCTGCGTGTGACTCGCTCGAAAATCGACAGGGCCGAGCTGCTCAAAATCATCGATCAGCCGGAGTTCCAGTTCACCATCACGCCCAGGAACACTTACCCGCTGGCAGAATTCCTGCACCGCGTTGGCGCGATCAAGAACAAACCTGCGTCCTGGAAGGACTATTTCTTTCAGGATGCCAAGCCATTGCAGGGAAGCTGAGGGAATTGCCTGACACGCCCGATCCGCCAGGATCAACAAGTAATAAATTCTGGCGGATCATGAACCGGACTTACGTTTTAAAGTCATGTCAATGTGCCACTTTCGGCACCTGACCAGGAATTCTTGCAATGGCGTGTCACTCCTTTTCATCGCGTTCGGGTTATCGTTTCGCGGCGTTACTGATCACCGGCCTGGCCTGTTCGCAGGCGCAAGCGCTTGAATTCAACGCGGGCAGCGCGTTCAGTCAGGACAATCTGGCCGCAACCCATTACGAGACCAATTCAGCTTATTCGGTGCGCAACACCAACGTGACGCTCGGCGATCTCCAGGCGCTGCTGAACGACTCCAGGCAGAATGCGGCGAAACTGGAAAGTCTGAAGCAGACCGTAGAGGCTCAGGCACGCCTGATCGAGGAACTCAAGCGCAGCAACGGCAATTCGTCACGCAGCAGCGAAAGCGACCTGTCCGGTTTGAAAAGCAGGATCGACGAACAGGGCCGTGGCCTCGCAGCGTTGCAGAGTCAGGTCGGTGACCTGAAGCGCAGTTCGGGTTCGAACGCCAGCAGCAACGATCTTTCCAGCCTGAAGAACGATATCAGCAACACACGAAGCGATCTGAACGCACTGAAAAGCACTGTCAGCACCCTCAGCACCCTCAGCAACCGCGTCAAGTAATCCTTCTCTTCATCGCGGAAGGCGAACGGACCACGCTCCGTTCGCTTCGATTTCACGTCCCGTTCCCTCGTCATCCATGCGCTGAACCTCAAGGATTCATCCGCCGCGAGCTTCGTAAAATTTGTACGAGCAGCATACTTCTGTATAGAAACAATTCTCATCGGAGATGTTATATTGTATCTATAACCATCAGGAAGTCTCACATGTCGTCTCGTAGAATTGCGTCTCTGGCAGGCTTGGCCATCGGGATGTTGGGCAATACCGGTTTTGCGGAAGATCAGCCACAGACCATCGAGCTGGAAAGCGTCAACGTCACCTCCGATTATCAATACGAAACGGCCACCAGTCCGGTACAGGGCTATCGGGCGACCCGCTCTGCCACCGCCACCAAGACAGACACTGCCATCAAGGACGTCCCGCAATCGATCAGCGTGGTACCTGCGGCGGTGTTGAAAGACCTGGGCAGCAACAGCGTCGAACGTGCCCTCGACTTCGCCGGCGGCGTGTCGAAGCAAAACAACTTTGGCGGCCTGACACTCTACGAGTACAGCATTCGCGGCTTTACCACCTCCGAGTTCTACAAGGATGGCTTCAGCGCCAACCGCGGCTACCCTGCGACACCTGACGCGGCCAACATCGAGCGCATCGAAGTGCTCAAAGGCCCCGCGGCCAGCCTTTACGGCCGTGGCGACCCAGGTGGCACCGTCAACATTGTCACCAAGAAACCGCAGCGCGAAGCCTTCACCACCTTGCAGACCAGCGCAGGCAGCCGGGACCGTTATCGCACGGCACTGGACGTCAACACACCCCTCGATGAGGAAGGCAACCTGCTGTCGCGGGTCAATCTGGCGGTCGAGGACAACAACAGCTTCCGCGATCACGTCGAGAGCAAGCGCGTCTTCGTTGCGCCCTCCTTCAGCTGGCAGTTGAATCCTGACACTCACCTGTTGGTGGAAACCGAGTTCGTCCGCCAGAAATCCACGTTCGACCGTGGCGTGGTCGCCCCCAACAACAAGTGGAGCGGCGTGTCGCGTTCGACCTTCCTGGGCGAACCTGACGACGACATCGATAACGATAACAACATGGTCCAGTTCGCCCTGGATCATCAGCTCAATGACGTCTGGTCGCTGCGTCTGGCCAGCCACTACAAGCAAGGCGAGCTGTCAGGGTTTGCCAGCGAATCCCGTCCTTTGAGTGCCGACGGCCGTACCGTCAACCGTCGCTATCGCGAGCGTGACAACAACTGGCATGACAGCATCACCCAGCTGGAACTGCGCGGGCGCTTCGAAGGCATGGGCCTGGAACACGAAGTGCTGATCGGCACCGAATACGAGAACTACCGCAAGAACGAGCGTGTAACCAACATTGCGCCGGTTGCGGGCACCACCTATGCCATCGACCTCTACAACCCGGTCTACGGTCAGCCCAAACCCAATGGCGCTCGCTCGGGCACGGACTTCTTCGAGCATGTCGAAAGCCGCGCGTTGAACCTGCAGGATCAGATCATCTTCACCGACAAACTGCGCGGAATGATCGGGGCGCGTGTCGAGCATTTCGATCAGCAGGTCGACGACTACACCACCAACCGGACCTCCGGCCAGCGCCACGATGCGTTCACCCAGCGCGCCGGGCTGTTGTATCAGCTTACGCCGCAGTTGGGTCTGTTCACCAATGTGTCCACCTCGTTCAAACCCAACAACGGGCTGGACGCCGCAGGCAAGACTTTCGACCCCGAAGAAGGCGTAGGTTACGAAGCCGGGATCAAGAGCGAACTGTTCGATGATCGCCTGAGCACGACGCTCTCCGCTTTCCACATCGAGAAGGAAAACGTGCTGGCCCTTGACCCGTCCACCGACAGCAACCGTGCCGTGGGCAAGGCGCGCAGCCAGGGCCTTGACCTGCAATTCACCGGTCAAGTGACCGAAGCGGTCCGGGTGATCGGTGCCTTCGCCTACATCGATGCCGAAGTGACCAAAGGTGATCGCACCATCCCGACCGGCAGCCGGATTCTAGGCGTGGCCAAACACAGCGGCAGCCTGTTGGGTGTCTACGAATTTCAGGAAGGCGTGTTGCGCGGCTCGGACGTGGGCGCCGCGTACACCTATGTCGGCGACCGTTCCGGCGAGTCAGGCACACGCTTTGAATTGCCCGCCTACCAGACCGTCGACCTGCTCGCGCATTACAAGGCCAGCGACAACGTGACAGTGGGCCTGAACCTCAACAATATCTTCGACGAGAAATACTACGAGCGTTCGTTCAGCAATTACTGGGTGGCGCCAGGCGAACCGCGCAATTTTACAGTCAGCCTCACCTTGAACCTCTGATCCCGAAGAATCCTGCTTCTACCCCGACAGATAAAACAACAAGGATGCATCATGCTTTCATCGAAACCGCTTGTGGCCTTGAGCCTGCTCAGTGCCCTGTTCGCCGCTCAGGCCAGCGCCCACGGTCTGTGGACCGAACAACGTCGTGGCAACATCGAGGTGGTATACGGCCACGGCGCCGAAGACAACGCGTTCAAGGCGCAAAAGATCAGCGGCGCCTGGGCGTATGACCTTCAAGGCCGGATGATTCCAGTGACGGTCCAGCGGCTGGACGATCACGCACGTCTGGTGCCGGTCAAGTCGCCGGCAGTCATGTCGGTCGCGCTGGACAATGGCATGTGGACGCGCAATGCGCAAAAGAAGTGGATTAACGAAGGACGCAGCAAGGTGCCCAACGGCACGGATTCGATCCATACCTTCAAGTATAGCGTGGCGATCTATGAAGAAGGCGCGCACTTGCCGGAATTCAAGAAACTCGACTTCGTCATCGTGCCGCAGGTCGATCCGCTGAAAGTCGGTCCCGGCAAGCCACTGCCTGTGCGCGTCCTGCTCGATGGCAAACCGGCGGCGGGCATCAAATTGATCGGGGATTACCGCAGTGCGCCGGACGTGGTCAGCGCCGAGACGGATGCCCAAGGCCTGGCCAGCGTGGTGGTACGCAACGAGGGCTTGAACATCATCGCCGCCGAGGTGACGCTGCCGGTGAAGGACAACGCCGATATCGCCGAACGCGGCCTGTTCACATCGTTGACCTTCGTCGGTGAAGCGCATCGCGATTGATGCGCTTCTTTTGAACCGCTACGCGACGGTTGCTGTTCAGGCAACCGTCGCGTAGCGGTGAAGCCACTGAAAAGACGCTTACAAATATTTCAACCAACTGATGTCGCGACGCCGGGCCTTGAGCGAAGCGAACCAACGCACCGCCGGGAACAGCAGCACCGCCAGCACGACCGAAGTCAGCCACACACCCCACATGTGCTCAAAGCCGAAGTAATTGCCCTGATTCTTGCCCCAGATCGCCAGCGCGATCAGGTACAGAATCTTCAGCACATACAGGTGCAGCAGGTAGAAGAACATCGGTGCCGAGCCCAGTACCACCAGCGGCCGCAACCAGCCCTTTTCCTGGCAACGCTCGAAGGCGATCAGAATCAACATACCGATGCCCAGCGTCAGGCTGATGAACAACAGCGATGGCGGGTACTTGGTGATGTTAAGAAAGCTCATCACCGTGTGCAGTTCGGTCTCGCCCACGCTCCACGGCTTTTCACCGTAGCCGTTGATCAAGCGCAGTACCATAAAGCACAGCAGCGCACCCAAACCACACATCCACAGCCTGGCGCGACGGGAGGCCGCATCGAAGCCTGCCGAGAACCAGGGTCCGGCGGCGTAGCCCAGCGCGATGATGCCGATCCACGGCAGCAACGGGTAAGACGTGCGCAAACGCAGACTGTCCGACACCTCGATCCAGCCACGGTCATGCAAAATCGCCCACGGAATGTGCATTGCCGACTCGACGCCGAAGTGCAGCGAGTCCAGCAGGTTGTGGCCGGCGATGATCATCACGCCAATCACCACCAGCGCCCAGCGCGGCAGATAGACCATCGCCGAAAGCGCCACCATGCTCAGGCCGATGGCCCAGATCACTTGCAGGTAGATTACGGTCGGCGGGAACTGGAACGTCCAGGCAAAGCTGACCAGGGTGAATTCGAGGGCTATCAGAAACAGGCCACGTTTGAGCAGAAACGCCGAAACGTCCGCCCGGCCGCTGTATTTCTCGCCATACAGGTAAGCCGAAAGCCCGGTCAGCAAGACGAACAGCGGTGCACACAGGTGGGCCAACAGGCGGCTGAAAAAGACCTCCGGTCCGGTTGCAGTGATGTCCATCGGGTCCAGCACCTGACGGTGCAGAAAGAAGGTTTCCCGCACATGGTCCAGCAGCATGAAAAGAATGATCAGACCGCGAAGCGCGTCGATGGAGCGCAGCCGGGAGGTCAGCGCGCGAGTGGGGTGAACAACTGTCGTCATGAAGGGTAAACGTCCGTGGTTGGGTGTGCGGTGTCGATAATTCCGGAGAGGTCGGGCGTACCGTGTCGAGTCACGAAACGCCCGCCGTCAGCGGTTAAAACTCGTTCTGCAGCGCCTTGTAGCCGCGCACCAGATCGATGTTGGTGTGCGCCACGTCTTCGGAAAACTCCGAGGCCGAAATGCTCACCGGTGGAAATTGCGAAAGGTCGGTATTAGGCCCGATCCGGGTGGTGGACGGCACGTAAAAATTTTCCGGCAGATCGCGTCCGTCGACCACCGAGTTGTGGCGCACCACGCTGCCATTGCCAACCTGACAGTTGAACAGCACGCTGTTGAAACCGATGAACACCCGGTCACCCACCTGACACGGCCCGTGCACGATAGAGCGATGGGCAATCGAGGTGAACTCGCCGATGGTCACTGCCGCACCGGATTTGGAGTGGATCACCACACCGTCCTGAATATTGGAGTTGGCACCGATCACGATCGGTTCCATGTCGCCGCTTGCGTCGACTTCATCGGCGCGAATCACCGCGTAAGGCCCCACGAACACATTGTCCTTGATGATGACTTTGCCGCAGATGATGGCGGTCTTGTCGATGTAGGCGGATTCGGCAATCACCGGCAAATGGCCGGACGGGTTCTTACGGATCACGGTAGCAAGCCTCAGGTCAGGTAGTTGGATGTTTGCGCAGCGGCATCGTGGGGGTGCAGGCTTTCGAAATGGCGCACGCTGACGCTGGATGCGGCGTAAGTGCTCTCCAGTGCTTGCTGGACCTTGCGGGCCGCGTCTTCCACGTACATCAGGTTCTGCCCGTTGAGCCGGGCGAACGCCTGCTCGTCGGCACGCTTGACGGCGGTTTGTACCGGGGTGCCCAGCGCGCGTTCAGTGGTGTCGATCAGCGCCATCAGTCCAAGATCGGTGGCGTGTTCCGGCACGCGTACCTGCACCGTCGCCACACTGCGTTGACTGTGTGGCGTGGCCAGCGAGCCGTTCTCGCGCAGCCAGGTCGCAACCTGCATGGTGTCGACGAAGGTTTGCCTGTCGAAACGGGCGATGAACGCCTGCTCCAGCGCCTGCCGCGACAGCGCGGCCGAACAGGGGCAGGTAGAGGAATAGGTAATGTCAGCGGCAAGATCCAGGCTAAGACGCCCCGCTTCCCAAACGCCCTCAAGGGTAATCGGATAGGATGTCCAGCCACTGAGCCCCTCGGTGACCAGCGCCGGTCGGCGGCACAGCAGATTGAAGTCCAGCTTGATGCGGGCGCGGGTCGAACGGCAACTGGCGTGGCTTTCAACCATCGCCTCGAGCAGGTCCGACAGAGAGGCAACGTTGAGCACCCGATCTTCGGCAAAACGATCAAGCAGCCGGTACAGCCGCGACATGTGAATGCCCTTGACGCTCGGATCGGCCAGGTCAACGTGCAGGTCAACATAGGCATGAACCGGATGGCTGACGCCCTCTTCGCTCAGTCTTATTGGCACTTCGATGGCTCGCATACCCACCCAGTCAAGGGCAATCAGGGCCGAAGATGCTTCCGTCAGGGCAACATCAGGGAGAGAACTGTTCATGTGAGTCGGTCGTCTCGTAGGTCGGCTTCGCCTCTAAAGCGAAGCCTGATGTCATGGGGCGCATACTGTCTGCCCCGGCAAATTCGTTACACTATAACATCATCATGACAAGCGACATCAACCGATCGTGCGGCATGCACTGGCCACAAAAGAACCGACCGAACATGAATCGAGGGACTGGTTTCAGGTCTTCATCAATTCCTCTATCAAAAAATCCCGAAACGCCGCCACTGCGACCGGAAGATTGCGGCCAGCCATGCTTTGCAGCTCGATGCGGCGCGCCTTCATGCCCTCATCGCTGATCGGCAGCGAGACCAGTTGTTTTTCCTGCACACGCTTGTCCAGCGTCATCTCGCTGGACAGGCTGATACCGCCCTCTTCACGCACGAACCGCAGAAGCGCACCGATGTAGTTACTGGTCAGCACCGGATCGAACAACAGGCCCTGCACGCCGCAGCAGATATCGAACAACTGGCGCAAGGTGGTATCGGTGTTGGTCAGTGCGATGGCATAGGGTTGCAATTCGGCCAGCGCCACTTCCTTGCGCGACGCCAGCGGATGTTCAGGGCTGACCACCGCGCAGATCGCGCCGCTGTGCACATGCTCGACCTTGATTTCGTTTTGCGGAGTCAGGCTGAAGGTCAGGCACAGGTCCGCATCACCCGAGCGGACCCGTTCGGTGGCTTGCGCAGGCGCACAGACCTCCATTGAAAAATGAATGCCCTGGTAGATGCGCCGGAACCGGGCAATGCACTGCGGCAGGAAATCCAGAGCGAAACCTTCGGAACACGCAACCCGCACGTGACCGCGTTGCAGGCCTTGCAGCTCAGTGATTTCCAGTACCACCTGTTCGGCCTCGAGCTGGGATTTGCGTGCGTACGTCGCCAGGCGAGTGCCTGCCTCGCTGAGCACCATGCCTCGCGCCTGACGCTCGAAAAGCACCGCGTCCAGTTCGCGTTCCAGCTTGCTGATTTGGCGACTGACCGCCGAGGACGCGACATTGAGCCGGGTCGACGCCTCACTGATCGAGCCGCAGCGCGCCACTTCCAGAAAATAGCGCAGGGCCGTAGATTGCACGCCATAGAGTTGCATCGCGCCTCCTGTGTTGCCTTTTTGGCAATGAAAGATTCGAAATATTGTACTTGTGGCATTGATACGCTTTGCCTAGAGTCGTGTCGAG
The DNA here is from genome assembly GCF_002087235.1 of Pseudomonas floridensis. Lineage (GTDB taxonomy): Bacteria > Pseudomonadota > Gammaproteobacteria > Pseudomonadales > Pseudomonadaceae > Aquipseudomonas > Aquipseudomonas floridensis. Next base: position 560 of record NZ_MUIO01000071.1, on the reverse strand, counting down.
GCCGTCGGCTAGACCAAAAGAAAATCATGGCCGTTCAACACACACCCCTCTTCTCGCATTTGCGACCCACTGCCCTTTGATACAACCACTTCGCCAGAGGGAGACGACGGCATGGGCATCAAGGGTTTCGCCCGCAGCATCGCGCTGCTGGGTTTGTTCAGCAGTTTTTCCGCCTTCGCCGGCAAGGCCGACGACACACTGGTCTACGCCTCTGACAGCGAGCCGGAAAACATCAGCCCCTACCACAACGATTTGCGCGAAGGCGTGATCCTTGGTCGCCTGATCTGGGACAACCTGGTCTATCGCAACCCTGACAACGGTGAGTACCAACCCATGCTGGCCACCCACTGGAAGCAGGTTGACGACACCACCATCGATTTCCAGCTGCGCGAGGGCGTGAAATTCCACAACGGCGATCCGTTCACCGCCGACGACGTAGTGTTCACACTCAATTACGTGGTGTCGCCTGAATCCAAGGTGGTCACGGTGCAGAACGTCGACTGGATCAAGAGCGCCGAGAAACTCGGTGACTACAGCGTCCGCCTGCACCTGAAGAAGCC
>NZ_MUIO01000070.1 GCF_002087235.1 Pseudomonas floridensis | reverse complement strand
GGGGGATCCGGTTAACTCTAAGGATCCGACGGGGCATGCGAAGTTCTGGAACATGACTCCTGTGAGGCGATATGAAAAGGTGCCCATAGGCGTTGATTTGAGATATGTGCCTTCTGGGCTCGATCTCACGAAACATGCTGCAAACTCTGCTGTCCCGGTAATAACAAGTCCCGCTGCGGCAAGCACACCCGCCATACCCGCCATAGCGTCCCCCTCAGCAACTGCAAACAGCACATTGGCCAAGGCAAGTGTATCTGGCGGCAATGTTTCAATTAGCAGCCATGGTGGGGCGGGTTCATCTTCTGCTTTTCGAGGCGTTCAGACAGACGTAGGGGCTCCATTAGACAGAACGGGTGAACTGGAAGCTTTGAGAATCAGCTACCTGACTGCCGCAAGAAAGGTGACCGCGTTCAAAATTCAAAACCGAGGCAAAGTCTCGTCTGGACTTACAACTCTCCGTATTGATCATCTCGAAAAAGAAATCGCCTATCGCAGCCTCAATGAGAAATCTGGAAGCTTCTTCAATTTCCGTTCAGAATCAAATGCCAAGTACAAAAACAGAAAATTTTTGGCGAAGGCGAAGCGTGATCTGGACAGATTAAGATCCCCAACCTGAGTTTGTATAAAAGATGGGTGCGCTCAGTGATACCGAATCAGAAAACAGGCTCATACACAAACCCTGTCTGAATGCTCATTTACAGCGAGTAGAGTCGAACGCGATTCCGACCGTTTCGCGCCTGTCTTTGCCTTGCCTGAGCTTTGCTGGCCGACGTTCGTACCGAACCTCGGTAAGCACCATCGCTCAACATCAACACAGCCTCTCAAACACTCCGCTTCGGCAGATAAACCGGCAAATACAACCCTACATACGCATCAAACACCCGCATCCCTTCCACTGCCATGCGCGGTGTAATCTCGCCGTGCAGTTGCACCGAGCGGGCATACACACGGTCGCCCAATTCCATGGCCAGCGCGAATACGTCCACGTCGTTCGGCAGGGTCGGCAGGTGAAAGTGGCGGTTGAAGACCTCAAGCATCAGGTGACCCAGTTCGATGTCGTGCTGGCGGTCGGCCTGGTTGATTTCCGTCAGGCCGTGTTGCGCCAGGATCAACTGCCGGGCGGCGGCGTCGGCGTTGTAGATGTCCAGCATGCGCAGTTCCACGATGCGCGACAGGTCGCGCCAACTGTCGAGCGAATCATGTTCGATGGTGGCTTGCAGGGATGCCCGGAAAGCCGCATGGATGTCGGCGGTCAGGGCTTCCAGCAGCGCGGGGACGCTGGCGAAGAAGTGATACACCGACGACGGAGGAATGCCGGCACGTTCCGCCACGCTGTAGATCGACAGGCTGGCCACCCCTTCAGATGCAAGCAGCGTGCGGGCAGCGTCCAGAATCGAATCGATCCTGGCCTGGCTGCGGGCGCGGGGTTTGCGAGGGACGACGGTGCGGGTCATGACAAGGCTCTCGGTTGAACGAGCGCCATTGTAAGGCAAACCCTTGTTGCCTGTCGGTAAGCGAAACGGCTCGTGAAGGGTGATTCGCGCTCAGTAACCTTGACCGCGATCCACCTGACCCTGCATGACGTCGCCGCGTTCGAAACGGCGAATGTTGTCCAGCAGCCCCGCGAAAGCGCTTTCCGGCTGTGTCATGGCGGCCACGTGCGGTGTCAGCAGAATGTCCGGATGCGTCCAGAACGGATGATCGGTCGACGCAGGTTCCTGTTGCAGGACATCCAGCACGGCTGCGCTGAGATGTCCGCTGTCCAGCGCCGCCAACAGGTCGTTCTCCACCAGATGGCCGCCACGGCCCATGTTGATGAGGGCCGCGCCCTGGGGCAGTTGCTCGAACAGCGCGCCGTTCAGAATGCCTTCGGTCTGGCCGGTCAACGGCAGCACGCACAGCAGGATGTCGCACTGGCCCAGAAATGCATGCAACTGCGCTTCACCGGCATAACAGGTCACGCCTTCAACGTGGTGTTCGCTGCGTGCCCAGCCTGACAGCTCGAAACCAAACGGCTTCAGGCTCGACAGGATCTGCTGCGCTTGCAGACCCAGGCCCATGACGCCCACGCGACGCGTGTGAGCGGGCTTCAGTGGGTGCGCCTTCCAGCGCCTTTCGACCTGCTGTTGCCGATAACGCAACATGTCGCGGTGCAGGCTCAACACCGCGAAGGTCGCGTACTCGCACATACCCCGGCTGATACCTGGATCCAGCAACCGTGCCACCGGCAGTGATTTGGGAATGCGGCTCAGGTCCAGTTGATCGACACCCGCCGACAGCGCGAACAGCACTTTCAGGTTCGGCAGCACCTGTTGCAGATCATCCGGTGCCAGCCAGGCGCCCAGGTAATGCACGTCGGCCGGGTCTCCGATGTTCGGCCATTCCCGCCATTCGATGTCGGGCGCGTGCTCGGCGAACAACACTCGCCAGCGTTCGGCGCGAGCAGGATCGGCTTTATAGAGGAAGGCGGGCATGGGCGTTTCCTGAGTGTGAGAGTGGGGCTTCATCTTGCCGCATTGCTGAAGCACGATCTGTTGAAACGCCCGTTCCCAGCACCTCTATTCGCTGAAAAAGTGCGTTTTGCGGCAGATTGCCCGGGCCTGCAAAGGGTTGAAGGAATCTGCCGTTTGCGAGGTGAAAAACAGTCGATATGAACATCTGAGAGCCGAACTTCGGCTTAGATCGTTTCGCTGAAGGCTTAACCTGAACAGCATCGCAGCCACCCGCCGGTTGCCTGGCTCACTATAGGTAAAACCATGAACAGCAAAGTCGACGAAACACCTCATCTGCTCCGCCAGCGCGATCAGTTCGTGCCGCGTGGCATTGTTACGGCCCATCCGCTGGTCATCGACCGCGCACAGGGTTCTGAGCTGTGGGACGTCGATGGCAAACGTTATCTGGATTTCGTGGGCGGCATCGGCGTGTTGAACATCGGCCACAACCATCCAAACGTGGTTAAAGCCATTCAGGGTCAGCTTGAGAAAGTGACCCATGCGTGTTTTCAGGTGGTCTCGTATCAGCCTTACGTGGATCTGGCCAAGCGTCTGAGCCTGATGATTGCCGGCCAAAGTGGAATCGATCACAAGGCGGTGTTCTTTACTTCCGGTGCCGAAGCCGTGGAAAACGCGGTGAAGATCGCCCGCGCCCACACCAATCGTCCGGCTGTGATTTCGTTTCGTGGCGGCTTCCACGGCCGCACGCTTCTGGGCACCACGCTGACCGGCATGAGCCAGCCCTACAAACAAAACTTCGGCCCGATGGCGCCCGAGGTGTTCCACACGCCTTATCCGAACGCCTATCGCGGCGTCACCAGCGAATTGGCGCTGGCGGCGTTGCATGAGTTGCTGGCAACTCAGGTAGCCCCGGATCGGGTGGCCGCGATCATCATCGAGCCGGTGCAGGGCGATGGTGGTTTCCTGAGCGCTCCGGCTGATTTCCTGAAAGCACTGCGGGCCTTGACCGAGCAACACGGCATCGTGCTGATTCTGGATGAAATCCAGACCGGTTTCGGCCGGACCGGCAAATGGTTCGGCTTCGAGCACGCCGGCATCCAGCCGGATCTGGTCACCGTTGCCAAAAGCCTGGCTGGCGGCATGCCGCTGTCGGGCGTGGTCGGGCGTGCCGAGATCATGGACGCTCCGCTTCCGGGCGGACTGGGTGGCACCTACGGTGGCAACGCACTGTCCTGCGCCGCCGCACTGGCGGTGATTGACACCTACGAGCAGGAAAACCTGCTGGCGCGTGGCGAACAGTTGGGTCAGCACTTGCGTGCCGGGCTGCTCAAGCTCAAAGAGCGCCACAGCTGCATCGGTGATGTGCGTGGCACCGGCTTCATGCTCGCCATGGAAATCGTCAAGAACGACGCCGCACGCAGTCCGGACTCTGATCTCAACGCGAGGATCATCGATCAGGCGCGCATCGGCGGCCTGTTGGTGATCAAGTGCGGCGTGTACCGCAACGTGCTGCGTTTCCTCGCGCCGCTGGTGACCACCGAGCAACAGATCGATGAAGCACTGACCATTCTGGATGCCGCTCTGGCACGGGTATTGAAGTCCAGTTGAGGGCAGACAAGTCGCGGCTGTCGCACGACGCCGCGATTACGGATCAACCGTTGAAATGGAGACGTTGCCTGCCATGGGGCTTATTGATTACCGCGCATTGTTGATCGATTGCGATGAAGTGCTGGTGGACCGTGATTCCGGCGTCTGGACGGCCCTGCAGCCGCTGCTTGAAAACGCGGTGGGTACACCGGACAGGGACGAAGTGCTCGCCCGATTCAACGAGGTCATCGGTACGCTGTATCCGCGTTTCGACGAACTGGGTTTCAGTGGCCTGCTGTGTTTTGCGCATCGCCAACTGGCCGAGCGGCTGGGCATCAAGACCAGTTGGGAGGAGGGCATGACCTTCGCGCGTTCGGTGCCCGGCTGGACATTATTCGAAGACGCGCCCGGTGCCATGCTGTATCTGCGCAAGTTCTATCGTTTGCTGGTCTACGCCGACCGCGATCTGCAGGACCGCGGCCTGTTGTGCGAGCGGCTCGGGATGGAACCCGACAGCCTGCTGTCGCTGACCACTCATCCACTGGACGACACCGGCTGGCTGGCCGACATGGGTCTGGAGGCCCGGGAAACCCTGCTGGTGTCACGCCCGCCAGCGACTGCGCTGGGCGATGGCGGGCTCTGCCTGATTCGCCGTAGCCGTGCGCAGCACCGTCAACCATGCCCCGCCGATCTCTGTATCAACAGCATGGCTGATCTGGTCGCTCAGCATCAGCTGTCTTTACGGCGCTGATTTTGCTAGAAGGTAGACACTGTGAACGGCACTGCAAGAGGTAGGTAATGGAAGGCTTGGTCAAACTGGATCGGATTGATATCAATATCCTGGTAGAACTCCAGAAAGACGGGCGCATGACCAACGTCAGCCTCGCCGATGCCGTGGGACTGTCAGCGAGCCCCTGCCTGCAACGCGTCAAGCGCCTGGAATCGGCGGGCTATATATCCAGCTACAAGGCACACCTGAACCTGGCGAAGATCACCGAATCGGTCACGGTCTTCACGGAAATCTCCCTCAGCGACCACAAACGCGAAGACTTCGCCAAGTTCGAAGCCAACATCCGCCATGTGGACGAGGTGCTGGAGTGTCACCTGATCAGCGGCGGCTACGACTACCTCGTGCGCTTCATGACCCGCAGCATTCAGCACTATCAGGAAGTGATCGAAGAATTGCTCGACAAGAACATCGGCATCTCCAAATACTTCAGCTACATCGTGATCAAATCCCCGGTCATGAAAGACGGCGTGCCGCTGCGCAAACTGCTGCGGCACTGACGCCTCTATGATGAGCATTCCCATGCGCCGCGTGGGAATGCCTCCCGGCACTCGCCGCGTGCGGTCTTGCAGGCAACCTGCAGCGTCACCTTTGATCCCTGCCCATCGGCTTCATGAGCGCTGAGAATACATTTTCTTCGTTTGCTGGCGTAAAGCTATTATCCGCTGACCTTTCTGGCCGAACTCTTGCTCGCAAAATGAAAACGACGCTTCTCCCCTGCCATGGATTTCAAAAGGATGTGTCCGATGCCTGCCTCACGTTTTCTTGAGCATTACCGCAAAGCCGACCGGATCATGCTGGGTCTGATCTGGCTGTTGTTTGTGTATTCACTTGGGTTGGCCTTCTGGTTCGATACCTTTTCGCAGGCGACTCTGATCGGCGGCGGCACCGCACTGGTGCTGACCGGCCTTTATCGTGCCATCGGCGGCGCCCGCTTGATGCGCTGCTGTGTTGCGGTGGGGCTGATGGTCATGGCCGCGCTGCACATCAACCAGGCGCACGGGATGATCGAAATACATTTCGGCATCTTCGTTCTGCTCGCAGTGCTCACGTTCTACCGCGACTGGTTGCCGATTCTGGTGGCGGCGGCCGCCATCGCCTTACACCACGTGGTGTTTCATTTGCTGCAGCATTCAGGCTTCCCGGTCTATGTCATGCACCATGCCGACGGCTGGAGCATGGTGCTGGTGCACGCCGTGTATGTGGTGGTCGAGACGGTGATCCTGATCTACCTGGCCGTGCAGAATCAGGCCGAGGCTGTCGAGAATCAGGACATGCTCGACAGAATGCTCGCCACCACCACCCAGTTCAGTACCGAAATAGTGAGCAATGAGCATTCGGGCAAGCGTGTTCCGCTCACGCAGCAGTTCGAGCGCTTCCTGTTGCAGATCACCGGGCTGATCGACGGCGTGGTGCGTGATACGCGCGGGCTGGGAGAGCTTGGCCATGATCTGGCGAACGCCAGCAGCACGCTGGAAACCGGCGCCCTGCATCAGTTGAGCGAAATTGCCCGCATGACCGGTGCCATGCAGCGCATGGGCGACGCAATGACCGACATCGCCGCACACATCGCGCACGCGGTGCAGCGCGCCGATGTCGCCAGCGAACAAGTCACCCACGGCCGTGAGAGCGTCGAACTGGCGCAGAGTGAAATTACTCAGCTGGCGGCGCGCATCAATACCACCGATGAGACCGTGCAGGCCCTCGCCAGTCAGTCCGAAGAGATCGGCAAGGTGCTTGAGGTGATCGGCAGCATTGCCGAACAGACCAACTTGCTGGCCCTCAATGCCGCCATCGAAGCCGCAAGAGCCGGCGAGCAGGGGCGTGGATTTGCAGTAGTGGCCGATGAGGTGCGCAACCTGGCCCAGCGCACCGCGTCGTCAACCCAGGAAATCCAGACCATCATCGGCGATCTGCAGAGGCGCAGCCGTCAGGCGGCAACGGCCATGCAGGACAGCCGCCAGGGCGTTGGGCGCTGTGTGGAAAACAGCCAGCGGGCCTCACAGTCGCTGGTCGCGGTGGGCGAGGGCATCGGCCATATCACCCGGCTCAATGGTCTGATCGCGTCCACGACCGACCAGCAGTCCACGGCCAGTCGCGAAATCGCAGACCAGTTGCGCTCCGTGCAGATCATCGCCGAACAGACCGCCGCCAACATCGGCGTGCTCGCGTCCAGCAGCCAACGCCTGCCACCTTTGGCCATGCGTCTGGAAGCCTTGGGCCAGACGTTTCACAACTAGCCGTCAGGCAAACACTAACCCCGACGACCTCAGCAGTTCCTGTGTGTAGGCCTGTTGCGGCGCGGCGAATATCTCGCGGGACGGGCCCTGCTCGACGACTTTGCCGTCCTTGATCACGATCAGGTCATGCGCCAGGGCATGCACCACTGCCAGGTCGTGGCTGATGAACAGGTAGGTCAGACCGTGACGGATCTGCAAATCACGCAAAAGGGCGACGATCTGTTTCTGTACGGTGCGGTCCAGCGCGGAGGTCGGTTCGTCCAGCAGGATCAGGTCCGGCTCCATGACCAGTGCGCGGGCAATGGAAATACGCTGGCGCTGTCCACCGGAAAACTCGTGGGGATAACGATGACGACTGGCAGGGTCCAGACCCACTTCGCCCAGAACGCGGATCACCGTTTGCTCGCGTTCTTTCGGCGTGCCGATGCCATGGGTAACCAGCCCTTCGGCGATGATCTGCGCCACCGTCATTCGTGGGCTCAGGCTGCCGAACGGATCCTGAAACACTACCTGTAACTGACGACGCAGCGGGCGCATCAGGTGCTGGCTGTGCAGGCTCAGTTCCTTGGTGCCGAAACGGATGCTGCCTTCGGAATCCACCAGTCGCAGGATGGCCTGGCCCAGCGTCGATTTGCCCGAGCCCGACTCGCCGACAATGCCGAGCGTCTTGCCCTTGAGCAGCTCGAAACTCACGCCATCCACCGCCTTGACGTATTGAGGCTCGCGCTTGAACCATGACTTGGGTAACGCAAACCAGACTTTCAGGTCCAGCACCGACAGCAGCGTGTTGCCGTGGGTCGACGGCACGGGTTCGCCATCGGGTTCTGCGTTGATCAGCAACTGGCTGTAAGGGTGCTGCGGGCTGTCGAACAGCGTCTGACAGTCGGCCTGCTCGACGATTTCGCCTTCGCGCATCACGCAGACCCGCTGCGCGATGCGGCGCACCAGGTTGAGGTCGTGGCTGATCAACAGCAGCGACATGTTCAGCCGCTGTTGCAGCGATTTGAGCAGCTCAAGGATTTTCACCTGCACCGTCACGTCCAGTGCCGTGGTCGGCTCGTCGGCGATCAGCAGATCGGGCTCGTTGGCCAGGGCCATGGCGATCATGATGCGCTGCCGCTGACCGCCAGACAGTTGATGCGGATAGGCATTGAGGCGCAAGAGCGGATCACGGATGCCCACCAGTTCCAGCAGCTCGAGGGTGCGATTGCGGGCGGCCTTGCCTTTGAGCCCCTTGTGGGTGATGAGGATCTCGCCGATCTGTTTTTCCACGGTGTGCAGCGGGTTCAGCGAGCTCATCGGCTCCTGAAAGATCATCGCCACCCGGTTGCCGCGCAAACTGCGCAACTGCTTGTCGCTGGCGGTGACCAGATCCAGCCCGTCGTAGCGAATCGAGCCTTGGGTGCTGACCGTCTTGCCCGGCAGCAGGCGCAGAATCGAATGCGCGGTCACCGACTTGCCCGAGCCGGATTCGCCCACCAGCGCCAGGCATTCGCCGCGCCGGATATCGAGGCTGACGCCATGCACCACTTCATGGCCGTTGAAGGCGACGCGCAGGTCACGTATCTCAATCAGGTTGTCGTGCATGTCAGCTCCGGGGATCGAATGCGTCACGGCAGGCTTCGCCGATGAACACCAACAGGGACAGAATCAGTGCCAGCGCGACGAAGGCGGTCAGGCCCAGCCACGGTGCCTGCAGATTGCGCTTGGCTTCGCCGATCAGTTCGCCCAGCGAAGCGCTGCCTGCGGGCATGCCGAAGCCGAGGAAATCCAGCGCGGTGAGGGTGGCGATGGCACCGGTGATGATGAAGGGCAGGTAGGTCAGCGTGCTGGTCATGGCGTTGGGCAGAATGTGCCGCCACATCAGCGCGGCATCGGTCAGGCCCAGTGCGCGAGCGGCTTTGACGTATTCCAGATTGCGCCCACGCAGGAACTCGGCACGCACCACGTCGACCAGTGACAGCCACGAAAACAGCGCCATGATCCCCAATAGCCACCAGAAGTTCGGTGACACGAAGCCCGACAGAATGATCAACAGGTACAGCACCGGCAGCCCTGACCAGATCTCCTGGATGCGCTGGCCGATCAGGTCGGTCATGCCGCCGCAGTAGCCCTGAATCGCTCCGGCGCACACTCCGATCACTGTGCTGATCGCGGTCAGCAGCAAGGCGAACAGAATCGAAATCCGCGCCCCGAACAGCACCCGCGCCAGCACGTCACGCGCCTGCTCGTCGGTGCCCAGCCAGTTGCGGTTATCGGGCGGGCTGGGCGAGGGCGCATCCAGGTCGTAGTTGATGGTGTCGTGGCTGAACGGAATCGGCGCAAACAGCATCCAGCCGTTTTTCGCAGCGATCAGCTGGCGCACGTAATCGCTGGCGTAATCCGGTTCGAACGGCAGTTCGCCGCCGAAATCGGTTTCCATGTAAGTGTGAAAAGCGGGGTAATGGAGCGCACCGTCGAAACTGAGCAGCAGCGGCTTGTCGTTGGCGATCAACTCGCCGCACAGGCACACCAGCATCAGACCGACGAAGATCCACAGCGACCACCAGCCGCGCCGGTTGGCCTTGAACAGCGCCATGCGTCGCTGGCTCTGGGGAGAGAACTCAAACATCACGCGCTCCTCGCGGAAAAGTCGATGCGCGGATCGACCAGCATGTAGCACAGGTCGCCCACCAGCTTGATCAGCAGGCCGAACAGGGTGAACAGAAACAGCGTGCCGAACACCACGGGATAGTCCCGCGACACCGCCGCTTCGTAGCTCATGCGTCCCAGCCCGTCGAGGCCGAAGATGGTTTCGATCAGCAGCGAACCGGCGAAGAACACCTCGATCAGCGCCTGCGGAATACCGGCGATCACCAGCAGCATGGCGTTGCGGAACACATGGCCGTACAGCACGCGGTGTTCCGTCAGGCCTTTGGCCCGCGCCGTGACCACGTACTGGCGGCTGATTTCGTTGAGAAAGCTGTTCTTGGTGAGAATCGTCAACGTGGCGAAGCCGCCAATCACCAGCGAGGTGACCGGCAGCACCAAGTGCCACAGATAGTCCTTCACCTTGCCCCAGGTGCCGAGGCTGTCGAAGTTTTCCGAGAACAGGCCCTGCGCCGGAAACCAGCTCAGGTAGCTGCCCCCGGCAAACACCACGATCAACAGAATCGCGAACAGAAACGCAGGGGTGGCGTAGCCGATGATCACCAGCGTGCTGCTCCACACATCGAACGCGCTGCCATGGCGAACGGCCTTGCGAATGCCCAACGGAATGGAAATCAGGTACGTGATCAACGTCGCCCACAGCCCGAGCGACAGCGACACCGGCAACTTCTGCGCGATCAGTTCCGTCACCGGCGCGCCACGAAAGAAGCTGTTGCCGAAGTCGAGTTGCGCGTAGTTCTTGAGCATCAGCCACAAGCGTTCATGCATGGGTTTGTCGAAGCCGTAATGCTCCTTGATCGACTCGATCAACGCCGGGTCCAGACCCCGCGTGCTGCGGCTGGCGGTGCCGTTGGAAGCCATTTCGCCGCCACCGCCGCCCACGCCGTTGGGGCTGAAACCCTGGATGCGTGCGATAGCCTGTTCCACCGGCCCACCGGGCGCGGCCTGCACGATCAGAAAATTGACAATCAAAATGGCCAGCAGCGTGGGAACGATCAGCAGCAGGCGTCGTATTACGTAGGCCAGCATCTCAATGCTCCTTCGCTGCGAGGGTCTTGCCGTTCAGTTCGGCAGCCTGGGCATTGGTCAGCGGTGTCGGGCTGATCTGCCACCAGGTTTCCAGGCCCACGTCATAAATGGGCGCCGTGTCGGGCTTGCCGAACCGGTTGGCGTAGACCAGCGGCGTGCCCTTGGAGAAGTAGTTGGGAATCATGTAGTAACCCCACTGCAGAACCCGATCCAGTGCACGGGCGTAATGCACCATGTCGCTGCGGCTGTTGGCCGCTACCAGCCCGTCGATCAGCGTGTCCACGGCCGGGTTGCGCAACACCATGGCGTTGGAGCTACCAACTTCCGTGGCACTCTGCGAGCCGTAAAGGTTGTACAGGTCTCGACCGGGCGAGATCAGCGGATTGCCGCTTTTGGGAAAGGTGACCACGATCATGTCGTAGTCGCGTGCATTGAGCCGGTTGATGTATTGCGCCGAGTCGATGCGCAGGAAGTCCAGTGTGATCCCTATCTGCGCCAGCGTGCGTTTGAACGGCAGAATCAAACGATCAAAGCCACCTTGCCCGTCGAGAAAACTGAACACCATCGGCTCGCCCGCCGCGTTGACCAGCTTGTTGTTTTTCGGGTGCCATCCGGCTTCGGCCAGCAGCTTGAGGGCCTGCACCTGTTTGTCGCGGATGTAACCGCTGCCATCGGTTTTCGGCGGCTGATAGACCTGGGTGAACACCTCGTCCGGAACCTGACTGCGCAGCGGTTCGAGAATTTTCAGCTCGGCCTCGTCCGGCAGTTCGGTGGCGGCCATTTCGCTTTTCGGAAAGTAGCTTTGCTGGCGCAGGTAGAAGTTGCGCATCACCCGGCGATTGATCCAGTCGAAGTCCCACAGCATCGACAACGCTTGCCGTACGCGGCGGTCCTTGAAGATCGGGTTGTCCAGATTGAACACAAACCCCTGCGCCGCTACCGGGCGTCGGGTAGCCAGAATGTCTTTCTGCAAGCGCCCGTCATCGATGGCCGGGCCGCTGTAGCCCACGGTGAAACCCGCCGAAGAAAACTCCCGGTTGTAGTCGAACGCGCCGGCCTGCAGCAGTTGCCGGGCGATTTCCGTGTCGCCGTAGAAATTCACGGTCAGGGTGTCGAAGTTGTACAGGCCGCGGCTCACCGGCAGGTCCTTGCCCCACCAGTCCTTGACCCGCTCGAAGACCACGCTGCGTCCGGCATCCACCTTGGCGACGCGGTACGGTCCGTTGCCGAGCGGTGGCTCGAAACCCCCGCCGTTGGCGAAGTCGCGGGTCTTCCACCAATGCTGCGGCAGGATGTGCAGGCTGGCGATGTCCAGCGCCAGCATGCGGTTGAGGTTGTTCTTGAAGTCGAAACGAATCTGCAGCGGCCCTTCGATGGTCACGTCTTTCACGTCGGCAAACATCGGGCGATAGCTGAAGCTGGCCTTGGTGGTCATCAGCTCGAAGGTGTAGCGCACGTCCTCGGCGGTAACCGGTTGGCCGTCATCGAAACGTGCTTTGGGGTTGAGGTAAAAACGAATCCACAGACCGTCCGGGTCGACTTCCATTTTTTCCGCGATCAGCCCGTAGACCGTGTAAGGCTCGTCGAGCGAGCGATATGCCAATGGTGAGTAGACCCAACTGTCCACCTGCACCACGCCAATGCCTTGATCGACGTAAGGGTTCAGGTAGTTGAACTGACCGATTTCCTCGGCTGAGCGGGTCAGCGATCCGCCTTTGGGGGCGTCCGGTTTGACGTAATCGAAGTGTTTGAAGCCGGCCGGGTATTTCGGTGCCTCGCCATAAACAGTCAGGGCATGTGTCGGCGTGGCCAGGGCGACTTGCCAACAGGTGCATAACACCGCAACACCCAGAAGCAGGCGTCGCAGAAAACGGATTTGACGCGACATGATGGGGCTATCCTCGTACGCACTGAATGACTTCGCGCTGCGAAAAAGGCCTCCGGCCGGGGAAGGTGGATGAAACCTGTGGCCGGAGGGGGCGAGCTCGCAATGTGGACGTGACCCACGGAGCGGGTATGGGTCGCGTCTTCATCCTCAGAAGTGATACGTCATGCGTGCGAACAGTGTGCGGCCCAACGGGTCGGCGTAGCGCGGGTCGTAGCCGGACTGGAAGTTATAGGCCTGGTTGGAGAACGGCGGGTTGCGGTCAAACATGTTGCGCAGGCCCGCATCGACGTCCAGCACCTTGTCGAAGGTATGGCCGACCGACAGGTCCCACAGCGCATACGAGGCGACGCGTGCATGGGTGGTGCGATCGTAGTCGTTGTATCCGGTGGTGAAACGGTTGGTGATGGATGCGCGGGTATTGCCCAGCGACCAGGAGCCCACCAGCACGTGTTTCCAGCGCGCAATCACGCCATCGCCCTGGAAGTCGCCGACCTTGTCGGTGTAGGGGCCGTCGATGATGTTCTGGTAGTCGTAGCGATTGACGTAGGTGCCGGTCATGCCCAGGCCGAACTGACCATACGGCGTGTTCGGAAAGCGATAGTCGAGGCTGACGTCCACACCGCTGGTCTTGACGATGCCCAGGTTGGCGTTGCCGGTCACAATGTTGGCGATCGAGCCGTCTGCGGCACGAATATAGCGGTCGGCATAGGTGCTCGGGTCATCGAAGACTGCCGATTCCGGGAACGACTGGATCTGGTTGGAGATATGAATCCACCAGAAATCCAGGCCCATCGACAGGTTGCTGACCGGCTGGTAAACGAAGCCCAGTGTCACGTTGCGGGCTTTTTCCGGAGACAGTTCGGTATTGCCGCCGCTGTTGTTGAGGAACTGCTGCGCACAGTCGCGACCGGCATTGCCGCCGGGTTGAACGGTGCCGCCCGCACACAGGACCGGGTCGTCATAGAAACCTTGGCTGAATGTGGTGCTGCGTGGCGCGTACAGCTCATAGAGCGACGGCGCACGGAAACCTTCGCTGTAGGCACCACGGACTACCAGTTGCTTGACCGGCTGGTAACGGAACGAGTACTTGGGGTTGGTGGTGCTGCCAAAATCGCTGTACTTGTCGTGACGAACCGCTGCGCTCAGTTCGAGGCTGTCCAGCACCGGCACGCTCAATTCAGCGTATTCGGCTTTCACACTGCGCTCGCCCGACACGCTACCCGCCGCATCCGCGCCCAGGCTGCTGACGTCATTGACGAACGCTTCGTACTGCTGATGCATCTTCTCTTTGCGGTATTCGCCGCCAAGCGCCAGACCAGCCGGGCCTGCGCCGAACCAGTCGCCGATTTCCCGGCTGATGCGTCCGTCAATACCGGCCACGCGGCCCACGGCACTGGAATATTGGCCATGGTATTCGCTGGCATCGATCAGCGCCTGGCCGGCCGCCGTCTGCGGGCCGAACGGGTTGATCACGCCATTGGCCAGGCCATTGATCATTGCCGCGTCACTGATGTAACCGTTGGTGAGGTTGGACAGCACCTTGTTCTGGTTGTACGACGCACCGACGTTGTAGTCCCAGCCGCCGACCAGCCCGTCGAAGTTCAGCAGAAAGCGCTGGCTGGTGTTCTGGTCGCTCTGCCCGCGAGGACCGGCAGCCGTTTCGCGCCATGCGGTGTCGACGGGTTGTGTCGGATCGATGGTGAAATTGGTCGGTGCCGGGGTGATGCCGTTGCCGGGGTAGAACGGCGATGACGAATCCAGCGACAGGCCGGTGAGCGGTGCGGGGCCGATGTCGGTGTGGTTGTTGTTGCGCGCCCAGAAGTATTCGAGGCTGACGTTGTGATCATCGGCCAGTTTGCCGGTGGCCTTGCCGAAGAACGAGGTTTTTTCGGTCTGCGGGATCAGGTCGATGTACTCACGGGTGCTGAAGCGGCAGATGCCGTTGCGGGCGATCAGGTTAGGCCCTGAACAGTTGGTGCCCAGCGGGTTGGAAGAGTTGTCGCCCTGAAAATAGTTGCCGGGGTATGCCGTGCCGGATGTCTGGTTGAGGCCGCGTCCCGGTACGAAGTCCCGGGCGAACGAACGGTCGTTGGCATCCAGGTTCTGCTGCTTGTTGTAGTTGAACACGCCCATTACGTTGAAGCGGTCTTCTTCCAGATCGCCAAAACCCCAGCTGGCGCTCATGTCCTTGGTGGCACCGCCGCCGCTATTGGTCGGCGTTTCGCCGCCCAGTGTCAGGGAGCCGTCGGTGAGCGTTTTCTTGGTGATGAAGTTGATCACCCCACCGATCGCATCGGTGCCATACAGTGCCGAGGCGCCGTCGCGCAGCACTTCCACGCGGTCGATGGCGGCGAACGGAATCATGTTCAGGTCGATGGCGCTGCCATTGGGCGAGCCCACGCCGGAAATCGCGTTGTTGGCCAGGCGGCGTCCGTTGAGCAGAACCAGCGTTTTGTTCGGACCAATCCCGCGCATGTCGGCGAAGGAGGCGCCACCGGTCCCGGCGCCGACCGAGCCTGCGCTGTTATTGATCGACTGGCTGCCTGTGATGCGCTGGACCATTTCCTGAGTGGTGGTCACGCCCTGTTTCTTCAGGTCATCGGCGCGCAGGATGGTGATCGGCACGGCGGTTTCGGCATCGACCCGGCGAATCGCCGAACCGGTCACTTCAACACGTTGCAACTGGGTCGTGGCAGGCACGACCGCGGCGGCGGAGACGGACTCACTGGCGGTGTCCGCCTCGACGGCGTCTGCCGCCTGGGCACCGCTCATGCCCATGGCCAGTGCACACAACAGCGCGCGAGGATGACGGCGAACGGCGAGGGCCAGTGGCTTGAGGGTGTATCCGGGGAGATTCATCAGCATGGTTATTTCCGACTTGGTCCAGACATTATTGAAAATGGCCTTGTGAGCCCTCTTTGCCTGCCCGGTTGTGCCGGGCAGGCGTTCCACTGCGTTGTTTTCCAGCAAGCCGCTCCCCGCCAAGGGCTTTTCAGCCCACGGATAACCGTGTTCGAGGGAGTCGGGTCAGAGGGTTTCGCGGCGCGAAACCCTCAATTCATTTGGCCGTCATCACGGAAATCTTCGTGATGCCCGACCGTTCTATGGAGGCCATGGCCTTGGCCACCTGGCCGTAGTTCACGTCGGTATCGGCCTGCAACTGGACGCGTATTTCCGGGTCCTTGGCTTTCTCGTCCTGCAGGCTTTTCTCCAGCAGTTCCGGAGCGATTTCCGATTTGGCCAAAAAGAACTTGCCGCTCTGGTCGACGCTGACCACCACCGGGTCCTTCTTCTCGGCGGGGGCGACTGCGCCGGTCTTGGGCAGATTGACCTTGATGGCATTGGTCATCAGCGGCGTGGTGACGATGAACACCACCAGCAGCACGAGCATCACGTCCACCAGCGGTGTGACGTTCATTTCGCTGAGCACTTCATCGCTGTCTTGAGTGGAGAACGACATTAGCTTGCCTCCCGCACGGCATGGCCCTGCTTGCTGGCGATGGGTTGACGGGTCACGGCAAAGGCACTGCGCTGGGCGAGGGCATCGAAGTCGTGAGCGAAGTCATCCATGTCGGCGACGGCCAGTTTGAGGCGACGCAGAAAGAAGTTGTAGATCAGCACCGCAGGCACGGCGACCGCGATGCCGACGCCGGTGGCGACCAGCGCGTGACCAATGGGACCGGCGACCGCCTCAAGGCTGGCCGAGCCGGTCAGGCCGATGCTTTGCAGTGCTTCCATGATTCCCCAGACCGTCCCGAACAAACCGATGAAGGGCGCGGTGCTGCCGATACTGGCAAGAATCGCCTGGCCGCTTTCCAGCGAACGACGCTCCTTCTGAATCTGCTGGCGCAGGTTGCGCTCCAGACGGTCGGAACGGTTGATGGTGTGCGCCAGTTGCTGCGTGGTACGTGGCGACTCGTCCACGGCCATGGCTTCGAAACCGCTGTTGGCGATACGTGCCAGCGAGCCCGGGTATTGCGAGGCGTGTTCGGCGGCGGTCAGCAGGTCCGGTGCGCCCCAGAAGGCTTTGGTGAACTGTTTGTTCTGGGACTTCTGCTTCACGTACTGCGCGGACTTGATCAGCAACAGCGCCCAGCTCAGAACGGAAAACAGGATCAGTGCCCAGAGCACGGCGGGGACGATCATGGAAGAGAGCGATGCGTTCATGGTTTACACCTCACCAGCTTGAATTGAATTGTCTGTGGTCATGTGCCGAATCATTCCGGCAGCTTGAAATCGATGGTCTGGGTTGCGAAGCCTTCAATCGGCGTGTCGCCGCGCTTGGCCGGAATGAACTTCCAGTTGCGCACCGCTTCCACCGCCGCTTCGTCGAGAACCGGTTTGCCGCTGGATTTGGTCAACTCGACCGCGCCGGCACGGCCGTTGGGCAGTACCTTGATGCGCAGCACGACGCGACCTTCCCAACTGCGGCGCAGCGCCAGTCCCGGGTATTCGGGCGGCGGGTTGCCCAGGCTGGCGAGTCCGGAGACCGCCGCGCTTTCCTTGACCGGTGCTGCTGGCGCTGCCGGAGCAGGTGGCGCAGGCGTTGACGTCGGTGGTGCGGCAGGTGCAGGGGCGGCTACCGGCTTTGGCGGCGCAGGCGGCGTCGGCTTTTTCACCGGTTCAGGTTTCTTGACCGGCTTGGGCTTCTCGACCTTCGGCTTTTCGATCGGCTTGGGCGGCGGCTCGACCGCGTCCGGGTCCTCGACCGGTTGTTCCGGCTCGGGTGGTGGCGGTGGGGGAG
>NZ_MUIO01000007.1 GCF_002087235.1 Pseudomonas floridensis | reverse complement strand
CACGGCGCGGACCTACGTCTAATGCCGTAAACGACTACCCCATGCAGGATCGGCATACAAAAACGACAGAAAAGGTTGATTTGCGACAAAGTGAGACAGGGCTATTCGGCGCAAAGGTGGCTAAAACGTCACCTGCGGCGTGTTGGCAGAAAATTTGAGCGGGAGGGGAATAAAGCGCTGTAGTGGAAAATTCCTACGACATCTAGCGGATATACGGTCAACCAGAGGAGAAGCAAATCCGGAAAACGTAAAGTGCCACGCAGGTGGCATGATCTGGCTCGACCAGGACGGTCGGGAAATCACTGACATGCGCGGCAACCTGCCTGACCCGGCCCTCGGCGGAGGCACTCCCTGTACCCCTAGGTCGCACCGATCCAAACAATCAGTACATCCCAGCCCCATGGTCATGCGCGTACCTTCATCGGGTCGCGCAATAAGAAAGCGCCATCAGGTTTCCATGACGCTTTCCCTCTGGATCAATACCAGTTCGGGTCCTTGCGCAGCTGCTCGTTGAGCAGTTGCTGCATACCCTCATCGGGCTTGCCCAAATAGCGGTAAGTAGCATGACGAGTGGGGGACTTGTCCGCCGGAAGACCCGCAGGCACTTCAACCAGCATCGCGTAAGCATCTTCCTTGTCGAGACTGAACGCCACGATCAGGCGCTTGCTCTTGCACGTATCGGCGGTCTCGCAGAGCGGACCCACCAAATATGGATCACCGTCCTCGGTCACTGCCGTCATCTGCTCGGAAGTGCCGGACAGGTTCAACACCCATTCCGGCAATCGCTCTTCCTTCTGCACGACCTTCATCCAGGTCTGGCGGTACTCGGGCGCAGAACTCAAGAGTTCATTGACCCGGGCTTGCCCGTCATTGGCGGCGGTTGCCAAGGCACTGCCGCCCATGATCAGGACGGCTGCCAGCGTACGGAGCGAGGTATGCATCGTTAGCCTCGACCGCGACGACCGAAGAAGAACGACACAACGAACATTACCAGGAACACGACGAACAGGATCTTGGCGATACCTGTAGCGGTGCCGGCGATACCACCGAAGCCAAGTACGGCGGCAACAATGGCGATGATCAGAAACGTGATGGCCCAACTCAACATGGTGATACTCCTTTTTACAGCTGTTTGAATTTGATTGATGCGATTGCTTCAAGTCGGATCAGAAGACCCATTTTTGCTGCGGCGCGACTTCATTCGCCGAGACGACACCCTCTACAGGGCGCAGGCTCAAAGCAGCGGTGCCTTGACTGACCGGAGCGCTGACGCTGCGATAAGACGCACTGCTGTGAATGATTTGCTGTCTGGTTTCAGTGACCTGGCTGGCTTGAGTCCAGCGCTGGAACTGCTGAATGGCAATCAGGGTGACGAGCAGGGCAAGAAGCAAAAACAGGCCTTGCTGTACGTGCAGGGGAGAAATACGCAACTGTGCAATACGCTGGCTGTTCATCCGCAAACTCCCTCCACCCGAATGGGCATTCAATCGTACGGGCCGTCATGTGTCGGCCTTCGTTGAAAGGGATATTGCAGACTGCATGCCAGTTTCTTACACCGGGATAAAACCAATAAATTCAACTACTTACAAACTTGGCGAACATCTTCCTACGCGCAAGCTGCACGATTACACCTTTGTAATCGTGCGTTCTGCACGAAGCGCCGGACGCAGGCGCCACGTGGATCAGCCTGCGCTGCGCGCCATGACCTTCAGAGCGTCGGCATTCACGCCTTTGACACCCCGAATATTGCGGGCGATTTCGACCGCCAGTTCCTTCTCGGCAAAGTTGGCGACCACACCGTTAAGCGTCACCAGCCCTTCCTTGGTGTCCACCTTGATGTTCAGGCCATCGAGGTTACGGCTATAGATGAGGCTGGATTTCACCTTGCTCGTCACCCAGGCGTCGCTCAGTTGCTCCACTGGATTCAGGTTTTGCGGCTGAGTCTTGGCCGCAATGGAGTCGGCGGCACTCAGGCTGATCAGGTTATTGACGCTGACTACACCGTCAGTGTTACTCGCCAGGCTGCCCGCCAACTCCTTGGCTTCAGGGCTCTGTGCGCGGCCTTTGAGGGTGACGACGCCATCCTTGCTGTCGACATCAATGGTCAGCGCCTCGGTCACGCTGCTCCACAGCAGCTTGGATTTCACCGTAGCGACCAGTGTCGCATCTTCGAACCGCTGAGCCATGTTGGCCTTGGCACCGGGTTCGGTGGCGACGGCCGCATCGATCTCCAACTGATTGTCGACCTTGTCGATACCCTTGATGTCCAGCGCGATGCGTTCAGCCAGCTCGCGATCCACCTCGTTCTCGACCTTGCCCTTGAGCGTCGCGGTGCCTCGCTCGACATCCACATCAATCTTGAAAGGGCTGAGGTGTTTGTTCAACGCGAAAGCTGTCCAGATCGAACCTTCCTGACGCGCTTCGGCCAACTGGGTAGGCAGATCTTCCTGAGCCGCCTGTACCAGCAACGGGCTTGCGCCCAGCACGGCAGCAGTTGTGGTAATCAACGCTAACTTTTTCAGTGAGTACACCGGGGTTCTCCTTCCAGGGTTGGCTGTTCGTCTCAAAATGGACGGTTTTAGCGACATAAACACGGATTAATCTGTCGGTTCGCGAATAAATGAACAGACAGCTAGCATGCATGCCGCAGAATCAATCAGAATTGACCATGCAACTTGCCCGATGATTCCGAGACTAACTGAGACAATTCATTAAGGAGCGTAGGAAAAATGGAAGCAGCCACTGAGAATCAGGGCCGTATTCTGCTTGTGGACGACGAGTCCGCCATCCTCCGCACCTTCCGGTACTGTCTGGAAGACGAAGGCTACAGTGTCGCCACTGCCAACAGCGCAGCGCAGGCGGACACGTTGATGCAACGCCAGGTCTTCGACCTGTGTTTTCTGGACCTGCGCCTGGGCGAGGACAATGGTCTGGACGTTCTGGCGCAAATGCGTATTCAGGCACCGTGGATGCGCGTGGTCATCGTGACGGCGCATTCGGCAGTGGACACGGCGGTCGATGCCATCCAGGCTGGCGCGGCTGATTACTTGGTCAAACCCTGCAGCCCCGATCAATTGAGGCTGGCCACCGCCAAGCAGCTCGAAGTGCGGCAGTTGTCTGCGCGTCTTGAAGCGCTGGAAGGGGAGATTCGCAAACCCAAGGACGGTCTGGATTCCCACAGCCCGTCGATGATGGCCATTCTCGAAACGGCCCGTCAGGTTGCCGTGACCGACGCCAACATCCTGATTCTGGGCGAGTCGGGCACGGGTAAAGGTGAGCTGGCGCGCGCCATTCACGGCTGGAGTAAACGGGCGAAGAAATCCTGCGTGACCATCAACTGCCCTTCATTGACAGCCGAGTTGATGGAAAGCGAACTGTTCGGCCACAGCCGCGGAGCGTTTACCGGTGCCAGCGAAAGCACGCTGGGGCGGGTCAATCAGGCCGATGGCGGTACTCTGTTTCTCGACGAGATCGGCGACTTTCCGCTGACGTTGCAACCTAAGTTGCTGCGTTTCATTCAGGACAAGGAATACGAGCGCGTTGGCGACCCGGTTACCCGTCGGGCCGACGTGCGCATCCTGGCGGCCACTAACCTCAACCTTGAGGACATGGTGCGCAGCGGGCGCTTCCGTGAAGACCTGCTTTATCGCTTGAACGTCATCACGCTGCACCTGCCGGCCTTGCGTGAACGCAGCGAAGACATCCTGACCCTGGCCGATCGTTTTCTGGCCCGTTTCGTCAAGGAATACGCTCGTCCGGCGCGGGGCTTCAGCGAAGAGGCTCGCGCCGCACTGCTCAACTACCGCTGGCCGGGCAACATTCGCGAACTGCGCAACGTCATCGAGCGGGCCAGCATCATTTGCCCGCAGGATCGGGTGGAAGTCAGCCACCTGGGCATGGCCGAACAGCCCGCGAACAACGCACCACGCGTCGGTGCGGCCTTGAGCCTGGACGAGCTGGAGAAAGCCCACATCGGCGCAGTACTGGCGACCAGTGACACACTCGATCAGGCAGCGAAGACATTGGGCATCGATGCCTCGACGCTTTACCGAAAACGTAAACAGTACAACCTATGATTGACCTCACATGAAGCTGGCCATGAAGTTGCGCACTCGCCTGTTCCTGAGCATTTCGGCCCTGATCACCGTTGCCTTGCTGGGGTTGCTGCTGGGTCTGGTGAGCGTCATGCAGATGGCCAGAACGCAGGAATCGTTGATTCAGCACAACTTCGCCATCCTCGACACCGGCCTGAAACTGCGGCAGAACCTCGGCGATCAACTGGTGTTGATGACCGGCTCGCAGCGTGACGAAGCGCTGCTGCAAAAGGAGCAGGAAGAGTTCAAAGACCTGCTTGATCAAAGCGCCGCCAATGACAGTCGGCAGACGATCCAGGGCGCGTTCGAAAAAACCAAGGCCGACTACCAGCGCTTTATCGACGATTGGCAACGATTGGGCAATGATGAGCGGGGCATTCGTGGCGATCCACAGCTCAGCGACAGTTTCGACAGGCTGCGCAACGGGTTGCTGGATATCCATCGTCAGGCGCTTGAGAGCATCAGCAACGCCGAGATCAACTCGCGTGAACGTGCCTTATGGATTGCGGGCCTGCTGGGTCTGGTCGGGCTGGCCGTGCTCTGCATAGGCTTCGTGACTGCGCACGGCATCGCCCGTCGCTTCGGCGCGCCCATCGAGGCGCTGGCGAAGGCGGCAGACCGTATCGGACAGGGCAATTACGAAGTGACGCTGCCCATTTCCTCGGCCGCTGAAATGAACCTGCTGACCCGACGTTTCGGCATCATGGCCGAGGCCTTGCGTCAGCATCAGGCGACCAATGTCGACGAACTCCTGGCGGGTCAGCAACGCCTGCAAGCGGTGCTGGACAGCATCGACGACGGCCTGCTCATGATTGATCGACAAGGACGGCTGGAGCACTTGAATCCTGTGGCCCAACGCCAGCTTGGCTGGGACGAGAGTCGACTGGGCCAGGGGCTCGGCGAAGCGTTGGGGCATCCCGAGCTGGACGAACAGCTGCACCTGATCTTGCGCGGCGGGAGTCTGGAGCGTGCGCCGGAAGACCTGGCCATCGAGATCGATAACGAGTCACGCCTGCTGACCTACAGCATGACGCCGGTGAGCCACACCAAGGGGCACATTCTCGGTGCGGTCATGGTGTTGCATGATGTCACCGAACAACGTGCCTTCGAGCGCGTGCGCAGCGAGTTCGTCCTGCGTGCTTCGCATGAACTGCGCACTCCGGTGACGGGCATGCACATGGCTTTCGGCCTGCTGCAGGAACGGCTGCATTTCGCGCCGGAGTCACGCGAGGCGGACCTGCTCAACACGGTCACCGAAGAAATGCAGCGGCTGATGCAACTGATCAACGACCTGCTCAATTTCTCGCGCTATCAGAACGGTCTGCAGAAACTCAAACTGGCGCCGTGCTCGATCGAGTCACTGCTGGAGGAGGCCAAGGCACGTTTCGACGCGCAGGCGCAGGAACAAGGCATCGTGCTGATGCTCGACATCCACGAAACCCTGCCGCGCCTGCATGCCGACCAGTCCCAGCTGGAGCGAGTCCTGGACAACCTGCTGGACAACGCCCTGCGTCATACGCCCGAAAACGGTCTGATCCGGTTGCAGGCCAGGCGGCATGGCGAGCGTGCGGTGATCAGCGTGGAAGACAACGGCGAGGGCATCGCGTACGGCCAGCAGGCCAGGATATTCGAGCCCTTCGTTCAGGTCGGTCGCAAGAAAGGCGGCGCCGGACTGGGCCTGGCGCTGTGCAAGGAAATCGTTCAGTTGCACGGCGGCCGAATGGGCGTCTACTCCCGACCGGGGCAGGGCACGCAGTTCTATATGGCGCTGCCGCTCTGATCCTGTACAGGCGCAGCGCATCGTCAGGCGACATCATCCTTGCGTCGCCGGATGCTGCGACGTCCACCTGTCACTCGCTCGGCAAACTTCGCAGCGGTCAGCGGACGGGCGAACAGCCAGCCCTGACCGTAGATAACGCCTTCACTGGTTAACAGCGCCGCCTGCGACTCGAACTCGATACCTTCGGCAATCACTTTCAGCCGCAGGGCATGCGCCATGCGGATGATGTGTGGTGCCACACCGCTGCTCGCGGCGTCATGGCCCAATGCATCGACAAACGCCTTGTCGATTTTCAGGCAGTCCACCGGTAGCGTCTGCAGGTAGGCCAGGCTGCAGTACCCCGTGCCGAAGTCGTCAATCAACACCTGATGGCCGCGATCCCGCAGCGTTTGCAGATGATTACGCGCTACCACCACGTCGATCAGGCCCCGCTCCGTAACCTCGAAGGCGATCTGCCGAGCGGACACCTTGTGCAGCGCCAGCAACCTGGCTGTGACCCTTCCTATCCGGGCTGACATCACATCGCAGGCCGCCAGATTGACCGAGATATAAAGGTGCGGATTGGCGCGCAACAGAGCGCCCAGTTGTTCCAGGGTCTGCTGCAGAACGAAATCGGTAATCTGCCGGATCTGGCCAGTGTTTTCTGCCAGCGGTATGAACAGATCGGGGCTGGTCACGGTGCCGTCCGGGCGATGCCAGCGCACCAGCGCCTCGGCGCCCACACATAGCCGCGTGTGCAGGTTGAAGATGGGCTGATAAAGGACTTTCAACTCGCCTCGACGCAAGGCCCCGGTCAGCTCGGCGCCCAAGGATCTGCGCTGTCGCATGATCTGAAACACCAGCCCACCTACACAGATCGACACCATCAGACTGGCCGGAATCAGCCACCACCCTGCGCCGGTGATGTCGTCGTGCAGCCCGGTGCGCGGAGTGATCATTACCAACTGGTATTCCGGGCTCTGCGTGGCCATACGATAGATCAATCGGGTCTGCGTGGTAATCAGCGGCTCGCTGCCACCCGTGTCCCAGCCAGGCACCGGCCAAGGCTGGGCGGGTCCGAGCACGGGAATGGCGCGGGTCGCGTTATCCAGCACCACCAGCAGACTGCCACCGGGCGGGAGATCGACCACATCGGTCAGGTGCCCACGGGAGGTTGAAACCCGAAAGTCGCCGCGCCCCAACACCAGCGCCGCGAGGTTATCGTCCGGCTGGGCCGATGTGTTCAGCCAGTAGTCGTACGTGGGACCGCGAATATCGGGGGCCCGGGTTTCGTTCAGCAAACGCTTGCGCGGCCAACTGGAACAGGAGCGGGCGTCCCCCACATAAGCGGCTTCGTAGATGAAGCGGTTGCCGGAAATCACTTCGCGCAGGCGCCCGACCATTTCCGGGCTGCAACGTCGCAGCGGCTGATGCTCAAGTTGATCCAGCCCGGTGCGTAGCTGACTGAACAGTTGCTCCAGTCTGATCAGAAAACGCTCGCCTTGGGCGTTCATCTGCTGACTTTCGGTTTGCCGTGCCTGCTGTAACGCCAGCCCGAAACTGCCCGTCAGCAATACAGCCGCGCTCAGCAAGGCTGCCAGCAGTGCCAGCAGCCACGGACGGGAAAGGACCGCACGGAGACGCGTTGACGCTATCGGCATCGATGGATACTCAGGCAAGAGTACCCATCAGTTATAGCAACAAGCGCGGATATAGCTCGCGCTCAGCGAGTGCGGTTGAGCACCTGCAGGATGGCCGCGCTTTGCGCATCTGGCTCGCCGTCGAAACGGGCAGGGCGGTAATGCATCTGGAACGCTGCCAGAACCTGCCGGGTGGCGAGGTCCAGCTCGCCAGTCTGAGGCGTTGTGTAACCCAGGCGTGCCAATTGCTGCTGAAACCAGCTGATGGTGGGCAGGTTGTTCATCATCGAAGCTTGCTGTTGCGCCACCAGCCGTTCGTCGGGCCAGACGCCAAGACCGTCCGCAGCCAGACGCTTCCAGGGAAACAGCGGACCCGGATCGAGCTTGCGCGACGGCGCAATATCGCTGTGGCCGATGATGTGTCTGGGGTCGATCTTGTTACGTTTGACGATATCCTTGAGCAATACCTTGATCGACTCGTACTGCGCGTCGGTATAGGGATACCACAGGCGACCGGTCGGAGTTTCGGTGTAGCCGGGATTGACGATTTCGATCCCGATCGAGCTGGAATTCAACCAGGTGCGGCCATCCCACTCACTTTCCCCGGCATGCCACGCACGCGCCCCTTCATCGACCAGCTTGTAGATGGTCGCCTGTTTGTCATCGCCGATCAGGTAGTGACTGCTGACCTCGCCATGCGTCAGCAACTGGAGCGAGCGCTCCAGAGAGGTGGAGGTGTAATGCATGACCACGTATTGAATACGGTTGTCGAAATTCACCGACGGGTGACTGGTGTCCAGCCTTGGGCCACTGGAGCAGGCCGTCAGAACGAGCAGGAGAAGAGCAGAGAAATACAGCTTCATGAGGATCAGACTACGTCCGTGGAGAATGCAACATCATAACAAAAAGCGCCGCGATAGCTGCTTTGTAACCAGCTCAGTCAAGTCTGGATGTTTCAGTCAACCCTGTTCAACGCGGTTTCGGCCATTTTCCTTGGCCCGGTACAACGCCTGATCGGCGCGCTTGATGGCCACGTCACTACGCTCGCCAACGCGAAACGCCGTCACGCCCATGGACACCGTGACAGTGACGCGTTCACCCTTGAAATGGAATGGGCAGAGCTCAACCGATTCGCGCAGCTCATCGAGCAGGCTCAGCCCATTAGTAACCGGTGTGGCGGGCATCAGCACAACGAACTCTTCACCGCCAAAGCGGGCGAGAAAATCGTCGGGACGCAGGCGCTTCTTGAGAACGCCAGCGACGATCTTCAACACTTTATCGCCTGCCAGATGCCCGTAACCGTCATTGATACGCTTGAAATGATCCAGATCCAGTATCCCGACCAGCAGGCTGTCCTGGCGCTGCTGCCAGAGACTCATCTGCTGCTCAAGACGCTCACTCCATGCTGCCCGGTTGGGCAGCCCGGTCAGCGGATCGATCAGCGCTTTCTGCCGTTGCTCTTCCAGATTGGTCCGGAAGCCCAATGCTTCCTGCTCCATGGTCGCCACACGGGCCGCCAGACTTTGCAGGCGTGAGGCGACCTCCTGCTCACGTGCGTCCCGCTTGCGCTGGTAGTCATCCATCGTGCTGAGCAAGCCTTCCAGACGATTGTCCAGCACCAGCTTGAGGCTGGGCAGATCGGACGCATCCTGAACGCTGCTTTGCAGGCCGCCGACTTGTTCGCGCAACTGTTCGTTCAGGTCGCGCGCTGAAGACTGACCTTCGGCATGGTCCTCGCTGGCGGCCTGCAGATGGCTTTGAAAAGACTCGAGACGCTCGTTCAATTGCTTGAGGTAAATGCCGAATTCCTGCTGGCCGCCGTTGTTGATGGCCAGCATCAACACGGCCAGGTCATCGAGAATCGGCAGCAATTCGTACCAGTTCAATCCGTGTCTGAGCCGCAACTGCATGGCTTCGACCTGTGGCCGGTAGTGCTCGGACAGGGTCAGATCGGAAAGCAGCCCCAACAGGGTTTCTTCGATGTGCGCCGCAACCGAGCTGTAGCTGGGCTCCGGCGCGGAGGGCAGGGCATAGCCATCATCTGCGGCCTCTTCAGCCTCTTCAGCTGTTTCGCCGTCGGCCTCGTCTCCGGGCTCGACCGTCGGACTGACCGGCGCAGACCTGTGCTCAAAGGGCACAGTGGGCGTGGGCGTCAGCCAGTTTTCCGTGTCGATCTCCGCTGAAACCTCATGTGACGGCACCGCCTCGACAATCAGCGGGGCGGGCTGCGTGTCGTTCAACGGCGGGACAGGATCGGCATCCGACGCATCGCCGCCAACATCAGCGGGAAGGTGGAGATCGGGCGCGGCAGCTATTTCAGGCGCTGCGACGGGTTGCTCAGTCACAATAACGGATCGCTCAACGGGCAATACCGGTGGAGCCGACTGATCGTGTGCCTGCGATCCGGTCGAGGAGGGCTCAGGTTCGAGAGCAGATTCATGAGCGTCTGCATGATCAAGCTGATCCGGACGTGCAGGCTGCACCGCTGCGTCAGGATGAGGATGACCCTCGCCATGCTCATCGCGCGCGCCGAACAGACGCTCCAGCAAGCCCGGCCGGTGGCCTTCTTCAGGCTTTTCCATCAGGGTCAGCGCCTTGCCCTGCAAGCCACTCAGCTCACTTAACAGCACCGGCAGTTCACGGGTCTGAGAGGCACGCTCTTCAAGGTCTTTGGCAAAACGTTTGAGCGGTTTGCGCACGTCCCGCGGCAGCGGCAAGGCTTGCAGTTGCGTGACCAGAGCGGTCAAGGCGGTGCTGATCTGACCAACCCGCACTTCGCGGCGATGCTCGGAGTCCAGCACCGCTTTTTCCAGACGAGGGATCAGGGCCGCCAGGCCGGCGTCCATGTCGTCCTTGCGCACAATTTCGCGCATTTCCTTCATGCATTCGTCAACGGCGCGGTCGGAGCCTTCCGCCGCCAGACTGCTTCGCACCAGACCCCGGCGTAGCAGGTCGAGCCGCGCATCCCAGCGCTTTTCAAGCTTATCCTGCTGTTCGATGCCCTTGAGGTACTTCTCTTTCCAACGCTCCGCGTCGTCGCTCATGCAAGGCTTCCACCAGAGGGCACAGGCAGCGAGTCCCCACACAGTGAAGCAGGCAGGCGAATCTCGACAGCAACCGGCAGGTGATCGGAAATGGGTTGGGCCAGCACTTGAACGCGTTCAAGCGTCAGCGTCGGGCTGAGCAGAATGTGGTCGAGGCAGCGTTGTGGCCGCCAACTGGGGAACGTCGCTTCGATCTGTGGGGCCAGCAGCCCCAGGTCACGCAACGGCGAATGCTCCAGCAGATCGTTGGCATGGGTGTTCATGTCGCCCATCAGAACCTGATGACGATAGCCGCCGATCAGTTCGCGAATGTAGGCGAGTTGACGCGTGCGGGTACGAGTCCCGAGCGCGAGGTGCATCATGACCACCACCAGCGCGTCGTCGCCTTCGCCAAAACGCACCAGAATCGCACCACGCCCGGCGGGACCTGGCAGCGGGTGATCTTCGATCTTGGCCGGGCGCAGACGGCTCAGCACACCGTTGCTGTGCTGGGCGAGTCGGCCAAGGTTGCGGTTGAGTTGCTGATACCAGTACGGAAAGGCACCCAGCTGAGCGAGGTGCTCGACCTGATTGACGAAGCCGGAGCGCATGCTGCCGCCATCGACTTCCTGCAAGGCAACCAGATCGTAATCGTGGAGCAGATCGCCTATCTTCTTCAGATTGCCCGCACGCCCGACATGCGGCAACAAGTGTTGCCAACTGCGCGTCAGGTAATGCCGATAGCGCTCGGTGCTGATACCGACCTGAATATTGAAACTGAGCAGCCGCAACCTGCCGTCTTCAGGCAGCCCGCTTTTGCTCAGATGATGCTCGTTGACCCGCGGATCATGCAGGCCAACGACGCGTTCTGTGCCCTTACCCCAGCGGCCCATGACAGGCGCTTACTGCTTCGCCTGATTGGCCGCTCGCTCTTTGGCGATCAGCTGGTCAGCCACCTGCAAGGCCTCGTCGGGACCACCGGCAGAACCAATGTCGAAGCGGTACTTACCATTAACGATCATGGTTGGAACACCCTGTACGCCGTACTTTTGGGCCAGCTCTCTGGCCTTCTTCATCTCGCCTGTCACAGCGAACGAATTGAACGTATCGAGAAACTTCTGTCTGTCGATGCCTTGGGTGGCGACGAAATCAGCCATGTCCTCAGGCTTGGTCAGTTGTTTGTGCTCTTTCTGGATCGCGTTGAATACTGCAGCGTGAACCTTGTGCTCTACACCCATGGTGTCCAAGGTGATGAACAGTTGGCCGTGGGCGTCCCACGAGCCACCGATCATGGCGGGAATGCGCACGAAATTGACATCGGACGGCAGCTTTTCAGCCCACGGATTGATTTTTGGCTCGAACGCGTAGCAATGCGGGCAGCCGTACCAGAACAGCTCCACCACTTCGATCTTGCCTGGCTCTTTGACAGGCACAGGGCTGCTGAGCTCGACGTATTGCTTGCCTGCCTGGACCGGCTCGGCAGCTTGAGCGGTCATACCGAACAGACTGGCGGCAACCAGCGCGGCGCTGATGATCAGATTACGCATGCTTTACTCCTGGACAGATTGAATCGCCTTACAGCGACGGTGGTTTCGACCGGTCGCGAAAGCTTGAGTTTCGTTAGTGTAACGCTGGCCACCGGAAAAAAGGGCAGCGGTGATGGCCCTTTTTGCATATGTCGTGAAGCAGGTCATGTCCCGCAGAGCTATAACCCCCGGCTCGGCTCAGTGCAGCCCCTGAATATACTGCGCCAGCGCTTCGATATCCTTGTTACTGAGTTTTGCAGCGATGGCGCGCATCACCATGGTATCGCCATCGTTGGTGCGATCGCCCTCGCGGAAAGCCGTTAGCTGCTTTTTGATGTAATCGGCGTGCTGACCGCTCAAATGCGGGAAACCGGCTTGCGCGTTGCCAGTGCCATCGGGCAAGTGACAGCCTGTGCAGGCGGGCAAACCCTGATCCAGCTTGCCGCCACGGAACAACGCTTCGCCGCGCGCCACAAGGTCCGGGGATGCGGCACCGATACTGCCTTTCTGGCGAGCGTAATAGGCGGAAATGTCCGCAAGATCCTGATCAGAGAGGTTGTTCAGCATGCCGGTCATTTCCACGACCACACGCTTGCCGTCCTTGATCTCGCGCAACTGCTTGAGCAGGTAGCGCTCACCCTGACCGGCCAGTTTGGGGAAGTTGGGCGCCAGGCTGTTGCCGTCGGGACCGTGACACGCGCCGCAGACGGCAGTCTTCGCCTGTCCAGCGGCGGCATCGCCTGCCGGGTCGGCAGCGTGGGAGGAGGCGCAAAGACCCAATGCTAGCAGCAGACTCAGAAATGGTGTTTTCATCAAGTCATCCGATCAGCCAAGAGGGTGAAAAGTCGGGTAGCCCATGACTCGCTCAACCGGAAGAATAGTCGGCAAATCCAGGCCGCTGTTGCCCTTGCACGTTCCACACAGCGCAATGGCATCGCTTTTTGACCCGGTGACAAGCTGCCCTGAAGCCCGATGAATCAGCAAAAACCTTTCAGGTTGAAAGCGGACTGCGTTCTAATGCGCATATTGATCTCGCTTGACTGTGCCTGCTCCCGCCGGGAGACGAAAGCACACACAAAATTTGCGGCATTATATACTCGCGCTACCCAAACGGAAACGACACCTCTTGCCGCACGCCTTGCAGGCAAGGCCTTCACCGGAAATCACATGCAACTCAAAAACCCCATCCTCGGTCTGTGCCAACAGGCCACGTTCATGCTCAGCGCCGCCAAGGTCGACCAATGCCCCGACGACGAGGGTTTTGAAGTCGCGTTCGCCGGTCGCTCCAATGCGGGCAAATCCAGCGCGCTGAACACCCTGACTCACGCCAGCCTGGCCCGCACCTCCAAGACGCCGGGGCGTACCCAGTTGCTGAACTTCTTCGGCCTGGACGAGGATCGCCGTCTGGTCGACCTGCCGGGTTACGGCTACGCCAAAGTGCCCATCCCGCTCAAACAACACTGGCAGCGTCACCTGGAAGCCTATCTGGGCAGTCGCGAAAGTCTGAAAGGTCTGATCCTGATGATGGACATCCGCCATCCGATGACCGATTTCGACCTGCTGATGCTGGACTGGGCCGTGGCGAGCAAGATGCCGATGCATATTCTGCTGACCAAGGCCGACAAGCTGACCTATGGCGCGGCCAAGAACACGCTGCTCAAGGTGCAGTCGGAAATTCGCAAGGGCTGGGGTGAAGCCGTCACCATCCAGCTGTTCTCGGCCCCCAAGCGCATGGGCCTGGAAGAAGCCTACACCGTGCTGGCCGACTGGATGGAACTGGAAGACAAGGCGCCTGCCGAGTAAATCGCAGGCAAAAAAAACCCCGGACTTCGTATGGGGAGGGGGAAGTTCGGGGTTCAAGGTCCAGACCTTAGGGTGGGGTCCGGATATCTGCCAACACTTAACACAACATAGGAGCGTGAGTGGCTTTTCAACCAATCGCGAGTTCTGACTCCTGTCCGGCGGGTTAAGTTCCAGCGATGAAGAAAAGTTCACATTTCCTACAACAATTGGCGAACTTGATGACAAGTTCGCCACTATGCCGTCAGTGTGCTTCGTCCCAGTTGTTGCCCACGCCAACTTCCACCAACAGTGGAACTGCGAGTTCGGCCGCGCCGCTCATGTGCGGGCGGATCTGCTCGCTGATCTGATCGACCAGATCTTCACGTACTTCCAGCACCAGTTCGTCGTGCACCTGAAGGATGACTCGTGCGTCCAGCCCCGACTCGTCCAGCCAGCCGTTCACGGCCACCATCGCTTTCTTGATGATATCGGCTGCGGTGCCCTGCATTGGCGCGTTGATCGCCATGCGTTCGGCGCCCTTGCGCAAGGACTGGTTCTTGGCGTTGATGTCCGGCAGGTACAGACGCCGGCCGAAGATGGTCTCCACGAAACCCTGTTCAGCGGCCTGCGCCCGCGTGCGCTCCATGTAATCGAGCACGCCTGGATAACGCGCGAAGTAACGATCCACGTACGCCTGCGATTGCTTGCGGTCGACGCCGATCTGCTTGGCCAGACCGAAGGCGCTCATGCCGTAGATCAGACCGAAGTTGATTGCCTTGGCACTACGGCGCATGTCGGTGGTTACATTTTCCAGCTCTACGCCGAAGACTTCCGCCGCTGTCGCCCGGTGCACGTCCAGATCGTTACGGAACGCGTGCAGCAGCCCTTCGTCCTGGGCCAGATGCGCCATGATCCGCAGCTCGATCTGCGAATAGTCGGCAGCCAGCAGCTTGTAACCCTTCGGCGCGACGAAAGCCTGACGAATGCGACGGCCTTCAGCGGTACGAATCGGAATGTTCTGCAGATTCGGATCACTGGAAGACAGGCGTCCGGTCACCGCCACCGCCTGATGGTAAGAGGTGTGGATACGCCCGGTGCGCGGGTTGATCTGTTCAGGCAGACGATCGGTGTAGGTGCTCTTGAGCTTGCTCATGGAGCGGTATTGCATCAACACCTTGGGCAGCGGGAAATCCTGCTCGGCCAATTCGGCGAGCACGGCTTCGGCCGTGGATGGCTGACCAGTGGCGGTCTTGCTGATGATCGGCATGCCGAGCTTCTCGTAGAGAATCACGCCCAGTTGCTTGGGCGAGCCCAGATTGAACTCTTCACCGGCGATGGCGAATGCCTCGCGCTCCAGCGCGGTCATCTTGTCACCCAGCTCGACGCTCTGGATGCCCAACAGGTTGGCGTCGACCAGCGCGCCCTGGCGTTCGATGCGCGCCAGCACCGGCACCAGCGGCATCTCGATCTCGTTCAGCACCGGCTGCAGGGACGGAATCGCCGCCAGTCGGGCTTCGAAGACTTCATGCAGACGCAGGGTCAGGTCGGCTTCCTCGGCGGCGTAAATCCCGGCCTGTTCCAGCGCAATCTGATCGAACGTCAGTTGCTTGGCGCCTTTACCGGCAATGTCCTGGAAGTTGATCGGTGTGTGCGTCAGGTACTTGGCCACCAGGCTGTCGCGGTCGTGGCGCGTGGCAGTGGAGTCGAGCACATAGGATTCCAGGATCGTGTCGAAGCTGACGCCTTGCAGGTCAATGCCCTGGCTCTGATCGCCCTCTATCGCGCAATTGGCGAGCAGGTTGATCGCAAACTTGGCGTGTTGACCCACCTTGATCTTGCTCGGGTCTTCCAGCAGCGGCTTGAGCGCCTTGAGCACGGTGTCGCGGTCCAGTTGCTGCGGCACGCCCATGTAGGAGTGAGTCAGTGGGATGTAGGCCGCTTCGTGGGTCTGAATGGCGAACGACAGACCAACCAGCTGCGCACGCTGGGCGTCGGTGCCATTGCTCTGGGTGACGACCGCGAACAGCGGCGCGGCGTGGAGCTTCTTCAGCCATGCATCGAATTGCGCCTGCTCGAGGATGACCTCGTACGCGGCTTCCTTGACTACCACAGACTCTTCGCTGATGACTTCGAGCTCTTGGCCGGCACGCTTGGCGTCGCGCTGCAGGTCTTCGATCCAGCTCTTGAACTCAAGCTCGGCGTACAGCTCCATCAGCGCGTCACGGTCCGGTTCGCCGCAATGCAACTGGTCCAGCTCGATGTCCAGCGGCACGTCGATCTTGATGGTCGCCAGCTCATAGGACAGAAACGCCATGGCGCGGTGCTCTTCGAGCTTGGCAGCCAGTGTCTTGGCGCCACGGATCGGCAGGGTCGCCACGGCCTCCAGGTTGCCATACAGCTCGTTCAGACCGCCGCCCACACCGACCAGCAGGCCAACCGCAGTTTTCTCGCCCACGCCGGGAACGCCCGGAATGTTGTCGACCTTGTCGCCCATCAGCGCCAGATAATCGATGATGTGCTCGGGACCGACCCCGAATTTCTCTTTCACGCCCGCCACGTCCAGCACACTGCCGGTCATGGTGTTGACCAGCGTAATGTGACCGTCGACCAGTTGCGCCATGTCCTTGTCGCCGGTGGAGATGATCACCGGACGGTCCGCCGCCGCGCTGCTGCGTGCCAGGGTGCCGATTACATCATCCGCTTCCACGCCTTCGACGCACAGCAGCGGGTAGCCCAGGCCTTTGACACAGGCGTGCAGCAGATCGACCTGCACGCGCAGGTCATCCGGCATGCTCGGACGATTGGCCTTGTACTCGGTGTACAGCGCGTCGCGAAACGTACCGCCCTTGGCGTCGAACACCACTGCGAACGGGCTGTCCGGGTATTGCCGACGCAGGCTTTTGAGCATGTTCAGCACGCCTTTGACGGCGCCAGTCGGCAACCCCTTGGACGTGGCCAGCGGCGGCAGCGCGTGAAAGGCACGATAGAGGTAAGAAGAACCGTCCACCAGGACGAGGGGTGCTTGGCTCATGAGCAGAATCAACCTTTTCGGCGGGGTCGGCGCTAGAATGCGAGGACCATTGACGACAAAGGGACAAGGTTATCATGCGCACGGCAAATCGACTGTTGTTGGCGGGCTTGTTGGTCATCTGCCCTTTGGCTGCATTCTGCGCCGAGGATTCGCCGTCACCGGCACCGGACGTCACAATCCGCACCGACGGCGACAAGACCATTCAGGAATATCGCCAGAATGGCTTTCTCTATGCGGTGAAGATCACGCCCAAGCATGGCAAACCCTATTTTCTGGTGCGCGCCGATGGTACAAGCCCCAACTTCATTCGTTCGGACCAACCGGACATGCTGATCCCGCAGTGGGAAATATTCAGCTGGTAATACCCTACATTCACTCAATCGCTGGCAGTCCCGATATGTCCGTTTTTACCCCACTGGCTCGGCCCGAGCTGGAAACATTTCTCGCCCCTTACGGGCTCGGCCGTCTGCGCGACTTTCAAGGCATTGCCGCCGGTAGCGAAAACACCAACTACTTCATCAGTCTGGAGCAGGGCGAGTTCGTTCTGACGCTGGTCGAGCGTGGGCCGGTGCAGGAGATGCCGTTCTTCATCGAGCTTCTGGATGTGCTGCACGACGCCGACCTGCCGGTGCCGTACGCCTTGCGCACCACGGACGGCCAGGCACTGCGCGAGCTGGCGGGCAAACCGGCGCTGTTGCAGCCGCGTCTGCCGGGCAAGCACATCAGCCAGCCGAACACCCAGCATTGCGCGCAGATCGGCGAGCTGCTGGCCAACCTGCATCTGGCGACACGCGACCAGGTGCTGGAGCGCAGGACCGACCGTGGCCTGGACTGGATGCTGAGCGAGGGGCGTAATTTCCTGTCGCACCTGGGCGAGCAGCAGAGAGTGTTGCTGGACAAATCGCTACAGGAAATCGAAGACCTCAAGCCGCAGATTCTGGCGCTACCGCGCGCCAACCTGCACGCAGACATGTTTCGCGACAACGTGCTGTTCGAAGGCACGCACCTGACCGGAGTGATCGATTTCTATAATGCCTGTTCGGGGCCGATGCTCTATGACCTGGCGATCGCGCTCAATGACTGGTGTTCGCGCGAGGACGGCCAGATCGATCCGGTGCGCGCCCGCGCCATGCTGGGTGCCTATGCAGCCCTGCGGCCCTTCAACGCCGCCGAGTCGAAGCTGTGGCCGACTATGCTGCGCGTTGGCTGCGTGCGTTTCTGGCTATCACGCCTGATCGCGGCAGAAACCTTTGCCGGACAGGACGTGCTGATTCACGATCCGGTGGAGTTCGAACGGCGCCTGGCCCAACGTCAGGAAACGCACATTGCTTTGCCGTTCGCGTTGTAAATGATCATTCCCGTGTTCCGCGTCACATTCAGCGAATGTGGCGCGGAACATAGGTGCGATCAACCGATGCTCAAACGCCCGCCAAGCACCCGGCCAGATCATCCGCCAGCTTTTGCACCACCTGCTCGTAACCCTGCGCGGTCGCTGGCGTGTAGCCACCCAGCGCGTCCAGCTCGGCAAGCTTTACCGGAAGACCGGCGCTCAGGGTTTCCGCCAGACGCGGCCGCAAGGGCGGTTCGCTGAATACGCACGTCTTGCCGACCGCTTTCAGACGCTCGCGCATCGCCGCCACGTGCTGGGCACCCGGCTGGATTTCCGCAGCAATCGCAAAAACGCCTGCGTGCTTGATGCCATAGGCCTCTTCGAAATAATCGAACGCTTCGTGGAAGACGAAAAACGGCTTGCCCGATACCGCGTTCAGTTGCTTGCCGACGCGCTCATCCAGCGCATCCAGACGCTTGGCGAACGCCGCAGCATTGCTGGCATAACGTGCGGCATTGGCCGGGTCTGCCGCGCTGAGATCCGACGCCATCCTGGCCGCGATCACCCGGGCATTGACCGTCGAAAGCCACAGGTGCGAGTCCAGGCTGCCCGGCATGTGGTCATGATCATGCTCATCGACGTCATGATCGTGATCGTCGTGGTCATGATCATCATGAGAAGCATTGTCCGCGCCGAAATGACGCAAATGCATGCCCGGCAACGATTGCACAGCCACCGAAGGCAGGCTGCGACCCTGGAGCACACGAGGCAGAAACGTCTCCATCCCCGGTCCGATCCAGTAGAACAACTGCGCATCGCGCACGCGCCGTACGTCGGATGGCCGCAGCGCGTAGTTATGCGGCGAGGCACCCGGCGGCAGCAGCACCTGCGGCGTACCCACGCCGTCCTGTACAGCCACAGCAATCAACTGGATCGGCTTGATGCTGGTCAGCACGTTGACCTCGGCCTGGACGACAGGAACAGTCAGCAGACTGATCCACAAAACGACAAAAAGCTTAAGAAGACGGCGCACGTAAAACACTCATAGAGGGCAGGAACAGGTAACATAATAACGTCTCTGGCAAATATCGTCGCTGCTCATGCCCAATACACCACTGGCTAGTCGCCCTCATGATCACTCCCATTGCGTGCATTCGGCCCTCGCCGAAGCCGATGCCCTGTGCGCCAAACAGGGTCTGCGCCTGACGGCTCTGCGCCGTCGCGTTCTGGAGCTGGTCTGGCAAAGTCACAAGCCGCTGGGTGCCTACGACATCCTGGCGGTGCTGAGTGATGAAGACGGTCGCCGCGCTGCACCGCCGACCGTTTACCGCGCCCTGGATTTCCTGCTGGAAAACGGCCTGGTTCATCGAATCGCTTCGCTCAACGCCTTCACCGGCTGCAACCACCCGACCCACGCGCATCAGGGCCAGTTCCTGATCTGCCGTGAATGCCATGCCGCCATCGAACTGCAACACACGGCGATCAGCAATGCCGTGATCAGTGCTGCGGCAGAGGTCGGCTTCGATGTCGAAGGCCAGACGGTCGAAATCGTCGGGATCTGCGCTGGCTGCAAGGCGGCCTGATGAGTGATGCGCTGATTCGCCTGGAGCAGGTGGCCGTCACGCTGTCCGGGCAAAACGTGCTCGACAACATTCACCTGAGCGTCAGGCCGGGTGAGATCGTTACGCTGATCGGCCCCAACGGCGCGGGCAAGACCACGCTGGTGCGTGCGGTGCTGGGCTTGCTCAAGCCCGACGCCGGCAGCGTGTGGCGCAAGCCGAAGCTGCGCATCGGCTACATGCCGCAAAAGCTGCATGTGGACCAGACTCTGCCGTTGTCCGTGCTGCGCTTTCTGCGTCTGGTCCCCGGCGTTGACCGCGCTGCCGCCATGACCGCTTTGGAAGAAGTCGGGGCCGAGAAGGTCATCGACAGTCCGCTTCAGGGGATCTCCGGCGGCGAAATGCAGCGCGTCCTGCTGGCCCGAGCCTTGTTGCGCAAACCCGAACTGCTGGTGCTCGACGAGCCGGTTCAGGGTGTCGATGTAGCCGGACAGGCCGAGCTGTATAGCCTGATTACCCGTCTGCGCGACCGTCATCAGTGCGGGGTGCTGATGGTGTCCCACGATCTGCACCTGGTGATGAGCACCACCGACCAGGTGGTATGCCTCAACCGGCATGTCTGCTGTTCCGGACACCCCGAGCAGGTCAGCCATGACCCGGCGTTCGTCGAGCTGTTCGGCAAGAATGCGCAGAGTCTGGCGATCTATCACCATCACCACGACCACGCCCATGACCTGCATGGCGAGGTGGTCAGCGCGCCTTCGAACGCTGCTGCACATTCCCACACTCATGTTCACGGAGACAGCTGCAAGCATGGCTGATTTTCTACTGTACGCCTTGCTCGCAGGCCTGGCTCTGGCTGTGGTCGCTGGCCCGCTGGGGTCGTTCGTGGTCTGGCGACGCATGGCGTATTTTGGCGACACCCTTTCTCATGCGGCCTTGCTTGGCGTAGCGCTGGGCTTTCTGCTGGATGTCAGTCCGACCATCGCCGTGACCTGCGGCTGCCTGCTGCTGGCGGTGCTGCTGGTTACCCTGCAACAGCGCCAGCCCTTGGCGTCGGATACATTGCTGGGGATTCTCGCGCCGAGCACGCTGTCATTGGGCCTTGTGGTGCTGAGCTTCATGCACGAAGTGCGCATCGACCTGATGGCCTACCTGTTCGGTGATCTGCTGGCGATCAGCCCGACCGATCTGGCCTGGATTCTGGGCGCAAGCGCGTTGGTGCTGGTGATGATCATAGCGCTGTGGCGACCGCTGCTGGCAGTGACCGTGCATGAAGAACTGGCGAAAGTCGAAGGCCTGCCGGTCGCCGCGCTGCGCATGGCGCTGATGCTGTTGATCGCGGTGGTGATCGCCGTGGCGATGAAAATCGTCGGTGTTCTGCTGATCACCTCGCTGCTGATCATTCCGGCGGCTGCGGCACAACGTCACGCTCGCTCGCCGGAGCAGATGGCACTGGGCGCGAGCCTGCTGGGCGTGACTGCGGTGTGTATCGGACTATCGTTATCGTGGTTCAAGGACACCCCCGCCGGACCGTCTATAGTGGTATCCGCTGCGGCGTTGTTCTTGCTCAGCTTTGTTCTCCCCAAGCGAGCGGTGTAGACTTGCTCGTTTTTTGCGCAAATTAGAGAATCGCAGGAATGAAGCCGTTCGCCCCACGCTATCTGCTGCTGATCGCCTTTTCCATCCTGTTGGGTGCGTGTCAGAGTGCGCCCACCGTCGAGACGCCCGTGGCAGAACCTCAGCCAAGCGGGTTCGCACAGCTCGATCAAAGCATCACCAGCAACGAGCTGGCGACCGCCGAAGATCAGCTCGCGGCACTGCAGGCCGCCGCGCCCACCGATATTCGCCTGGAAGCTTTTCAGCGGCGACTGGCCGAGGCTTACCTGAGCCGCAGCCAGATCGGCCTGCAAAAAGGCGATATGAACGCAGCAGCCAATGCCTTGAGCCGCGCACGCGCCTTGATGCCCAAGGCTCCGGCCCTCACCAGCGGCGTGAACGGCGCCATTGCGCATGCACGCAAGGCTGAGCTGGAGAAGGCGGAAGCTGAACTGCGCGAAGCCGAAGCGCGTCGCGTGGCGAAACTGGTCGATCCTTCGGCTCCCAGCACCACCATCGAACTGCAGATCGGCGACATGCCAAAGCTGCGTCGGCAACTGGATGACATCGCGGCAGATACCGTGGCATTCAACTGTGATGTGCTGATGAGCGTGCCGCGTACTGACGATTACCCGTGGCTGGCGACCTTGCTGACCAAACGCGTGGTGAAGATCAATCCGGATTTCGAACTGCAATTGCGTCGTCAGATCGAGCGCAATGAAAAAGCCAGCATCGTCCTGACGCCGGCCAAGTCGTAGTCGAATGCTTTATCTGCCCACGTCGTGGGCAGATAAAGCGACGTTTTTACCTGATCACCGCCCAAAAAACACCGGCCCTTGAGGCCGGTGTTTTCTATTCGACAGTAACGCCTAAGCCGCGGAGTGAACTCCCCTCGTCCTGTGCGGACGAGGGGAGTAGGCGCCTGGGCAACTACGTTTAGGCAGGAACAGCCTTGGCTTTCGGCTCACGAGCCCAGACGCGGTGCTGGGCGATGGCATCGAAGAACGCTTCGAACGAGGCGCTATCCGATACGCAGAGCAGACCGGCATCTTCTTCCAGACGCAGCAGCGTCAGCAGATCCTTGGCTTCTCCGGCGAGGGAGATAGCCTTGAGGTGCTTGTAGGCTTCCAGAATGAAGTGCAGCGCCACACCGTCAGTGCTCAACGCTTTAACCGACGCCGTACCACCCGGCACGAACACCGCATCGAACGCTACGGATGGAAGACCTTCCGCTGAGGCATCGACCGGCAGGCTCTTGCCATCGGCCGTCTTGACGGGAGCCGATGTCGGGCCGAGCACCTTGGCGTGTGCGCCTTTGGCTTCCAGCGCCGCTTTCATCGTTTCCACGGCCTTGCCGTCAACACCATCGGCAACCAGGATCGCGACCTTGCGCGAAACGATGTCGCCCGACAGCAGATTGTCCTGACTCAGCGCTGGCGACGGCTTAACGGATGCCTTGCTGGCTGGAACAGTGCGTGCGGTCGGCGCTGGCAAACCAAGGTTCGCAGCAACACGGCCGGCCAGTTCGAGGTCGATGTTGGCCAGAATCTCGTTGACCTGACGGGCACGGATGTACTCGCGCTCGACCTTGCCCAACTCGAAGCTGTACGCCGCGATGATGTGCTCTTTCTCGTGATGGCTCATGCTGTTGAAGAACAGCGTGGCCTGGGAGAAGTGGTCACCGAACGACTCGCTGCGCTCGCGTACCTTGTGCGCTTCGACGCGCTCCGGATAGGTCTCGAAACCGCCGTCCACGGCGGCTGCCGGGGTTTCCTTCGGCCAGCCGCCATCGATGGAGTTCGGCTCGTAGGAAGCGCGACCCTTGTCGATGGTGGTGCGATGCTGCGCGTCACGCTGACCGTTATGGTTCGGCGACACCGGACGGTTGATCGGGATCTCGTGGAAGTTCGGCCCACCCAGACGGCTGATCTGTGTGTCGGTGTAGGAGAACAGACGACCTTGCAACAGTGGGTCGTTGGAAAAGTCGATACCTGGCACGACGTGGCCCGGGCAGAACGCAACCTGCTCGGTCTCGGCGAAGTAGTTGTCCGGGTTACGGTTGAGGACCATTTTGCCCAGTGGGGTGACTGGCACCAGTTCCTCGGGAATGATTTTGGTTGGGTCCAGCAGGTCGAAGTCGAACTTGTGCTCGTCTTCCTCGGACACGATCTGTACGCCCAGCTCCCATTCCGGGTAGTCGCCCATCTCGATGGACTCCCACAGGTCGCGGCGATGGAAGTCGGTGTCCTTGCCGGCCAGCTTCTGGGCTTCATCCCAGACCAGCGAGCAGACGCCGAACTTCGGCTTCCAGTGGAACTTCACGAAGCTGGATTTGCCTTCGGTGTTGATCATGCGGAAGGTGTGAATACCGAAGCCCTGCATGGTGCGCAGGCTTTTCGGAATCGCACGGTCGGACATGGTCCACAGCACCATGTGCGCCGACTCAGGCACCAGAGACACGAAGTCCCAGAAAGTGTCGTGTGCCGAACCGCCGGTAGGGATTTCATTGTGCGGCTCAGGCTTCACCGCGTGCACGAAGTCCGGAAACTTGATGGCGTCCTGGATGAAGAAGATCGGCATGTTGTTGCCCACCAGATCGAAGTTGCCTTCGTCGGTGTAGAACTTGACCGCAAAGCCGCGCACGTCACGCACGGTGTCGCCCGAACCACGCGGGCCCTGCACGGTGGAGAAACGCACGAACACCGGGGTTTTCTTGCCCGGAT
Organism: Pseudomonas floridensis; assembly: GCF_002087235.1. Classification (GTDB taxonomy): domain Bacteria; phylum Pseudomonadota; class Gammaproteobacteria; order Pseudomonadales; family Pseudomonadaceae; genus Aquipseudomonas; species Aquipseudomonas floridensis. Next base: position 39,913 of record NZ_MUIO01000007.1, on the reverse strand, counting down.
CACGCAGGAAACCTGCCTTGCTCAGCGCGCCCTGGTCTTCATAGGTCTGGAAATAACCATGCGCGGCAGTACCCCGGGCGTGGACGATACGCTCCGGGATACGCTCATGGTCAAAGTGCGTGATCTTTTCACGCATGATGAAATCTTCGAGCAGTGACGGGCCGCGGCTGCCCACTTTAAGGGTGTTCTGGTTGTCGGCAATCTTCACGCCCTGATTGGTGCGCAGTGCCTGTTGGGTCGCGTCGGAACGGAACTGCTCAAGGCTGTCCAGTTTAGCGTTGGTGTTGCCACGATCCAGTGTGTCGGTGCCGGCCAATTCGCTCTTGGACGGTTCGGTCACAGGCGGGTTTTTCTCGCTAGCCATCGGAAAAGCTCCTCATTTTCGACCCAATCATTGAGTTGGGTTCGCTGAATACGACTTCCCTGGCGTACGCGGGAAATCACGGTATCCATGAAGTGACCGGGGTAAAAAACAGCCGTTCCGTTTATTTTCCGGCCTTTTGCACCAGCGGTCGCGTTATGTCCGTTAAGCAGCCCTACCTGTAAATAAATGCTAAGCACAGCGGGCCGGACAGGCTAAAATGCGCGCCCGGCTCAATCCGGCCGAGGTAACGAAGCAAGCGGGCCACGTCCGCTGCGCTGATTTTTTAACGCGCCCCCACAAGGTTCGCTCCGTGATCGAGTTTCATAACGTCCACAAAACCTATCGGGTGGCAGGCAAGGAAATTCCGGCCCTGCACCCCACCAGCCTGCGTGTCGAAAACGGTCAGGTGTTCGGCCTGATCGGCCATTCCGGCGCCGGCAAAAGTACGCTGCTGCGCCTGATCAACCGTCTGGAAACGCCGAGTGGCGGACAGATCGTGGTCGATGGCGAAGACGTCACGGCGCTCGATGCCAATGGTCTGCGGCGCTTCCGTCAGCAGGTCGGGATGATTTTCCAGCACTTCAACCTGCTGGCGTCCAGGACTGTGGCCGACAACGTTGCCATGCCACTGACCCTGGCAGGCGACATGCCGCGCAGTGAGATCGACCAGCGCGTAGCGCAGCTGCTGGAGCGGGTCGGCCTGTCCGACCACGCGAAAAAATACCCGGCGCAGCTGTCCGGCGGCCAGAAACAGCGTGTCGGCATCGCCCGCGCCCTGGCGACCAAGCCGAAGATTCTGCTGTGCGACGAAGCCACCAGCGCACTGGACCCGCAGACCACTGCGTCGGTCCTGCAATTGCTGGCCGAGATCAACCGCGAACTGAAACTGACCATTGTCCTGATCACCCACGAGATGGACGTGATCCGTCGCGTCTGTGATCAGGTCGCGGTCATGGACGCCGGCGTGATCGTCGAGCAGGGCAACGTGGCCGATGTGTTTCTGCATCCGCAACACCCGACCACCAAGCGCTTCGTGCAGGAAGACGAGCAGATCGATGAGAACGAGCAACGCGATGACTTCGCCCATGTGCAGGGCCGTATCGTGCGCCTGACCTTCCAGGGCGATGCGACCTATGCGCCGCTGCTGGGCACCGTCGCTCGTGAGACCGGCGTGGATTACAGCATCCTGGCCGGTCGCATCGACCGCATCAAGGACACGCCTTACGGGCAACTGACGCTGGCCATCACCGGCGGCGACATGGACGCTGCCTTCGCCCGCTTCACCGCCGCTGATGTTCATATGGAGGTGCTGCGCTGATGGACGCTTTTCTGAATCTGTTCTCCAACGTCGACTGGTACGAGATCTGGGTTGCCACCGGCGATACCCTGATCATGCTGAGTGTGTCGCTGGGCTTCACCATCCTGCTCGGCCTGCCGCTGGGCGTGCTGATGTTCCTGACTTCACCGCGCCAGCTGCTGGAACACAAACAGCTGTACGCCACGGTCGGGCTGATCGTGAACATGCTGCGCGCCTTGCCGTTCATCATCCTGCTGATCGTGATGATGCCACTGACCGAGATCATCACCGGCACCTCGCTGGGCATTCTGGGTACGCTGCCGCCGCTGATCGCGGGTGCCACGCCGTTCTTCGCACGGCTGGTGGAAACGGCGTTGCGCGAGGTGGATCGCGGCATCATCGAAGCCACGCAAGCGATGGGCGCGACTACCAGGCAGATCATCCTCAAGGCGCTGCTCCCCGAAGCGCGGCCCGGCATTCTGGCGGCGATCACGGTCACGGCTATTGCGCTGGTGTCATTCACGGCCATGGCCGGTGCCGTCGGCGCAGGCGGGCTGGGCGATCTGGCGATTCGTTACGGTTATCAACGCTTCCAGAACGATGTGATGTTCGTGACGGTCGTATTGTTGCTGGTGCTGGTGCAGATTCTGCAGACCGTCGGCGACAGGCTCGTCGCGCACTTCACACACCGTTGATCGAATCAGTTGGCATCGGCCTGTCTCAGGCGGGCCTCAAAGGAGTTGTTGCATGAAAAAGCTATTGGCCATATTTGCCGCTGTCACCGCGCTGTCCGCACAGGCCAACGAAACCCTGACCGTTGCGGCATCGGCTGTGCCGCACGCCGAGATTCTGGAGTTCGTCAAACCAACCCTGGAAAAAGAAGGCGTGGACCTGAACATCAAGGTCTTCAACGATTACATTCAGCCGAACGTGCAGGTCTCGCAGAAGCGCATGGACGCCAACTTCTTCCAGCACCAGCCGTATCTGGATGAGTTCAACAAGGGCAAGGGCACCGATCTGGTGGCCGTGGCCAAGGTTCACGTCGAGCCGTTCGGCGCCTATTCGGACAAATTCAAGAAGCTGGACGAGTTGCCAAACGGTGCCAATGTCGCGCTGCCCAACGACGCCACCAACGAAGGTCGTGCGCTGTTGCTGCTGGCCAAGGCCGGTCTGATCACCTTGAAGGACCCGACCAGCATCCTGTCCAAGCCTTCGGACGTGGTGAATAACCCGAAAGACCTGAAATTCCGCGAACTGGAAGCCGCCACGCTGCCTCGCGTGCTGACTCAGGTCGATCTGGCGCTGATCAACACCAACTACGCGCTGAGCGCCAAGCTTGATCCGACCAAGGACGCGCTGATCATCGAAGGTGCCGAATCGCCTTATGCCAACATTCTGGTTGCCCGCCCGGACAACAAGGATTCGGACGCGATGAAAAAGCTGGTCGCCGCGCTGAACAGCCCTGAAGTCAAAGCCTTCCTGATCGAGAAATACAAAGGCGCCGTGGTTCCGGCGTTCTGATCTGAAGCCGGACCCGAGCATGCCAACGCACCGCGTTGGCATGCAGCCCGGACGCTCTGCGTTCAGGCAACCCCTCTGATAGCACGCCCCTCTAGTCTCTCTCCAGCAACCCCGGCAACTGCGCCACCAGCTTCTGCATGTTCAGCGGTGAGCGGATGAAGCCGCGTTGTCTGCCGTCCGGGCCGATCAGGGCCAGATTGCCGCTGTGGTCAACGGTGTAGCCCGGCTTTCCGGTGTCGGCCGGTATGAACGGGATGCTCAGCGCGCTGGCCAGCTTCTGGATGTCGGGCACTGGCGCGCTCAAGCCGATGTACTGCGGGTCGAAGTAGCCCAGGTATTGCTTGAGCTGCTGCGGTGTGTCGCGATTCGGATCGACGCTGACCAGCACCACGCGCATCCGGTCCACCGCGTCCCTGGGCAACTTGCTTCTGATGTCGCGCAGCTGTGCCAGTGTGGTGGGGCAGATGTCCGGACAGTAGGTGTAGCCGAAGAACACCAGCGTCCATTTGTCCTTGAGTTCATCCAGCTCCAGCGGTGCGCCATTCTGGTCGGTCATGCTCAATGCTGGCAGGCTGCGGCTTTGCGGCAACAGGATCACGCCGGCATCGATCAACGCCGTCTGGTCGCCCGGTCCCTTGCCGGACAGCACGCGGTTGATGGTCAGGCCCATGATCAGGGCAACGATAGCAACGAGGATGAAGACGGTCTTCTGGGTTCGGGTCATGGCATCAACAATAAATAGTGATCGGCGAGCAGCGCGATAAAGAGCAGGAACAAGTACCACACAGAGTACTTGAACGTGTCGATCGCGGCGTGCGGTCGAGTGCCACGGTACAGCACCCAGCTGCAGTGCAGGAAGCGCAGTCCCAGGGCCAGAGCGCACGTCAGGTATAACGGACCGCTCATGTGAATCACGAACGGCAACAGACTGACCGCCAGCAGAATCAGGGTGTACAGCACGATGTGCACCTTGGTGAAGTGCTCGCCGTGGGTCACCGGCAACATCGGGATATCCACACGGGCGTATTCGGTCTTGCGGTGAATGGCCAGCGCCCAGAAGTGCGGCGGTGTCCAGGCGAAGATGATCAGCATCAACAGCAAGGGCTCGGCGCTGATTTGCCCGGTGACGGCGACCCAGCCCAGTAACGGCGGTGCCGCCCCCGCCAGACCGCCAATAACGATGTTCTGCGGCGTGGCCCGTTTGAGAAAGCCGGTGTAGATCACCGCGTAACCCAGCAGCGATGCCAGGGTCAGCCAGGCGGTCAGGGCGTTGATGAACAGGAACAGCAAGGCCTGACCCGTCAGCGCCAGAACCAGCGCGAAGATCAGCGCCGAGCCGGGCGAAATACGCCCTCGGGCAATTGGCCGCTGGTGGGTACGCGCCATGTGCGCGTCAATGCGCCGGTCCACCACATGATTCACCGCAGCGGCCCCCGCCGCACACAGGCCGATGCCCAGATTGCCGATGATCAGCGTGACCCAGGCCACCGACGTGTCGGAGGCGAGCAGCATGCCGATCATCGAGGTGATCAGCATCAGCAGAACAACTTTCGGCTTGGTCAGTTCCAGATAGTCATGCCACACGTTGTAGCGTAAGTGTTGCCGGGTCAGTGAAGGCATATCAACGCATCCTCGGCCTCAGATCGACCAGCCCGGTCGGGTCGTCGCACTCGGCGAAGTGCAATGACCAAGGCCGGGCGACGCGATAGTTGATCAGCGTCAGGCACAGCATCAGCACCGCGCCGCCCGCGCTGTGTGCGACGGCAAGCAGCAGCGGCAAATGAAGCAGCACATTGCCGAGCCCCAGCGCCAACTGCGTGCCCAGCGCCAACAGCAACAGCCAGGCCAGTTTCCTGAAGCCGCAACGCGTGAGCTGCCAGGCCAGGCCGAGCAAGGTCAAGGTCACCAGCGCCGCGCCGATCCGGTGGGTGAGATGAATCGCGGTGCGCGCCTCGCTGTCGAGATGACCACCCTGATAATTGGGGCCGATGTGCTGGGTCAGGTGGAAGGCGTTGCTGAAATCGGCATCCGGCCACCAGCGCCCCTGACAGGTCGGCAGGTCGGTGCAGGCCATCGCGGCATAGTTGGCGCTTACCCAGCCGCCCAGTGCGATCTGGACCATGACCAGCACCAATCCGAGCGCCGCCAGCCGCTTTAGCCGGGCGGGCACGGGCAGCGCAGCCCGGCGGATGCCGCTCAGACGCAGCGTCAGCAGAAACAGCAGGCTCAAGGTCGCGATGCCGCCCAACAGATGCCCGGCCACAACCTGCGGCCAGAGTTGCAGCGTCACGGTCCACATGCCGAATGCCGCTTGCGCGGCCACCACCCCCAACAACATGACCGCCAGTTTGAACGGATACCCGATACGCCGCCGATGCCGCCAGGCCTGTACCGCCAGCCACGAGATGATCAACGTCAGAGCGCCCGCAAAATAGCGGTGGATCATCTCGCGCCAGCCTTTGTCCGCCTGCACCGGTGTATCCGGAAAGCGCAGTTGCGCATGCTCGAGCTGGCGCTCATTGCCGGGCACGCCGATGAAGCCATAACAGCCCGGCCAGTCGGGGCACCCGAGCCCCGCATGGGTCAGGCGCGTGTAGGCACCGAGCATCACCACCACCAGCGCAAGCACAGTGGCCAACAATGCGAGACGATATCCGGGACGGGACATGGCAACCTCCCTTCAGCCGATGTTCGAGAGTTTCAGCAGGCGGCGCAGGTCCTTGAGCAGGTCATTGCCGTTGACGCCCGCGTCGTAACGCAGCACCAGATTGCCGTGAGGATCGATGATCCACAGATAGGCATTCTGTCGATCAGGCGCAATCGTGCCGTAGCGCGAAAGCTCCAGTGGATAACGCAGCAGGTGCGGGTATTCCCTGTCCAGCGTGGCGGCATATTGGGGGTCAAGCGGCTGCGCGCCGGCCAGCGCATGACTGGCGCGAGGCGCATCTCGTCCCAGCCCGATCTGTACCTGCCGGGCCAGGTAGACCAGTTGCCGACACGCCGCCTCGCAGCGATCGGGCGCACTGACCAGCAACTGCCAGCGGCGCTCGACAGCCGAAACCCCAAGGTCGGCACGGCTCTGCCCGGTGCCGATCAGTACGCCGTGATAGCTGCGACTTTCCGGCACCCAGAAGCCGAAGATGTACATGCACGTGGCAAGAATCATGGGTGCCAGGGCAATCGCAACCACCAGCAACAGTTGCAGGCGGCCTTTGCGCTGACGTTGCGGATCAGACAGGTCGACGGGGTTCATGGCGGTTTCCATGTGCATCCTCCTGCGACGCTCTACCGAGGAACCAGCCCCGATACAGGTAGAGGCCGAGCAGCGCAGTGGACAACGCAAACCATTGCACGGCATAGGCCGTGTGCTTTTCCGGGCTGATCGCGACCACCGGCCAGTCGACCCGGTACGCCGCCGGTCCAGGTTCGAGCCGCAACTCGTCGGGATAGCCTTCGCGCCCCAGCTCGTTCCACAACTGATCGGCCGCGACCGCCGTGACCAGCCTCGGCCAGGAGCCTTGCGGTGTATCGGCCTGCAATTGAAACGCGGCACGGGTGGGCAGGTAGACCCAGGCGTCCAGTTCCAACACTCGATCAGGCGTAGTGAAAACGGGGGTGGTGCGGCGATCCTGCCACGGCAGCCAGCCCCGATTGATCAACAGCCAGAGCCCACTGGCGTGATCGACAAACGGCTGGAGCAGCTCGACGCCAACGTGCCCCTCGCGAATGCTGTTGTCCATCAGCACGCTGTGTTCTGCATCGAAACGCCCCCTGACGTGTACCCGACGCCAGGCAGCGTCTTCGACGTATAGCACAGCGCCGATGGCGACCGGTTCGGCAGAGCGGCGCTCGGCATAAAGGTCGAGCATCATGCGTTTCTGCTCACCCCGGTCCAGCTGCCAGAAACCCAGCGATGCCAGAACCGGCAGCAGGAGCAACACGATCAGGGTCGGCCACAGCCCCGGTTTGAAGCGGTTCATCACAGCCTCCGGTCTGCCCTTGGGGCCAGACCTATACTCCATTGCATCATCGCGATTGCTCCTGGAGTCCTCTGATGCTCAAAGCGGCGATTGTTCTAATGCTGGCCGCCACGATTGCCAGCCTGTTTAGCGGGCTGTTCTTTCTGGTCAAGGACGGCAATCACTCGACCCGCTTGCTCAAGGCCCTGGCATTGCGCGTGATTCTGGCGGCCCTGACCCTGGCGCTGATCACCTGGGGGTTCTACAGCGGACAACTGGTGTCACATGCCCCGTGGTGAACGGTGTGCCCACGCCTCGCGCTCATCGTCAAAGCACATAAACGAAAACGAACAGCCCGACCCACACCACGTCCACGAAATGCCAGTACCAGCTCGCCGCTTCGAAGCCGAACGGGTGCTCGGCGTTGAAGTGTCCGCGCAGGATGCGCATCAGCATCACGAACAGAATCAGGGTACCGATGGTCACGTGCGCGCCATGGAAGCCGGTCAACATGAAAAAGGTCGCGCCATAGATACCGGAGCCCAGCGTCAGCCCCAGCTCGTGATACGCGTGCATGTACTCCTCGACCTGGAAGAACAGAAAGGTCCAGCCCAGCAGGATGGTCAATGCCAGCCAGCGTTTCAGGGCAGTCCGATGGCCTTTCTTCAGGGCGTGGTGAGCGAAAGTGATTGTCACGCTGGAACTGACCAGCAGCACGGTGTTGAGCAGCGGCAGTTGCCAGGGATTGATGATGCCCTTGGGGGCCGGGTAGAGTTTCGGATCGGGTGTGTCGAGCATCGGCCAGGTGTATTCGAAGTTCGGCCAGAGCATGTTCGAAATCCCGTTGGCGCCTTCGCCGCCCAACCAAGGCCCGACCCAGATGCGCACGTAGAACAGCACGAAGAAGAACGCCAGAAAGAAGCTCACTTCGGAAAAGATGAACCAGGCCATGCCCCAGCGGAACGAGCGATCCATTTGCGCGCTGTACAGACCGGCCCGGCTTTCCTTGACCACCGCGCTGAACCAGCCGTACATCATGTACACGATCAACAAGGCACCGATGAAGAAGATCAGCGGGCCATTGGACTCGGGCCGGCCCGCTTTCATGTCATTGAACCAGGTGCCCAGACCGAACATCGTGATCAACAGCGCCACGGTGGCAATGATCGGCCATTTGCTCTGTGCCGGAACGTAGTAATGCTCGTGAGGCGTTGCCATTTGCGATCTCCTCTAGCCACCGTTCCTGGCCACCGGCGCAGCGGGTGTCTGGCGAGCGGTGATGTCGAACAGCGTGTAGCCCAGCGTCAGGTTTTTCACGTCTTTGGGCAGGTCGCGATCGACGATGAAACGCACCGGCATTTCAATCCGCTCGCCAGGCTGCAGGACCTGCTGGGTGAAGCAGAAGCACTCGGTCTTGTGAAAGTACGCGGCGGCCTGGCCTGGCGAGATGCTCGGCACCGCCTGGGCGGTCATGGTCCGGTCGGTCGGGTTTTGCGCGATGAAGATCATCTCGTTGACCGCCCCCGGATGAACATCGATCTGCTCGCTTCTGGGGTAGAACGCCCAGACCATGTCGGCCGAGTTGGAGGACAGGAACTGCACCTTCACCTGGCGTGTGTCATCGATGATTTGCGTGCCCTGATACTGATCGCCAGTCTTGCCGTTGATGCCGAAGGCCTTGCACATCACGTCGTACAACGGCACCAGCGCAAAACCGAATGCGAACATAAGCACCACCAACAGCAGCAGGCGGGTAATGAGTCGTCTGAGGGGCAAGCTCTGGTTCATGCGCAACTCACTTCACGTCCGGCGGTGTACTGAAGGTGTGATAAGGCGCAGGCGAGGGCAGGCTCCACTCCAGCCCCTCGGCCCCATCCCAGGGTTTGGCCGGGGCCGGTTGGCCGCCCCGGATGGTCTTGATCACGATAAACAGAAACAGTAGCTGGGTTGCGCCAAAGGTGAAGGCGCCAATGGACGACAGCATGTTGAAATTGGCGAACTGCAGGTTGTAATCCGGAATCCTGCGCGGCATGCCTGCCAGACCGACAAAGTGCATGGGGAAGAACGCCAGGTTCATGCCCACGAAAGACAGCCAGAAATGCAGCTTGGCCAGGGTTTCGTCGTACAGGTGGCCGGTCCATTTCGGCAACCAGTAATACGCTGACGCAAAGATCCCGAAGATCGCACCCGGCACCAGCACGTAGTGGAAATGCGCCACCACGAAGTAGGTGTCCTGATACTGGAAGTCGGCGGGCGCAATCGACAACATCAGCCCGGAAAAGCCCCCGATGCTGAACAGAATCACAAAGGCCACCGCGAACAGCATTGGCGCCTCGAAGGTCAGCGATCCTTTCCACATGGTGCTGACCCAGTTGAACACCTTCACCCCGGTCGGCACGGCAATCAGCATGGTCGCGTACATGAAGAACAGTTCGCCCACCAAGGGCACGCCGACCACGAACATGTGGTGCGCCCAGACAATGAACGACAGGAAGGCGATGGCCGCGACCGCGTAGACCATCGAGGTGTAGCCGAACAATGGCTTGCGCGAGAACGCCGGAATGATCGAGCTGACCGCGCCGAAGGCCGGCAGGATCATGATGTACACCTCGGGATGGCCGAAGAACCAGAACACATGCTGGAACAGCACCGGATCGCCGCCGCCCGCCGCATTGAAGAAGCTGGTGCCGAAATGGATGTCCATCAACATCATGGTCACGCAACCGGCCAGCACCGGCATCACGGCAATCAACAGGAAAGCGGTGATCAGCCAGGTCCAGACGAACAGCGGCATTTTCATCAGCGTCATGCCGGGTGCGCGCAGATTCAGGATAGTCGCCACCACATTGATCGCGCCCATGATTGAGCTGATACCCATCATATGAATGGCAAATATGAAAAAAGTCACGCTTTCGGGTGCATACGTCGTCGAAAGCGGGGCATAGAACGTCCAGCCGAAATTGGGCCCGCCGCCGGGCATGAACAATGTGGAAACCAATAGCAGGAACGCTGCCGGCAACAGCCAGAAGCTGAAGTTATTCATGCGCGGCAGCGCCATGTCCGGCGCGCCGATCATCAACGGGATCATCCAGTTGGCCAGACCGACGAAGGCGGGCATTACCGCGCCAAAGACCATGATCAGGCCGTGCATGGTGGTCATCTGATTGAAGAATTCCGGCTCGACGATCTGCAGGCCCGGCTGGAACAGCTCGGCCCGGATCACCATCGCGAACGAGCCGCCCAACAGGAACATGCTGAAGCTGAACCACAGGTACATCGTGCCGATGTCCTTGTGATTGGTGGTCAGCACCCAGCGCATCAAGCCCTTGGCCGGGCCGTGGGCATGGTCATGGCCGACGTGGCCATGGTCGTCAATCACTGCACTCATGTCGGCCTCCGGTGAGACAGCGTTCTATGAATCTGGAAGTCGCTCCCGTATCGCCGGTACAGCAGCGATGCGCGATGGTGACAGTCCATGTGGGAGCTCGCTCGCGAAAACGGCAATCCATCCGCTGCACGGGTGGCGGTGGGAGAAGCGCGTTGGCGAGCATGCTCGCCCGAATCGTCCCGGCAGCGTCGTTCACGGCTGCACCTGCTTGAGCGTCAACACTTCCTTGGGCGTCACCATGTCGCCCTTGTTGTTGCCCCAGGCATTGCGCTCGTAGGTCACGACGGCGGCGATATCGACTTCCGACAACTGCTTGCCAAACGCCGCCATCGCGGTGCCCGGCTTGCCGTTGACGACGATATTCAGGTGATCGGCCATCGGACCGGTGGCGATTTTCGAACCCTTGAGCGCCGGGAACATCGGTGGCAAGCCTTGCCCTTCGGGCTGATGACAGGCTGCGCAGACGGTGTGATAGACCTTGTCCCCCTGAGCGATGAGTTCTTCGCGGGTCCACTCCTTGCTGGTCAGTTCCTTGAGCCGCGCGGCTTCCTGCTTGCGCTCGGCCAGCCAGCGTTCGTAATCGGCAGGAGAACGAGCGTCGACCACGATGGGCATGAAGCCATGGTCCTTGCCGCACAGCTCGGTGCACTGGCCTCGGTAAATGCCGGGTTTCTCGATGCGGGTCCAGGCTTCATGGATGAATCCCGGCACGGCATCACGTTTGACGGCAAAGGCGGGCACCCACCAGGAGTGGATCACGTCGGCACCGGTTACCAGAAAGCGAATCTTCTCGCCGACCGGCAGCACCAGCGGCTGGTCGACTTCCAGCAGGTAGTGATCGCCCTTGTCGTCGCGGTTATGGATCTGATGCGTGGTGGTGGCCAGATTGCTGAAGAACTCCACGTCCTGGCCCAGGTATTTGTAATGCCATTTCCACTGATAGCCGGTGATCTGGATATCGACGTCCGACTCGCTGGCGTCGTACATGCTGATCAGCGTGCGCGTTGCCGGGATCGCCATCGCGACCAGAATCAGAAACGGGACAATGGTCCAGAGGATCTCGACCGTGGTGTTTTCATGAAAGTGTGCGGCCTGCCGGCCAGTTGACCGCCGATGTGCAAATACCGACCAGAGCATGGCACCGAACACCACCAGCCCGATCACCACGCATATCCAGAAAATGGTCATGTGCAGATCGAACACCGCGCCGCTGACCACTGACGCGCCGGGTGACATGTTGGTCGTCCAGGCTGCGTGAGTCTGCTCGAACGTCGACCACAGCAGCAGGCCCATCCAGACCCTTGGAAGCCGCATTTAGGGTTCCCCCCACACACTCTTGTGCTTGCGCGGACCAGGCCGCGGACAAGGGAGCGGGCTACCGACTGCAGAACAATGATCAACACAGGCTGTTTGCACAGCGGGTGATCACAAGCCGACTTCCTCAGACGTCGAGTATAGACATAGCACCAAGGCACGCAACGCAGCGCCGGATGAGCGCCAGCCCGGCAAATGAGCGGCGATTTCTCGTGCCCAACCCTCGATAAATCCGCAAAAAACGGTTTTTAAGCGCAAATACATATAAATGTGAAACGGTTATGACAAAAACGTCTGAGGTATTTAGTTAATCAAGCTAACGTATGACGTTGATCAATAACCGTCCCCTGGTTATATGCTTTCAGGAGCCCATATCGTCATGAACACGGCCGCATTGCGCGAGCAGATAAAAAAAGCACAACAGCACGAGACCGAGACTGGCCAGTTGCTACAACAGCTGAAAAACCAGCTACCGCACCTTCACCCTGCCATTCATTTACCCGATGTCGATGCACAAGGAGCGCTGACGCGTTTCGTTACGGCCTATATCGATCTGGTGCCTGATCTGCTGGACGCTGCTCACGAAGTGGCTGTCCAGGCGGGTATCGAAGGGCAGATCAAACCGGTGCTAAAGATCGCCGAGCACTTTTTCACCGCACCGCCTGCAATCATGCAGGGCCACGAAGGGCTCGACAGCCTGCTGGATGAAGCCTATCTGGCGCATCGTCTGGTCGAGGAAGTGAACGACCTTTACATCAAGCACTTCGGTCAGCCGCTGATTCCGTCCAACACGACAGTTGCCAGCGTGATTGCTCACCAGTTGATTGGAGAACAATTCGCCAATCAACTCGATGAAGCCGTGCACCACGCCGTCGATCAACTGCTCGATGATGAGGATTTCGCACTGGATTCTGTCGAAGCCTATCGCGAGAAACTGAGCAGCCCTGACACCGAAGCCGCCTGGAAGCGCTGGCCAAGCCTGTCACGTCAACTGGGTATCGGGCTGGAACTGGAACGTTCCGTGGTCTGATCTGCCCGCCGCATCACATGTCTTCGCAAGCAAAGGAAGGAGCCGGATGACGCTCCGCTGCTACGCGAAGACCCATCCGGCTCACGTGGGATCATCCGGTCAGGCAGCGCCTGAACCAATCCCGGTGGTGGTATAGACCCGCCCTTCGAGTCGACGCTTCAAGCCCCGAGGTTCGATCACCAGCCTGGTGCCGTGAGCGGCATTGGCACGTCCCCAGTCCTCGAGCAGCTCCAGACAGGAGTGGTCGATGTAGGTCAGGTTATTCAGCGGCACATGCAGCGTGCTGCCGACCGGAACGGTGCCCAGCACCTGAGTCAGCGCCGGCACCTTGAGGAAGGTCGCCGCACCCACCAGACGCAGTTCGTACTCTTTATTGCCCGGCAGCTCGACCAGGTTGATCTTCAGACGCGACGCTTTGAGCGCCAGCTTGACCAGCGTCAGACCAAAGCCCACCAGCACACCCGTCAACAGGTCGGTGAAGATGATCGCGCCAGCGGTCGCTGCGTAAGTGAACATCGGCATACGGCCATAACGGCCCAGGCCCCGGAAGGTTTTCAGATCGACCAGTTTCAGACCGGTGTAGACCAATACACCCGCCAGACTCGCCACCGGAATGCTCTGCAGCACACTGGACAGCAGCAGGACGAATGCCAGCAGCCACAGGCCGTGGAAGATCGTCGAGAAACGCGTCGTTGCACCGGCCTGAACGTTGGCCGAACTGCGTACGATTACGCCGGTCATCGGCAGCGCGCCCAACAGACCGCACAGCATGTTGCCCACACCCTGGGCGCTGAGTTCTTTATCGAAGTCCGAACGCACACCGCTGTGCATGCGGTCTACCGCCGCCGCAGACAGCAGCGTTTCGGCACTGGCAATGAAGGCCACGGCGATGGCGGCGATCAGAATACCGGGATCGGCCAGATTCAGCAGGTCGCCAGGACGCAGCCAGTCGATAGCATCGGCGAGGTTCTCGGGCACCTGAACACGCTTGACGTCCAGCGCCATGAACAGGCTGATGGCGGTCGCGATACCGACGCCGAGCAGGGCACCCGGAACGAAGCGCAATGACTGGGGACGCAGCTTGTCCCAACCCCACATGATCAGGATCGTACCCAGGCCCAACATGCCTGCCTGCATGCCCGATCCCGGACCGATGGCCTGAACCAGCGTAGCCGGGAAACCGATCAGATTATCCAGGCCGGAGGGTTTCGGTCCGCTGTCGAACATCACATGTGCCTGGGACAGCACGATCAGCACGCCGATACCGGCGAGCATGCCGTAGACCACGGCAGGTGCTGTGACACGGAACCAGCAGCCCAACTTGAAGCGACCGGCCAGCAGTTGCAGCAGACCGGCCAGCAGCAGGATCGGGCCCAGCATCGCCATCCCGTGCTCGCGCACCAGTTCAAACACCAGTACCGCCAGGCCGGCGGCCGGACCACTGACCTGCAACGGCGAACCGGCCAGCCAGCCCACGACAAGACCGCCGATGATGCCGGTGATCAGACCTTTAGCAGGCGGCATGCCTGAAGCAATCGCGATCCCCATGCACAGGGGAAGCGCCACCAAAAACACAACCACGGAAGCCAGTAGCTCCCGTGGTAGAACGGATTTCAATTGTGTAGCGCCCATGACACTTCTCCGGGATTCTTCAGACGAGGCAAAGCTGGCGGCGCGCAACAAGCGCAGCCGCCACCAGCGATAAAGAAGGGCTTGCCGTCAGTCGTGACTGAGATCAGTCAGCTGAAAAGCGTGCTTTCGGGGAAGCCATGGGTACGGGGCCGGTGCCATCGAGCGGCACGAAGCGGTCGCTTTCAGCGTCGTAAGCCAGGATTTCACTGGTTTCGATGCTGTAGACCCAACCGTGGATGAACAGCTGACCGCTGGCCATCTTCGCAGCAACCGAAGGGTGGGTGCGCAAGTGCTGCAACTGGGAAATCACGTTTTCCTGAGTCAGGACCTGCATGGTTTCCAGCTCGCCGGTGCAGTTGCAGTTCTGCTCGACGACCGTACGGGCGACCTCTGCATGACGCAGCCAGGCTTTTACCGTCGGCATTTTGTCCAGGCTGTCCGGGTTGAGCACCGCTCGCATCGCGCCGCAGTCGGAGTGGCCGCAAACGATGATGTGCTGAACGCCCAATGCGACGACCGCGTACTCCAGCGCAGTGGATACACCACCGTTCATCTGGCCATACGGAGGCACGACGTTACCGACGTTACGGGTTACGAAAAGGTCGCCTGGCGAGCTCTGAGTGATCAGCTCGGGGACGATGCGCGAGTCCGCGCAGGTAATGAACATGGCTCGCGGCGATTGCGCGGTAGCCAGTTTCTTGAAGAGTTCTTCCTGCTGAGGGAAGACTTCTTTACGAAAATGTACGAAGCCATCGACGATATGTTTCAACGCTACGTCGGCACTATCCGAGTGGCTATGTGTACTGGACGACGTAGCCGACGGCTGTTTATCCATGTCTCTCATGTCTTCATCCTCTCTGACGGATTGATGTGGATTTCTCATGCGTGCTTAACCAGAGCCGGATGTGATCCCTGTTTATGGCATCGCGTTCGGTTCCCTTGAACGCTACCGCTGGTGTCACTCCGAGTTACAGACTAACGGCCCAAGCTTAAGTGAAACTGAATGCGAACGCTCTGGAATGCGGGTTTGCACGAACGTACCAGGTTCGTCACAACAGCGACATCTGACCGCCTGGCGGGCAAAACGCTTCGCAATCCAGAACGAAGCTCTCACGTTTATTCAATCCCAGCCGTTTGACCGCCATGGCGTAGCGTTGGGCAAGCAGGTCGGCGAAAGGACCTCCCCCGCGCATGCGCGAGCCAAACTGGCTGTCATACAGCGCACCGCCCCGGCTCTGGCGGATAAGACTCAGCACATGATCGGCGCGCTGGGGGTAGTGCGTCTTCAACCACTCGTCGAACAGCGGCGCAACTTCCAGAGGCAGACGCAGCATGACATAGCTGGCACTCAGAGCGCCCGCCGCCTTGGCCTCGGTCAGCAACGCTTCCAGTTCGCTGTCATTGATCATCGGAATCATCGGTGCGCACAACACGCCGACCGGCACACCGGCCTGGCGCAACACCTTGATCGCCCGCAATCGCGCTTTCGGCGCAGCGGCTCTGGGCTCGAGGATGCGCTTGAGTTCGTCGTCCAGCGTCGTCAGGCTGATGAACACCGACACCAGACGAAGCTTCGCCATCTCGGCCAGCAAGTCGAGATCGCGCAGGATCAGTGAGCCTTTGGTGATGATGCTGACAGGGTGACGATAGCGCAGCAGCACCTCAAGCGTGGCGCGGGTGATTTTATGCTCGCGCTCTATGGGTTGATAAGGATCGGTGTTGGCACCCAGCGTGATCGGCGCGCACCGGTAGCCAGGCTTGGACAACTGCTGTTCCAGCAGCGCCGCCGCGTTGGTCTTGGCGATCAGCTTCGTTTCGAAATCCAGCCCGGGCGACATATCCCAGTACGCATGGCTAGGCCTGGCGAAGCAATAGATGCACCCGTGTTCGCAGCCGCGATAGGGATTGATCGAGCGGTCGAACGGAATATCCGGCGAGCTGTTGCGGGTGATGATGCTTTTGGCGGTCTCGAACGTGACCGTCGTGCCTTGAGTCATCGGGACTTCCTGATACCAGCCATCGTCCTCGGCAACGGAACGGCTGGGCGCGAAACGGTTATGCGGATTACTGGCGGTGCCGCGCCCGCGCACGGGAAGGGAGTTGGACATCTGACATGATCCGAATACTGTTTATACATACAGTAAACTAAAATCACAGAATACCCGACCGGCATGGCCCGAAAACCTCGGTCTGCTGACCAGCGGTAAGACCGCCCTGTACGTTCGACCACCTGTCATTTCTGTCAGTAGACGACTTTATCGACCAGGCATAGCTTGATCGAATGCCAGATCGGTTGACCCTGGCAACGTGCCTGACGAAGAGGTGGGTATGGCCAAATACGTGGTTCGGTTGTCAGCAGACGATTTGAATAAAAAGAAGTACCCCGAAATTTCTGCCGAATTGTACGAAAACAAAATCCTCATCAGCTCTGTTTTACTCACGCTGGACACCCGTCAGGAGTGCGAACTCGACATCAGGGGTGATGAAGACATAGCCGAAATACTGATTGAGCTTGCTCGCTCATTCAAAGAAAAAATCGTTGAGTTGTCGGAAGGATAGAGCGCGCTCGCCAGAAGTGCCGTGATACCGCTCCAGACGAAATCAAGAAACAGGAGATCAAGGAAATGGCTACTTATGAGGTCAGATTGTCTATTGCCGAAATTGAGGGCGATGACACCCCTGAAGTAATCGTAGAGTTCTGGAACAGCGAGCTTCCCAATAAGAGGCCAGACAAGAAAAAATCAAACGCGGAACAACCAGGCGAGGAGCAATCAGCCAAAAAGGGCGACACCGAATTTACCGCGTTCGTGACAGCCCCGGCAAAAGGGGCACCTTATGACACGGTTAAAAGTAAGGCGGACGTCGATGGCAATCAAAAAACCGACGCTGCGGACGACGAGATATTGCTTGAACTGGTCAACGCCTTCATGAAAATGGATCTTTCCATAAAAAGCTGAGCATTGAGCTCCAGAGCATCAGGGCTTTGAAAAAGCCCTGATGCATCCTGTGATCGAGGCCGGTCAGCTCGGATCAACCGGCTTTTTCAGTTTCGGATTCGGAAAGAACTGCACACCTTGCACTTTAGGATCGGCAGGCTTTACCACCACCTTGTTGACCCGCGTGCCCAGCTCTTTCGGCACCGACAGCCCCTGCTCGTTGAGCGTGTCGCTGTAGCCGCAGTTGACGCACTCGCGGTGCGGCACGTCGTCCTCGCTCCACATCATCAACTTGTCGGGCTCGCTGCACGCCGGGCAGACAGCCCCGGCGATGAAGCGCTTTTTGGTAACGACCGCAGGTGTATCGGTCATGCTGCCGCGTCCTCACTCAAACCACTGTGGCGCAAGAGTGCGTCAATCGACGGCTCGCGTCCGCGGAAGTCGACGAACAGCACCATCGGTGCCTGCGAACCGCCACGGGCGAGGATGGCTTCGCGGAACGCACGACCGGTTTGGGCATTGAGCACGCCGTCTTCTTCGAACTTCGAAAACGCATCGGCCGATAGCACTTCAGCCCACTTGTAGCTGTAGTAACCCGCCGCGTAACCGCCCGCGAAGATGTGCGCGAAGCTGTTCGGGAAACGGTTGTAGGCCGGTGGACGCGTGACCGACACTTCGTCGCGTACGCCTTCGAGCACCTGCAATACACTGCGCCCGTCGCCGTGAGTGGCATGCAGCTCGAAGTCGAACAACGAGAACTCCAGCTGGCGCACCATCATCAGGCCCGACTGGAAGTTGCGCGCGGCAAGCATCTTCTCCAGCAGGTCTTGCGGCAGCGGTTCGCCGCTTTCGTAGTGACCGGAAATCAGCGCCAGGCCTTCAGGCTCCCAGCACCAGTTTTCCATGAACTGGCTCGGCAGCTCGACCGCATCCCAGGCCACGCCATTGATGCCCGACACGCCAGCGTGTTCAACGCGGGTCAGCAGGTGATGCAGGCCGTGACCGAACTCGTGGAAGAGTGTGGTGACTTCGTCGTGAGTCAGCAGAGCAGGCTTGCCGCCGACTGCCGGGGTGAAATTGCAGACCAGATTGGCAACCGGGCTTTGCAGGGTGCCTTCGGCGGTACGACGACGGTCGCGAGCGCCATCCATCCATGCGCCACCACGCTTGTTGGCGCGGGCGTACAGGTCGAAGAAGAAGCGGCCGACATGCTGGCCGTTTTCTTTGATCTCGAACAGGCGTACGTCTGGATGCCAGGTATCGAAGCCTTTTTGCTCGGCGATTTCGATGCCATACAGACGCTGCACGATGGCGAACAGCCC
Source organism: Pseudomonas floridensis (assembly GCF_002087235.1). Taxonomy (GTDB): domain Bacteria; phylum Pseudomonadota; class Gammaproteobacteria; order Pseudomonadales; family Pseudomonadaceae; genus Aquipseudomonas; species Aquipseudomonas floridensis. Next base: position 21,150 of record NZ_MUIO01000007.1, on the reverse strand, counting down.
GCCCAGCACTTTGTCGATAGGGAAGTAGGCACGCAGGGCTTCCTGAGAAACGCTGTAACGCTGTTCACGCAACTTTTCGCCGTAGAAACCGCTGTCCCAGCTCTGCAGATCCGGGCAACCCTGCTCCGCCGCATAGGCCTTGAGCTGTTCAAGGTCCTGAGCGGCGAACGGCTTGCTGCGCTTGGCCAGGTCGCGCAGGAAACTCAGCACCTGATCGCTGGACTCGGCCATCTTGGTCGCCAGACTCAGTTCGGCGAAATTGGCATAACCGAGCAGTTGAGCCAGTTCCTGACGCAGGTCGAGAATCTGCTCCATGATCGGGCCATTGTCGTTCTTGCCTGCATTGGGTCCTTGGTCCGAGGCGCGGGTGCAATAAGCGGCGTAGACTTCTTCGCGCAGCGCACGGTCTTCGGCGTAGGTCATCACTGCGTAATAGCTGGGGAATTCCAGCGTGATCAGGTAGCCGTCCAGATCCTTGGCCTTGGCAGCGGCCGCCATCTGCTGTTTGGCCGAATCGGTCAGGCCGGCAAGGGCGGATTCGTCTGCAACCCTCTTGGTCCAGGCCTGAGTAGCGTCCAGCAACTGGTTGGAGAACTGGCTGCCCAGCTCCGACAGCTTGCTTTGCACTTCGGCGTAACGCTTCTGCTGCTCGGGCGGCAGGTCGATGCCGGACAAACGGAAGTCGCGCAGCGACTGCTCCAGAATGGTCTTCTGGCCGACGTCGAAATTCGCCGCTTCCGGGCTGTTGGCCAACGCTTCATAAGCCTGGAACAAAGCGCGGTTCTGGCCCATTTCCGTGGAATAGGCGCTCAGCGCCGGCAGGCACGACTCGTAGGCTTCACGCAATTCGGCACTGTTGCACACGGCATTCAAGTGGCTGACCGGGCTCCAGGCCGCGCCAAGGCGATCATTCAGTTCGTCCATGGTCAGCACCAGTCCGGCCCAGGTCGGTGCCGATCCCTGTTTGGCGAGAATGTCGGCAATTGCAGCGCGGTTGTCCGCCAGGATCTGGTCGATGGCAGGTTTGACATGCTCGGCACGGATCGCCGAGAAGGGTGGCAGGTCGTACGATTGCAGAAGCGGGTTGTTCGCGCTCACGGTTTTGCACCTTGGCTGGAAGAAACACTCCTGCATCTTAATTACAATCGACGCCGACCGCAGCATCGAAACCCTATCACCGCCAAAGAAGGAGCCTATCGTGGCCATTCGCAAGTTTCAGGACCACACCCCAACACTCGGCGAACGGGCCTTCGTCGATCATTCGGCAATGGTGATCGGCAACGTCGAGATCGGTGCCGACAGCTCGATCTGGCCGCTGACGGTGGTGCGTGGCGACATGCACCGCATCCGCATCGGCGCTCGCACCAGCGTGCAGGACGGCAGCGTTCTACACATCACCCATGCCGGGCCATTCAATCCGGACGGCTTCCCGCTGCTGATCGGCGATGAAGTGACCATCGGCCACAAAGCGATGCTGCACGGTTGCACGATCGGCAATCAGGTCCTGATCGGCATGGGCTCGACCCTCATGGACGGCGCGGTGGTGCAGGATCGGGTGATCATTGGCGCGGGCAGTCTGGTACCACCGGGTAAGGTGCTGGAAAGCGGCTTTCTGTATGTGGGCCGTCCGGTGAAGCAGGTGAGGGCGCTGACCGAAAAAGAGCTCGCCTTTTTCCCTTACAGTGCGACCAACTACGTGAAACTCAAGGACCAACACTTGGCAGAAGGCTTCGACCAACCATGCTGAATGACCTGCAGTTCAAGGCGCCCATGCATTATCAAAACATTCTCTTCGACCTTGACGGCACCCTGACCGACCCGCGTCTGGGAATCACTCGCTCGATCCAGTTCGCCCTGTCGCGTCTGGGTATCGAGGAGCCGGACATTACCCGGTTGGAGCACTTCATCGGCCCGCCACTGCTACAGGCCTTCATGCGGCACTACGACATGGATGAAGCCCGTGCGTGGGAAGCGGTGGGCTTTTACCGCGAGCGCTTTCGTGTAACCGGGCTATATGAGAACCAAGTGTTCGACGGCGTGGCCGAGCTGTTGGAAACCCTGGCCGGACAGGGGCGGCGCCTTTATATCGCGACGTCCAAGCCTTGGGAATTCGCCCGGGAAATTGCCCGTCACTTTGATTTCGCCAGGCACTTCATGGTGATCTACGGCAGCGAACTGGACGGCACCCGCACCGACAAAGTGGAACTGATCGCTCACTTGCTGGCCGAGGAAAAGCTTGATCCCGCACACACTCTGATGATCGGCGACCGCAAGCACGACCTGATTGGCGGACTGCGCAACGGGCTGGCTGTCGCCGCGGTCGGTTATGGGTTTGGCAGTCATGAAGAGCTGACGGCAGAGAACCCGACGTATCACTTTGCGACAGTCGCCGAGTTGCACCAGGCGTTCACTGACTGACGAGCACGGCAGCGATCGACGAACCGGCTCAGGGCATCAGCGCCCGCAAGGCGGCCTTGCGGGCGTCGGTGGGCAGACCGCCGAGCTTTTCGACGGCGCGGAAAAACGCTTCCCAATCGCCATTTTCCTGTTTGAACAGCGTCTCGAATGCCGGCACCCATTGATCGTAAAGCCCGAAGGGCAGCAGCTTGGCGTTGTTCATCGGGCTGTTGATCCAGCCGTCGAAGCGCTTGTCACCACCCCATTGCTCATCACGAACCTTTCGGTAATCACGGCGCAGGCGTTCGAACTCGGCCGCCTTGCGCTCGCGCATGAGCTCAGGCGAAAGCGGCTGGTGATAAAGCATTTTCAGCCGCTCGCGGGTATCGAGCACAAGCTTGATGAACTGATCGCGGCGCGTGGATTGCGACACGCTTTCAGGCGGCAGGCCACGGGCTGCACGCCACTGCCGCGTGCCTTCCTGCTCAACGAAGCTTGCATAGGACTCGTTGAATTCAGTGTCATCCTTCACGTAAAACCGCTGATGCGCCAGCTCATGAAAGATCAGTGTCGCCAGGCGTTCGTCGCCCCAGCCCAGCATGGTGCTGAGGATCGGGTCGTTGAACCAGCCCAGCGTCGAATAGGCTTCCACGCCGCTGAGGTACACGTCCTTGCCCGCCTGACGCTGCAAGGCCGCTTCACCGCGCGCGCCACCGGGCGTGTAATACCCGCGATACGCGACGCAACCGGCAATCGGAAAACAGTGCGTCACCGGATCCAGCGAGAACTCATCCGTCGCGAATACGTTCCATACCACGTAAGGACGACCCAGATCGGCGTACAGGCGATAGCTCTTGTTGTCCGGCAAATGCAGGTGTTCGCTGGCAAAGACGCGCGCTTTCTGCGACTGCGCCAGATGCGCACGCAACGCCGGATCGCGATGCGGATCGGCGATAACGGCCTCGACCGGCTCGCGGGCCTGCAACAGCTGCCATTGCCCCTGCGCCAATTGACCGTAATAGGCCACGCTGGAACAACCGCCGAGCAGCAAAATCGCCAGTACCGGCAAACCCCGCCAGAGGCGTAAAACATTGAGTCGTGGCATACACGGCCTTCACATCTGAATACCGTGTTGTTATGCAGGACAGACAAGACCGGCGCAACTATCATCGCTGTCGGTTCAGAAAGGGAGCACAGCATGCGCGTCATGACACTGATTCTCGCCCTCACAGCCCTGGCCGGTTGCGCCGGTCCCTTGCCCGCTGTGAATCCGGACATGGCCTGGGTCGATTTGCGCACCATCACCGGCAAGGTGGTCATGGCCGACAAACTCGACGGCACGAACACCTACGACGGCCGCTATTTTCAGGTTACGCCGGGCGCGCATTCACTTCAGGTGCGCTACGACTATGAGTACCGGTACGGCAGCCTGGGGCTGATGGGTGACGACTACACGGAAATCACCTGCTTCGTCAGCATCGATTACGCGCATTTCACTGCCGGGCAACGTTATATGTTGGAGGTGCGGTCATTGACCAACGACGTCGACGCCTGGCTATACGACGCGCAGCGCAACGTGGTTGCAGAGGAGGGGAATGTTCACTGCATCTGATCAGCGATCATTGCGCTGATAGATAATCTTCCTGGTGCCGTTTTCGCAGCTGCCGACGACCATATTCTGGTCCTGGACCTCATCGTTGGTGACGATCTCCAGCGTGTAGGACGTGACGTTATTGGCCTGAATGCGGGCCTCGATTTCGTCCTTGAGTTCATCGCAGGACTTCGGGGCCGCAAAGGCATTCATAGCCAGCAGGGAACAGGTCACTGCCAAAGCAAAACGTTTCATGCACGCGCCTCATTGAACGACATAGACCGAAGGAAGACATTCGATGCGGGATTGGTCTTGCCCGCGATGCAAACTATACGGCTTAACGAAACTCGCCGTTCAGCCATTATCGCGGGCAAGCGCATACCGATGCGCTGGATCAGCTCAGCAGGGTAGCGTCCAGCGTAATCTTGGCGTTCAGGACCTTGGACACCGGGCAGCCTTCTTTGGCTTTGGTGGTCAATTCATCGAACTGCTGCTGGTTCGCTCCTGGCACTTTCGCTTTCAGGATCAGGTGCACGGCCGTGATGGAAAAGCCGCCGTCAACCTGGTCAAGTGTGACTTCCGCCTGGGTGTCGATGCTGTCAGCCGTAAAGCCTGCGTCGCCCAGAATCATGGACAGCGCCATGGAGAAACACCCCGCATGGGCAGCGCCGATCAATTCTTCAGGGTTGGTACCCTTGCCGCCTTCGAAACGGGCCTTGAAGCCATATGGATGCTCGCGCAGTGCAGCCGTTTCGGTAGAGATACTGCCGATGCCGGTTTTCAGATCACCTGCCCAATGGGCCGATGCTTTCTTGACGATGCTCATAGTCGCTCCTTGAAGGAATGGGTTGAGTCTTTCATACGTGACAGGATTCTGAGGACGGACCGCCGTGGAAAGTTCAACCCGGATAAAGACCTAGTATTTAAGTAGGTTTTTTATCGCTCATCTATTGAAACGCCAGTCTTGCGCCCGCACTGTTGTTCCATTGTGGGCCGTTCCTTGAGTCGACCCATACCCATTCGAGGAGCTATCGCGGCCTATGAAACGTCTCGCTGATGTAAAGATTTCCACCCTTGATCTGGTGCCTGTGCGCCACGATAAAGGGCCTGCCGATTCCTTGCGCAACTCGCTGAATCTGGCGCAACACGTTGAGAAACTCGGCTACAACCGCTTTTGGGTGGCCGAACACCACAACATGGATGGCATCGCCAGTTCGGCGACATCTGTACTGCTGGCCTATCTGGCGGGCGGCACTTCGACCATTCGCGTGGGCGCGGGCGGCATCATGTTGCCCAACCATGCGCCGCTGGTCGTCGCAGAGCAGTTCGGCACGCTGGCCAGTCTGTATCCCGATCGCATCGATCTGGGCCTTGGTCGTGCGCCAGGCTCCGACCAGATGACGGCCCGTGCCTTGCGCCGTGAACGCTCAGGCAGTGCCGATGACTTTCCGGACGATGTGACGGAACTGATGGAATACCTGGGGCCGCGCACCGCTGATCAAAAAGTGATCGCCGTGCCGGGATCGGGCACCAATGTCCCCATCTGGCTGCTGGGCTCCAGCCTGTTCAGTGCGCAGCTGGCAGGCATGCGTGGATTGCCCTACGCCTTCGCGTCGCATTTCGCACCGCGTTACATGCATGAAGCCATTCGCGTCTACCGCAACCACTTCCAGCCATCGGCAGTACTCGACAAACCGTACGTGATGCTGGGCGTGCCATTGTCGGCGGCGGAAACAGACGAGAAAGCAGAGTACCTGGCGACGTCCGTGTACCAGCGCATTCTGGCACTGATGCGCGGGCACAGCCTGATGCAGCGCCCGCCGGTCGAGTCGATGGACGGCCTGTGGCTGCCGCACGAACGTGAAGCGGTGGCCAGTTTTCTGGGCCTGGCAATGGTCGGCGGCCCGGACAAGATCCGCGCCAAGCTAGACGTGCTGCTGGAGCAGACCGACGCCGATGAATTGATCTTCACCTGCGACATGTACGAGCATGAAGACCGTCTGCGTTCCTACGAGATTCTGGCCGAAGTCGCTCACGGCTGAGCCCGGATCACCTGAACGAAAAAGCCCGCGCCACCGGCTGAAATGGACTTCAGTCGCTGGCGCGGGCTTTATTTTCAGCCTTCACACGGGGTCGAGCTACTGGCCCGGCTTACGTCGGGCCGGCCTGACAATCAACCGCGCTTGTAAACGATTTCCTTGGTGCCGCCTTCGCAGGTGCCAACCACTTGCTGATCAGCCGCACTGCCTTTCTCGACCACTTCAAGCGTGTAGGACGAAACACCCTTGGCTTGGAGTCGTGCGTCTATTTCACTTTTCAGTTCTTCACATGGCTTGCCTGCCGCCAGAGCGGTGCCCGCGATGCTCAACAAGCCTACAGCCAACAGAAACTTCTTCATGGGTATTCCCTCTCGTCCGGCCAAATGCAGACGCCATCGGAACAGGCGCCCAGTCAACATCCCTACGCCCACAGCTGAGCCATCGGGCTCATGTCAGTGTGTAGCGCAGGTTATGGCAATCGGCCAGTCGAAAGGTTCAGGTGTGATCAGCTATGTTCGATGCGAAAGCCGATTTTCAGCGTGACCTGATAATGACCGACCTTGCCGTTTTCGATGTGGCCGCGGGTTTCCGTCACTTCGAACCACTCAAGGTTCTTCACGCTTTTGCTGGCTTCGGCCAACGCATTCTGGATGGCGTCTTCGATGGTGGTGGTGGACGAGCCAACGATTTCGATTTTTTTGTACGTGTGATGATCAGTCATGGCAGTTCTCCTGAAGGTCTTTGAACAAGTCGTTAAAGCAACGCTCCAGACTTCTGTCAGGAAAAAGCGGGTAAAAGTTCAGACTTTGCGAAATGGCATCGCACTTTCCAAAAAGCCCGCAGTCGGAAACTACACACGCCCACTCATCATTGCAGGAGAAACACCATGGCTAGTACTTCACTTCGCAAGGCCTCGTTGCAGAGTATGGAAGCGGAGATCGAGAGTCTCTTGAAGTCCCTTGAGGGCCTGAAAGCCGACGCTACCGACGAGTCGCGCAAGACCCTGAAAAACCTCAAGGCCAATGCTGAAAGTGCTCTGAGCCACTCCCGCAGCCTGCTCAGCGATGTCTACGAAGACGTCAAAGAGAAAACCCGTGAGAATGCGCTGGCCACTCGTGACTACGCTCAGGAACACCCTTGGACCACAGCCGGTGTTGCTGTCGGCGCCATCGGTCTGCTGGCCGCCTATTTGCTGTGCAAGCGCGGCAACTGATCAGGTTTTGATCGGGTCCCCGGCGCGCACCAGCTCATTCTTCAACCACTGAGCCAATTGTTGCGCACGGCCATCGGCTACACGCCTGGGCACCCACAACGCCAGTTGCGCCGGGGTTTCACTGAAACCCCACGGCGCAACCAGGCGTCCGGCCCTAAGGTCATCGACCACCAGCGGTTCCGGCGCAATCGCAATTCCCAAGCCCGCCACGGCGGCTTCCAGCAAATAATACAAATGTTCGAAACCTTGCCCGAAACGCAATGACTGCGGGTCGATGCCGTTGTGCTGCGCCCAGCTTGGCCACGCCTGCGGCCGCGAGGTCGTTTGCAGCAACGGCTCACCCAACAGCGCCTGAACAGGTGCGTCGCGCAAGCCTTCAAAACCATTGAACCGGGGACTCAAGACCGGGCCGATCCGCTCGCTGGCCAGCTCGAATACCTGCATGTCAGCAGGCCACGGCGGTTCGGCAAAGACCAGTAACGCATCCAGGCCAGGCCTGCGCGGATCCAGATCGCCTTCGCCTGCCGACAAGTGCAATCGAAGATCGGGCAGCTCCGCGTTTAAACGGCTCAAGCGCGGAATGAACCAGCGCGCCAGCAGGCTGCCGGAACAGCCGAGCACGAATGGTGCATCGGCGCTGCCGCGGCTCAGTTCGGCGCACACACTGCGCAACCGGTCGAAGGCCTCGCCGCTCACCTCTCGCAGACGAATACCGGCATCTGTGAGTTTAAGGCCGCGCCCGTCTTTAATGAAGAGCGTCACGCCCAGATGCTCCTCCAGCAGTTTCAACTGACGACTGACTGCGCCGTGGGTAACGTGCAGCTGTTCGGCAGCCTGACTGACACTACCCAGCCGGGCGGTGCTTTCAAAGGCACGCAAGGCGTTCAAAGGTGGAAGATCGCGGCTCATGATCTGTGATTTTTCCTGACATGTTGTAGCGATCTTATCGGTTTTCATTCCCGCGTGCGCTGGTTAAAGTGGACTCATTGCCAAACGGCTCACCCCATTCGCTCACACTCGTTACCGGAGCACCTCATGACCCAGACCAATCTGCGCAACGGCCCCGACGCCAACGGCTTGTTCGGCTCATTCGGCGGTCGTTACGTCGCTGAAACCCTGATGCCGCTGGTTCTCGACCTGAACCGCGAGTACGAAGCCGCCAAGGCCGACCCGGAATTCGCCAAAGAAATGGCCTATTTCCAGCGTGACTACGTCGGTCGTCCGAACCCGCTGTACTTCGCCGAGCGCCTGACCGAGTTCTGCGGTGGCGCGAAGATCTACTTCAAGCGCGAAGAGCTCAATCACACCGGCGCGCACAAGATCAACAACTGCATCGGCCAGGTCTTGCTGGCCAAGCGCATGGGTAAAAAGCGTCTGATCGCTGAAACCGGCGCCGGCATGCACGGCGTTGCCACGGCCACCGTGGCTGCACGTTTCGGCCTGCCTTGCGTGATCTACATGGGCGCCACCGACATCGAGCGCCAGCAAGCCAACGTGTTCCGCATGAAGCTGCTGGGCGCTGAGATCGTGCCGGTCACTTCCGGCACCGGCACTCTGAAAGACGCCATGAACGAGGCCCTGCGTGACTGGGTCACCAACGTCGATGACACTTTCTACCTGATCGGCACCGTGGCCGGTCCACACCCTTATCCGGCGATGGTCCGCGATTTCCAGGCCATCATCGGCAAGGAAACCAAAGAGCAGATGATGGAAAAGGAAGGACGCCTGCCGGACAGCCTGATCGCCTGCGTGGGTGGCGGTTCCAACGCCATGGGCTTGTTCCATCCGTTCCTGGATGACGCCAGTGTTGAAATCATCGGCGTGGAAGCGGGCGGTCATGGCGTGGAGACCGACAAGCATGCCGCGAGCCTCAACGGTGGTGTGCCGGGCGTACTGCACGGCAACCGTACCTATCTGCTGCAGGACAATGACGGGCAGATCACCGATGCCCACTCGATTTCTGCAGGTCTGGACTACCCTGGCATCGGCCCGGAACACGCCTTCCTGCACGAAGTGAAGCGTGTCGAATACGTGAGCATCACCGACGACGAAGCACTGGATGCATTTCATCAGTGCTGCCTGCTCGAAGGCATCATCCCGGCGCTGGAAACCGCACACGCACTGGCTGAAGCCATGAAGCGCGCTACCAACCTGCGCGACGATCACTTGATGGTCGTGTGCCTGTCCGGACGCGGCGACAAAGACATGCAAACCGTCATGAATCACATGGCAGCCGCTGAAAAGACTCAGGAGACGCTGGTATGAGCCGCCTTGAACAACGTTTCGCGCAGTTGAAAACCAAAGGTCGTGCAGCACTCGTCACATTCGTGACCGCTGGCGACCCGGGCTACGACACCTCGTTGAAAGTTTTGAAAGGCCTGCCGGCTGCCGGTGCCGACGTGATCGAACTGGGCATGCCGTTCACCGACCCGATGGCCGACGGCGTTGCCATTCAGTTGGCAACCCTGCGTGCGCTGGACGCGGGGCAGACCCTGCCGAAAACCCTGCAAATGGTTCGCGAGTTCCGTGTAGACGATCAGACCACGCCTATCGTGCTGATGGGCTACTACAACCCGATCCATCGTTTTGGTGTCGAGGCATTCGTGGCGCAGGCCAAGGAAGCGGGCGTCGACGGTCTGATCATTGTCGATCTGCCGCCTGAGCACGACGCTGAACTGGCAACACCAGCACAGGCCTCAGGCATCGATTTCATTCGCCTGACCACACCGACCACCGACGATGCGCGTCTGCCACGCGTGCTCGAGCGCAGTTCGGGCTTCGTCTACTACGTTTCGGTCGCTGGCGTGACCGGTGCCGGTTCGGCCACCACTGAACACGTCACAGAGGCCATTGCGCGCCTGCGTCGCCACACCGATCTGCCGATCAGTGTCGGTTTCGGTATCCGCACGCCTGAGCAGGCCGCCGCCATTGCGCGTCTGGCCGATGGCGTGGTGGTGGGTTCGGCGCTGGTCGACAAGATCGCCCATGCCGAGTCGCCGGAACAGGCCGTCGATGGCGTATTGACCCTGTGCGCTGCGCTGGCAGAAGGCGTACGTAACGCCCGCGTCAACTGAGGGTAAAGATTCCGATACAGAGGAATCAAAGCGCCAGCAGCCGCTCTACTATGCAGTAAGACACGAGGGGTTCATGACCGGGTCATGAACCCCTTTTTGCTGCATCGCGAAAAGCTGAGGGACACCCCATGAAACTGCCAAATCGTTTTATCACCGGTCTGGGCATCTTGATGATCAGCGCCAGCCCGCTGCTTCAGGCGGCACCGCCGGACCAGCGCGGCAATGGCCCGGACGATAACCGAGGCGGTCAGCAGCACGGGCCACGCAACGATGACGGACCGGGTAATCGTGGCAATGGCAAAGGTCCGGGGCCCGCTCATCAGGACAATCGTCGCGGCGGCCCACCCCAGGATTTCGGCCCTGTGCGCGAGACGTTCCAGCAACACCGCGACATCATTGGCAGGGGCCAGCCGCTGCCGCCGGGCATTCACATCGCCAAGGGCAAACCGCTGCCGCCCGGCTACGGCAAACGCCTGGACAGCCGCTCCTTGCAATACCTGCCTCACTACGAAGGTTACGAATGGCGCCGCCTGGGTACGGACGTGGTCCTGATCGCCATAGGCTCAGGGATTGTCTATGCGATTCTGGATGGCGTACTGAACTGACACGCGCCTGCCAGACGACACGATCCACTGGAAGGCGAACTTGCCCAAGAAACTTGAGAATGCGTTCCGACGTGGGAGTGGACTTGTTCACGAAAAGGCCCATACATCCAGCCCAGAAGCAGCGCCTGATACAGAGCCTTCGCGGACAAGTCCGCATCCCACATGAAAGCGCGTTCCGACGTGGGAGTGGACTTGTCCACGAAAAGGCCCATACATCCAGCCCAGAGGCAGCGCCTGATACAGAGCCTTCGCGGACAAGTCCGCATCCCACATGAAAGCGCGTTCCGACGTGGGAGTGGACTTGTCCACGAAAAGGCCCATACATCCAGCCCAGAAGCAGCGCCTGATACAGAGCCTTCGCGGACAAGTCCGCATCCCACATGAAAGCGCGTTCCGACGTGGGAGTGGACTTGTCCACGAAAGGGCCCACATATCCAGCCCAGAGGCAGCGCCTGATACAGAGCCTTCGCGGACAAGTCCGCATCCCACGTGGAAGCACATCGCGCGTGGGAGTGGACTTGTCCACGAAAGGGCCCATACATCCAACCGAGAAGCAGCGCCTGACACACAGCCTTCGCGGACAAGTCCGCATCCCACGTGGAAGCACATCGCGCGTGGGAGTGGACTTGTCCACGAAAAGGCCCATACATCCAGCCCAGAGGCAGCGCCTGATACAGAGCCTTCGCGGAGAAGTCCGCATCCCACAGGGAGAATGCATCCCACAGGGAGAATGCATCCCACGTGGAGTGTGCATTCCCACGTGGGAAGTGCGTTACGCGGTCTTCTGATGCAGGCTCGCCAGGAATGTCATCAAAACTCCGGACACAAACTCCGGGTTCTCGAGGTTGGCGATATGCCCTGCTTGCGGCACCAGAACGTAAGGGCAGCCAATCAGGCCGGCCATCTCGCGGGCTTCCGCTGGAGGACGGGGAATATCGGCATCGCCGCAGACCACCAGCGTGGTGTCCGCATCCAGTTGGTTCAGAAGCCGGAGCCGATCCTCGCGACCGAAGATGATGCGTCCCAACGGCACCACGGTCTGACGCAATTGCTCCGGCTTCATCCCAGCCAACGCGGCACGAAATGCCTGATAGACCGGTGATTGCGGATCGATGCCGGGCCGGAAGAATATTGGCACCACCACGTCGAGCAGAGGCTCGGGGAACACGCCGGAAGCGTCCAGTTTGTCGAGCAGGGAAAAATAGTAGGCCTTCTTGGCCTCCGATTCCTTGCCCAGATAAGTGTCCATCAACACCAGCCCATTGATGCGTTCAGGCGCGGACAACGCAGCGATGGCGCCCCACATGCCGCCCACTGAAAGGCCGATGATGGTGCAGCGTTTGACGTTCAGATGATCGAGCAGCGCCAGGGCGTGGCGAGCAAGGTCGTCAAGATTATCGGTGCCTTCAGGAAACGCACCCGACTCCCCATGCCCCCAAAGGTCCGGCACGATGACGCGGTACTGGCTGGCAAGCAGGTCGAGCTGCGGTGCCCACATATTCCGGTCCCACAAGTAACTGTGGCCGAGCAGAAGCACCGGCCCGCTGCCCTGATCGGAGTAATGAAGCGGCTTGCCTTCGATGATTAGATCCGGCATGTCTCATGATCCTCTGTCTTGGTCTTTTCAGCATTCAGTGCGACCCGAAACACGGTCGCGACGTCACCTGATGCCTGGTGCTCAGGCACATACATGATCATTTTTTTTATGGCTGCACTTCGACGGACCGACTGGTCACGTTTTTGGCGGGGGCTATCTTACACCGGACATTTTGCCTGTCGCTCGACATACCACCATGCGCCTGAACACTGGCTATCAGTCACTGAAAACACTCAAATCCAGAGGCCGGATTGCGCCCATCCAAAGCGCGTGGTCGGTGTGATCGAGCAGCTCGTTGCCTGTCAGCGGGTGCATGAACACCACCAGGCCTTTGCGATTCAACGCCAGCCACAGCATGAGGTCGGCCAGTTGGGCATGTTCGAAGGCCAACTGGCAACTCCAATCCGGATGCGGGCCGACGCGCTTCTGGTGAACCCGGCCCATCTTCACGCCAAAGGTTGTGGCGGCGGCTTCGCAGAGTGCGCGGGCCTGCTCAATCGTCTGTGCATCGAAATAAACGTGCGCGTGATAACCCTGAATACCCGACATGGGCAGTGGCTCCTTAACAGAAAATGAAACGTTCAAACGGCAATCGACGGTAACGGCCTGCCCGCCAGCGTCACGCCGCTCAAGGCCTGCTCGCTGGCCAGCCAGTCAACGAACTGCTCGACGATCTGTGCCCGGCGTTTGCGCTGCGGCAGCACCACGTAATAGCCGTAAGCAGAAATCGCCGACGCTGCGACAGGGCGACACAACAGGCCTTGTTCAAGCAGATCGTCCACCAGATGCCGCCAGCCGATGGCCACGCCCTGACCACCGATAGCGGCCTGGATCAGCAGTGTGTAATTGTCGAAACGCAGTTGCCCGGGCGCGGGCGACTGAGGAATGTCGAGAGCGCGAAACACGCCGCCCCAGTCGAACCAGTTGTTGCTGCTTTCGCCACGCAGGTGCAGCAACGGAAACTCGCGCAGCGCGTCGTTGGGCAGTGGCGTTTCCCGACCGGCAATGAGTTGCGGGCTGCACACCGGGAACACTTCCTCGCTGAACAGCCAACGGCTGTCACCCTGCTTGAAGCGTCCATCGCCAAACAGCACCGCGACGTCGATGTCCGGGCGCAGCATGCTGTGGCTGCGCTCACTGGTGACCAGGCTGACGTCCACGTCCGGGTTGAGCGTGTGAAAGCGGTGCAGGCGGGGCATCAGCCAATAGGCGGCGAACGCAAAATCCGTGGCCACCTGCAGCACTTCATGCTGACGCTGGTCGGTGATCGCGACCAGCCCGCTTTCGATGGATTGCAGACCGGTCTGCACATGATTGAACAGCACCTCGCCCGCGTCGGTCAGCTCGATGCCTCGGTAGATCCGGTCGAACAGGCGCGTCGCCAGTTGTTCTTCAAGCCGCTTGATCTGTTGGCTGATCGCCGGCTGTGTAGTCCCCAGCTCGATTGCCGCTGCGGTGAAGCTGCGCAAGCGGGCAGCCGCTTCGAACGAACGCAACAGGTCCAGCGACAGCTCGCCGAGGGTTTTATACATAAGCCTGACTTATCCTAGGTATTTCTGCGAAAGGACTTTACCGCGCTGATTATGGGCTTCATTCTCGTGCTCAGCAATTTCGCATAACCGTTCACTATGGGATGCAGCGATTACATGAAGCGCAAAAACATTCTGTTCATCATGGCCGATCAAATGGCCGCGCCAATGTTGCCGATCTATGCCCCGTCTCCGATTCTGATGCCTAACCTGTCCCGCCTCGCCGCCCAAGGCGTGGTGTTCGATTCGGCGTACTGCAACAGCCCGCTCTGCGCACCCTCAAGGTTCACCCTGGTCAGCGGGCAATTGCCCAGCAAGATCGGTGCGTACGACAACGCCGCCGATTTCCCGGCAGATATCCCGACTTACGCCCACTACCTGCGGGCGCTGGGCTACAAGACCGCGCTGTCCGGCAAGATGCATTTCTGCGGACCGGATCAGTTGCATGGCTATGAAGAGCGCCTGACCAGCGACATCTATCCGGCCGATTACGGCTGGGCTGTGAACTGGGACGAGCCGGACGTACGCCCCAGTTGGTATCACAATATGTCCTCGGTGCTGCAGGCCGGGCCCTGTGTGCGTACCAATCAACTCGACTTCGACGAAGAAGTGCTCTTCAAGGCCCAGCAGTACCTGTACGACCACGTACGCCAGGACGGTGACGCACCGTTCTGTCTGACTGTCTCGATGACTCATCCTCACGATCCGTACACCATTACCCGACCGTTCTGGGATCTGTACGACAACATCGAGATACCGATGCCGCCCCTGCATGCCAATCAGGCCGAGCTGGACCCGCATTCGCAACGCCTGCTCAAGGTCTACGACCTATGGGACAAGCCGATGCCGAGCCACAAGATCCGTGATGCGCGGCGGGCCTACTTCGGTGCATGCAGTTACATCGACCAGAACATCGGCAAGCTGATGCAGACGCTGTCCGACGTCGGGCTGGCCGAGGACACCATCGTGGTGTTCTCCGGCGACCACGGCGACATGCTGGGCGAGAAGGGGCTCTGGTACAAAATGCACTGGTTCGAAATGGCCGCACGTGTGCCGCTGGTGGTGTACGCACCGGGCCAGTTCGCGCCACGCCGGGTCAACGCCTCGGTGTCCACCGCCGACCTGCTGCCAACCTTCGTCGACATGGCCAACGGCACGCTGGACAACGGATTGCCGCTGGATGGGCGCTCGCTGATGCCGCATCTGGAGGGCAGGGCCGGGCACGATGAGGTTATCGGCGAGTACATGGCCGAAGGCACGACCAGTCCGCTGATGATGATCCGTCGCGGTGCCTATAAATTCATTTATTCGGAGCAGGACCCTTGCCTGCTCTATAACGTGAAGAACGATCCGAAAGAACGGCAGGAGCTGAGCCAGTCACCCGATCACCAGCAACTGTTCACCGATTTCCTGGCTGAAGCACGCGCCAGGTGGGACATACCGGCGATACACCACCAGGTGCTCGCCAGCCAGCGCAGGCGGCGCTTCGTCGCTAAATCGCTGGCAACCGGCAAGCTGAAGAGTTGGGATCACCAGCCACTGGTCGACGCCAGTCAGCAATACATGCGCAACCATATTGATCTGGACGATCTGGAGCGCAGGGCGCGTTATCCACAACTTTGATCCTGCCCACACCAAGAAAATCAAAAGGGGTACATCAATGAGAAAGTTATTCACCGCACTGGCGGTCAGCGTCATGGCGTTCGGCAGCGTCGCAGCCCATGCCGCGGACGCCAGTTGCAGCACCGTGAGGATGGCAGATCCCGGCTGGAGCGACATTGCAGCCACCAACGCCATGACCGGCGTTGTGCTCGAAGGTCTGGGTTACAAGACCAAGATCGATACCCTCGCGGTGCCGATTGCCTACGGTGGGCTGAAGGATGGGCAACTGGACGTGTTTCTGGGCAACTGGATGCCGGCACAGCAGGGTTTCTACGATAAATTCGTGGCCACCGGCGACGTGACGCAACTGGCGAAGAACCTGGAAGGCACCGAGTTTACGCTCGCCGTGCCCGACTATGTATGGGATGCCGGAGTCCATGACTTTGCCGACCTGAACAAATTCGCCGACAAGTTCAGCAAGAAGATTTACGGCATCGGTTCCGGCGCGCCGGCCAATCTGTCGATACAGGAAATCATCAAGAAGAACGAGTTCGATCTGGGCGGCTGGAAGCTGGTGGAATCCAGCGAGCAGGCCATGCTGGCCGAGGTCAACCGCAACGTGAAGCGCAAGGCGTTCGTGGTGTTCCTCGGCTGGACGCCGCACCCCATGAACGTGCAGATCAAGGGCATGCATTACCTCAAGGGCGGCGAGAAATACTTCGGTGACACCGGCTCGGTCTACACCCTGACCCGCAAAGGCTACGCCGACGCCTGCCCAAACGTGGGCAAACTGCTGACCAACCTGAGTTTCACGCTGGACATGGAAAACGCCATCATGGCCGAAGTGGCGAACAAGAAGGTCAGCAACAGCGAAGCCGCCAAAGCGTGGCTCAAGGCCAATCCGGCGGTGCTGGAAAAATGGCTTGAGGGCGTGAAGACCATCGACGACAAAGAGGCACTGGCGGCGGTGAAAGCGAAGCTCTGACGCTACTGGCGCGCGCGTTCATACCCTGTGCCGCGCGTCGCGTAATGACGTCTTCGCCGGTGAGTGCCTGGGAGGGCGGCAGATTAAGTTTTCGTAACGTTCGCGGTTGGCGGCGCGGCCCGTGCTAAACACAGTCGTCGCTGCATTCCATGCAAGCGCATGGGCTGTGCAGTACCTACCCGCTGAACTGGAGACTCATTGTGAACAAACTGCTGCTGTCACTCCCGCTTGCCCTGTTGCTCGGCACCTCGCTCGCTTCGGCGGACGGTTGGCCCCCAGAGACAAGCGCCAAGGTACCCGGCAACGCGCTCGAATGGCCGACCAGGCTGGAACCGGTCAACGTGTCTCTGGAAAAGATGCTCAACGCTGGCGCGACCGTGGTTTCTTCCTACGTAGCGCAAGACGGTCCGGTGGTCACGATCGTCAGTAAAAAGCACACCATCATTTGCATGCTCAAGGGCGCCGGAACCGGGTCGGACCAGAACGTCGCGACGTCCAAGTGCTACTCGATGAACTAGCTTTAGCACAGTCGTCTTGCCCGTACTCGTGCGCTGCGTCCGCCCACATTGAGCGGCGGAGCGTGATTACGGGTCAGGCACGACGCAGACAGGATCGGATCAGAGCGCTGGCCGGTGTAACCTTGGCGGCAACCCATTAATCACGAGGGACCGATGCGCTGGCTCAACCGCCACAAATTCCTGCCTTTTCTCGCCTGGCTCCCCCGGCAGACACGCGCCAGCGTCGGACGTGATGCGGTGGTCGGGTTGAGTGGCGCCATTCTGGCCCTGCCGCAATCCATCGCCTACGCGCTGATCGCCGGATTACCTCCCGAATACGGCCTGTATGCCGCCATCGTTCCGGTGTTGATCGCCTGCCTGTGGGGTTCGTCCTGGCATTTGATCTGCGGTCCGACCGCAGCCATTTCCATCGTGCTTTACGCCAGTGTCAGTCCGCTCGCGGTTCCGGCCAGTCAGGATTACATCACCCTGATCCTGCTGATGACCTTCATCGCCGGGGTCTTTCAGCTGTTACTCGGCATGATGCGTTTCGGTGCGCTGGTGAATTTCGTATCGCATTCCGTGGTGATTGGCTTCACCTTCGGCGCCGCGATCGTGATCGCCCTGGGACAGATGCCCAACCTGATGGGCATCGATCTACCGAGCCAGACCACGGCGCTCAACAGCCTGACGGCGATGCTCGATCATCGCGGCGAAGTCGACATGCCGTCGCTGGCGCTGGGCCTGATCACGCTGGTATTGGGCATCGCGCTCAAGTCTCTGGCGCCTCGCTGGCCGACCTTGCTGATCGCGTTGGTGGCGAGCAGTCTGCTGGTGTGGCTGTGGCCTGCAATGTTCGGTCAGGTCAGGGTGGTCAGTGCCTTCGTCGGCCATCTGCCGCCGTTCAGCCCGCTGCCGCTGGATGCCGAACTGATCCTCAAGCTGCTGCCGACAGCCGTGGCTGTAGGCATGCTCGGTCTGGTCAACAGTCTGTCGATTGCCCGCTCGCTGTCTTCACGCTCGCAACAGATGCTCAACGCCAATCAGGAAGTACGTGCGCAGGGCCTGTCGAACATGGTCGGTTCGCTGTTCTCCGGGTACCTGTCGGCAGGCTCGTTCACCCGTGCGGCGCTGAATTACGAAGCGGGTGCGCGGTCACCGCTGGCGGGTGTGTTTTCGGCGCTGTGGGTCGCGTTGTTCGCAGTGGCCGGTGCCTCGTTGATTTCGCATATTCCGATCCCGAGCATGGCAGCTTCTATCCTGCTGATCTGCTGGGGGCTGGTGGACCGTCGCGGTATCGCTGCGCTGTTCCGTGTCAGCCGCTCGGAGTTCTTCGTGATGGCGCTGACCTGTCTGGCCACCTTGCTGCTGGAACTGCAGACCGCGATCTACGCCGGCGTGCTCGCCTCATTGTTCTTCTACCTCAAACGCACCTCGCAGCCTCGTGTGCAGCAATGGCGAGAGGGTGACGAGGACATTCTGTGCGTCGGCGGCTCGATCTTCTTCGGTGCCAGCCACTACCTGCAGACCCGGCTGCAGCGCACTCAGGGCCCGCGTGTGGTGATCGACGCGCAGCAGATCAATTTCATCGATTACTCCGGCGTGGAAATGCTGCATCAGGAAGCGCGCCGGCTGGGCAAGCAAGGCAGAACGCTCGTGTTGCGTCATGCACGACCGCAGGTGATCGAAGAACTGCACAAGCTGGAAGGGGCGCAGCAGTGCCCGATTGTATTCGAGGATTGCTGACCGCGTTACGTCAAGCACCAACGCGGCGTCCCCATGCAGAACGCCGGATCGGCCACGTCAGCCTTTTAGCCCGCCAACTGCCTGCGCAGTTCGGCAAGCACGGGCGCCGAATCCGGACGCACGCCTCGCCATACCCTGAACGCTTCGGCGGCCTGTTCGACCAGCATGCCCAGGCCATCGACTGACCGCGCCGCACCGTGTTCACTGGCCCAGCGGCAGAACGCGGTAGGCTCCTTGCCGTACATCATGTCGTAGCAGAACGTCGCGCCGGGCTGGATCAGGCTGGGCGAGATCGGTGGTAGCTCGCCCGCAAGACTGGCGGAGGTGGCGTTGACGATCACGTCCACCGACTCCTGAAGCCAGTCGTAACTGCTGGCAAACACCGGTCCGAGGTCGGCGAATTCCTGGGCCAGCCTTTCGGCCTTCTCCACTGTGCGATTGGCGATCACCAGCGCCAGCGGCTCTTGCGCCAGCAGCGGCTCCAGCGCGCCACGAACGGCGCCCCCCGCGCCCAGCAACAGGATGCGCTGGCCGTGCAGATTCAGACCGTAATTGACCGTCAGGTCGCGTACCAGACCGGCACCGTCAGTGTTGTCGCCCAGCAGCGTACCGTCGTCGAGTTTATGCAGCGTATTCACCGCTCCCGCGCGCCGACCGCGTTCGGTGAGGCTGTCGGCCAGCCGATAGGCCTCTTCCTTGAACGGCACCGTGACGTTGGCGCCCCGGCCGGTCTGGAAGAACGTGCGGGCAAACGCCGTGAAGTCGTCCAGCGGTGCCAGCGAAGCCTGATAATCCAGCGACTGCCCGGTCTGTTCGGCGAACAGACGATGAATCAGCGGCGATTTGCTGTGGCCGATGGGGTTACCGAAGACGACGTACTGGTCCATTGAGCTTCCTGTTGATGGGTTACAGCGCTGCACGATAGAGCGCTTGTGCGGGTGCGCCAGAGCGCCTGCGATCAATTGTCGGCCAGCCAGTCGCGATCGGTGAGGAAGTACTCGGTCAGGCGAGCCTCTTCGCTGCCCGGCGCGGCTTTCCAGTCATAGCCCCAGCGCACTTGTGGCGGCAGTGACATCAGGATCGACTCGGTGCGGCCACCGGACTGCAGGCCGAACAGCGTGCCACGGTCATACACCAGGTTGAATTCCACATACCGCCCACGGCGAAACTCCTGGAATTCACGCTGCTGCACGGTGTAGGCGTTGGCCTTGCGACGACGCACGATAGGCAGATAGGCGTTGATGAACGCGTCGCCAATCGCCCGGATGAACGCGAAACTGGTGTCGAAATCCCACTGATTCACGTCATCGAAGAACAGCCCACCGATACCACGCGGCTCGTCACGATGCTTGAGGTGGAAGTAGCTGTCGCACCAGGCCTTGTAGCGCGGGTAGACGTCGTCGCCAAAGGGCGCACAGGCGCGTTCGGCGACCCGGTGCCAGTGCACGCAGTCTTCTTCGACGCCGTAGTAAGGCGTCAGGTCGAAACCGCCGCCGAACCACCAGACCGGCTCTTCGCCTTCTTTCTCGGCGATGAAGAACCGTACGTTGGCGTGGGAAGTCGGCACATGCGGGTTGTGCGGATGGATCACCAGCGACACACCCAACGCCTCGAAGCCACGTCCCGCCAGCTCCGGCCGATGCGCGCTCGCCGAAGGCGGCAGGTTGTTGCCGAAGACATGCGAGAAATTCACGCCGCCTTTCTCGATGACCGTGCCGTTCTCGATCACCCGCGTACGACCACCGCCGCCCGCGGGGCGGGTCCAGGCGTCTTCGACGAAGTGTGCGTTGCCATCTTCCTGCTCAAGCGCGGTACAAATGCGATCCTGCAGGTCGAGCAGGTAAGCCTTCACGGCCTCGGTACGGGTACTCATGGCGATCCCTTACGGCTGACTTCAAACGGCTGAGCCCGCAAAACACAAGCGACGCAGGCAAATTGGCGCGTAGCATACCATCGGCGAGCGGGCGTGGCAGTTGACGAGGGTCGGCGAGAAGGGGTTGGATAGGCCCTTTCGCAATCCGTTTAATCATCATGGAGAGAGCAAATGGCAAAGCGTATCCAGTTCAGCACTGTCGGAGGACCCGAGGTACTTGAATACGTCGACTTCGAGCCCGAAGCGCTCGGGCCGCAAGAGGTTCTCGTGCGCAACAAGGCCATCGGCCTGAACTTCATCGATACTTATTACCGCAGCGGTCTGTACCCGGCACCCGAACTGCCTTCGGGGCTGGGCACGGAAGGGGCGGGCGTGGTCGAGGCGGTGGGGGAGGGAGTGACG
>NZ_MUIO01000069.1 GCF_002087235.1 Pseudomonas floridensis | reverse complement strand
GTTGCATACGGCCCCTATGAGCTGCCCGACGGGGACCCGATGACGGGCTGCCCCGCGCAACGGGCGCTGGTGGCCCGGGCCTGGGCGACGGTGACCCCGGCATGGGCGGGGCCGGCGGGGTATCTGGTGGCGCGGCGTCTGGCCTGAGCGAGCCGATGAAAGTCGCCGCGCTGGCGACTCTCACGCTGGCTGTCGACCCCTGATCAGGGTTGCAGGAAACCCGCAAAGCTCAGGTTGCTGCCCTTGGGGCGCATGTCCTTGAGGTAGGAATCCTTGTCGGCGCTCAACTCCAGGCTGACCGTAGACTTGCGCTTGTCGGCGTTGCGTACTTCCAGACCTTCCATGTGATCGCGCATGAACACTGTGGTGACTTTCAAGTGCAGCAACTGGTCGGTCGCGGGCGTGTGCAGCAGCAGGTGCAGCCACTCGTACTGGCCGACTTGCAGGCGCGGAACCGGCAGATCGAACCACCAGATATTGCGCTTGGGGTCGAGGACTGCGAAATGGGTGTTGTTGACGCCGAGCACAGCGCCGCCCAGAGCCTGGTTCCTGCGTGCGATGGCCAGCTTTTTATCGAGTTTCATAACGTTCCTGTGGATCGGTTTGTTCAGCGTGCCGGGTGGTGCTGGGCAACGGTGTCGCGCATTCTCGCACAAACTCCGCTACGAACTCGCGATTCGCCGGTGGTATACACCGGACAGGGCGGCAGACGAACGGGAGTCTGCGCCGAAAAAATACTTGAAACTCTTGGCAAACGGCTCGGGTCAATCTTTATGTCGAGTACGACACACGATTTCAATGTGGTCTTCAGACCCAGGAGATATTCCCATGAGTAGCACCGGCGATAAAGTCAAAGGCATGGCCAACGAAGCCGTTGGTAACGTCAAGCAAGCGGTTGGCAAGGCTACCGACAACACCAAGTTGAGGGCTGAAGGCAAGGCGCAGGAAATCAAGGGCGAAGGCCAGCAGGCTAAAGGCGACGCCAAGGATGCCATCAAGAAGGGCGTCGACAAGGCGTAAGCCTGACGTTCCCGGGTTCGAAACCGGGACGCGATAATGCAGATAGCGGTCATCCTCGGATGACCGTTATGCATTCTGCTCTACGTAACTGAAACCTTTTACGGCACGTCAAGTCAATGTGACATCGGTGGCTGCACAGGTTTGTCATTGAATTGGCAGATAATTGCAGCGATACCCGATCTTGAGGCTGTAAGGTGTTCCAGTAAGGGAGCGAGAGGAAACGCCATGATTTTCCCCCATTTACGTCAACTGTCGGTTGGCAAAGTGCTGGTACGCACCGTCAATGAATTTCTCGATGACGAGATGTCCACCTATGCATCGGCACTGGCCTACCAGATGCTGTTTTCTCTGTTTCCGTTTCTGCTGTTCCTGATCGCGCTGATCGGCTTCCTGCATTTGCCGGATTTTTTCTCCTGGCTGCGCTTGCAGTCGGAACTGGTGCTGCCGCCGCAGGCGCTTGAACAGGTCAATCCGGTCATCGACCAGTTGCAACAATCCAAGGGCGGACTACTGTCGATCGGTATCTTCATCGCGCTGTGGACCGCTTCGGCTGGCGTGCGATTGATGATGAGCGCGATGAACGCGGCCTACGACGTGGTGGAAGGCCGCCCGATCTGGAAGCGTTTCCCGCTGTCGATTTTCTACACCGTCGGCATTGCAGGCATGCTGCTCGCCGCTGCTGCTTTCATGGTGCTCGGCCCGCAGGTGATGAACTGGATTGCCGCGCAGATTGGCATGGAAGAGTTCATCGTCACGCTATGGACCATCCTGCGCTGGCCGGCCATTATTCTGCTGCTAATGGTGGCTGTGGCGCTGATCTATTACGTGATGCCTGACGTGAAACAGGAGTTTCGCTTCATCACGCCCGGCTCGGTGCTGGCGGTCGTGGTATGGATCGTCGCATCGCTGGCGTTCGGTTTTTACGTCAAGACCTTCGCTGACTACAACGCCATGTACGGCAGCATCGGCGCGATCATCGTGCTGCTGTTGTACTTCTACATCTCGGCGGCCGTATTGCTGCTGGGAGCGGAGATGAACGCGGTCATCGAGCATATGTCCGCCGAAGGCAAGGAAGAGGGCGAGAAGGAAGCGGGTGACGGCGGCGGTGAAGGGATCGGCAAACAGCATGTTTCCGGTCTGGGCCGAGATCATTCCGTGCCGTTGGCCAAGGCCGACGAAACCTGATGGTTCGTTGAATGAGTCTGCCACAAGCGTTTATTGAACAGCGTGTGGCAAGATGGCGCTTTGCAGGGAGGACAGGCCACTGTGATTCACAAGATCTTGAAAATGGGCGACGAACGACTGCTGCGTATCGCCCCGCCAGTGCCACAGGCCATGTTCGGCAGCGAAGAGCTCAAGACGCTGATTGCCGATATGTTCGAAACCATGGAAAGCGTCGGAGGTGTGGGCCTCGCCGCGCCGCAGATCGGTGTCGACCTGCAACTGGTGATCTTCGGTTTCGAGCGCAGCGAGCGCTATCCGCAGGCTGAAGCCGTACCCCAGACCATCCTCATCAATCCGGTCATAACGCCGTTGTACCCGGCGGTTGAAGAAGGTTGGGAAGGGTGCCTGTCGGTGCCCGGACTGCGTGGCATGGTCAATCGCTTTCAGAGCATTCGTTATGAAGGGTTCGACCCGGATGGTCAGCTGATCCAGCGCGATGCCTTCGGGTTCCACGCACGGGTCGTGCAGCACGAGTGCGATCACTTGATCGGACGTCTGTATCCGTCGCGTATTACCGATTTCAGCAAGTTCGGCTTCATGGACGTGATGTTTCCGGACATGGACCCCAACGCTGACGAATAACCAGGCCTGCCAACGCTGCCCCTCTCAAGACTGGCCACTTTCTGCCTCATGACACAGGGCGATCAGCGCCTTGCTGCGGTTGTAGCGCATCAGGCGCTCGCCCAGCGACTGCGGCAGACGCTGGGCGGGTTCGAAGCCCAGCGGCTTATAGAATGCCAGCAGATCCGGATGGCAGAACAGCCAGACCGGCCCGTCTAGCGGCTGCATGGCGGCTTCGATCAAGCGCCTGGCGACAGCCTGCCCGCGATACTCCGCAGCCACGAACAGCCCGGTCAGCCAGTACCCCTCGGCCACCGGAGTCAGGGACAGCGCGCCGATGATCTCCTGCCGCCTGGCCACCCAGACCTGCCCCTTGCTGGCGGCGCGCATCGACGACTGATGTTGTCGATAGAATTTGCCCAGCAGTGGCCGACACTCATCGCTCAGGATCAGAAATTGCGTATCAGGCATGCGAAACAGCTCACGGACAATCGATGGACGGGCTGCATCATACAGGGCGACAGCTAACCTTCATCCCGGGCCGCGCAGACGGCACAACTAATCACACCCTGCTGATGTCGATAGATTTCAGACATCAAGTCCACCCCCGCACCCTGAGGTGATCATGAAATCCATAACAAGACTGCTGGGCGGTTCGCTGCTGGCGTTGGGGCTGCTTGGGCAGCCGGTGCTGGCGGCCGACAAGGCCGAGCCCATCCACTTCGGGGCACTGACCTGGGAAAGTGGCAGCCTGATCACCGAGGTGCTACGCACGCTGGTCGAGAAGGGCTACGGCTATACCACCGACACCTTGCCCGGCAGTACCGTGAGCCTGGAAACCGCGCTGGCCAAGAACGACATTCAGGTGATCGCCGAAGAGTGGACGGGACGCAGCCCGGTATGGGTCAAGGCTGAGGAAGAAGGCAAAGTGCTCGGGCTGGGCGATATCGTCAAAGGTGCCACCGAAGGCTGGTGGGTGCCTGAATACGTGATAAAGGGCGACGCCGCCAAAGGCATCAAGCCGCTGGCACCGGATCTGAAAACGGTTCAGGACCTGACGCGTTACACGGACGTCTTCAAGGATCCTGAATCGCCGAACAAGGGCCGCTTCCTCAACAGCCCCAGCGGCTGGACGTCGGAAATCGTCAACACCCAGAAACTCAAGGCTTATGGCCTGGACGACAGCTTCGTCAACTTCCGCACCGGCTCGGGTGCCGCGCTGGATGCCGAAATTGGCTCGGCCATCCGCCGTGGCAAACCGGTGTTGTTCTACTACTGGTCGCCAACGCCGCTACTGGGCAGTTACAAGCTGATCAAGCTGGAAGAACCGCCATTCGATCCCGAAGCCTGGAAGACCCTCACCGATGCCGGCAACCGGAATCCCAAGGGCTCCGCGTCGCTGGCAGCGAAACTGTCGATCGGCGTCTCGGCACCGTTCAACAAGCAACATCCGGAACTGGTGAGCTTTTTCAAGAACGTCGATTTCCCCATTGATCTGCTTAACCGGACCCTGGCTGACATGAGCAAGGAACGCACCGATCCCAAGGTCGCCGCCCAGGCGTTCCTCAAGCAGCATCCCGATGTCTGGAAGGCCTGGCTGCCGGGCGATGTCGCCGCCAGGGTAAGCACCGCACTGTGATCAATCGCAGCACGGTGAAAGCATGATCACGTTGTCGACAGAGCGTCTGCAGTTGCGTGACTTGCAGGTGGCCGATGTGCCTGATCTGGCGGCGATACTCGGCGACGCGGACGTGATGCGTTATTCGGTGCGTGGCGTGCTCAATGAGCAGGCGACGGCTGAATTCGTGCGCAATTGCAGGCACGCCTACCAGACTGACGGGTTTGGTCCGCAGGCGGTCATCGAGTCCTCCACGGCCCGACTGATCGGTTTCTGCGGGCTGAATACCGAACGGGTGGAGGGCGTGATGGAGGTCGAGATCGGCTACCGGCTGGCGCCTTCACGCTGGGGGCACGGACTGGCCACCGAAGCGGCGCTGGCGACGTTGCACCATGGGTTCGACACCTTGCAGCTGGCGTCGGTCATTGCCATCGTTCAGCCGGAAAACCTGGCCTCGGTCAAGGTGCTGCACAAGGTCGGATTCAATGGTTATATCCACAGTCAGTATCATCGGCTTGGCGTGCGTATCTACCGCCTGACACGTGAGCAATGGCGCTCCCGACATTGCTGAGAGCGGCATAATTGAGCGGTATGCGACGTGGTCTGTGGCAGGGGCGATGTGAACTGTTAACGTCCGGGTTGCACAGATTTTCACACGCGGGAGGGAGGGATGAATGGGAGCAGGCAGGGATTGCAAATTGCACTCAAAACCAGTCTGGTGTTGATGGCGTGCGTCTTTCTTGAGATGCCGCGGCAGAGCCATGCCGACGAAGCCGACGACACCGCCTTGAGCTTCGTACAGGAACGCAAGCTGGGAGACGGTCTGGCGTGGCTCGGTTATCAGGTCGCCTCGCGCACGGTCGCATTTGCCAGCATTGTGCAAGCGGTCGGAAAAACGGAAGCTCAGGAACTGGTGCAGCGCGAGTTGCAGCGTCTACAGCCGGACTATCAGGCCGAGTGGGATCGCAATCTGGCCAATGCCTATGCGCATTCCTTCAGCGCGGAGGAGCTGCGATCGCTCAGTCAGGGCGACAGCTCGTCTTCGGTGGTGAACAAATTCAGGGCCAGAAACATTCAGGTCAGTAGCGAAATGAAAGCCAGCTCCTCGGCATTGCTGGGACGCTATGTGAACCGGGCCCTACACAATGCCCAGAATATTTTGAAACAGTGACACCCAACGAAAGCGAGGCGACATCATGGACCCATTCATGCAGGCAGCAATCGACGAGGCGCAACTGGGGCTCGAAGAGGGTGGCATCCCCATCGGCTCGGTTATTGTCCACGACGGCAAGATCATTGGCCGCGGCCACAATCGTCGGGTTCAGGAAGGCAGTGCCATCAAGCATGGCGAGATGGATGCACTGGAAAACGCCGGACGCCAGCCTGCCAGTGTGTACCGCGAGGCCGTGCTCTACACCACGCTGTCACCCTGCGCCATGTGCAGCGGGGCGATTCTGCTGTATGGCATTCGCAAGATAATCATCGGCGAAAACCGCTCGTTCATGGGTGAGGAAGAGCTGCTGCGCTCACGTGGCGTGCAGGTCGATGTGCTCAACGACCACGGCTGCGAGCACATGATGCGCCGCTTCATCGAGGACAAGCCTGACGTGTGGAACGAAGACATCGGGGAGTGAAATTCCGCAGTGGGCTGCGCTGACCCCTTCGTGAGCAAGCCCGCCCCAACGGGGCCGGCATTTGCTGCGTGACGGCACGGCGACGAAGATGCGGTGAAAATCTCCACCTCAAGAGCCCACCTGCCAACCTTGATCATGCCAATGCTTTGCGTTGGCATGCCGCCTTTGACGCTCTGGGTCACCTATTGCAGACCAGCGAATTCAGCAGGCCCGGCGCTCGGTTCGGGCCATCCTGGCACCCGGATATGACGTGCGGCGCTATACGGTTCATCATAAATGCGGTTTGTGCCACTAGATTGCCTTTAACGGTGATAATCTCGCCTTATCATTCTGGCTGTATGCGCGCCTTGAGGGATGCGCAGCCGTTTTCCTGGAGCCCGCCATGTCGGTCCAACAGCGCAACAACGTCAATATCATGGGCGACGGACCGACCACACTGATTTTTGCCCACGGCTTTGGTTGCGACCAGAACATGTGGCGCTTCATGTCACCTCATTTTGCAGAGCACTTCAGGGTGGTGCTGTTTGATCTGGTGGGCAGCGGGCAGTCCGATACGTCGGCCTATTACCCGCACAAATACGCAACGCTCAAAGGCTACGCGACCGATCTGCTGGAACTGGTCGATGAGTTCGGCGGTTCCGGGCCGGTGATTCATGTCGGGCATTCGGTCAGCTGCATGATCGCGGTGCTCGCCGAGCTTCAATCGCCGGGGCGGTTTCAGGGGCATGTGATGGTCGGGCCTTCGCCGCATTACCTCAACGACGGCGACTACGTGGGTGGTTTCACCCGCGCCGATGTCGAGTCGCTGCTCGAAACCCTGGAAAGCAACTACCTGGGCTGGTCGAGCACCATGGCACCGACGTTGATGGGCGCCTCCGACCGGCCTGAGCTGGGCGAAGAGCTGGCCAACAGTTTCTGCCGCACCAACGCTGACATGGCCAAGCAGTTCGCCCGGGTGACGTTTCTCTCGGACCATCGCGCGGACGTCGCACGCTTCAAGGCCAGGACGCTCATTTTGCAAAGCAGTGACGATCTGGTGGTACCGGTTCAGGTGGGTGAGTACCTGAACCGCGTGATTCCGGACAGCACGTTGCACATGATTCACAACGTGGGGCACTACCCGCACATGAGCGCGCCGCAAGCCTGCATCGACGCCATGAACCAGTTTCTCGGCTCGCTCGGAAGTGCAGCCCATGGAGATTGAAGAAACCACTCGTTCCGATATCGAGGCGCTTTACGATCATGCACCCTGCGGCCTGCTGGTGACGCAACCCAACGGCACCATCGAACGCGTCAACCAGACGTTCTGTCTATGGCTGGGCCTTGAGCGTGAAGCAGTCCTGGGTCGCCGTTTTCAGGACCTGTTGAACATGGCAGGCAAGGTCTTCCTGCAGACCCACTGGGCACCGCTGCTGCAGACTCAGGGCTCGATTGCCGAAGTCAAAGTCGAGATGATCCACGCCGAGGGGCGTTCCGTTCCGATGATGCTCAATGCGGTTCGCCGCGAACACGCAACAGGCGTGGTGCATGAGCTGGCGGTATTCCTGGCCGAAGAGCGCAATAAGTACGAGCGCGAGTTGCTGGCGGCGCGCAAGATGGCCGAAGAGTTACTGCAGCATCAAATGTCGGTTCAAACCGAGCTGACCTCGGCCCGCAATCGCTTGCGGCTGGCACATGTCGAGGCGGAGATCCGCGCGATCTTTGCCGAGCAGATGGTAGACATCGTCAGTCACGATCTGCGCAACCCGTTGGCGGCGATCAAGATGGCCGCCGGTTTGCTGGAGCGCAGTCATCTGGAGCCGCGTCAGGAGCGCATCTTGGGTCACATCCACCATTCCACCGATCGCGCCGAGCGCATGATCGTCGATCTGCTGGACTTCACTCAGGCACGGGTCGGACGCGGCATGGCCTTGTCTACCCAGCCAATCGATCTGCACGCCACGATTGCCCGTGGTGTCGAGGAACTGCGCGGCACCTTTGCCGACCATTCACTGGTCCATCGCACGCAAGGAGAGGGCACCTGCGCGGCTGACCCCGATCGACTCGTGCAACTGGTGGGTAATCTGATCAGCAACGCGGCGACCTACGGGGTGCCCAACGGGGAGATTGTCGTCACTTCGGCGTTCGAGCCGAATGCCATCAGGGTGTCGGTGCATAACCGGGGCGAGCCCATTGCCATGGAAAAAGTCGACAGTCTTTACGAGCCTGCCGTGCGAGTGGTCAGCGATAACGACGAAACCCGCACAGTCGGCCTGGGGCTGTTCATCGTTCGTGAAATCGTGCGAGCGCACCTGGGCGAGATCACGGTTCGCTCGTCGGTTGAAGAGGGCACCACATTCACCGTCACCTTCCCACGCCCTGCGACGTAAGTGCTCGAAGGTTAAAGCGATGTTGCCCACTTGTCGGTATGCCATTCAAATGAGTTTATTTGAAACTCGTTTGAGTGGATTAGATCCCGGGTCGCCGCTGCTTGTCTGGAACATTCACACAAGCATTGAACTAAACGCTAAGGTTTAACAAGCAGCGTATACAAATCGGGCTGCGCCTCTACAATGTCCGGTCACGGATAACCTCCCAACGCTTCGTAACAGGAAAGACATGCGGCAATCCATTGCAAACGATGTAGCCAAGATCGCTCGGGTCAGTGCGGTTCCAGCCATCCTGCAAGTGGTATCGGAGTCCACGGGCCTCGGGTTTGCGGCGGTCGCACGGGTGACTGACACGTCCTGGACCGCCTGTGCCGTGCTGGACAAGCTGAACTTCGGCCTGCAAGCGGGCGGCGAGCTGGAACTGACCAGCACCATCTGTCATGAAATCAGCGGGTCCCACGAACCTGTGGTGATCGATCATGTGGCCGAAGATACGAAGTTCTGCGCGCACCATACGCCGCGTCTGTACAACTTTCAGAGTTACATATCCGTTCCGATTTTTCTCACCGACGGTTCGTTCTTCGGCACCATCTGCGCGCTGGACCCCAAGCCCGCCAAGCTCAAGGGCACGCCGATCCTGGCGATGATGGTCTCGTTCGCTCGCCTGCTGGCGCTGCAGATCGAAGCCGAGGATGACATGCAGCAGGTGCAGGCCGATCTGCTGGCCGAGCGCGAAGTGTCCGAGTTGCGCGAGCAGTTCATCGCCGTGCTGGGGCATGACTTGCGCAACCCATTGTTCGCCATCAACGCCAGCGCCGAACTGCTGTTGCGACGACCGCTGGATGACAAGGCGCAGCAGATCGTCCACCACATCCTGACTTCCGGCAAACGAGCCTCTCAACTGGTCGACGACGTGCTGGATTTCGCCCGGGGCCGTCTGGGGCATGGCATTCCATTGAGCATTCACGATGCCGACGGGCTGGATGCGACGCTTGAGCATGTGGTGTCGGAAGTCCAGCGAGTGCACCCCACCCGGCAGATCCGTTCGCGGATTGGCACGCTGGAGCACATCCGCTGCGATCACGAGCGGATCGCGCAATTGCTGTCCAACCTGGTCTCCAATGCGATCAGTCATGGCGACTCTGCAAGCCCGGTCGAGGTGGACGCGCTGGTCAACGGCGGCTCGTTCGTGCTCAGCGTGACCAATCAGGGCGAGCCCATTCCCGAGCCGGTGCTGACTCAGTTGTTTCAACCCTATTCGCGTCCCGTAACCGACGAGCCGCAGGCCGGATTGGGTCTCGGCCTGTACATCGCCAGCCAGATCGCCATCGCGCACGGCGGTACGCTCGATGTGTGCTCAACGCGTGAGCAGGGCACGACGTTCACGTTCAGCATGCCGCTGGTGTCGGCTGCCCTGCCTGTGCAGGCCAGCGCTCGCTAGGTTCTTTACATACAGTGGCTGCGGTCGGTGATGCGGCGTTAAAAACAGGCTCGGAATGCTCATTTACGCCAACCAGACTCCGCTTCCCTGCCTGTTTTTGCCTTGCCTGACCTTCGCTCGCCGACTGTTCGTACAGCGTCTGGGCGGTGTACCAAAGTGGCCGCGTGCCGGTCGTTCTGACCATCCTTGTTACAAACTCTCGCCCTGCTTTACTTGCCCATCATCGCTACCAGGCCGAACCTGATCCGCATATCGCCATCAAAGGCCTGAGTCTTCACCGTTCTCCAGGCAACTCACAAGAGGTAAGTGATGAACAGTTTTGTGCGCAAACTGGTGTGGGGCGCGCTGTGCGTGTTATCGATCGCAAGTGTGGCCCACGCGCAGAACCTGCCCAACAGCACGCAGGGCAATGGTGCCAGCAGCAACCCCTACAACAGCCCCATCCACCGCGCCAACCCCAACAGCCGCCAAGGCACCGTGCCCAGCACTCCGCCCTCGCGTGCACCGAATATTGCGCCGCCGGTGCGCCAGCCAACGTTGGAAAACGGCGGCATCGGCAATGGTCAGCCGAACCGTCAGGCTCCATCGCGCCCGTCCACGCAGACCCCTGATCCGCAACGTTCCAAGTGATCCACTGACGCTTCGTCCCTGCCTTGCGGCGGGACTTCCAATCAATGCATAAGGAATCGCCCATGTTCAGAAAAACCCTGATTGCGACACTGTGTACCGCTGCCTTTCTCAGCCTGCCCCTGTCTGCCAGCGCGGCAACGAATGAATACAAAACCGAGCTTGGCACAGTGAGCGTCAGTACGGTGGCTGAAGGCTTGAACTACCCGTGGGCACTGGCGTTTTTGCCGGACGCGAAGGGCATTCTGGTCACCGAGCGCTCGGGCAATCTGCGCGTGGTGTCGGCGGACGGCAAGCTGTCCGCGCCGATCTCGGGTGTGCCGCAGGTCTGGGCCAGAAAACAGGGCGGTCTGCTGGACGTGGTGTTGTCCCCCGATTTTGCCAAGGATCGCATGGTCTACCTGACCTATTCCGAAGGCAGCGGCAAGACCGCCGCCGAAGGCGATACCGCGGGAACGGCCGCCGGGCGCGGTCGGTTGTCGGCGGACATGACCCGGCTGGAGGATTTCGAAGTGATTTTCCGTCAGGAGCCTAAACTGTCCGTCGGTAACCACTTTGGCTCGCGCATGGTGTTCGACCGTGACGGCTATCTGTTCATCGCCCTGGGCGAGAATAACAACCGTCCGACCGCACAGGACCTGGACAAACTGCAAGGCAAGATCGTGCGCATCTTCCCGGACGGTAACGTGCCCAAGGACAACCCGTTCGTTGGCCAGAAAAATGTGCGCCCCGAGATCTGGTCCTACGGTCATCGCAACCAGCAGGGAGCGGCGCTGAATCCATGGTCCGGCACGTTGTGGACCAATGAGCACGGTCCCAAGGGTGGCGACGAGGTGAACATCATCGAGCGTGGTCAGAATTACGGCTGGCCGCTGGCAACCCATGGCATCGACTATTCGGGGCAGCCGATCCCGGAAGCCAAGGGCAAGTTCGTCGAAGGCACGAAAGTACCGTTTCAGGTCTGGGAGCAGTCACCGGGCATCAGCGGCATGGCGTTCTACAGCGATGGCCGTTTCGAGAAGTGGGACCACAACCTGTTCATTGGCGCGCTGGCCACTGAGGAGCTGATTCGTTTGCAGTTCGAAGGCGACAGGATTGTTCACGAAGAACGCCTGCTCAAAGACATGAAGCAGCGTATCCGCGACGTCCGTCAGGGACCCGACGGTTATCTGTATCTGCTGACCGACGACAGCAAAGGTCAACTGCTGAAAGTTGAGCTTAAACAGTAAGTACGTTTTGCAAGGTTCAAAAAAATTCCCACTTTAAATGGGAATTTTTCCTACATAGTTAACGCGCTTTTCAGTGCATTAACGGTCTTGTTCGTCACGAACGACTGCGCCAGTCTTGGCGTTGACGTCGTAGTTCCATTCCACGCCTTTGGCGTCCTTGAGTTCGATCTGGTAGATGTAATTGCCGCCAGCGTCTTTCTCAAGTTCGGTGTCGTGGATCTGGAAGCCGGAATGCTTGGCCAGTGCCTGCTTGTTGAACTGCTCGAAGTCACCGACCGTGCCAGCTTTTTGCAGACGGACAACTTCGTCAGGACCGATATCGGCTTGGGCAGCGCCGGCAACGGCAGTCAGGGCAGCAGCGGCGAAGAGGGCAGACATAAGTTTCATAGGATGTTCCTTCTGATTGATCTGTTCTAATGGATTATCGGCTCGCTGATTCGTTCAGCGGCGTTGTTGAATTCAGATTATCCATGCTGACTTAACTCACGCTTAATGATCGATCATGTCGTTTTGTTGCGTAGGCACTGGCAGTGCATTTTCCCGTCCACCTCTGCGCGTAACGATGTGCACGCAATGGTTGAAAAAAAACGGCGGTGAACGTAAAAGGTTGCCCCCTGCCGGAAGGTGCTTCGCGTCTGTCCGGGCGCCTGTCTTCTGGAGTCGTTCAATGAGTACGTCACACCGACCTGCCGTGCGTTTTGCATCGCGCTTGCTGCCGTTGGGCATGGCCGTTACCTGTCCGGTACTGGCCGTCGAACCGGTCAGTCTGGAGGCGGTGAACGTCTCGGGTGTGCGTGACGAAAACGCCGGTGATTATCAGGCCGGCCGGGCCTCGATTGCCGGTTACGATCAGGCCGCGTTGCTCGACACGCCTGCGTCGGTGTCGGTGTTCAGCGAAGCGTTGATCAAGGACCGCCAGGCCAGACTGCTCAGCGAAGTGCTGCGCAACGACGCATCGGTGGGCGAGAGCTACGCCCCGGTCGGTTATTACGAAAATTTCGTGGTGCGCGGTTTCTCGCTCGACGCCGCCAACAGCTATCGCATCAACGGTCGCAGCATCACCGGCGAGCAGAACGTGGCGCTGGAAAACAAACAGCAGGTCGAACTGCTCAAGGGTCTGTCGGGCCTGCAAAGCGGCGTGTCGCAGCCCGGTGGCATCATCAATTACCAGACCAAGCGCCCGCAGGACGTGCGCTCGGTCACGCTGTCCACTAACGAGCATGGCGAGCGTTACCTCGCCACTGACGTGGGCGGCTGGTTCGGCAGCGAGCGACAGTTCGGTCTGCGTGCCAACCTGGCCCACGAAGACATCCGCTCGTACGTCGAGCACGCCGATGGTCAGCGTGACTTCGCGTCGCTGGCGTTCGACTGGGCCATCAGCGAGCGCGCCCTGTTGCAACTGGACGTCGAGTACCAGAGCAAGGAGCAGCGTTCGGTGCCCGGTTATCAGTTGCTCGGCGGCACGAACCTGCCTCACGATGCCTCGCCGCGCAAACTGCTGGGCTATCAGCGCCGGTCCAATCCTGTCGGGATCGATTCCCTGAACATGAACGGCCGTTTCGAGTACCGGTTCAACGACAGTTGGAAGGGCAGCGTCAGTGCGTCGCGCAGCCGTGTGGTCATCGACGACTACAGCGCCTTCGCCTGGGGTTGCTACGGGTCGGCCAGTTGCGCCGCCGAGGCCGTGCCAAATCATTTCAGCGCCGAGGGCGGCTACGACATCTATGACTTCCGCAGCCCGGACGACACCCGGCGCAACGATGAAGTCGAGGCCGCGCTGTCCGGCACCTTCAACACCGGCTCGCTCGGGCATGAGTTGACGGTTGGCACCAGCGCCTATCGCCGTACGGTCGATACGCGGAGTACCTTCAATGAGTTCGTCGGCTCCGGCAACATCAACGAAACGCCTGAATCGGTCGCACCGTCGGACCTGCCGTTGCCGCACACCGAGCGCCGTCTGGACAGTCGTCAGTACGGGCTTTTTCTCACTGACCGGATCAGTTTCAACGAACAATGGCAGACCGTTCTGGGCGGTCGTCAGGTGCGTCTCGACGAGCAGGCCTACGCCGAAGACGGCAGCGATGCGCGCCATACCGAGCGCTGGGTGTTCCTGCCGCAGGCGGCACTGATCTACAAACCGCTGGACAATGTGTCGCTCTACACCCGCTACAGCAAAGGTCTGTCGCTGGGCGGGACGGCGGCGTGGTTCACCAGCAACGCCAGCGAGATTCTTGCCCCGACGGTGTCGCGTCAACTGGAGGCCGGGGTCAAGTACGACTGGCAGCGCATGAGCTTCACCGCAGCCGTGTTCCAGGCGCGTCAGGCGTATCAGTATTCCAGACCCAACGAGGACGGCACCTTTACCTACGTGCAGCAGGGCGAGCAGAAAAACACCGGTCTGGAACTGGGGGCCAGTGGCTGGGTGACTGACCGCCTGCAGATTTCTGCCAGTGCCGCAGCGATCCGGGCGCGGGTAGAAGGCAGCGGCACCGAGGCCTATGAAGGTCATCAGGCGCTCAACGTGCCTAAATACCGTGGCAGCCTGCAAGCCGACTACAGCCTGCCGATACGTGGCCTGGCGCTGCTCGGTGGCGTGCAGTACAGCGCCAGCAAGATGGCAGACCGTTCAGGCACCGTGCAGGTCAACGATTACGCGCTGTTCAATGTTGGCAGCCGCTACAGCACCAGGCTTGGCGGCTACGACACCGTGCTGCGGCTGACCGTCGACAACCTGTTCGACAAACGTTACTGGCGCGACGCCGGTGAGTACCTGGGCGATGACTACCTGTTCATGGGCGCGCCCAGAACCGCCCGATTGTCGGCCTCGATCAACTTCTGAGCCAGCACTGCGACAGACGCGGACGCAGAGCGTCTGTCGCGGCATCTTCACGGCAGTGATGATTGGCTGCCGAATGCCATCCTGAACACCCGGCCCGAGCAAGCTTTGCTATTCTTCGCGCCCAGCGAGCGCGGGATGCGCTTTTCAGCCATGTATCGGGGGCTTCATGACGGCCATCGTTCGACCACCTCAACAGCCTTTCAGCCGCGGCGACTACAAGACCCTGAGCCTTGCAGCGTTGGGCGGGGCGCTGGAAATCTACGATTTCATCATCTTTGTGTTCTTCGCGCTGACCCTCAGCCAACTGTTCTTTCCGCCTGAAATGCCAGAGTGGCTGCGCTTGCTGCAGAGCTTCGGCATCTTCGTGACCGGCTATCTGGCGCGTCCGCTGGGCGGCATTCTGATGGCCCATTTCGCCGATCGTCTTGGCCGCAAGCGAGTGTTCAGCCTCAGCATCCTGATGATGGCCTTGCCGTGTCTGCTGATTGGCATCATGCCCACCTACGCGCAGATCGGCTATTGGGCGCCGCTGGTGCTGCTGGCGCTGCGCATTCTGCAGGGCGCGGCGGTGGGCGGTGAGGTGCCGAGCGCCTGGGTGTTCGTGGCCGAGCATGCGCCGACCGGCCATCGCGGTTATGCGCTAGGCGTGTTGCAGGCCGGACTGACATTCGGCTACCTGCTGGGCGCGCTGACCGCGACCTGGCTGGCTCGGGCCTTCAGTCCGGCAGAAATTCTCGACTGGGCATGGCGCATCCCGTTCCTGCTGGGCGGGGTGTTCGGCGTCGTGGGCGTCTGGTTACGCCGCTGGCTGAGCGAAACCCCGGTGTTCATGGCCTTGCACGCTCAACGCGAAGGGTTGCAAGGTCTGCCTTTGAAGCAGGTACTGCGCGACCATCGCGCGTCACTGTTGCCCGCCGCCTTGCTGACGTTCGTACTGACGTCGGCAGTGGTGGTGCTGGTGGTCATCACGCCGACGGTCATGCAGCAGCGCTTCGGCATCCATGCCAGTGACACCTTTGCCCTGAGCGCGGCGGGTATCGTGTTCCTCAACCTGGGCTGCGTGCTGGCCGGCAGGCTGGTCGACCGGATCGGGGCTTGGCGTGGTGTCATGCTGTACAGCCTGCTGTTGCCGCTCGGGATCGGCGTGCTGTATGCCAGCCTGATCGAACACTGGCTGCCACTGGGCGTGGCCTATGCCATCGCGGGCCTGGCGTGCGGAATCGTGGGCGTGGTGCCGTCAGTGATGGTCGGGCTCTTCCCGGCCAGCATCCGGGTGTCGGGGATCTCCTTCACCTACAACATTGCCTATGCTTTCTGGGCCAGTACCACGCCGCTGTTGCTGATCGCGCTGATGCCCTGGAATGTCTGGGTCTGCGTGCTGTACAGCCTTGTCATGGGCGCGACCGGTCTGCTGACCGCTGTCGTGTTTGGCGTGCGCAGAGGCGTGGTGGTCGACGACCCGGTGTTGGGACGCGCCAGCTAGCGGTATGACAGCCGAAGCGCGGTTCAGGGGCTAAGCTTGCTTGTCTGCATGACGAGACCTGGGCATGAACAGCAAGCCGCAAAACCCTGGTATTCAGGGCGCGTGGAACCTCGGCGCGGACATCGAAACGCTCTACCGTCAGCACTCGCGCCGGGTGCTGGCGACGCTGATCCGTTTGCTGGGCAGTTTCGAGCTGGCCGAAGAAGCGTTGCAGGAGGCGTTCACCTCTGCCGTCGAACAATGGCCACACGCAGGCCTGCCGCACAACCCCCGTGCCTGGCTGATTTCGACCGGACGCTTCAAAGCCATCGACAGCCTGCGCCGCCGCTCTCGCTTCGATGGTTCTCTGGCCCAACTGGCGCTGTTTCTGGAGGACCAGTTGCAGGCTGGCCATCCCGATCCGGACGACCTTGAAGATGACCGGCTGCGGCTGATTTTCACCTGCTGCCACCCGGCACTGACGGCGGATGCGCGGATTGCCCTGACGCTGCGCGAGGTCTGTGACCTGACCACCGAAGAAATTGCACAGGCCTTTCTGATCACGCCCTCGACCGTCGCGCAGCGCATCGTGCGCGCCAAGGCCAAGATTCGCGCCGCAGGCATTCCCTATGAAGTGCCGTCCCACGCGCAACTGTCCGAGCGTCTGGAGGCGGTATTGCGGGTGGTGTATCTGGTCTTCAACGAAGGTTACTTCGCATCGGCGGGAGAACGTCTGACCCGTCATGAAGTGTCTGGCGAAGCGATCCGTCTGGGGCGCCTGCTCAAGGAGCTGTTGCCCGAGCCCGAAGTCATCGGTCTGCTGGCGCTGATGCTGCTGACCGAAGCCAGACACCCGGCGCGGCTTTCAGCATCTGGCGAACCGGTGATGCTCGCGGATCAGGATCGAAGCCTGTGGCGGCAAGACCTGATCTGCGAGGGTCTGGACCTGGTGGAACAGGCGTTGCGCTCGGGACGTTTCGGTGTCTATAGCGTGCAGGCCGCAATCGCTGCGGTGCATGCCGAAGCGACTCACGCCGCCGATACCGACTGGGCGCAGATCGTGGGTTTGTATGACGTTCTGCTGCGCCTCGAGGCGTCGGCAGTGATCAGGCTCAATCGTGCCGTCGCAGTCGGCATGCTCGACGGGCCCGAAGCCGGACTGCGCCTGATCGACCCTCTGTTGCAAAGCGAGGCGCTGCAGGACTATCACCTGGCATGGCTTGCCAAGGCCGATTTGTGCAGCAAGGCCGGTCGCCTCGATGAGGCGCGTGCAGCTTACGCACGGGCGATCGAGCACACCCGACAGGCCGTCGAGCGGCGTTTTCTGCAACGCAGGCTCGACGAACTGGATGCGAGTTGCTGACCGTTGATCGGCATTGGCCGTACTGACGCCCTGAGCTGTCGATTTTTCATCCCGCCAAACGACTGTTCTTCCGAGAGGGTTGGAAACCTTGAGGGACGATCATGAAATACCTGTGCCTGATCTACAGCAACGAACAGAGCCTGCACTTGCACGCCGACAGCCCGGAAGACGATGAATGTCAGGCTTACGCCGAGTCCATCGAACGCAGCGGGCGGATGTTGGCTGCAGAACCCCTGGAGTCGGTGGATACCGCGACGACGGTACGCATGCGCAATGGCAAGGTCATGATCACCGACGGACCGTTTGCCGAAACCAAGGAGCAATTGGCCGGTTTCTACCTGATCGAGGCCAGAGACCTGAACGACGCCCTGCAAGTGGCGGCGCATATTCCCGCAGCTCGTGTCGGCTCGGTTGAAGTGCGTCCGGTCAGGTCTCTGAATTTGAAACAGTCTGCCCGGGCGGCAGGGCAGTGAGCCCGGTCGACAGTGGTCAGGAGAGCACACATGAGCGAAACCGATCTGAGCAACAACGAAGCGCGAGCTCGCATAGAAAAGAACATCAAGACGTGGGCAGAGGCGGTACGGTCCAAGAACCTCAATGCCATCGTGGCCTATTACGATCCAGACATCGTGGCCTACGATGCCATTGGTGACCTGCAATTCAAAGGCATCGACGCGTATCGCAAGCACTGGACGTTTTGTCTGGAGCAGTGCGCCGGAGCCATGCTATTCGAGCAGAGCGATCTGGTCGTGCAGGTTGATGGTAAGGTCGCCTTCGCCCATTGGCTGAACAAATGCGGCGACGGGCAATGCGAGGGTTCGTGGATGCGCGCCAGTGCCGGCTATCGACTGACAGAGCAGGGCTGGAAAGCTGTTCACGAGCATTTCTCGGCACCGTTCGACATGGACAGCGGCAAGGCACGGTTTGACCTTCAGCCTTGAACCCGTTCGCGCATCCATGAGGAGGAACACGCAATGACTGCCAAAGCCATTCCTGAGGGCTATCACAGCCTGACTGCGTATTTGAGTGTTCAAGGCGCGGCCGATGCCATCGAGTTCTATAAGCAGGCATTCGGCGCCAGCGAGGTTTTTCGTCTCAACGGCCCTGACGGCCGCATCGGCCACGCGGAGTTGCGTATCGGCGATTCCAGATTGATGGTCACCGACGGTTGCGATCAGGGACCATTGACCAGCCCTGGGGAAACACCTTCAGTAGGCCTGCATCTGTATGTGGAGGACGTCGACGCGGTCTTCAAACGCGCCATCGAGGCGGGCGCGACCCAAGTGAGTGAGGTCAGCGATCAGTTCTATGGCGATCGCATGGGGACGCTTAAGGATCCCGGTGGGCATGTCTGGCTCATCGCCACACACCAGGAGGATCTGACGCACGAGCAGATCGAAGCACGGGCAAAAGACCGCTTCCCGCAAAAAAATACCTGACGAAACCACCTCCGTCCGCATCCGCTGACGGAGGTTCAGCCAGTGCGCCGACAATTGACTGAACCCAATTGTAACAACTGATTGTAATTGTAGGTGTGCAAGTTTATCTTGCGCCTGTTTCTTCAACGACTACTTACTGTATTGATCGCGAGTGTGCATTTAAATGAGTGCGCGGCGATCGCTTGTTTGTAGTACTCGCTAAGTTTTTTCTAAGGTGTTTCTGAGTTTTCTGTAGGATTTTTCTTTGGATCTATGATTGGGAAAAAGAACGCTAAATAAAGTGGCTCCAGAGCCGATTTACTCTTGAGGTCATGGATGATAAGTGTGAGAAATATCCTACAGATTCATCCGTGGGTACAGTGATAACAAGAGGGCAACACCATGTGGGCGACCATTCGAGAACAGGAAGTTTTGGAGCTGTTGCTGCAAGGGCGAACCAACAAGGAAATCGCACGCACACTCTGCATCAGCGATTACACGGTGCGTGATCACGTGTCTTCATTGCTTCGAAAAGGTCAGGCCAGAACCCGTGCCGAGTTGATGGCGCGTTGCGTCTCGGTTCTGGTGTCGCCAGGCAAGAGCGTCCAACCCCCTACATCTGTCGGGTTGTCTGGCGGGATGATCTCGGCACAATAGTGATATTCAGAGACCGGTAGTTATCGACGTCAGAGGGCCTGACTGTATATCGGTGTTATCAGGAACAGCAGATTATTCGATTCAGCTTTCATAACAAGACGTTTGTCTGCTGTTTGGGTCCGGTATTGATCCAAGAAGTCGTCGTGGCCTTTTCTGCGGGGTGGCAGGATCGGTTTCGAGAGCTCTATATCAATGTGGAGCACATTTTTCTCAATGTCGGCGAGTATCGAATGCAGTTTGAATGCAATCGGGGCACTCGACCCGTTGGTCTGCAACACAACACATAAAAAACATAAGGAGCAACCCATGACTGTTTGCCTTGTTCGGCGCGAATCCCGTACCGATCAGTCATCGCGGCCGGACCCGCACAGTGCCGACCTTGATCGTATGACGGACTTTGAGCAACTGGCCGCACGGCAGGCGGTCCTCGGTCGAGTCAGGCTGGCCGAACAGCAGGCCGCGCTGCTTGGGCCGGCCGGTGTCCTTGCCAGGTTGTCCCGGCAGGTCAGGGAGCAGGGGCGTCAGGCGCCTGCCTTCGAGGATTTGAAAAGCCTGATCGACCGCAAGCGCCAGGCACTCGCCGAGCAGGCTGTGCAGTTCGTGCTGGGTGCACTCTGCCGACGTCCCCCTTCGGACAATCCCTTTGATCACTGTTCCCGAGAGGCGCTGTGCTGCATGGTTTTCGACGACACCGCGCATTACACGCTCGTCGAGCGTTACACCGCCGCCGATGCCTTGAAGCGCAGCGACAGCGCATTCTTTGCCAAGCTCATCGCGACCACCCGCAATACTGTCGAGCGCCGGATCGTCTTTCACGGGCTGCTCGAACATTTCGACCGTCTGCTGCCGATCGAAAAAAGCATCTACCCACTGGATTACCGCGCCGTTCAACAAGCGCACCTGGATCATGAAGAAGCGCTTTACGGCAAGCTGGAGCTGGAAGAGCCGATCAGCAGGACGCTTGAAACACGCGAGCCACAGTGGCTGCTCGAACACCTGACCGGGCTTCAACACGCTGTCGGTTGACCTTGGGTTCATGACGTCTGGTCTTACGGTACGTAGCGTTGCTATGACGAATTCGATTCAAGGCACGGCGTTGATGCGTCACGTCTGAGTGCTCATGGTCGGGCAGTCGGCTCTGATGTCGTCGGCACTGACCACGCGATTGCGGCCGGTGCTCTTGGCGAGGTAGAGCGCCTTGTCGGCTTCGTGCAGCCAGGACGCCGTGTCGTTCAGCGAATGGTTGTAGGCCGCAATGCCGATGCTCAGGCTGACCTTGAGGTCTTCATGCAGGGAGTAGGTGAGTTCATCGATGGCCAGACGCAGTTTCTCGAGAATCCTGCTGGCTTGCGCCGTGTTGGCACCCGGCAGAATCACGCAGAACTCGTCGCCGCCACACCGTCCGCTCAGGTCGGTCTTGCGCAGGTTGTCGATCAGCGCCTGGCTGATGCTCTGCAGCACGGTGTCGCCCACCAGATGGCCGTAAGTGTCATTGATGGTCTTGAAGAAGTCGATGTCGATCAGCGCAATCACGCATTCCTGATTCAGGCTTCGGCTCTTGGCGAACTCCATGTCGAGCAGTTCCTTCCAGGCGCCATGATTGAGCAGGCCGGTCAGGCTGTCGGTACGGCTGAGCTTGTGCAGTATGTTCCTGTGCTCGCGCAGTTTGAGTGTCACTTGGTGGCTCATCCAGCCGATGAAGATCGGATAGATCACCAGCACCGGGAGGCAGGCGTACATCTGCATGTCGGTGCTGTGCGGATCGATGACCGGGTCGAGCACCACCAACGACACCAGAATCCCCGCCGCCTGTGCGACGAAGCCTCTGAGCATCAGGCGCGGGCCAGCCGCTGCGATATTGTGCATGGCCATCATGGCGACCACGGTGATGCCCGGCAGTACGGCAAACCCCATGGCACCGATCCAGAAACCGCCGGCGAACGAGTCGGTCAGCAGGTTACGCCATTCGGCCTGATAGGGATGTCTGGAGATTCTGGCCAATTGGTAGGCGACATGCGGCCACACCAACGCATTGAAGAACGCCAGTGGCCACAGCCATTGCGGAGCGTTCACATAGAACAGAGAGACTGCGACGGTCAGGAAGCCTACGCTGACGCCAACGGTTCTCGGCGCATAGATTCGCTTGGCAAATGCCAGCCCTTTACCTTGATATCGGTTCATAACGCTTACCGGAAGCTGATTCAACCGGTCAGAAACCTTCATCCTTGACCGAAAGGAGAGAGTTTGGCGTGTCACAAATGCCAAGGGAAGATCATTTTGCCATTATTCATGCAGATCGGGTCATGACATCCCGTATTGCGCGGCATGTCATCGGTTTTTTGAGTGGAACTGCGTAACTCATCCCTTCAAAAAAGTGATTGAGGGCGCACGCCAGCCTGTCGCTGAGGGACACCACAGGCTGACGTTCGACCGGAGACGCTTACGCCGCAACGGCTGACGCGTCGCTGCGCGCTTTGCGCGTCATGGTCAGCCAGGCCAGCGCGATGGCCAGCAGCGCGACGACTGCCGCCACGTAACCAACGGCCGCCAGGCCCAGGTATTCGATGGTGACGCCGCCGATGATCGAGCCCAGCCCGATGCCGGCATTGGCTGCCGACACATTCAGTGTGCCCGCCAGCGCCTGTGCCTGCGGAGCGGCTTTCATGACCCGGATCTGGCAGATGGGGAACAAGGCCGTGTGCGCAATGCCCCATACCGCCAGCACCACAGCGAGCAGTGGCAGCGATCCGGCAACCGGAACACTTGCAGTCATGCCCAGTGCCAGCAGCAGGGCGAAAACCATGGTCGAACCCAGCGGGCTGCGATCGACGAAACGTCCGCCCAGCGTATTACCCAGCAGACCGACCGCGCCGAAGCCCATCAGCCACCAGCCCACGTGCGCCGAATCGATACCGGCGATGCGTTCCAGCGTGTCGGCCAGATAGGTATAAGCGCCGAACATGGCGGTGAAGAGCAGAATCGACAGCAGCAGGTTGGCGATAAAATGCGGGTCACGCAGGATTCGGGCTTGCTGAGCCAGCCCGACCTTGGCCGTCGGCGCCAGCGTCGGCATCGAGATCGCCAACAGCAGGGCCATCAATGCAGAAAGAGCGGTCAGCGCCCAGAACGCACCGCGCCAGCCCACGGCATCGGCAAACACCGTGCCCAGTGGAATGCCGAACAGCATGGCCGCCGAGATCCCCAGATACACCTGCGCCACGGCTTTGCCAGCCTGTTTCGGCCCGGCCATCAAACCGGCGGTTTCACTGGCCGTGCCCCAGAACACCGGCAACGCCAGCGCCGGTATGAAGCGCGCCAGTGCCAATACCCAAATGTTGCTCGATATCGCCGCCAGCGCATTGGACGCCGCGAAGATCAGCAGAATGACGATGAACGTTTTTTTGCGGTCCAGGTGCGAGAGCATCGCCGTCAGCGGCGGGCCGAATAGCATGACCGTGAAGGCAAAGAGAGTTACCAGCAAACCCGCGCTGGAAATCGAGATGCCCAAATCCCGGGCCAGTGCAGGCAGCAACCCGATGATGAGGAATTCGGTGGTGACGATCACAAATCCGGCCAGCGCCAGAATGGCGATGGACAGACCCGCGCCGGTCGAGCGTTCGCTCGCGGCGGTGGAGTTTGTTTCCTGAGACGGCATGACACATACCCGATAGAAAATGAGCGGGCCAGCATATTGCAGAAAACTTTGCCTATCTTTGGCGAATATTCCGTGCATTATGGAATTTAATTCATCAAATGGCACTGAGCATGCTGTCTACCGATCGTCTCAAGGGCATCGAAACCTTCGTGGCTGTGGCCAACGCAGGCAGTTTCACAGC
This sequence comes from Pseudomonas floridensis, assembly GCF_002087235.1. Classification (GTDB taxonomy): domain Bacteria; phylum Pseudomonadota; class Gammaproteobacteria; order Pseudomonadales; family Pseudomonadaceae; genus Aquipseudomonas; species Aquipseudomonas floridensis. Next base: position 10,582 of record NZ_MUIO01000069.1, on the reverse strand, counting down.
CGCCGCAGAGCGCCTGAGCCTGACCAATTCTGCGGTCAGCAAAAGTGTGGCGCGTCTGGAAAGTCGTCTCGGTATGCGCCTTTTTCAGCGCACCACGCGAAGCCTCGCGCTGACCGAGGAGGGCACGGCCTACCATGCGGTCTGCACGCGCATGCTGGCTGAACTGGAAGAGGCCGAAACCTCACTGGCTGCGCAGCGCTCCGAACCTGCCGGGCAACTGCGCATCGACCTGCCTGCGACTTACGGTCGATTGCATGTACTGCCGCAGATTCTGGCGTTTGCAGAGAGTCATCCCAAGCTGCGTCCCCATGTCACCTTCACGGACCGTTTCGTGGATATTCTGGAGGAGGGCATCGACCTTGCGGTGCGCATCGGCGGGCCGAGTATCTGGCCAGCGGGCCTGGCTCATCGTTATCTGGGCACCGAGCGGGTGATCTTCTGTGCCGCGCCTGCCTATCTGCAGCGGCATGGCATGCCGCGCACGTTCGAGGAACTGGCCGAGCATGCCTGCATTCTGTTCGGACGGGGAGATGGCAGCGTCAGTCCGTGGCTGTTCGTCGATGCGCAGGGTCAGCCGGAAACCCGGACGGTCGAGGCGCGTATCGTGGTGGGCAATGGCGAAGCTCAGGTTGGCGCTGTGACTTCGGCCTGCGGCATCGCGCAACTGGCCACCTGGATGATCAAGGATCAATTACAGCGTGGCGAGCTGGTGGAAATTCTGCCCCATCTGGCCACCGAAGGCCTGGCGTTGCACCTGGCCTGGCCACGCAGTCGTGAATCGCTGCCCAAGGTGCAGGGCCTGGTTGAGTTGCTGTCAGGTGCCCTGCGTGTGGAGTGAGCGTTGCGTGATTACTGACCGATGACGGTTTTCACCAGCGCGGCATGCTCTTTCGGGTTTTTCGCATTGGAAACGACGTTCAATACAGCTGCACGGGTGCCGGATGCCGCCATGATCGTGGTGCTCAGTACCTGCGCGTCGCTCATGGTTGCGGAGGTGTCGAGCTGACGTACGCCCAACCCGTTTTTCTTGACGATCTTCTTTTCGCCCAGTTTTTTGAAATCCTTATAGCCTGCGGTTTGCTGCGCGAGGATCCCGGTCACCAGCCCATCGAGGACGACGCTGTCGTTATCGCTGGCTTTAACGTCCATCGGGATTGGCGTCTCCGTCACGATCACCACGCGCTTGTCAGTGGCATTGGAATACAGCGCACCGGTGACGCCCTGCGCCTTGGCTTTCTCGTCAATCTCTGGCATCTCGCCACGCACATAACCCGCTGGCAGGGTAAACGCCAGTTTGCCGTCCAGTACCGAAGCTTTCTGGACTGCGGCCGCAGGGGCCGTCGCCTGAGCCGGGGTCGCGGCCTGAGCGCTGACCGTTGCCTGCGCGCCGACTAGCGCCATGCCTATCACCATTGCCTTGAAACTGAACGAGCGCATTGGAACTCCCTGCTTATTGAATGACGGAAAGGCATCATTGTGCCTGACGCATGTGAGCGGACATGTGCAAAAAAGTGCCCTGCTCATTCCCATTCCCAATCTTTATTGCTTACGGAAAATCGGTCGAATCCCACGGCATTTTGGGTACGTCGCACAGCCCCAGAACTCACCGGCATTCTTTCCGGTGCGCGCAACCTTGATCACCATGGGCTTTTTGCAGTGTGGGCAAGGGGGCGCTGAAGGTTTTGCTTCAGGCTTGGGCTCAGGTTTCGGCGATGCGGCTTTGGGCCGCTGTTTGCGCGGTTTGGATCGGTCTTTGGCGGGCACGTGATGCGCAAGTGTTTTTTCGATGGCAGGCGCTTTTGCTTGAACCGGTTCCGTCTCCGGTTCTCGACGCCGCCCGAGCGTAGCCAGCGCCTTGCCCAAGGCCTTGGAAAAAGCGCCCATCGCGTGGATAAAAACCTGTCGGAGAGGTTGAGTCTTGCGCGCCATGAAGTGCCTTCGATACAGGATGAGCCGTTGCAAGGGCGGCATGGTGCAGAGATCGGCGCTGCGAAGTAAAGCATCCAGTTGCCGAGCTTCATTATTAAAGAGCCACATTAAAGACCGCGGCTTGCCGGGCGATACAAGGATGCTGGATCGGCGGTGGTGACTTTGCAGGTGTGTGCTACACCTTCAAGGCGTGCCCAGGATATTTTGCATTTTTACCAGGGAGTGGATTTTCAATGCGTGTCAATTTGCCCGTTACCCAGACCGAGCGGACCTTTGCCGCATCTGAGCGCCTGATCTCCACCACTGACCTCAACAGCCACATCACCTATTGCAACGATGCCTTCGTATCGCTCAGCGGTTTCACCCGCGAAGAACTGATCGGGCAACCGCACAATCTGGTACGCCACCCCGACATGCCTGCCTCGGTATTCGCGCACATGTGGGAGACCATCAAGCAGGGCAAGCCCTGGATGGGCGTGGTCAAGAACCGCTCCAAACAGGGCGATTACTATTGGGTCAGCGCCTACGTCACGGCGGTCTATGAAAACGGTCGCATCGTCGGGTATGAGTCGGTGCGCTCGTTGCCCACCCGGGACCAGGTGCGCCGGGCCGAAGCGCTATATGCGCGTCTGCGGGCGGGCAAATCGGCGGTGTCGCAAGTCAGCACGGCGATCTATCACATCGTTCGCCAGCTGCCGATGGTCCTGTGTGCGTTAGCATTGATGGTCGGTGTGTATCTGCTTGACGATAAAGCATCCTTCGCCATGATTCTGGTGGTCCTGATCGCGCTCGGCAGCTTTCTTGAGATTCGCCATCGCAACAGCATTCGCAAGACCCTTGAAGAACATCCCAAGGCATTCACCAGCGCGCTGGTGGCGTTGACCTACAGTGACAATCGCGGCCCTCAAGCCCAGCTCGATCTGGCCATGCTGAGCGAAGAGGCCCGGCTGCAAACCGCCCTGACTCGCCTTGCCGACACCGGCGAGAGCGTCAGGCAGCACGCCGGGCAATCGGCGCAATTGTCGGTGCGGCAGGCCGAGTCGCTCGATCAGCAACGCAGCGAGGCCGATCAGTCGGCCACCGCGATCAACCAGATGGCGGCGACCATTCAGGAAGTTACCCATAACGTACAAAACACCGCCACCGCCGCCGAAGAGGCCGACAAGCTCGCCCAGCAGGGGCGTGGTCTGGCCGATGAAAGCCTTCTGGCGATCCGGCACATGGCCAACTCCGTGACCGAAATCGGTCAGGCTGTGGGCGATCTGGCCAATGCCACCCAATCCATCGGCAGTGTGGTCGACGTCATCACCTCCATTGCTCAGCAAACCAACCTGCTGGCGCTCAACGCTGCCATCGAAGCCGCCCGCGCTGGCGAGCAGGGCCGAGGCTTCGCTGTCGTAGCCGACGAAGTCCGCTCGCTGGCCTCACGCACCCAGTCCTCGACCGAGCAGATCCAGCAGATCATCACCTCCCTGCGTGACGGCGCGGCCCGCGCCGTACTGACCGCCAACAAGGGCGAACAGATTTCCCAGGAAAGCGTCGCCAGCGTCGAAGCCGTGCAAAAGGCGCTGGACGGAATCAGCCAGTCCGTGAGCCGCATCACTGGCATGAGCCAGCAAATGGCGTCCGCTTCCGAAGAGCAAAGCCATGTGGCCGAAAACATCAGCCAGCAGATCACCCGTATCGCCCAGCTCTGCGACCAGAGCGCCGGTCAGGCGCAACAAGGCTCGCAGATCAGCAGCGAACTGGAACACATGGCGGAGTACCTGCACAGTCTGGCGGAGCGGTTCAGTCGGTAGTGCTTAATCGGTAGTGTGCGGTGGGTAGTCTGTGACGCAGAGCGTCATGGGCTGCGTTCCAACACGGAGTGTTGGAAGGATCATCGTTACTGCACGGTGTTTCATTCCTGTTGTGTATAGTTAAGCGCACTCAACAGGTATCAGTTAATGACCTTTTCTTTTTGACCGCCAAGGTGTTATTTCCCAAGTCACACTGTGAGTACAGACATGGGCAATAATCATTGCCATTGAAAACCACCCTGGCATCGAGCTATCGAGATAGCCATATAAAGGAATACTGTTGTTTTCGATAAAGCGCATGTGTAAATAGCCAAGAATAATGTTGTACACATTCAAGATCCAGAATCGGGTAGCGGTAAAGCCTTTTCCGGAAAAAGTATAACGTGCCCAAAATGAAGGCAGGTAAAGCCGTATTCCCGTTATGACGAATACCATATAGACGTATATTTCACTCGTCATGCTGGTGTTTCCATTCGTTATACATGCTTTCTATGGTCAGTCCGTCCCCCATCCTTTCGGCAACGAATGTTTTGACCGATGTTGCCTCATAACCTCTGATCTTGTCCGCTCTCACGTATTCATATAATTTCCATGCGTCTGGTTTGACAACAAGTCTCGCTAGCGCGAATGTGGATAACGTCAGTTCCATTGTTCCATAGGCGACATTGCCGTGAAACTCAGTTCCTCCCGCCAGCTTTGAAAGCCCGTGATAAGCCTTTCGTGAAGGACCTTCGGTATCCGAACGGGGCTTCTACGAGATTGCGTCCGTTTTCATAGATGTTATTAACACCATGGACCATTAGCGGCACGCCAAACAGTACACGAAGACTGCCAGCCGATGCGTAACAGACGATGGCGCCACTGGCGACTTGCAGGGTGCCTGCGAGTATTCCGACGCTTTTTTTACCTATCTGCAATGACTGATGCGCAAGGTTCTCCTGCTCCTCCTTGATCGCCTTCAACCCTTCATCAACGGTCTTTTTTCCACTCTCTACATCCCGAACGATGCCACGGGCGTAGTAGGCCACTTCGCGGTTGAATTGCAGACGGAGCGTTCCGTCGCTGATGTAACGGGCCGAGAGTGTGCAGGCTTGTCCTGCAAGGAAGGTCGCGGCCTGGCTGACGTGCCATAAGTCATGCCTGCCCGACGACGATGGCCTGCTCACGTGAGGCCCTCATCCGGGCCCCAGGAGGCGTAGCCGGTGGTGTTTGCCACGCGATGCGTCCAGATAATGTCACGGTAGCGGATGGCGACGTGTTCCTGGGGTTCTGCATCGTTCTGCAGAATCGCGTGAGGCATGTCGAGGGTCAGGTCGGCGATGACGCCTTCGCGTATTTCGATGGTGTAGAACTTCTCCTGAACGCCGCTGGGCGAGGTGCGATAGAAATCGATCGTGCAGTCGACCGGTTCCCGATTGGCGAGCGCCTGGCTGAGCAAGGGGGACGATTTGTCGATGTGCTTGGTGATGACCACCGGGCGGTGAGTGGCGTACTTGATGTTGTCGATATTGGCCATGTTGTGGGTAAACGACAGCACCATGATTTCGTCCAGATGACCGGTCTGGCACTTGTTACCAATCGACTCCGGGCTCGAACAGCCTGCGGAAATCTTGCCCTGCACCTTGCCGGTGATGGTCATATAACCGTAGTTCGCCATGCTGCAGTCGTCCTGATAAATGGGGACGTGCAGCTTATTTCGAAGGTCTTGGCTTGAATGTAGGACGCTTCTGAAAAGACATTTGGCGAACGATATCCAGGTCGTGCTCCCAATCGTGTTCCAGACAGCTATGCACCAGAGCGCCGATTCGTTTCGTATGAAATGCCCCACAGAATTCCGGGAGTCGGCCGACTTCCGCTGACGTTATATGTTGAACCCGGCCGGCTTGCTTTTCGTTCTGATACGCATCCCGGACGCGAGCATTCTGCGTCCCTGTCGTTCAAGGAAAGCCATGAACCCCGAAATCGAAAAGTACCTGCACATCAAAGGTCAGCTCGAGCAATCCACCAGGCACGCCATCGATAAAAGACGTGAGGAGCACAAGACCGGCAGGTTTTTTCAAGTGGACACCACACCCTTCTGGTTCGGCGTGAGTGCGCCGTTTTTCCTCGCGATACTGTTTGCGCTCGCAGGTCTGATCGAGCCAATGCGCTGGATCTACTACGCAAGCTGGGGGCTGATCGCGCTGTCTTACACGATTCTGTTCATCTATCCGATAGTGTGCGTCGGGCTGTACCGGGACTCAGTCAGAAAAGTCGTCGTCGCTCCCTTTGCCAGCCTTGCTGGCGCAGACCTGAAAACTCTGATGAGGATTGACGCGCAGTGCCTGGCTTCGCTGGCAGAGCTTTCGGTTGACACCTTGAGACTTGGCGCTCTGGAGCTGAAAAACGAGCGCAGCGCTTTTCACAAACGCATCCGCTTGATCACTGGAACGCTGGAAAACATAGGCCTGTTTCCGGGACTGCTGGCCTTGGCCTTCGGCCTGATCATCCTTGCCCAAACACTTTTCGGAAATGGCTTTTTCACGGCTTATCTGGGCTGGATTTTCGTGGTGGCAGTCGTCAACCTCTGCCTGTATCTGCTGTGCGGCTACGCCAAGGTCATACTGATGCGTGATGATCGCATGATCGCTTTGACTGAGTTGGCAGCGGAGCGTGCGCGGGTGTAGATGGACGTGGGGCGCGGCCGTTCATGCGCTGGCCCAGATGTCTGCCTGCTGCGCCCACTGCTGAGCTGATGCCGCAGTTGTGGACGGGGCAGGTCTTAACGTCGCCTCAAATGTTCTGGCCTTTTTCGTTGATGAGCCCGTTGTCATAGGCCTTACGCTTTTCAGGGTCAGACAAAATCTCGAAAGCTTTCGAGATGAGTTGAAAGCGTGCTGTGGCACCTTCATCGTGGATGTTCTTGTCAGGGTGGTGGGCGAGAGCCGCCGTCCGGTAGGCCTTTTTGATAGCGCCAGGGTCTACCGTCATGTCCGTAAGGCCCAATTCTGCATACAACGGTTTCACGGATGGCTTGGCCGGCCGGTCATCCCCCACCTTGCTCATGTGCAGTTTGCTCGTGAGAATGGTATTGCGCAGGTTCGCCGCAACAGTGCTGTCCTGATGGAGTCCAGGCCCGGCCGTGGTCAAGGCTTTGGCCAGTTGTTTGCCCAAGGAGAACAGTGACTTGCCGGTGCTATCAAGGAAACTTATAAAGCTCATCACCTCCGGCCGCTTGGTGTCGCGCTCCCAGACCACACTCGCCACGTCAAAAGCAGCCCGTGCCAGCTTGAACCGGCCGCCGCTGGCGTGCGTTTCGACATGGCTCACGGGCTCCTTGCCGCGCAACGCATCCAGAATCACCGACAGCCCTTTCTGCTGACGCTCATTGAGCCGGCTTTTTTGCTCCAGCAATGACTGGCCCACCTGAAGCGCCACCTTGCCAGCAATGTGACTGACGACATTGATCATCAAGTCCGATTTTGGCTTGTTCGAGTCATTGAGTACCGCTCGCGCCATGGACGCCACGTTGGAGAGATTAATCATGATCCTTCCCCAGGAGTTGATAACGCCTTAGTGGCAAGCGACGAGTTTGGGTTCCAAAGGGGGAGGCGTGCGATCACCGTTGCTCATTCGCCATATGCAGTGACTTACATATCGACTTCTCGAACCGCCTCGGCCAAGGACGACGTTTTGATGAAATCAGACCACGCCTTCAGCGCGACTTCAAATGAGTCGATATCTAAAGTGTCGGAGTGGCTTTTGTCGTGCAGTCAATACCCTCCATACTCCCTCGCTCATTCTGGTCGGATTGTTGACCTCAACGTGGTAGTGGGTCTGCATACGCTGCCCGGAGAATCGCGTTTTAGCTGCCTGATTGTAATGGAGGGGGAGCGGATGCCTGGCAGTTGCTCGTTCGCCTGCAACGGAAGCGAGAGGTTTCTTCTGGTGTGATTGAAGTCGCTGCGTAAATTCCAAATCAGGCTTGAAGAAAAATACTCATTGATGGCTTTTTGATGTCATGGTAAAGATATTGCAATAGACATTCGTCTGCATCAGCTAGGGAATAGCCATGAACATGAAAAAGACAGGGATGAGTTTTCTCGCCGCACTGGCGTTCGTATGCGCATTCTCCGCGCAGGCCAAGGAAGCGACTGTTTCAGATGCCACTATCGTCAGAGCAATTATTCAGGAGTCCATCGATGGATACTCCGGGAATTGCCCTTGCCCATACAATTCCGCCCGCAATGGCAGCCGATGTGGCAAGCGCAGCGCCTACAGCCGAGAAGGCGGTTACGCCCCTGTCTGCTTCAAGGAAGACGTGACGAAAGAGATGATCAGCGAATACCGCAGCCGCCTGAAGTCCTGAGGCGTATCCATCGGATCAGAAACTGGCCGTGCGCCAAAGTCACGGCCATGTGTAAAGCATTCAGTCCAGCCTAAACGCCGGCAACGCAGAACGCCACCAGGATTTGCTTGCAGGACGCGGCGTAGGCTCGACCTGCATTTGCGGATGCTCCAGCAGCATCGGCATGTCCCGCAGCCTGATCCACGGCTCGCTCTGCCCATGCAGCAGACTCACCGACAGCTCTGGCCAATGCAGCATGCTCAAATGGGGCGTGTGATCATCGAACGCCACCTGACCGTTGCGCAACGTCGCCACTACCTCATTGGTCAACCACTGCCGCAGTCCGCGATTCTCCGCGTGATAGTGATGCACCAACATCGCGTAAGCGCCCGACTCACTCACCATCAACTCCGACTCAGGGCCGCTTTGCTGCTCAAGCGTCATCATTCGGTACTGGTCCGCATCAAGCTTGCGCACCGTCCGCTCGTTCAACGGCCAGCCGATCAGACGACCGAGATCGCGTGCGCTGAACCAGGGTTGGTGCTCGTGGAGGAGGGCTTGGAGTTGGCGGTTGTGGCGGTGGAAGGTGATGGTAACGAGACTGGACTTGTCTGTTTTAAGCTTATGGTCATGGAGAGCGAATCTGTTGCTGAGCATGGTAAACCTCTACAAAGGAGCTTGGACTGACACAAATACCCCACGTAGAGCGGGCTAAGAAATCCCAACCGAGCGAATTCGCAATGCCGAATTTCGTCCAATCAGAACGAAAAATTCAGCGCTAATGCTGAAATCACTGTGTCTACGTTGGATGTTTCTTAGGCACCGGCGAATACGATAATCGCATTCGTAATACCCTGCTATCGGATGGAAGAGGGCTTCAATGTCAGATTTTTCTGTTCGTTTGGATCGCTTTCGGAGCACATCAGTCTGATCGTTTCTGCGCGGTGTGGAATGCAGGCCGCGACGCTCGCGCAGCCAATGTCCGTAGCAGAAGAGCGTTTGCTTTACCCATGCTGGCAATCTAGATACTGTTGACGGAATTTTCCTACAGGGACGTTCTTCAATGCCTTCGCTCAATCAGGTTTTCTTCGGTCCGCCCGGTACGGGGAAAACCTACGCCACAGTCGAAGCGACATTGCAGATCTTTGATCAGCTTTACATCGCTAGCTACGGCGTACTCCCAGTCAGGTTCATTTTCTAATGTCTCGAATCTCTAACTTGCGCAGTCCGGGGGCAGTTCAGGCTGCGCTGGATGAATTCATGGCGTTGGGTCGTGAAGCATTCCTAAAACGTTATGGATATCGAAAGTCGCGTGATTTTTTAGTTCGTAATCCCAGAACTGGAGAACTTTGCGATTGCAAGGCTATTGCCGGTGTTGCATATGGCAAGCAGTACGTCAATGAAGGACCGTTAGCCGATAATGCTCTGTCAGGTGTCGAAAAAAACATTGTGCCGACGCTTCAAGCGCTGGGTTACGAGGTTGTGCGGATCGGGGAAGATTGGTCTGCTGAAGAGGTTGACGCTGCGGTCACTGAGTATTTCAATATGCTACGGTTTGAGGCAGACGATTTGCGCTATAACAAAACTGAACATAATAATTCACTACGTCAGCATCTCAGAAATCGCTCCTAAAGGCTCGGTAGAGATGAAGCACTCAAATATCAGTGCGGTGTTAGCGGAAATGGGGCTTCCGTTTATCGATGGCTACAAACCGAGAGGTAATGCCCAACTGCTGCTACGCAAAGCGGTTCAAGCATTCCTGAGCAGCAACGTGACAATGGTTTCGAAAATTGTAGACGCACTTGAGGAGGTAAAATCTCCCTGTGAGAAAAGCTACAAGGCAGTGCTCGTTGATCCACCGTCCCTTCGTTCGGCGGACGGAATTATGCAACTTAGAACACGAGAAAGAGTTCCTCGTCGTTTCGATTATGCGGCACGCGATGAGGCCAATCGTTCGTTGGGACGCGCTGGTGAGCAATGGGTTCTTGGTTTCGAACAGCATCGATTGGCCGAGCAAGGCATGCCTGAACTCTTTCAGCGTGTGGACTGGGTGTCGGATAGCCTGGGCGACGGAGCGGGCTATGACATTCTTTCATTCGATAGCGATGAAGCGTTCCGTTATATCGAAGTGAAGACCACCAACGGGAATTTTGAAACGTCATTCATCATAAGTCACAACGAGATTGAATTTTCTAAAGAAGTAGCTGAGCGCTTCTATCTATATCGTTTGTTAAAGTTTAGAAAAGATCCTAAGATTTTTATTTTGAATGGCGACATTTCAACACAACTCTTTTTAAAGCCGTTGGATTTCAGAGCCAGCTTTCGTGAGCAGTTTTCATCGTAAGCGGTTTATGTGCCTCAATTGCTCGGCCCGACAGTTGTCGTTCCTAGGCTCTGTAAGAAAAGTGGCTACGCGTTCGTGATGCTGCGTTAAAAACAGGCTCGAAATGCTCATTTACAACACGTAGACTCCGCTTCCTTGCCTGTTTTTGCCTTGCCTGAACTTCCCTCGCCGACTTTTCGTACA
>NZ_MUIO01000068.1 GCF_002087235.1 Pseudomonas floridensis | reverse complement strand
GGCCGCAACAGCAGCTACCTGCAAGCCAAGGTACGCGAACAGCATGACGGTATCGTGGTCGTCGAGCTTTCCAGCTACCTGGACACCGGCGCCGCACACGGCGATCCCGGCCGTGCGTTCATCAACTATTCGCGCCAGCAGCAGAAAGTCCTGACGCTGGCCGACATGGTGATCCCGGGCAAGGAAAAAGACTTCTGGCAGAAAGCCGAACTGGCCCATCAAGGCTGGCTGTTGTCGAGCAAGATGAACGAAGACGCCGACTTCGTGAAGACCTGGCCGTTCAAGCGCACACCGCACATTGCCCTGACCTACGGCGCGGTGATCCTCAAGTATCCGGTGGAAACCATCGCGCCCTACTCCATGGGCCATATCGAGCTGAAGATTCCTTATCCGCAGCTCAACGGCATCCTCAAGCCGGAACTGTTCCCGGGCCGCGGCTGATCGCCCGCCCGAGCAGCAGTTGCAACACGCCAGCGACGATAAGCGCTGGCAGTGTTGCGCCGATGTCCGGGTACAGATTGGCCAGCAGGTGATAGGTACTGATACCGCCCAGCCAGGCCAACAGGCTCATCCAGCGCAAACCGCCCGCCGCCACCCGACTGCCGCGACGGCGCAGGATGAAGTGATCCACCAGCACCACGCCGAATAATGGCGCGAACACCGAGCCGATCAGCAACAGAAAATTCTGGTACTGCGCCAGCGGCGCCAGGCAGGCGATCAATGTGCAGACGATGCCGATTGCCAACGCCAGATGCTCAACCTTGATCCGGGTCAGCAATGCAGTGGAAACCGCCGCCGAGTGAATGTCGGCAAACGCGTTCTCCGACTCGTCCAGCAGAATCAACAACAATGGGATCCCCAGCCCTGCGCCTGCCAGCGCAAGCAGCAGCGCACTGGTTTCGCCGCTCGGAGCGAACGCCAGGGTGTAGGCCACGCCCAGGCTCATCAGCCAGAAATTGCCGATGAAGAAGCCGACCGCCGTGCCGCCGAAAACATTGCGGGCGCGCTGGCCGAATCGCGAATAATCGGCAATCAGCGGCAGCCAGGAAAGCGGCATGGCAATGGCGATGTCAAAGCCCACGGCAAACGGCATCGAGCCATCCCCGCCGCGCGCCCATAGCGCCGCGAGGTCGGCCTTGTTCAGCAAGTTCCAGGTCAGCCACACACAGGCAGCCAGCAACAGCCAGATGCCCCAGCGACGCAGGATCTGGCGCACGAAGGTCAATGGGCCGCCGACCGCCAACAACGTGGCCAGCGCGCCGAAAAATAAGGTCCACAGCAGCGGACTTGCCCACAGGCTGCCTTCGGCAAAAGCACGCGCACCGAGCAGACTGGCTGCATCGCGCATGACGATAATTTCGAACGAGCCCCAGCCGATCAACTGCAGCAGGTTCAGCACCGCAGGCAGCGATGCGCCTTTGCTGCCGAGGCTGAGCTTGAGTGCGGCCATCGACGACAAGCCAGTGTCGGTGCCAATCACCGCAACGCTGGCCAGCAGCATGACGCCGACCAGCGTGCCGAGAAAAATCGCCAACAGTGCGCCGGACATGCCCAGCCCCGGCCCCAGCAAGGCGCCGGTCTGCAACACCATCAGGCCGATGCCCAACGAGAACCACAGGGAAAACAGATCGCGCCCGCCGAACACCCGCTGGCTGGCAGCGATGGGCGTGTCGGGGGAATAGGTGCCGGGTGTGTTCACGGTTCTGGCTCGGTAAGAAATGAGTGATGTATCTTTTTGGGGTTCGGACGCGGAGCGTCCTGAGCGGCATTCCCACGCGGAAACGTGGGAACGATCGGTGTCAGTGCGCGAGCGTGCGCACTGACACCCGACGCGTCAGACCTTTTTATAGAGCTGACTGCCTTCCTGCCTGAAGCGCTCGGCCTGCTCGGCCAGTCCTTGTGCGATGTCGGCATCCACCGCTTCGATACGCTGATTGGCCGCGTACTCGCGCACTTCCTGAGTGATCTTCATCGAGCAGAACTTTGGCCCGCACATGGAGCAGAAGTGGGCGACCTTGGCCGAATCCTTGGGCAGGGTTTCGTCGTGGTACGAGCGTGCGGTGTCCGGGTCCAGGCCAAGGTTGAACTGGTCTTCCCAGCGGAATTCGAACCGTGCCTTGCTCAGCGCATTGTCCCGGATCTGCGCGCCCGGATGCCCTTTGGCGAGATCCGCCGCGTGCGCCGCGATCTTGTAAGTGATGATTCCGGTCTTCACGTCATCTTTGTTCGGCAGACCCAAGTGCTCTTTGGGCGTGACGTAGCACAGCATCGCGCAGCCGAACCAGCCGATCATCGCGGCGCCAATACCCGAGGTGATGTGGTCGTAACCGGGCGCGATGTCCGTAGTCAGCGGGCCGAGGGTATAGAACGGCGCTTCGTCACAGCACTCCAGTTGCTTGTCCATGTTCTCCTTGATCAACTGCATCGGCACGTGGCCGGGGCCTTCAATCATGGTCTGCACATCGTGCTTCCAGGCGATCTTGGTCAGTTCGCCCAGGGTTTCCAGTTCGCCGAACTGCGCCGCATCGTTGGCGTCGGCAATCGAGCCCGGACGCAGGCCATCGCCCAGCGAGAAGCTGACGTCGTAGGCCTTCATGATTTCGCAGATGTCTTCGAAATGAGTGTAAAGGAAGTTTTCCTTGTGATGCGCCAGACACCACTTGGCCATGATCGAGCCGCCGCGACTGACGATGCCGGTCACGCGTTTGGCCGTCAGCGGCACATAGCGCAGCAGCACACCGGCGTGAATGGTGAAGTAATCGACGCCCTGCTCGGCCTGCTCGATCAGCGTGTCGCGGAACAGCTCCCAGGTCAGGTCTTCGGCGGCCCCACCAACTTTCTCCAGCGCCTGATAGATCGGTACGGTACCGATCGGCACTGGCGAATTGCGGATGATCCACTCGCGGGTTTCGTGAATGTGCTTGCCGGTGGACAGGTCCATGACCGTGTCCGAACCCCAGCGAATGCCCCAGGTGAGCTTGGCAACTTCTTCTTCAATGGAAGAACCCAGCGCACTGTTACCGATGTTGCCGTTGATCTTCACCAGGAAGTTGCGGCCGATGATCATCGGCTCCAGCTCGACGTGGTTGATGTTGGCGGGAATGATGGCGCGGCCGCGAGCGATCTCTTCGCGCACGAACTCGGCGGTGATTTCTTTCGGGATGCTGGCACCGAAACTGTGTCCGGCGTGCTGCTGAGTCAGCAGGCCAGCGGCGCGGGCCTCCTGCAACTTCATGTTCTCGCGGATGGCGACGTATTCCATCTCGGCAGTGATGATCCCCTGTCGCGCATAGTGCATCTGGCTGACGTTGGCGCCCGCCCTGGCACGACGCGGATTACGCACATGAGCGAAGCGCAGCGCGGTCAGCTCGGCGTCGCTCAGGCGCTGCTGGCCGAAATGGGAACTCAAGCCCGGCAGACGCTCGGTGTCGTTGCGCGAGTCGATCCACGGCGAGCGCACATCGGCCAGGCCTTTGCGCACATCGATGATCACATTGGGATCGGTGTATGGGCCGGACGTGTCATACACCGTGACCGGAGCGTTGATCTCGCCGCCGAAGTCAGTGGGTGTCACATCGAGCGTAATTTCACGCATGGGTACGCGAATGTCCGGGCGGGAACCCTGGACATAGATTTTCTGCGAACGGGTGAACGGCTGTACCGATCCGGAATCGACCTGCGCCGACTCACTCAAATGGGGTGCGTTTTTTGGTTTTATGCTCATCACGGGCTCTCCAGACATCCACTATGGGTTGATTGTCGGAGTAACCTGATCGGGACGGACGGGTGCACCAGAAGACAGTGCTGAATATCGAACGATGGCGTACTGTTCATTTTTTGAACAATCGACCCCGGACGGTATTCAAGAGGACTCGCCGGGAGACGAGAAATCTTGTTCCCTACGCAGGCGCTAACCTGATCAGGTTCAACGGGATCCGGTTTAACCGATCTCAGCCTCATAGCAAGGCACCCCGACAAGAACGCCGTCAGTCTATGCCGCGTCGAGGCTGTAACGCCAGCGCAATTGCGTCAGCCGCGATAAATGGCTGAAATGTCCGATTGTTGCGTAAAGCGTCTGGCTCTACACTCGCTATCCCGGTTTTTTCATCAAACTGTGATTACTTTCTTCATGAACAGGGAATGCCTCATGTTGCGCAAACTTTCGTTGCTCGTGGCTGTTTCGTTTGCGTCCAACGGCCCGACCTGGGCAGCCGATATGCCGCTGCCGACCAAGACGGGGCTGGTGAACGTCTACGAACAGGCGGTGGACAACAATGCTGACCTGGCCGCCGCGCGTGCCGATTACGCCGCGCGCAAGGAGGCGGTGCCTCAGGCTCGCGCCGGTCTGCTGCCGAATATTTCCGGCAGCGCTCAGGCCAATAACACCCGCACCAGCATCGATCAGCCACGTGCCACTGCCACTCGCAGTGGCACGGTGTATCAGGCCACCCTGAGCCAGCCGATTTTCCGCGCCGACCGCTGGTTCCAGTTGCAAGCGGCCGAAGCGGTCAACGAACAGGCCGCGCTCGAACTGTCGGCCACCGAACAGAACCTGATTCTGCAATCGGCGCAGAGTTATTTCAGCGTGCTGCGCGCCCAGGACAATCTGGCAGCGACCAAGGCCGAGGAAGCGGCGTTCCGGCGTCAGCTGGATCAGGCCAACGAGCGCTTCGATGTGGGCCTTTCGGACAAGACCGACGTGCTGCAGGCGCAAGCCAGTTACGACACCTCACGCGCCAGCCGCATCCTGGCCAAACGTCAGGTGGACGATGCCTTTCAGGCGCTGGTGACCCTGACCAATCGCGAATACAACTCCATTGAAGGCATCGTCCACACCTTGCCGGTGCTGGCGCCGACGCCGAACGACGCCAAGGCCTGGGTCGATACCGCGGCTCAGCAGAACCTGAATCTGCTGGCCAGCAACTACGCAGTCAACGCCGCCGAAGAAACCCTGCGCCAACGCAAGGCCGGACACGCACCGACGCTGGATGCGGTGGCCACCTATCAGCGCGGCGACAACGATGCGCTGGGTTTCACCAACCCCAACTTCACCGGACAGAATTACGGCGGCGATGCGGAGCAGCGCACCATTGGGGTTCAGCTGAATATCCCGATCTACAGTGGCGGCCTGACCAGCTCGCAGGTACGCGAAGCGTATTCGCGCCTGAGCCAGAGCGAGCAGCGCCGTGAAGGGCTGCGCCGTCAGGTGGTGGAAAACACCCGCAACCTGCACCGGGCCGTGAACACTGACGTGGAACAGGTTCAAGCGCGCAAGCAGTCAATCATCTCCAATCAGAGTGCACTGGAAGCCACGGAAATCGGTTATCAGGTCGGGACACGCAACATCGTCGACGTGCTGGACGCGCAACGCCAGTTATATGCCTCGGTGCGCGATTACAACAACACCCGCTACGACTACATCCTCGACAACCTGCGCCTGAAGCAGGCAGCGGGAACGTTGAACCCGGGCGATCTGCAAGACCTGTCGCGCTACCTCAAGTCCGACTACAACCCGGACAAGGACTTCCTGCCACCGGATCTGGCAGCGGCAGCGAAAAAGAACTTCGAACGACCGGCTCAACGTTAACCGCAACGTTTTGAGCGGCAGCGCTGCGCTGGGCGTGGGTACGATCATGAAAACGCCGATCGCCCAGGCTCGGCATCACACGCTATTGAGCAACCGCGCGATCCCGTCCAGCAGGCGCTGCAACGCGCCCTGATTGGCCTTCATCACACCCAGTCCCGCGTCAGCCATCGTCTGCGCAAGGCCAGGTTGCTCGAACAGACGCTGCACGGCAACGGCCAGCGCGGTTGAATCGCCGACTTCTTCCAGCGCCCCAGCACCGCGCAGCATGGCGGCGATTTCAAGGAAGTTGAACAGGTGCGGGCCGCTCAACACGGGTTTGGCCAG
Organism: Pseudomonas floridensis; assembly: GCF_002087235.1. GTDB lineage: Bacteria > Pseudomonadota > Gammaproteobacteria > Pseudomonadales > Pseudomonadaceae > Aquipseudomonas > Aquipseudomonas floridensis. The sequence continues at coordinate 31,737 of NZ_MUIO01000068.1, read as the reverse complement.
CGCCGCAGGCTCCAGCAGGTTGTGACCGCCATTGGGCACCAGACTGCCGCCCACGAATGCGACGTCCGCCAAGGCGTACAAAAACAACAGCTCACCCATGGTGTCGCCCAGCAACACCTGAACGTCCGGCGTGACGACCTGCGCGGTGGAGCGTCGAACGGTGTCGAAGCCCTGCTGCTGACAGAGCGCGTGTACGCTGTCGAAGCGTTCGGGATGGCGCGGCACCAGAATCAGCAAGGCGTCAGGGTGAGTCGACAACAGCGTGCGATGCGCCGTCAGCACGCTTTCATCCTCACCGGCGTGGGTACTGGCCGCGATCCACACCGGCCGCCGGGTTGCCTGCCATTGCTCACGTAACTGAGCCGCACGCGCCAGTAGCGCGGGGTCGATACTCAGGTCGAACTTGATCGAACCGGTCACCGAGACACACTCCGGCCGCGCACCCAGATCACGAAAGCGCTGAGCTTCGGCTTCTGTCTGTACCGCAAACCAGGCCATTTCCGCGAGCATTGGCCGGGTCAGCGTTGCGAAACGTCCGTATCCCCGAGCAGAGCGCTCCGACAGCCGCGCATTGGCCAACACCACCGGAATACGCCGTTTACTGCACTGATGGATATGGTTGGGCCACAGCTCGGTTTCCATGATGATGCCCAGCGTCGGCTGCACATGATCGAGAAAACGAGCGGCCGCCCACGGCAGGTCGTACGGCAGGTAACAGTGCTGGATGCGCGGCTCGTCGCCGAACATGGCCTTGATTCGCTCCGAACCTGTAGGCGTCATGCAAGTCACAGTGATCGGCAGGTCGGGATAGCGCGCCAGCAGCGCACGAATCATCGGCGCGGCGGCGATGCTTTCGCCCACCGAGACTGCATGCACCCAGATCCCGCCGCGCTGCATGGGCGGCAAGCCTGCGGCGAAGCGCTCGCCGATGCGCTGGCGATAGGCCGCAGCCTTGCGCGCGCGCAACCACAGCCGCAGAGCAACCAGCGGCAAGCCGAGATGAAACAGCAACGTGTAGAGAGTTCTATTCATGGGCGCGGAGTTTATCAGCCCGCCTTCGCAATGCCACAACGACATGAAGGCGCAGGCACGACGCTCGGCGGCGCAGCAATTATCCGGCCGGTCATCACCCATCGCTAGAATGCACAGCCTCATACAAGGAAAAACACCATGAATCCGTATTACCTGCTGGGCGTCGCGATCTGCGCCGAAGTCATCGCCACCACTTCGATGAAAGCGGTGAAGGGCCTGAGCACCCCGCTGCCGCTGCTGCTGGTCATCGGCGGTTATGCGATTGCGTTCTGGATGCTGATTCTGGTGATGCGCACCATACCGGTCGGCATCACTTATGCCATCTGGTCGGGCATGGGCATCGTCATGGTCAGTATTGCGGCATTCTTCGTGTACGGGCAGAAACTCGACCTGCCCGCCCTGCTAGGCATGGGAATGATCGTGGCAGGCGTGGTGGTCATTCAGCTGTTCTCGAAAACCGCCGGGCATTGAAAACCTGTTCCCTTATAATGCGTGCAATGTTTACTGATCGAGGTGCCCATGCCATCCGTTATTTCCACTGACGTCCTGATTGTCGGGGCTGGCGTCGCCGGCCTCTGGCTCAATGCCAGATTGCGTCGTCAAGGGTTCTCGACAGTGCTGGTAGAAAGCGCAAGCCTGGGTGGCGGACAGAGCCTGAAGTCTCAGGGGATCATTCACGGCGGCGCCAAGTACGCGCTACATGGCGCCCTGTCCGGTGCGTCCGAAGCCATTGCCGACATGCCGCGCCGCTGGCGTGAGGCGCTCGACGGCAAGGGCGAGCTGGACCTGTCCGGCGTGCGCCTGCTGTCCGACGCTCATTACCTCTGGTCGCCGGGCACGATCGCCGGCAACCTGACCAGCTTCTTCGCCAGCAAGGCGGTGCGCGGGCGGGTCGATCAGGTCAAGGGCGAGCAACTGCCGCCCGCGCTGCAACATCCGAAATTCAAGGGCAAGGTCTACCGGCTGGCTGAACTGGTGGTCGATGTGCCAAGCCTGATCAACCGACTGGCGGAACTGGCCGGTGACAGCCTGCTCGCCGGTCAGCAGATCGAACCGCTGTACGATGGCGATGAACTGATTGGCCTGCGGGTCGATGGCCGCGATATTCACGCCCAGCGCATCGTGCTCAGCGCCGGCGGTGGCAACGCCGACCTGCTGAACGCGCTCGGCATCGCGCAGCCACAGATGCAGCGCCGTCCGCTGCACATGGTGCTGGTCAAGGGCCCGACCCTCAAGCCGCTGTACGCCCATTGCCTGGGCGGTGGCACCAAACCGCGCATTACCGTAACCACGCATCCGGCGGCCGATGGCCAATGGGTCTGGTACCTGGGCGGCGATCTGGCCGAAGCCGACGGCGTGGCTCGCGAGCCCGAGGCGCAGATCGCCGTTGCACGCAAGGAGCTCGAATCCCTGCTGCCGTGGGTCGACCTGAGTGAAGCGCAGTGGGCCACCTTGCGGGTCGATCGCGCTGAACCTGCGCAATCGGGTCTGGTGCGTCCGGACAATGCCTTTCTGGACAGTCAGCAACGGTTGATGGTCGGCTGGCCGACCAAGCTGGCACTGGCACCGGACTTCGCCGACCGCGTGCTGTCGGTCCTGTCTAAAGAAGGCATTCACCCGACACCGCAACCACCACTGGCGGATGTACCCAAGCCGCCCATCGCCCTACCTGTCTGGGATCAACTGCTGCCATGAGCCTGAAAACCCTGCACGACCTGCATCGTCCGTTCGGCAACACCGGCCTGACCGTCTCGCCACTGGGTCTGGGGACCGTGAAGCTGGGACGCGATCAAGGGGTGAAATACCCCAGCGGCTTCAAGATCCCGGACGATCAGCAAGCCGCGATGCTGCTGAAGATGGCGCGCGACATGGGCATCAACCTGATCGACACTGCACCGGCTTACGGCACCAGTGAAGAACGCCTCGGCCCGCTGCTGCACGGCCAGCGTCAAGACTGGGTCATTGTCAGCAAGGTCGGCGAAGAGTTCGAGAGCGGCCAGTCCAGCCATGATTTTAGCGCCGGGCACACCCGGCGATCGGTAGAGCGTAGCCTGAAACGTCTTGAAACCGACTTTCTCGATCTGGTGCTGGTGCACTCGGACGGCAACGATCTGGCGATTCTCAACGAAACGGCGGTGTATCAGACCCTTGCCGAACTCAAACGTGAGGGCAAGATCCGTGGCTTCGGGTTTTCCGGCAAAACCGTCGAAGGCGGCCTGTTGGCCCTGCGCGAAGGGGACTGCGCCATGGTCACCTATAATCTCAATGAACAGGGTGAGAAACCGGTTCTGGATTACGCTGCAGCCCACGGCAAAGGCATTCTGGTCAAAAAGGCACTGGCCAGCGGTCATGTCTGCCTGACACCCGGAACGGACCCGGTGCAGGCCAGCTTTCAGTTACTGTTTGAACATCCGGGCGTCGCCAGTGCTATTGTCGGGACCATCAACCCCATGCACCTGGCGCACAACGTTGCCACCGCTGCTGCCGTGATTTGCCGTCAAGCCTGATTTGGGCGGCCGACCCCAACGCAAGAAGGAGCCGATATGCCGCGCACATTGATTCGCAAGAACCCCAGCAACTTCAAGACCCTGCCGTTGTTCGTCGAAGCCACGCCTGAAAGCCTCAGCTATCAGAGCGTCGGCATGCCCATGAACTTCACTCAAACCCTGCAGCGGCGGCGCAAGATCGACGTGCCGGACACCGAACGCTTTGCCACTGAACTGGCCAACCTCGGGGTGTCCATCCGGCTGACCATCAGTTGGCAGAATCGGGATTACTGGGTCTTGGTGCGCCAACGCCGTCAGGACCGTGGCGATGTGGTGCTCAAGCTGATTTCCGGCTACGTCCCGGCCCATGAGCTGACTCTGCCGCTGCACACCGCCATTCAGGAAGTCGCCGAAGAGTGCCTGATCGAAACGCCGCAAGGCTGGCTGAGCGGGCTGTTCAAGGACACCTGGCTGCCTGCGCCCTATGCTTCGGCGCTGCATTACCGGGAAGCCATGCCGTTCACCTTGAGCCCGCTGTCCGGCGCGGCAAGGCCGGTGCGAGCGGGCAACCTGACCCTGATCGAGCGTCCGAGGGCCTACGTACACCTGCCGACGGCGTCGTTGCAGCTTATCTATGACATGCGCCTGGAAATCCCCAAGGAAGCGCGGCCGGTCAGCCTTTTTCATGTCGACGAGATGCTGGAGAACGACCAACTGGTTGCGCGGTTGAACCGCAGCAAACCCGATCTGTACCTGATGCCGCTGGAAAACGGTGCACCGCTGCCGGAGCTATACACCCTCAAGCGGGACAAGCTGACGCTGGCAGGCACGCGCGGGCTGTATCTTGCCGAAAGCTTTGCCGCACAGGACGGCTGGGTGGTGCGGGAGGAAAGAATTCGCTGGAAGGACTGGCTGCGGCAGCAAGGCATGACCCCGCCGCCGAAGAAAACCGGGCTGAAACGCCTGACCAGCAAAGCCCGGGAATTGTTGGGCCTGGCGCGAGGCAGCCTGAGCAAATGAACGCTCCGCCCGGAAAGCACCGGGCGGGAAGCGCTTAACGCCGCTGAATCACTGCCCGCGAATCTTCTCGACGATGGCCGTGGTCGAGCTGTTTTCCACCAGCCCCAAGACCTTCACCTCGCCGCCGTAGGCTTGCACGATGTCGGCACCGACCACCTGATCGATCCCGTAATCGCCGCCCTTGACCAGCACGTCAGGCTTGACGTGCGTCAGCAGATGTTCAGGCGTGCCCTCGGGAAAGCTGATCACCCAGTCCACCGCGCCCAGACCGGCCAGAACCGCCATACGCCGGTCCACGCTGTTGATCGGACGGCCAGGTCCCTTGAGACGACTGACGGAAGCATCGTCGTTGACCGCGACGATCAGACGATCACCCTGCGCCCGCGCCTGCTCCAGATAGGTCACATGGCCTGCGTGGAGGATGTCGAAGCAGCCGTTGGTGAACACGATCTTTTCCTTGTGAGCGCGTGCATCATCGACCGCGAGCAGCAACTGCTCCAGCCCCAGCACACCGCGCTCGGAACCTTCTTCACGCTGAATGGCGCGACGCAGTTCAGGCGCGCTGATAGCGGCCGTACCCAGCTTGCCGACCACGATGCCAGCCGCCAGATTGGCCAGCGCGACGGCATGAGGCAACTCCTCACCTGCGGCGATGGCGGCAGCCAGGGTGGAAATCACCGTATCGCCCGCACCGGTCACATCGAAGACTTCACGCGCACGCGCAGGCAGATGGAGCGCCTGTTGATCGGGACGTAGCAAGGTCATGCCGTGCTCGCCACGGGTCACCAGCAACGCGCCCAGGTCCAGCTCGCTCATCAGTCGAGCGCCCTTGGCGACCAGTTCGGCCTCGTCGACGCAATGACCGACGATGGCTTCGAATTCGCTCAGGTTCGGCGTGATCAGGCTCGCGCCACGGTAGATCGCGAAGTCTTTGCCTTTGGGGTCGGCGAGCACCGGAATGCCGCGCTCGCGTGCGGCCTGGATCAGCGCCTGATGATTCTTCAAAGCGCCTTTGCCGTAGTCGGAAAGCACCAGCACCTTGATGCCGTCGAGCAGGCTGTCGACTTCTGCGCTGAGGGCAAGTGCGTCAGTGGCGAACGGTTCTTCGAAGTCGATTCGCAGCAACTGCTGGTGCCGACTCATGACGCGCAGCTTGACGATGGTCGGCTGGTTGGCGATGCGCTGAAAACGGGCCAGCACACCGGCAGCCTTGAGGCTGTTGCTCAGGCTGTCTGCGGCCTCGTCTTCACCGGTCACGCCGACCAGCGAGGCAGGCGCACCCAGGGCAGCGATGTTCAATGCCACGTTGGCGGCACCGCCTGGACGGTCCTCGATCTGGTCGACCTTGACGACGGGCACTGGCGCTTCAGGGGAAATACGCGAGGTCCCACCATGCCAGTATCTGTCGAGCATGACATCGCCAACCACCAGGACAGGGGCCTGATCAAAGCGCGGCATGGATAACTTCATCGAACAACCCGTACTAGGAAATGGACAGGGGCGGAATCTTAGCACAGGGGGTTTGAACAGACAGATTGTTCAGAACCGGAATCCTGAGGCCGGCAAAAGGGCGATTCACGCCGGAAAAGATGTCGGTGCAGCGCAGTGTGGAAGACGATTGCGCAGTGTTGGCAACACTGCGCAACGACGTCAGGTCAGCTCGATCTCAGATCGCGCCGACGGGTGCCGGCTCATCCAGCCCCATGGCATGCAGCCGGGCGTAGTAACCGTTTTTCGCCAGCAACTCGGCATGGGTGCCGCGTTCGACGATCTGACCGGCGTCCATGACCAGAATCAGGTCGGCCTTTTCAATGGTCGAAAGACGGTGCGCGATCACCAACGTTGTACGGCCCTTCATGACCTGATCCAGCGCCGCCTGAATGTGGCGCTCCGACTCGGTGTCCAGCGCCGAAGTGGCTTCGTCGAGAATCAGGACCGGCGCGTTCTTGAGCAGCGCACGGGCAATCGCCAGACGCTGACGCTGGCCGCCGGACAGCAGCACGCCGTTCTCGCCCACCGGCGTATCGAAGCCTTGCGGCAGTTGATCGATGAACTCCTTGGCGTAGGCATCGGCCGCAGCGGCCTCGATGTCGGCACGCGGCGCGCCCGCCAGATCACCGTAGGCAATGTTATTGGCGATGGTGTCGTTGAACAGCGTGACGTTCTGGTTGACCTGAGCAATGTGCTTGCGCAGGTTACGCAGGCGATAATCGTTGATCTCAACGTCATCCAGCAGGATATTGCCGATTTCGTGGGTGTAGAAACGCGGGATCAGATTGGCCAGGGTCGACTTGCCGCTGCCTGAACGCCCGACCAGCGCGATCATCTGCCCCGGATCGGCCGAGAAGCTGATGTCATTGAGCACCTGACGCTCGGTCTGCGGGTAGAAGAAGCTGAGGTTCTTCACCTCCAGACGGCCGGAGACACGATCACGCTCTATCGTGCCGGTATCAATTTCCTGCTCGACATCCAGTTGTTCGAAGATGCTTTCCGCACCGGCCACGCCTTTCTGGATCGTCGAACTGACTTCCGACAATTGACGAATAGGTTTGGGCAGCAGGCCCGCCGCTGTGATGTAAGCCACCAGATCGCCAGCCGTCGCGTCACCGCGCAGGAACAGCACCAGAAACATCAGCACCGCCATCGCGGTGTAGATAACCAGTTGCAGCATCGGCGTGTAGATAGCGCCGGTCTTGGTCATGCGCAGCTGCTTCTTGGTATTGCTGTTGCTGGCACGGGCAAAACGATCCTGCTCGTACTGCTCGCCGCCGAAGCTGCGCACCACGCGATAACCCTGGATGGTTTCCGATGCGACGTGCGTCACGTCGCCCATCGCCACCTGAATCTTCTTGCTCTGCTTGCGGAATTTCTTGCTGGCGGTGCCCACCATGATGGCGATGACCGGCAGGATGGCCAGCATGACCAGCGTCAGTTGCCAGTTCATCCACAACAGGTAGATGAACAGGAACACCACGGTCAGGCCTTCACGTATCACCACTTTGATCGCGTCGGTTGCAGCACCTGTCACCATGGTGACGTTGAAAGTGATGCGCGAGATCAGATGGCCCGAGTTGGTGGTGTCGAAGTAGCGATTGGGGAGCACCAGCAGCTTGTTGAACAGCTCGACGCGCAGGTCATGCACCAGCCCCAGCGAAACCTTGGCCAGGAAATAGTTGCCGAGAAACGAACCCAGCCCCTGCCAGGCGGCGATCAGCACGATCAGCAGCGGCACGGCCTGCAGCAGTTGCAGATCCCGAAGGTAAGGCACATTGGGAAACAGCACGGCTTCCGGATTGCTCAACCCGTCGACAAAGTATTTCAGGATGCCTGCGAGCATCGGCTGAGTGGATGCAAAGATCACGAAACCAAGGATGCTGAGCAGGAAAATGCCCACATACGGACGCACATAGGACAACAAGCGGAAGTAGATTTTCACGCTGGAAGTGGCGGACGATTCGGAGGTTGTCATGAGAATCCGTCGTGTTAAAAAGAAGCGGAATTGTATCACAAGCCGTTTTCGCAACGGCCTGCTGCGGTAACATAGGCGGCCCGCACAGCCCTTGGGGCGCAGAATCCGGAGTATCGATGCAAGCGCTCGACCACGCCCACTACCTTGCCCTGGTTCAAGGTGCCGAAGTGCTTGAAGCCGACGGCACGGGCGATAAAGTACTACGTCTGAGTGACGGTTCGATGTTGAAACTGTTCCGACGCAAGCGGCTGATCAGTTCCGCGGCCTGGTATCCCTATGCCAGACGCTTTGCCGACAACTGCCTGACCCTGGCCAAACGCGCCATCCCTTGCCCGCAGGTGCGGTCGGTCTATCGGATCGCCGAGATTGCGCGCGATGCCGTGCATTACGACCCACTGGCCGGACACACTCTGCGTCAACTGCTGGGCAAGGCCGCCAGCGACGACGACCTGCGCATGCAGCTGGGGCGGTTCATCGCCAATCTGCATGAAAAAGGCATCTATTTTCGCTCGGCGCATCTGGGCAATGTGATCCTGACACCGGCAGGCGAACTCGGACTCATCGACATCGCCGACATGAAAACTTACCGCCGACCGCTGCGCAAGCACCTGCGACTGCGCAACTTCAAGCATATGCTGCGTTACAGCGAAGACCGCAAATGGCTGCTGGGTGACGCAAACCCCGCCTTCGTCAACGGCTACCTGAGCGCGCAAACCATTTGCACGGCGGATGAATTGATCCTGGCGATGAACTGAAAAATGGCCGCATCAAGCGGCCATTATTCGTTTTCGGTCAGATCGATCGCCCGAGCCGATGTTCCTGAACGACCCGCCCCAGCACCACCGCCGCAGGCAGCAGCACCAGCACCCACAACTCGTCAGGGTTGCCGACCAGTTTGGCGCCGTCGAAGTTGAGCATCACCAGCGCGCACGCCAGATACAGTCCCCATGCATCACGCAGACGCAGGGCCTGCCAGAGTGTCAGCGCCATCACGATCAGAAACAGCACCAATGACACTGCACCTGTGTACAGGCCCATCGAGACATAAATATTGTGCGGGTGCTGAATCGGCATGCCGCCAGTCAGGGTCTTGGTGGTGTAGAAGTCCACACCACAACCCAACATCCAGCCGCAGTGCTGCCACTCGCCGGTCATGATTTCGAACAGTTCGATGCGATAGGAATCACCGCGCACCATCAGCAGCCTGATCCACTCCTCGTCCTTGACGACCCAGAACGCCGCGGCAACTATCACCGCTGCCGCCAGCAAAGCCGCAAGGGTGTGTCTGGGGAAGCGATACAGCGAATACAACGTGCCCGCCACGAGCAGGAACGCCGCACCCACCAACGCCGTACGAGTCTGGACGATGAAGGCTGCGACGAGCAGGGTCAGAAAGATCGCGGTAGCCGCTTCGATCCAGCGCTTTTCCCGCAGCCAGACCGGCAATGCCAACGCCAGACAGCAAACCATCCAGGCACTGGCATAGATCACGTTCTCCATCCGCGCGGGCAGAATCTCGACACGTTTGCCGAATGCGAAAAGCCCGGTCATCCAGCTGTAAATACTGGCCAGCAGGATATACAGGGCAACCGCCCAGAAAAAGCTGCGTATGAACGCACCCGAGTGGAATAACCGGTTGTCCGTCAGTCCGGCAACGACGAACACGAACAGACTGACGTACGCCACATGTTTGTAGAACTGGAAGTCCTGCCCGTAGAAAGCAGGCACCAGGAACCACACCATGAACACGGCCCACGCCACACCCAGCGGCTGCGTGAACACGCTGGCGCCACGGTATTTGATGAGAAAAAACAGCCCCGGCAACGCGGTCAGGGCGTAGAACAGATTATTGGTCGCCTTGGCAGAGCCCCACAGAATGAAACTCAGCAGAAACACGACAAGTGCAGCACCAAAATAAATCTCTACCTTGCTGGCAGGCGTACCGGATCGGTCAACTGACATTATTGAGCAACCAACCTGTTACCAGTCCAATGATTACCGCGACGATCAATTTGACGCGATCGCGGCGCTTGCGACGCTGCTTGTCGAGCCGCTCTTGCGGCACCACCACATGCTCACCGAAGCCGGTATGCAGCACGGCATCGTTTTCCAGAATCAGAGCGTATCGGTTTTCCGAAGCAAACAATTGTGAAAGTTTCTTCTCCCCACCGTGACCGGCGTAAGGCGCGTGCTGTTTATAGTCGGCCAGACGGCGCAGCCCGGGATTGAAGGAAAAGCCCTGCCACTCCGGTTTGTGCGAACCCAGCTTGTAGAAGGGAATACCCTGAACCACTTCACGCTCGTTCAGGTACACATACGGGCTGTGGATCTGCAGGTCGTGGCTGAAACTGCGCAACCAGACCTGTAGCGCCTGAGGGTCATTCTCCAGCAGGATCATCGACTCTTCTATGAAGTGCGGGCGGTAGAAATCCCAGTCATCTTCACAGTGGAACACCCAGGACGTCTCGATCAAGGCGTACGCCGCATCCACCGAGCGCATCTGACCCAGCTTGGGGTTGTTGATGAGAAAGCGGGTATGGGCGCGCCAATGTTCGGGAATGCACGCCTCGACCTGAGCATCCCCGGAGTCTTCGGTAATCAGCACATGGCGGATGGCAGCCGTGTTGAAACGATCGAAGGTTTCCAGAGTGCGTTTCAACAGGTCAAAACGTCCGCAACTGGTCACCACCAGCGTGATGTCGCTATTTTCGCTGAATACCATCATGTGTTCTCAATCATTGAAGGTTCAAAAGGCATTACCACGTCCAGCGCGACCGCAGGCGGTCGACCCAGCTCGCTGCCGGCATCGGCCGCAGCGGCGCACGCATGTGTTCGACAATGGATTTGCCCAAAGCGTGAAACGTATAACGCTCTTCGACAAGCACTTGCCCGTTGCGAGAGATCTCGTCGGCCAGCGCCGGGTTTTCACGCAACTGCGCCAGCTTTTCGCGAAGCTGAGGGATGTCGCGGTACAGAACGATGTTGTGCATGTCCACGAAACCCAGGGCGCGATTCTCTTCGGCGCCCTGATCGTAAGCAAGCAGCACACAACCGCAGGCCATGGCCTCGAAATTCTTGATCATGTATTCGCCCATGCCAACGTCGGCACTGACGAAAAAACGGATGCGGTTCAGGGTCTCGCAGTATTCCTCGCCGGACTTGGTGCGGGTGACCAGCAGGTTTTCCTGCTGCCCCAGTTCGTCGAGCAACGCCTTGCGGCCGCTATAGGCCACACTGTTGGTGCTGCCGACGAAGGCCAGTTCGATATCGCGCTCGCGGTGCTGCGCCTGCAGCAGGGTCTGGTCGTAGCCCTTGGGCACGAAGACTGCGTCGAAGCCCTCTGCACGCAGCCGTTCGCTGACCATGAAACCCGAGCACAGCACCCGTACCCACGGCAGTTTGCGGTAGTGCGCGCTGAACTTGCCGGTGTACTTGCAGGGAATGTAGTTCTGGTAGGCATCGTGTTCGAGGATGACCAGATTCGGGATGGTGCGAATGAAGCCTACCTGACGCACTTCCTGCTTGAAGCGCAGAAAGAAGACGATCCGGTCATAACGGGCCACATCAATCTCGCGGCGAAAGTAGCTGCGCAGGTTGCGCTGATCACTGGAATCCAGCCAGCGCACGTCGCACTCGCAGTTCGCGGCGATCCCGTCATAAAGACGATCCAGAATGGCACGCTGCTCTTTCTGAACCAGAAGTAGGACTTTCATTGTTTTCCTTGCAGTACTGCGCCTGCTAAATCAGAAATCACGGCTGCGCCAGAACAACTCGTGTCGTCGCACAGCCTTTCGGAAAAATTCGTTTTCGCCTTCCGCCGGCCAGCGGCGACCAGCCAGCAATCGCTGCAAGCCGCGACGCACGCGCCGCTTGAACGGCATCGGTGGCTGCAGGTCGTGCATCATGCCGAGCGCCATGGCTTTGTCTCGCTGGGTCGGAACCGGCAACTCGAGACTGTACGGCTCCAGATTCAATTGACCGTCGAACACCGGTGGCAGGCTGATACCGGTGTAGGCATCGCCCATCGGCCAGCGATCATTGTCATGCAGGTGATTGGCGTAACCGAGGATGACCTCCGGCTGCCACTCCAGCCCGGCGAGCGCCTCACGCACAGCGGCCTGCGCACAGATGTGGTCGGGGTGCGGATCAATGGCCGGGTGCGGCATTACCACCACCTGCGGTCTGGCCTTGAGAATCAGCGCACGCAGATCTTCCAGCAGATTGTTCCAGGTCGGCTGCCCATCATCGCCCGGCAATGGCATGGCATTGAACTGGCGAAACAGCCGGGTATCGATCAGATCCGCTTCGCGCGAGCCTACCGGCGTGTCCGGCGCGGCCTGCATGGCGGGCAGTTGCAGGCAGAAATAGCCCAACTGCACACACTGTGATTCCGGCACACCGCCCCAACGCGCCACGGCGACACTGTCCCAGGCGCGCAACCGGCCCTTCATGCGAGCAGCCTCGGCCGTGTCCAGGCCCATCTGCCGATAATGATCGGCTTCGATTTCGCCTGCCGTCAGGGTGACAATCCAGGCCTCTTTTGCCTGGCTATAGAGACCGAACGCCGCCAGCTCGGCATCATCGGCATGCGGCGCGATGATCATGACCCGCTGCTGACGCGCATCGGGCTGACGGAACACCCACAGGCGTGGCGGCCCGATCACTCGGCAGAAACGCCCGCGCACGCTCAACGTGCCTGCGGCCACCGACTCACCGAGTCCGGTCAGATTCAGGTAGCGCACACCGCAAACGCCGCGCTCGAACGCCTGCCGATCAGCGCTTTCCGAACCTTGCAGTTCAACGACCGGGTCCAGAAACCGTCCCAGCCAGCGGCTTTTGAGACTCACCGCCAGCACCAGCGTCTCGCCTCCCGTCAACAGCAGAGGCTCAGCAAGGGTCAAGCGTCCGTCTTCCAGGCGCACGCTGGCCACTTCATGTTCGGCAGCGAAGTTGTACTGGTAGTCCTCGGCGGGCGAATAGAACAGATGATCCGCGAACCAGGCTTCGTGAGCGATCCATGCCGCGATCGCAAGCACCGGCATCAGCCACCATGCCACCAACACGCCAAGGGCGATCAACAGCAACACGCCACCCACCAGCACCAGACGCTTGTTGCGACGATGGCGCTTGAGCAACTGCTGCTTGCGGCTCAAATCTGGAACACCGGCACTGGGTTGCACCAGCGATCCTTGTATTCACGGTCGGCGCGGCCGAACGAGAAACGCAGCGATTTGCCCAGCGCACGAGCGTCTTCCCAGGCGCTTTGGGTATTGACGAAGCTCAACACGCTGCCGGGGCTGAAATCACGGGTTTCAGGATCGACGCCGCCATTGACGTACTCGACGCTGACCCACTCAGGTGCCTCGACGCGGTACACCAACTGGATCGCGATCGGCGCATCGTTGAGGAACACCACTGAACCGATCAGCAGATCGCGCAACAACTCGATCACCTCGGCCTTGTGCGCAGCGCCCGTTGCCTCGAAGCCCCAGCGACGCTGGAATAACTGGCAGTACATGCTCGCCAGTTCGGCGCTGCTAAAGTCGCTGACCGGCCGGACCTTGCCGCCCGCCTCTTCCAGCAAACGCAGCTCGCGGCGCTGGTTGTAACGGAATTTCTTGGACAGCTCTTCAGGCGTGCGTGCCATCGCCAGGGATTCGGCCTGCGGCTTGAAGGTGCTGACACGCCCTTCGTTCAACGAAGAGACGTAACGTCCGCGATGCCGCACCGGCACCTGAGTGCCTTCGGCAATCGGCAGGATCAGTTCAGCGTTGCCCAGATCGAACAGACCTTTCTTGCCATGACGCTTGAGCTCGTCCTTGGACAACGCCAGCGAGCGACCCCAGGTTGCAATCGCCGCTTTGAGCTCGCCGTCCTGCTCCCAGCCCACATAACGCACGGCAATACCGGCAAAACGCGACAGGCGCTCGACCACCTGAGGATGAGTGGCCACGCTACCGCCAAATCGCTGCCACGCCTGCGCGTAGGCGGTTGCATCGATCTGGGTCCAGCCACGCTCACGCCAGCCTTGGAATCGGTTGAGCATCAGGACTCCGCAACCAGGCGGGTGACTTGCGGCAAGCGCCAGAAAACATTACGGACCGCATGATCGGAAAAACGCTCGCGCAGGCGCAGGAGCATTCGTTCGGCGCAGTCCTGACGCTGATCGGCGTTGAGACCGGCCAAGTGCATCAAGCCCTGAGCCAGACGCTGCTCGTCGCCCAGCGGAAACATAAGGCCAACATCTTCGACCACTTCACGTGCACCGCCACACGAGGTCGCGACGACAGGCACACCCGCGACCATCGCCTCCAGCAGCACCATGCCGAACGGTTCGTGATCCGAACTCAAGGCGAACACGTCGAATGCCTTGAAGTAACGGCGTGCGTCGGCGACCTGCCCCATGAACAGCACGTTAGCGCCGATGCCCAGTTCGCGCGCCAGCTCCTTGAGGCGTTCCTCGAGGCGACCTTTGCCGAGAATCACCAACTGGCTGTTCTCGGGCAGACTCGGCAACGCCAGGGCAAAACCGCGCAGCAGAGTGGCCTGATCCTTGTCGGGGTGCAGCCGACCGACGTTGCCGACGATCCAGGCCGAAGCCGACAACCCCAGCTCGGCGCGGGCGTCTTCGGCGGAAAACTGACTGCCTTGCAACTGCTCGATGTCGATACGGTTGTACAAGGTCTCGATACGCTCGGCAGGCCATGCGGACAGGCTTTTGCGCATGTCGTCGCGCACCGCGTCCGAGACGCCCAGCAGACTCAGGCGTTTGCGCAAAAGATTGGCGAACAGCTTGCGGCTGCGGCGTTGGTAGTCGCCAAACGCATGATGCACGCCGATCACCGGCAAACGGGTTGCCAACAGGGCGATATAAACCGGCTTGAAGCGATGCGCGATGCAGAAGGTGAAATGGCGCGACGCGACGATCTTGCGCAGTTCACGGATGGCACCCAGCTTAAGGCCACGAATGGCCTTCGAACTGTATTCCATGAACAGCACTTCATCCGAACCGCAGTCGGCCACCACATCAGGGTCGGCCGCTCCGGTCAGGAACACCGTGGTCACGCGATAGCCCTTGCCCGCAAACAGACTGGCGTATTGTCGTGCGCAGTCCAGAAACGGCCCGTCATAGCCGTGACAGAACTGCAGCACGTGACGTTCAGCCGAGCGTGTCATAGGTCTCCACACCCTCTTTGACCACCAGGATGTCTTCCATGATCAGGTACTCGAGGTCGGAGCCGAAGAACATGTTCAAGGCATCGGTCGGCGAGCAGATCATCGGTTCGCCACGGCGATTGAGCGAGGTGTTCAGCGATACACCGTTGCCGGTCAGGTTTTCCAGCGCCTTCATCATGTCGTAGTAGCGCGGGTTGTATTCACGCTTGAGAACCTGGGCACGTGAGGTGCCGTCTTCATGGACGACTTCCGGCACGCGGGTTTTCCACTCTTCAGCCACTTCGAAGGTGAAGGTCATGAAGGGTGCCGGGTGATCGATCTTGATCATCTGCGGCGCAACGGTGTCGAGCATCGACGGGCAGAAAGGCCTCCAGCGCTCGCGGAACTTGATCTGATGGTTGATGCGGTCTGCCACGCCGGTCACGCTCGGGCAACCGATGATCGAGCGTCCGCCAAGCGCACGCGGACCGAATTCCATGCGGCCCTGGAACCAGGCCACCGGGTTACCCTTGACCATGATCTCGGCGATCCGCTCAGGGGTATTCTCGATCTGACGCCACACCGGCTTGCTCGGATGACGGGCGCACGCGGCGATCACGTCTTCGTTGCTGTACGCAGGGCCGAGGTAGACGTGTTCCATCTTCTCGACCGGCACGCCGCGAGCGTGAGACACATAGGCAGCAGCACCGACCGCAGTGCCGGCATCGCCCGAAGCAGGCTGAACGAACAGTTCCTTGACCTCGGGACGCGCGATGATCCGCTGGTTCAGTTTGACGTTCAGCGCGCAGCCGCCAGCGAAGGCGATCTTGCCGGTTTCCTTGAGGATGTCACCCAGGTAGTGGTCCATCATCTGCAGCGCGAGCTTTTCGAACAGCGCCTGCATGCTGGCCGCGTAGTGGATGTACGGCTCGTCCGCAACGTCGCCGACACGCTTGGGGCCGAGCCATTCGATCAGTTTTGGCGAGAAGTAGAACCCCTTGCCGTTCTCTTTATAGCGACGCAGGCCAATGACGTTGGCCAGTTCGGTGTTGATGATCAATTCACCGTTCTCGAAAGTCGCCAGGCGCGAGAAGTCATATTTGCTGGCGTCGCCATACGGCGCCATGCCCATGACCTTGAACTCGCCGTCAAGCATTTCGAAACCGAGGAATTCGGTGATCGCGCCGTACAGGCCGCCCAGCGAATCCGGGTCGAAGAATTCCTTGATCTTGTGGATCTTGCCGTTTTCGCCATAGCCGAAGAAGGTCGTGGCGTACTCACCCTTGCCGTCAATGCCCATGATCGCGGTTTTCTCGGTGAAACCGGAGCAGTGGTAGGCGCTGGACGCGTGGGCCAGGTGATGCTCGACCGGCTCGATCTTGATCTTTTTCGGATCGAAGCCCAGTTGCTCAAGGCACCAGACAATCTTGTTGCGGTAGCGTTTGTAACGGCGATTGCCCATCAGCAGCGCATCGAGTGCGCGATCGGGGGCGTACCAGTAACGCTTGGCGTAATGCCAGCGCGCCTTGCCGAACAGGCTGATCGGTGCGAACGGAATGGCGACCACGTCAACGTCGGAAGGCTTGATGCCTGCCTGTTCCAGACAGAACTTCGCCGACTCGTAGGGCATGCGGTTCTTTGCGTGCTTGTCGCGAACGAAGCGCTCTTCTTCGGCCGCTGCGATCAGCTTGCCGTCGATATAGAGCGCCGCGGAAGGATCATGGCTAAGGGCGCCGGACAGGCCAAGGATCGTCAATGCCACTAGGGTCTAGCCTCTTTAGTCTGCGTTCAGGCGCAGCGCGCCCGGGAAAATGTGTGCCCCCGCACAGCGGGCTGGGGACAGCTAAAGGGCGGGATTATAGCGTAATGACCATGGATTTGGCTCGGGGGCTGAAATGTCGCGGACATGCGCTGCATATCTGCGTAGGAAAATTCGCCACGCTGGCATTCGATAACTATCTACCGCTGCTCTGAATCGCGAGTTTGATTGACTGGCCTCCATCGCCGCCGCCCTGGCGGTACCCACCAATCGCAAGCGCCCAGCGCTCGAATGAAAGCGAAATCAGATGCAGACAATTACTCCCGTCAACCCGACACCGACCGATACCTGGCCCACCGCTTCGGCGGCCCTTAAACGACTGGGCGAATCGGCCCAGCGCATGACCACCCGACTCGCGGCATTGCCCGCCGCTTCCAAAGACGGGCTCGAGGCCCTTCAAAGCCTGGACACCGAGCAGCGTGAACCGCAGATAGCCTCGCTGTTGCAACGTATCGATGCCTACTGGAATGCCCTCGACGACAGCAACCAAAGCCTGAGCGAACGCATCGCCGCCGATCTACGACAGGATCTGCACGATGAACTGTGCGTGAAAATCCATGAGCGCGATCTGGACACCGGCTACGCCGACTGGCTACCTGCCTCGCCCGATCAGTCGGCACCCGCGCTGACGCCGTTTTCTCTGCATGTGCAGCTTGCGGAGAACGAACGGGCCGAAGTCGCAGGCGCACTGATCCTGTCGCAGGATCAGCAACGCACGCTGCTGATCCTGCCCGGACTGGGCATCACAGGGTTCAGGTCTCACAGCGAACTGCGCGCCAGTCTCGCCGAATGGCTCAACGACCCGACCCTGCGAGACACGCTACTGAACAACGTTGCGCAGCAGGATCAGGACCGCTTCTCCACCATCATTGCCGACCCCGACCTGTATCTGGAACCGTTCTCGGCCGATGACCTGCAGCTTGTAGCGCTCAGCGGCGCGCCGCTCGCTTACGCTATCTCCCGGCAACTTCACAAACAACGCGACGATATTCGTCACGCCTGCACGCGACCGGTTGGCAACGACCGGCAGTTGCGCCTGACGCTGATTCAGCAAGCTATCGAAATGCGCGGCCTGCTCGGCCCGATGGCGATGCTTCAGTTGCGCGAACTGGCCGTCGTCGAACGCCGCTACCGCAAGAGCCTGCCCGACTGGATCAAGTTCGCAGGTCACGACGATCTGCGCACTTACACCGAACGCCTGCAAGCCTGTGAGCTGGCCCGCTCAGCGGTGATCAGCGCGCTGGGAGCGGCCGCTTCACCGGAGCAGTTCGCCGAGGCGCACCTGCGCCACCGCATGGCCAATGACCTGGGTTTCGTGCTGAACCCTCACGCGCTGACGGTGCAAACCCGACGCACCCTGCCTTCCAGCGGTGAAACCTACACCGTGACGCGCTCACTCGTGGAGTCGGCACTTTACGGCCTGCACCCCGGCGACCTGGACGACGGCTCTGCCTTCTTCGAGCGCACCACCCTGCATTTCGACGGCGCGCCACTGCAGGCCGATCATGCGTCGCTGACGCCGACCTACCTGGGACGACTGATCGATGAGCTTAATCTGCGTGCAGTGTTCGGTGACTATCAACGGACAGCCTACCAGCAGCCTCATAACCGGCAACTGATGCAGGTTCTGGTGCGCGCCCAGATAACGGCATTGGCCTGGGCCGCCAAAATGCAGGGCCACATCCAGGTCAGCGATTTCGATATCATTGAAAAACTGGGCGCAACAGACCCGAATACGTCCGACGCGCGAGTCCGCGTTCAGCAGATCAGGTTCGACCGTCACCTGCCGGGCAAGCTGCTGGTGTTTCGCAAGGAGACCGCGTCGGGACAACTGGATCGCCTGGTTTTGCTGGCAATGGATACGCCAACCGGCCAGAGCCTGAAAGCGTTCGATAATGAAAAGCAGCTGCGCCAGGAATTGATCGGCTGGTCCGCGTCGGACGCGCAATGTACGTACCTGCTCGAACAACTGGAAGTATCCACGCGCCCGGCGTTGCAACGTCAACTCGAGGTGCTCAGACTCAAACCCTATCCGCCTGCCGACTTCGTGCAACTCAACGACCTCGCCGACTTCGATAGCGGCTTGCGCGGCTTTATCAACGAACAGGTCCGCGTGGCGCTTTCCGAACAGGCACAACACACTCCGGGCTGGTATCTGCGCGCCACTGCGGCGCAACGCCAGGAACTGCTGGCTCTTGAGGACGGGATTGCCGGGGCGTTGCGCAATTACGAAGCCCGGTCCGACACCCGCGTGCAACCTTTCAGGGAGTACGTGCATCAGCGCGCCAGCGAGCAGATCGCCAGACTGCTGGGTGTACCGCCCGGGACTGTCGATCCCGACCACATCGTGATCACCAGCGCGCGCGAAACCATCAGCTACACCGACATGCTGCAGAATGGTTACGACAACGGCATCGACCTGACACGCCCCACCGCGGACCTCCAGGCAACATTCAGCGGCCCGCCAGGTGTGCACCTGAGTGCGCTGACGCCGATGGGTGTCGCAGGTTCGGTGCGCGGTAAATGGGTGGCGGATGATTACATTGCACATATAAGACGCACCCTGCTCAATGTCGAGGGCGAGGGTTATGCCTGGCGACGTCAGGCCAGCGTACTGATCACGCGCCTGCAAATGAGCGCCGCCGCACTGCGCAGCCTGCTCAAAGGGCATATCGACGCGCAACATTACGCCTGGCTGAAAAACTCGATCGACAACGCGCACCTGAACGATCCATCGACCCGCGAGACGTACCCGCTGTATCCGCTACAGGTGCACGTGGACAAACCCTTCATCGCCTCCCGCCTGGCAGGTATCGATGATCTGGTCATCCCCAGCACGCAACTGACACATGTGGAAACCGTGCAGGGCTGCATCGTGGTGCTGCCTACACAGATTCGCCAATCGGCGCTGCTTTACACGCCGCAGGCACCGGACGGCGTCGAGTTCCGCCTGTTCAGCGACTTCGTGCGCTCGCTGGATACTGCGGGCATGATCGATTACTACAAGGACCGTTGCCGTAGCAAAGCCCGCCGCATACTGTCGTTTTTCCTGCGCGACATGCAGCAAGGCAACGCCAGCAAGCCGCCGTTCATCCCGAAGGCGTTCATCGAAGATTTTGCCGACACCTGCTTCAACCAGCCCCTCGAACGCAGACTGCTCGATGTGGAAGAAACTACCACCGGCCGTAACGACATGTTGTCCGGGTTGATCTGGACCAGCGTCGAAATCATTGCCACCGTAGTGACCCTGCCTTTCCCGCCCGTCAGCTTCGCGGTCGGGGCCGTATTGTCGCTGTATGACACCGTGCGCGCCGTGCAAAGCCTGACCAAGGGCGACACTGAAAGCGCTGGCGCCTATGTGCTGTCATCACTGCTCAACGGGCTGGGTGCGGCAGGCGATCTGCATTCCGGTTTGAAGGGGTTCGGCAGTACGCTCCGCCAGACCCGGCAGCGCACGGTGCTCACCTCGGCGCTGAGTCCAGCCCCAAGCAGGTCGTCATTGCCACGCTACTCGGACCTTTTCCCGGCACGGCTGGATGACGAGACCTTCCTGCTCGGTAAACCGAACGCCAACGGCCATGCGCCGGTTTTCCGTGCAGTGAGCCCTGACTCACAGGCGGTGAGCACCACGGGGCAGTTCGCCAGCCAACGGACCGGCGGTACCTGGCGGCCATTGGCGCAGTCCACCGATCCAGTGTCAGGCACTTCCCTGAACGTGCCCGAGCAATGGGCGCTGAACCGCTCGCTGAGTGATATCCCCCGCGTCGAGAATGGTCATGCGAAAGGCGTCTGCCTGGTTGACGGCAGACATTGCATTGAACTGTCGGGCAAGACCTGGCAAGTCCAGTACGACGCACAGTTACGCTGCTGGCAGATCATCGACCCGGCCAATCCTTTTGCCTTCTTCGGCAAAAAACCGGTCGGTTTGAACGAGCAGGGCCAGTGGCAACTGATCGAGCGCCCACGTTTGCAAGGCGGCGGACTGGGTGATCGCTCACGTTATGAACTGTTGCCGGAGGATAACGCTGGGACTGAGGCCGCTACGATCAGCGACTATGAATTGCCCGCCAACCTGCGTCCCCGCATGGACGTCATCCTGAGCAACGAATCGTTCGATCCGACCGGGATGGGCATGGAAGCGTATTTCGAGGTCTATCTGACCGAAATGCGGCGCACCTTCGTAGACCTGCGAGAGAAACTCTATAAGGACGCCAATGCGTTTTTCGTAACGGCCCCACTGCCACCAAGACCGCAACTGCCTGCGCTGTCATCGCCAGCCGCCGTCGATACGCTGATCGAACAGATCTTTAGCCGCAGCAACGGCCTGGTATTGAGCGAGGCCCCCAAATCGGTAGCCAGCAAACGTCTGCTGATCCTCAACATGCCTCTATTGGCCGAACAACGGGTCGAAGTGCTCTACATCGAGCATCTGCTGACCGACAAGCATCTGCAAAAACTCGCCCGGTACCGACAGCTGGGCAAGCGAAGCCGCTCGGGCTCCCATGAACTGAAGCACTACCTGTCCGACGTCAACGACGGCGCCCTGAACAATGCCTGCGTCGATTACGACTATTACCACCTGATCAAGGCCGCCCATCGTTACGGTATCGAAGTGCGACCGTTCAGCTCGTCGATCAGCTATCCATTCAATGCTTACCCGGTAGCGCCTGCTGCGAACGATCCGTCAGGCACCCTGAAAATGAGCAACTTCTTCGGCCATACGTTGATCAGCGGCGATGTGGCGGCTGCGCCAGAGAAGCGCTGGATCGCGCTGTTGGACCAGAAGCTGGCGACCAGACATGACGAGTTGCCCGGCATCGCCGAACTGGAGGGCGCGATCAGCGTGCACGTCAGGGATATTCCGGCCGGACGCCCAACCAAGGTCATGAAAGGGACTGGCGGCCTGTCTGCGGGCGAATCCGCAGCACGCGCCGATTTCACGATTTCACTTTCCAACCCGTCACTGATCGTGCCGGAGCTTGAATTGCCTGCCAGTACGCTGATGGACGACGCACTGATCGGCGAACTGGGTCATGCCTCGGTCATTGCAGACGGCGAACGCTGGGCCGGCGATTACGGATTTGTCCGGGACGATGTCGATAAGTGGTTGCGTGTGGAGCCGGAAGACTGGAGCGCCAACGGCCCCATGAACGCCATTCAGCAATCTTTGGCCGATGCCACCTATGACATGCCACCGCAGACTCGAAGCAGCGTGCATCAACTGGCAAATTTCGAACACAAAGGACTCGATACCCGTTACCTGCTCGGGGACGACGCACTGAACAGGATCAGACAAGAGTTCGCCACACTCCGGCAAAGACTCCAGACCGACGCGCTGGCCGTGCGCAGCGCTTCATTGCCACAGCGACCGGTATTGCCTGCCGTTGCGCCGGAGATCAGCGGTGCCGAACTGCTCGAAACCCTGTATTCGCACACCGATGGCGTGGTGATCGGTGAGTCGCACTTCTCGATTTCCAGCAAAAAACTGATCATCGACAATTTGCAGTTGCTGTCGCGGCAGAACGTCAAGACGCTGTACATGGAGCACCTGCTGACCGACATTCATCAGGCGGACCTCGACCGTTTCTTCGAAACCGGCCAAATGAGCAAGACCCTGCTCCATGACCTGAAAAGGCTGGATCGCGGTCACCGCACCGATCCTGACAAGGTCTACACCTTCGAACGGCTGGTGATCAAGGCGCGCGAAGAAGGTCTGGAAGTGCGTGCCATCGACTGCGCGGTCAGCTATCACCTAAAAGGGATAGAACGGGAAACGTCGACCATGCGGCAGGAGATGATGAATTACTTCGCTTCGCGCACGATAAGCAAACACCAGGACGTGATGGGCTCGCACAAATGGATTGCTCTGGTTGGCAACAGCCACTCCAATACATTTCGGGACGTCGTGCCGGGCCTGGCGGAACTGCAAGGCGGTATCGGATTGCGGATTGTGGACGTTGCCCCCGGGCTGTCCAGAGGCGTAATGCCGGACCCGGGAGAGCCCGTGCTCATGGGGATGAACAGCAAGCAAATCCTGCTCAAGGGTGATTATCGAGTGGAAATGGAAGTGGCTATCTCGCCAAAAGCCATTCGGCCGCCGCAACCGCTGCCCATCGAACAGCAACTCGCCAGACCCGGACTGTTTATGGTCGAACAGAGCGAGGGCAACCTGCAGACCATCGTCCATCGCTCCCGCGACAGACAGATTCATCGAACGCCGGTGCTCATAAACGCCGAGGGCAAGCTGTACGTGGAGCGCACGACCTGGTCTTCCGTGCATGAGGTCGCCTTCGACAACATGGATGATCTGGTGGAAGCACTGGAGGAGCTGAACCTGACGCGAGTCGGCTGACATAACAGCCTGAGTCGGCGGTGAGTCGGCTCAGGCTTCTGTCAGTGTCGGCAAGCGCTGGTCCAGCAACTGGTGCAGCGCGCTGTGCGGCGGCCAATTGCGCATGAAACGCGCGCGGTCGCGGGCAAAGGCCGTCGCAAAGGAAGCCTGCGAACCGTGCTGCTGCATGGCATCCAGATCGATCAACGCCCAGCGATCCTCATGCCAGAACACATTGTGTCCTTTGAAATCGCCATGACTGATGCGCTCGCGGATCAACTGCGCAAACAGCCGGTCGAGGGCTGCGAGTTCGGCTTCGGGCGCGTCACCGGTTTCGACATAGGGCGCAAAGTGCTCGATGATGTCCGGCCCGGCCAAAAACCCGGTCACCAGATACGCCTTGCTGCGCATGCCCAGCACCCGTTCCTCACGCACCGCCAGCGGCTTGGGCGTGGCGATCTCCAGAAACGCCAGACGATTGGCCTCACGCCATGAATGCCAGGCGCGACTCGGACGCCAGAAGCGCTTGAGCCAGTGGCTGAAATTCTTGATGTTGTAGCGCTTGATGACCAATGGGCGGCCATTCACCTCGACCCGCCCGACACTGGCCGCGCCACCGGTCTTGTACAGATGCCCGCGATCCAGCAAAGCGTCGGCTTGATCCAGCACCGGCAACATCGCGGCCTCTTCTTCACGACGAATTGCCTGAAACACCGAGGCGTTGTCCTTGACGCTGAACAGGCTGCAATCGCGCCCGGTCTTGTCGAGAAAATCCTTCATACGCCAACTGCGTACCTTGTCGATCTGCTTCTGCAGCGCTTCCATCGGCAGGCCATGCTCGGCGTTGCTCAACAAGTAATGCACCAGCAGCTCTTCAGTGAACGGCTCGAAGGAACGGGGTAACTGGGCGAAGAACACACCCAGATTTTCCAGCACTTTCTGCCGGGACAATGGCTGCCCGGCCTGTTCGGCACGTATGCCCGCGCCGTCGATCATGTACAGCCGCCCGTCATGGCGCAGCAGGTTGTCCAGATGCAGGTCTTCCTGCCACAGCCCTTTGGCGTGCAGCAGGGCAATGGCCGATAATGCTTCGCCGAGTACCGTCTGCTGATCATCGGTCAGCGGCTCGTCATCCTGAACGGCAGCCCAGGCATCACCCAGACTCGGGGCCTTTTCGAGAAACTCGAACAGCAGCCAGCCACCTTCGCCATCCTGCAAGCCGTCGGCCAGCAGCAAAGGCGTGGTCACGCCCTGCTCGGCCAATAGCCGGACGCCCGTCAATTCTCGTTGAAAGTGCCGGGCAGCCTTGTTGCCGACCAGCAGTTTGGCCAACACCGTCCGGCCCCGCCAGACGCCCGCGCCCACATAGCGCTGACCGGGCAGAACGCGCAGCAGTGTCAGCAATTGCAATTCGGCAGCACCTGCGGCATCGGCCAGCGTGAGGCTCATTGGCAGCTCGGGGGTGCGCCCGGCGTTCTTGAGGTCAGACAAACGCATCAGCGGGTCTCTTTATGGTCACGGTGTTGAAGGTCACGCTTGTGCTGGCCCCGTTGCCCCAGACGCACACTCCAGGCATCGACCGGCTGACTGTCGGGGGCGGCTTGCAGATAGGCGGCCAGCAGTTCGCGCCGCTCGGCGTCTGTCCACATCCGCGCGCGACGCAACAGCGGCTCCAGATCCTTGACCCGATCACGTTTACCAAAGATCACCGGTCGGGTTTTTTCCAGGTCGATCAGTTGCGCCTGATAGCCTGCTTCGTCGGCTCGCAGAAAAATATGCTTGGGGTAGAAACAGCCATGAATCTGCCCGGCACCGTGCAGCGTGCGCGCCAGTCGGCCACAGGCCTGCAAAACCGCGCTACGCGCAGCGCCGCTCATGTCAGCCCAGCCCTGCAGCAGTTCGTCCAGATCGGTCCAGCCATCCAGCGCCCGCGTCATCAGAATAGCCCGACGCTCGCCATCGACTTTGCTCTCGCCATAAAACGCCGCCTGCAACGCAGGAATGCCCAGCTTCTGATAACGGCTAATGTTGCGAAATTCGCGGGAGAACGAC
Source organism: Pseudomonas floridensis (assembly GCF_002087235.1). GTDB lineage: Bacteria > Pseudomonadota > Gammaproteobacteria > Pseudomonadales > Pseudomonadaceae > Aquipseudomonas > Aquipseudomonas floridensis. The sequence goes on along the minus strand of NZ_MUIO01000068.1, from coordinate 6,373 downwards.
GGCTCGCCGAAGGGGTGATGCAACGTATGGGTCAGGTAATTGCTCTGGCGCTTGAGGTAAAAACCCTGGCCGTCAAGGTCCAGTCGAAAAACGCTGCTCCAGCCGCCGCGGCCGGTGTTGGGCTCATCGACTGCCTCGAGCTGCACGTTCCACAGCGACTCGAAATCGGTCAGACCGTGGCGCTCCAGCAAGGGCTGATCGGCACTGGCAATAAAAACGCTCATTCGCGCCCCTCGAAAAAGCTGACGACATGACGGATACGCTTCTTGTCGGAGGCATTCAAGCGCGCCCGCTGACGGTATTGCAGGTAAAAGCGCAGCCGCTGGGTTGCGGACAGATGGTATTTGGCGACCTTGTCCAGGCACGCCAGGTCCTTGGTGATCCGGTAGCGCAGCATGAAGCTCCACCAGAACGCACCGTTGGGGCAATCGATGAAGAACAGCCGGGCCTGATCGTCCACCAGCAGGTTGCGCCACTTCAGATCGTTATGAGTGAAGTGGTTGTCATGCATGATGCGCGTGTAGGACGCCAACTGCCGGCTGATGCCATCCACCCAGGCCCGATCGCTCAACAGCCGATCCTTGCGCTGAGCCAGTGCCGACAGGTCTTCGGTGTTCGGCAGCTCTCGCGTGATCAGCGCGCCACGGTCGTAGGCCGCGCCATTGCGCTCCAGGCCCCAGGCCACGACTTCGGCGGTGGGAATGCCCCACTTGGCGAAACGCTTGAGGTTCTGCCACTCGGACTTGACCCTGGGCCGACCCAGATAGCGGCGCAAGCCTTTACCAGCACCCACATAGCGTTTGACGTAATAATTGACCCCGGCACGCTCGACACGTACCACTTCGGACAGCGGATCACGGGTCAGACGCTCGCCCTGCAAGGCGAACACCGCATCCAGATTGCCGAAGTCTTCAGCCAGAAACGCGTAGTCCGGCTCCAGGTTCCATCCTGCCATCAGAGCGCATCCCCGTATCGCAATTTGCGCTGATACAACTTGTCCGCCTTTTTATCCAGCCAGCCCAGCAGCTTCGCTTCCCTGGCCAGTATTTCGCGCAACGGCTTCTGAAAGTAGCCCTTGAGAAAGCGCAGTTTGTCGCGCCGGGTCAGGCCGATGTCCAGCGCCGAGAAATACAGCGCCGCCAGGTCCTTGTTACGCCAGCGCGGCGTGATTGCCCGGCGTGTCTGGGCGCGGTGCAGGTCGATCACCGACAGTTTGAAATCGTCGGCGGTGACCGGCTTGTCGGTGTGCAGCAGAAAATGGCAGATGTAGCAGTCGCGATGATTGACCCCGGCGCGGTGCATCATGCCGACCAGTCGGGCGACCTCGGCGATGTAAGCCCGCTTGAGCCGCGGCTCGGGTGGCTCGTTGCGCCAGTTGAGGCTGACGTCTTCCAGACTGGTGGTCGGCGCCAGCTCTTCGGTCACGATGAACGAATGCTGCGCGGCCGGATTGCTGCCGCGCTCGCCGTAGGCAACGGCGGTCATGGTCGGCACCCCAACTTCATGCAGCCGCTCGATGGCGTCCCACTCCTTGCCTGCGCCCAGCACCGGCAACTTGGCGGTCACCAGATTCTTGGCGATCTCGCCCCAGCCGATACCGCGGTGGATCTTCACGAAATAGCCGCGCCCGTCGACTTCGGTGCGCAGGGTCCGACGACCTTCGAGTTCGCGATACACCTCACCGCTCAGCGCCTCGACTTCGTCGAACGCATCGCGCCCGGCCCACAGGCGCTTGAACGGCTCAGCAAGGAACAGCTTCATCAATAGCGCTCCGCCAGAATCACATCCGCCGCGTGTTGCGGCATGCTGTACAGGTCCGCCGTGTCAGCGAACGCCAGGCCGTTTCGGCTCCAGTTGCTGCGCGCTGCATCGTCCTTGAGCATGTCTGCCAGATAACGATTGAGCTGCGCCTGCTCGAACGGTTCATCCAGCACCCGGCCGCAATCGGCTTCGGCAATGTAATGGGCATAGCCACACACCGCGCTGACCAGAACGGGCAAACCCGCCACCAGCGCTTCAAGCAGCACGGTGCCGGTATTTTCGTTGTAGGCCGGATGAATCAGAACGTCGGCGCCCATCAGGAAACGCGGGATATCGCTGCGGCCTTTCATAAAGGTCACTTGATCGCCCAGCCCCAATGCCGCGCTTTGCAGCTGGAATACTTTGGGGTCGTCCTGGCCGATTACAAACAGCTGCGTGCGCTTCTTCAGCTCGGCTGGCAGCGCGGCCAGCGCCTTGAGGCTGCGATCCACGCCTTTCGTCTTGAAACCGGAGCCGATCTGCACCAATAACAGGTCGTTGTCGCTCAAGCCGAATTCCTGTCGGAAACCTGAACGAATCTGCGGTGCGTCGGGTGGCGCACGGCGGTCCGGGGAAATGCCCGGCGGCAGCAGGTGAAACCGTGACAACGGGGTGTCGTAGTGCTTGATGAACAGCGGCTGCTGCACCTCGGAAATCATCAGGACCTGGGTCTTGGCGTCCTTGGCAAACACGGCTCGCTCGTAGTCCGCGAAATGGCGATAACGGCCCCATTTGCGATACAGCGGGCTGCGCAGATTCTGCGCTTTGTCTTCAAAGCAGCCGTCGGCGGCGTAATACACGTCCAGGCCCGGCATCTTGTTGAAGCCGATCACGCGATCCACCGGGCGCCTGGCCAGATCCGCTTCCATCCAGGCGCTGAGCTTTTCGTTGCGCCGATGGTTGAAGAACGCCTTGACCGGCGCGACCAGCACTTCGAAACCGGGCGGCACGTCGCCTTCCCAGATCAGGGTGTAGACGCGAATCTGGTGACCGCGACGCTGACACTCCAGCGCGATGCGCATGAAGTCACGTTGCAGTCCGCCAAACGGAAAGTATTTGTACAGCACGAAAGCCAGTTGCATCAGCCAGGTTCCTTTGCCAGCAACAGCGCGCCCAGTTGGCTCGCTACTCGCTCGGGATTCAGGCGAGTGAAGCACAGCGGCCACTCGCGTTTAAGGTCAAACCGGCGCTGATCGTCAGCGGTCGGCTGGTAGGTGCATTTCTTTTGCAGGCACGGCGCACAGCTCGGGTAATCGCTGGCCAGGTGCACCTGCGATTTGCCGTATGCCCCGGTCAAAACCGGATTGGTCGGCCCGAACAGCGACACGGTCGGCACATCCAGCGCTGCGGCCAGATGACCGATGCCAGTGTCCACTGCCACACAGGCCTGAGCCTGGGCCAATACCCGCGCCACGCCCGCCAGATTCAGACGGGGCAACACTTGCGCGGCCTCCAATCCGTCGGCAATCCGCTCGGCGCGGGCCTTTTCCGCGGGATTGCCCCACGGCAAGCGCACTTGCAGACCGCGAGCCGCCATCAATTCGGCCAACTGTCGCCAGTACAGTTCGGGCCAGTGTTTGGTGTCCCACGTGGTGCCGTGCAGGAACAGGACAAAAGGTGCCTGAGACGTTTCATCGGCAACCGTCAGTTTATTCAGCCCGTACTCGCCGATCCCGGAGGGCACCGGGTAGCCCAGCGCCTGTGCAAATAACTGGCGCAAACGCTCGACCGCATGCTGCCCGCGCGGCACAGGATAATTCTTGTCATAGAAACGGCTGGCAACCGGTTCGCGCGCCGAGTCACGGCCCAGACCGGCAACGGGGGCGTCCACATAACGGGTCAGCCAGGCGCTCTTGAACAGTCCTTGAGCGTCGATCACCAGGTCATAACGCTGCTCGCGCAGACGCGCCTTGAACCCGCGCCACTCGCCGTTTCTGAATGTCTGCCAGAGGTTCTTGCGCCAGCGGCGAATCGCCACCGGGATCACCTTGTCGACCGCCGGGTGCCAAGCGGGAATCTCTGCGAAACCTTCCTCGACCACCCAGTCGAAGCGGATGCCGGGCAACGCCCGGGCGGCATCGGTCAGCGCGGGCAAGGCGTGGATCACGTCGCCCAGTGAAGAGGTCTTGATCAGCAGTACCCGCAAAATCAGAGAACCTCTACCGGGGTGCTGTCCAGACGGCCCAGCGCCTGGATCACCGCGCCCGGCTCGAGCAGACGCATGCAGTTGTAATGACCGAAACGGCAAGTGCGGTCAAAGCACGGGCTGCACTCGATGCCCAACCGGACAATCTCCACTTCGTCGGCCAAAGGCGGCGTAAAGCCCGGCGATGTCGAGCCATACACAGCAACCAGCGGGCGGTTCAGCGCAGCCGCGACGTGCATCAGGCCGGAATCGTTGGACACCACCGAATCGGCACAGGACAGCAGGTCGATGGCTTCGGCCAGTGAAGTCTGCCCACTGAGGTTCACCGACTCTTCGCGCAGGCCCGGAATCAGGTTTTCGCGAATCGTCTCGCCGACCGGGTGATCCTTCTGCGAGCCGAACAGCCAGACCTGCCAGCCTTCGCGGATTCGGGCGTCGGCGACCTGAGCGTAATGCTCGGCCGGCCAGCGCTTGGACTCGCCGAACTCGGCACCCGGACACAGCGCCAGCACCGGGCGGTCCAGGGTCAGGCCAAACTTGGCCAGTGCCGCATCACGGGTTGCGGCGTCGATCTGCAGGCTTGGCTTGGGATAAGGCCGCGGCAACTCTGCGCCCTTGTCGTAGGCCAGCGCCATGAAGCGCTCGATCATCAGCGGATAGCGTTCTTTATCCAGCGTGCGCACATCGTTGAGCAGGCCATAGCGGAATTCGCCACGCCAGCCGGTGCGTTTCTTGATGCCGGCGAAGAACGGCACCAGCGCGGACTTGAGCGAGTTGGGCAGCAGAATCGCCTGATCGTACTGGCCAGCCAGCGACTTGCCGATACGGCGGCGGGTCGCCAGCTCGAGGGCACCGTGGCCGAGCGGGAAGCTGAGCGCGGCGCGCACTTCAGGCATGCGCTCCAGCAGCGGACGACTCCATTCGGGCGCCAGTACATCGATCTGGCACTTGGGATGACGCTGTTTCAGGCACTGGAACAGCGTTTGCGCCATCACCATGTCACCGACCCAGCTAGGCCCAACGATCAGAATATTCATGTTTTATCCAAAAACGACCGGAAACGATCAGGGAGGCCGATCAGACTGCGTGACATGCCCACACAACCTGTCGCCTCCCTGTCATAGCTTTATATAGTGTTACCTGAAACAGACAGGGTCGCCGCCGACTCAGCTCAACCCCATCTGCGCCCAGATCCGCATCACTTCACGCCGTTCGGAATGAAACTGATCGCCGCTGACCACGCCCGCTTGTTTCTGCAAGGCCTGGCGGTGAGCCGCCGAGCGGTACGCCTTGTAGGCCTCGCGCAACAGGCTGGCATCGGCGTCGGACAACAACCCGGCTTCTTCCAGCCCTTCGAGAATACGAATGTTATCGGTGTAGCGCAGCAGCCCCGGATGCTCTCTGGACCACGCCAAGGCCGCGTATTGCACCATAAATTCGATATCGACGATACCACCGGCGTCCTGCTTGAGGTCGAACGGCATGGAGGACTCGAAGGCATTGGCCGCCCTGCCCGCCGCGGTCAGACGAGTGCCGAGGTTGTCGCGCATCTTGGCGCGCATGTCGCTGACTTCGGCGCGCAGCTTGTCCAGATCACGCTCGCGGCCCAGCACCTCGGCCCGTACCTTTTCGAACTCATGACCCACATCAGCGCTGCCGGTCAGCACCCGGGCGCGGACCAACGCCTGGTGCTCCCAGGTCCAGGCCTCCTTGTCCTGATAACGCGAAAACGCTCCGAGCGAGCTGACCAACAAGCCTGACGCGCCGGACGGACGCAAGCGCATATCGACTTCATACAACTGCCCGGAGTTGGTCTGGGTAGTCAGCAGATGGATAATCCGCTGCCCCAGCCGGGTAAAAAACTGCGCGCTGTCGATAGGTTTGGCACCATCGGTTTCAGCCTGCAGATCGCCGTCATGAATGAACACCAGGTCCAGGTCCGAGCCGTGACCCAGCTCGATGCCGCCCACTTTGCCGTAGCCGACGATCACGAAACCCGGATCGCACAGCGTGCCGTCCGCACGAGTCGGCGTACCGTGCCGCGCCACGCTGTAACGCCAGGCCAGTGCCAGCACCTGTTCGAGAATAGCCTCGGCCAGCCAGGTCAGGTAATCGCTGACCTTCATCAGCGGCAGACTGCCGGTGATTTCGGAGGCTGCCACGCGCAGGCTGTGAGCCAGCTTGAAATGCCGCAAGGCCTCCATCTGCTGCTCGAGGTCGTCCTCGGGTATACGGATCAGCCGCTCGCGCAGCTCGGCCGCCAGTTCCGGAGCCAGAGGCGGGTTGAACAGGCGCCCTTCGTTGAGCCATTCATCAAGCCGAAGCGGGAAGCGGGCCATCTGCTCGGCAATCCCCGGACTTGCCGCGCACAGTGTCAAAAAGCGGGCCAGCGCGCCGGGGTTTTCCTGGGGGAGCACCAGATAAGCC
>NZ_MUIO01000067.1 GCF_002087235.1 Pseudomonas floridensis | reverse complement strand
AGGCTGATTACCTGGCCGCCGTTGCCAATGTAGGGGTGGATGTTCTTTACGTGTTGACCAGCCGGCGCACGACAGGCGTGGAGCTGGATAACATCGTCAACCGGATGAGTTACGCATCAGGCGCACCGGACGACATCTTCGTCGAGGTCCAGCAGGCTGTACGTCATCTGGTGAACACCATAGAAGAGCTTTCCAGCACTTACGACACGGGTAGCAGGCAGCCATCAGGTATGGCAAGGAAGTCACCGGTCACTGCCGAGCAATGACCGGCCTTGCGGATTACCCGTAAAGGTCAGGGCTTGACCTTGCCTGCTTCGGCTTCTATGCGATCTGCCAAAGTGCGCAGGTAGCTCGCCAGGGCAACTTCTTCAAGCCTCAGGCCCTTGCGCTGTCTAAGGCGCGGGAGTTTTGCCAGATTGCCGAGCAGAAAGCCCTCAAGCACAGCAGGGTGGATATAGCACTTGCGGCAGATGGCTGGCGTGTTGCCCAGTTGTTTTGAAACCGCTTTGACCATGTCGACGATATGCTTTTTGGCATCGGCTTCCGGCTCCCAATGCAGCTTCTGCAAGGTAGCCAGTGCCAGCGCGCTTGCCGCCCAGGTCCGATAATCCTTGGCTGTGAAGTCCGAGCCAGTGAGGCTTTGCAAGTAGGCGTTGATGTCTGACGAAGTCACCGTGTGGCGCACGCCGTCATCATCCAGGTACTGAAACAGGTTCTGTCCCGGCAATTCCATGCAGCGCTTGATAACAGTGGCCAGTCGCCGGTCCTTGACTGTGACCCGATGCTCCACGCCGCTTTTACCGCGGAATTCAAACAGAATCTGGCCGCCTTTCACTTCCACGTGCTTATTGCGCAAGGTGGTCAGACCATAGGAACGGTTTTCCTTGGCGTATTGACTGTTGCCGATGCGAATCAAAGTGGCATCAAGCAGCGAAACCACGGTTGCCATGACCTTTTCGCGACCCATGCCCGGTTGGGCAAGTTGCGCTTCTATCTGCTTGCGTACCTTGGGCAGCGCATGACCGAACTCGATCATGCGCGAATATTTGTCCTGATCGCGTATCTCGCGCCAGCGAGGGTGATAGCGGTACTGCTTGCGACCACGAGCGTCGCGGCCGGTGGCCTGCAAGTGACCATTGGGATCGGCGCAGATCCACACGTCGGTGTAGGCGGGTGGAACCGCCAGCGCGTTGATGCGCTTGACCTCAGACTCATCTTTGATCCGCTCGCCCTTGGTATTGAAGTAGGCAAATTTGCCGCGCAAGACCTTGCGCGTGAATCCGGGCTGAGTGTCGTCTACGTAATGCAGATCGCTGGCGAGCGGGCTGATGATGGTCGAGTCAGGCATGGCGAAATTCCAGAGACAGTTAACAACACTGACCGCGCTCTTTTTCGGTGGTGCCGTTTATTTGCGTCCGACGACTGGGTAAATGCCATTACGCAAGCACGGCGACCGCCTTGATCTGTGCCCATAGCGACTGACCTCGATGCAATTGCAACTGGTCGCTGGAGTAGCGGGTGATGCGCGCCAGCAGCGGTGTGCCGCCCGCGTCCAGCCTGACCAGTACATGCGCCGAATTGTCCGCGACCATTTCGTCCATCACGACCACCGGCAAGCGGTTGAGGATACTGCTCTGCTGGTCAGGCTGCAGGCTGAGGCTGACATCCCGGGCCTGAACCTTGACGCGCAACGTTGTGCGCGGCTGCATCTCGGCGTGCGCCACGCGCATGGAAAGGGCGCTGCCGGGCAGGGTGATGGTCAATAACTGGTAATGCGCGTCGTATTCACTGACAGCGCCCTCTATCACCACACCGGCATCGTTACCCATCGCCAGCGGCAGGTCCAGGCGCGCGAGGGTTTCACCAATCGGTCCGCTGGCCAGTACGTTGCCAGCTTCAAGCAGCACCATGTGATCAGCCAGACGTGCAACCTCGTCCTGCGCGTGACTGACGTACAGCATGGGAATGTCGAGTTCCCGGTGCAGACGCTCCAGATACGGCAGGATCTCGCTTTTGCGCCTGCTGTCCAGCGCCGAGAGTGGTTCGTCGAGCAGCATCAGTCTTGGGCTGGTCAACAGCGCACGGGCGATGCCGACCCGTTGACGTTCGCCGCCGGAGAGCTTGTCCGGATGCCGCTCCAGCAGGTGATCAATGCCCAGCAGCTCAGCGGCCTGCGACACCTGAATGTTGCGCGCGTCATGCGCTATGCGCTTGAAACCGAACTCCAGGTTCTTCCTTACTGACAAGTGCGCGAGCAGACTGGCTTCCTGAAACACATAACCGATCGCCCGTTTGTGTGGGGCCAGAAACAAGCCGTTGTCGCTGTCTTGCCAGACTTCATCGTTGATGCGGATGAAGGCCTGACCGGCCTTCTCGAGCCCGGCGATACAGCGCAGGCAGGTGGTCTTCCCCGAGCCCGAGGGGCCGTAAAGCGCCGTGACTCCGCTGCCAGGCAGCGTCAGGTCGACATTCACCCGGAAGTCGGGGTAAGCCATGTGCAGTCGCACTTCAATGGACGGCGGCATGAGTCAACTCCATCCCTGTCTGGCTTTGCCGCTGGAATAGAGCGCCAGCAGCACCACAAACGAAAACACCAGCATCGCCCCGGCCAGCCAGTGCGCTTGCAGGTATTCCATGGATTCGACATGGTCGAAAATCTGCACCGATACCACGCGGGTCTTTTCCGGGATGTTGCCACCGATCATCAATACCACCCCGAATTCGCCGACCGTGTGGGCAAACCCCAAAATCGCCCCGGTAATAAAGCCGGGTCTGGCCAGCGGCAGGATTACGCTGAAAAACGTGTCCCAAGGACCGGCCCGCAACGTGGCGGCCACTTCGAGCGGGCGCGTGCCGATGGCCGAAAAGGCATTCTGCAATGGCTGAACCACGAAGGGCATCGAGTACAGAACCGAGCCGATGACCAGCCCGGTAAAGCTGAAGGTCAGCGTTCCCAGGCCCAGGCTTTGGGTCAGTTGCCCAACGGCACCGTTAGGGCCTAGCAGCAACAGCAGGTAAAACCCGATCACCGTGGGCGGCAGCACCAGGGGCAGGGCGACGATGGCGCCGACCGGGCCCTTGAGCCATGACCGGGTATGCGTCAGCCACAGTGCGATGGGCGTGCCGACGATCAGCAGGATCACGGTGGTCAGCGACGCCAGCTTCAGCGTCAGCCAGATCGCCGCGATGTCAGCGCTTCCCAGCGGCATTTACAACTGGTATCCGAACGATCTGATGATGGCCGCGGCCTGTGGGCCTTTGAGGTACTCGACCAGGGCCTTGGCGGCAGCGCTGTCCTTGCCCTTGTTAAGGATTACCGCATCTTGTCTGATCGGGTCGTGAAGGGCGGCCGGTACGATCCAGGCCGAGCCGCTGGTGAGTTTTCCGTCCTTGTAGATCTGCGACAGCGCGACGAAGCCCAGTTCCGCGTTGCCGGTGGACACGAACTGGTAGGCCTGGGTGATGCTTTGGCCTTCGACGATTCTGGACCGTGTGGCGTCAGTCAGTTGTAGCCTGTCCAGCACCTGTGTGGCCGCCAGTCCATAAGGCGCAGTCTTCGGATTGGCGATGGACAGATGCTGGTACTGATCGCCCTTGAGTACGTCACCCTTGGCGTCAACGTAGCCTGGCTGTGCAGACCACAGCGCGAGTGTGCCGACCGCATAAGTGAAACGTGATCCCTTCACGGTGTCGCCTTCCTGCTCGAGTTTTGCCGGTGTGGTGTCATCAGCCGACAGAAACACTTCGAACGGCGCGCCATTCTTGATCTGGGTGTATATCTGGCCGGTGGCTCCGAAAGCTGCAACCAGTTTGTGTCCGGTGTCCCGTTCGAAGTCCTTGGCAATCGCCTGTACAGGCGCGGTGAAGTTGGCGGCGACCGCCACTTGAACTTCATCGGCCAGGGCGCATGGCGCGCCCGATGCAGCCAGCATGAGAACAGAGGACGTCAAAAAGGCTCGCAGCGGGAACGCAGGCATGTAACAGCTCCATGAAGGTTTGAAGGGTGCGCCACCGGGCTGGAGGCGTTTCGCTATATATTTAAATATATAGCGATCCTTCTCCTTTCTGAAAGCAATGTTTCATGCGTGGCTCAGAATTCTCAGTGCATCCTCGGCCAATTGCCGTGTGAGTTCGGCCGCACCGAGCGAATGCTTGATACCGACTGCCTGGCCCGCCCAGAGGTTCATGAAGTCGCCACTGCCTTGCGGTTCGGCCTTGGCCCTCAATGGCATCAGCGCACCCCCGGCGAGCGGGAAGGTGGGGGCGAGCGGGCTCATGGGGCCGACTTCACGCATGACCCGGTTCATGATGCCCCGTGCCGGGCGGCCAGTGAAAATATTGGTCACGCCGGTGTCGCTGTCTCGGGCGGTGCTCAACGCATGCCTATGCGGTGCACTGACCTTGGCCTCCGGGCAGAACAGGTAAGCCGTTCCGACCTGAACCGCCGCTGCGCCCAGCACCATTGCGGCTGCGACGCCACGTCCATCGGCTATGCCGCCGGCCGCGATCACCGGCACGCTCACGGCGTCGACGACCTGAGGAACCAGTGCGAACGTACCGACCTGAGTATGCAACTGGTCACTGAGAAACAGCCCACGATGGCCGCCCGCCTCATAACCCATGGCAATGATGGCATCGCAACCCTGACGTTCCAGCCAGACTGCTTCTTCCACGGTGGTCGCCGAGGCGATGATTTTCGCTCCAGTGGCGCGAACGCGATCCAGCAGGGTCTGTTCGGGAAGGCCAAAATGAAAGCTCACGACTTCAGGCCTTACGCGCTCGACCAGCGCACAGCTGTCTTGGTCGAAGGGTGCGCGATTGGAGACCGGCGTCGGTGCGTCGAAATCGGCACCCAACTCTTCGTAGTAGGGCTTGAGCGCCTGTTTCCAGCGTTCGGCCTGTAACGCATCGGCAACGGGCGGCTGGTGGCAGAAGAAATTCAGGTTCAGCGGCGCCGCGCTGTTTTGGCGGAAAACGGCCACTTCCTCGCTGACCTGGTCCAGGGTGAGCAGGGCGCACGGCAAGGAGGCCAGTCCTCCTGCGTTCGCGACGGCAATGGCCATGGACGGTCCGGTTGCGCCCGCCATCGGGGCGTGAAGGATGGGCACTTCGATTCCGAAGAGTTGCAGAATGCGGGTGTCTGTCCAAAGGCGCATGCGAAGCTCCTGATCCGTGGCGAATGAAAGACCGACATTTGAGCGCGGCATGCTCTGTTTGGCAATTGACGCGTTCGACTGATTACAGCCTCTTTTCGCCAGGCTGTTGACATAAAAGACGATCGGTCTAATATCCTCTGCATGACCACTTTACCGACCCGGCCAGCCCATCCCCGACGTCCCGGCCGCCCGCCCAAGGTGGACCGCGATAACCTCGAAACCCGCGAGACGCTGTTGCGTCGTGGCCTTGAAGTCCTTACGGAGCAGGGCTTCTCAGCGACCGGAATCGACTACATCCTCAAGGAAATCGGCGTGCCCAAGGGCTCGTTCTATCATTATTTCCCGAGCAAGGAAGCGTTTGGCCGCGCGGTCCTGGATGAATATTCCCGCTACTTTGCCCAACGCCTTGATCGCTGGCTTCTGGACGAAAGCCTGTCGCCGCTGGAACGATTGGTCGGGTTCGTGCAGAGCGCAAAGGCAGGCATGGCCCGTCACGACTACCGACGCGGGTGCATGGTGGGCAATCTGGGGCAGGAAATCTGTCTGTTGCCCGAAGGCTTTCGTGAGGTGCTGGAGCACACGTTGCTGGACTGGCAGTCCCGACTGGCCGCGTGCCTCAAGGCTGCACAGGACCAGGGTGAACTGGCCAGACACGCCAATTGCAACGAGCTGGCAGCGTTTTTCTGGATTGGTTGGGAGGGCGCTGTGCTGCGTGCCCGGCTGGTCAAAAATGACACTCCGTTGAACACATTCATTGCCGGCTTTCTTCGCGGATTGCCGCAGTGATTGTTTAAGGTCTATTTAAAGACGATCGGTCTAAATTGGAGGGCGCTATGTCTTCAGGCATGTTCAAAGCGATTTTGATTGATAAGGACGAATCCGGTTACCACGTGAAACTCACCGAACTGGACGCCGCCGACCTGCCGCAAGGCGACGTGACCGTGCGCGTTTCGCACAGCACGCTCAATTATAAGGATGCATTGGCGCTGACCGGGCAGAGCCCCATTGTCCGAAAGTTCCCGATGGTGCCGGGTGTTGATCTGGCGGGCGTCGTGGAACACAGCGAGACGTCGGCCTTCAAGCCCGGCGACCAGGTGTTGCTCAACGGCTGGGGCGTGGGCGAAGGGCATTGGGGCGGGCTGGCGCAGAGGGCGCGTCTGAAAGGCGACTGGCTGATTCCGCTGCCTATGTCATTCACCGCCAGCCAGGCCATGGCCATCGGCACGGCCGGATACACCGCCATGCTCAGCGTAATCGCGCTGCAGAAGCATGGCGTCCAGCCGCAGGACGGTGAAGTCCTTGTCACCGGCGCCAACGGCGGTGTGGGCAGCTTCGCGGTCGCCATTCTCGCCAGGCTTGGTTATCACGTTGTGGCGTCCACGGGACGCGTCGCGGAGAGCGACTACCTCAGCAGCCTGGGCGCAGCGCGAATCATTGATCGGGCGACGCTGTCCGGGCCCGGTCGTCCGCTGGGCAAGGAGCAGTGGGCGGCGGCCATCGACTCGGTGGGCAGCCATACGCTGGCCAACGTCTGCGCCGGGATCAAATACCGTGGCATTGTTGCCGCGTGCGGTCTGGCGCAAGGGATGGACTTTCCCGGATCGGTCGCACCGTTCATTCTGCGCGGCGTGACACTGGCCGGGATCGACAGCGTCAACCGGCCTCGCGCCGATCGCCTGGAAGCCTGGTCGAGGCTGGCGAACGACCTGGATACTTCATTGCTGCCGCTGATCAGTCGCGAGATTGGTCTGAGCGAGGTCATCGATATCGCGCCTCAACTGATCGCCGGGCAAGTGCGTGGACGTGTGGTGGTCGATACCGGCCAGTGAGGGAAGGCGCTGATATCGACGATTTCGATCCGCTCGGCTGCCGAATGTGCGGGGTTGAGCATAAGGATGTGCGTCTGCGGCAGAATGGATGACGGCAGAATCAGCCCCAGATGCAGCCCTTGTATGAGCCAGGGGGTGCCGAACTGCTGACCGGGTGTGTCGGCGGGGTGCGCATCCCATCCGGAAGGCAACTGTTCGAAGTCAGGCGCATGGTAAAGCGCCGGGCCATCCGGCAGCTTCAACTGAACCAGTTTCAGGTCCTGCGGCAGCTCACGAGCGTGCATTAGCGCTTCCAGCGCGCAGAGCGCCGGCGTCAGCGTAACGTACAGGGCTCGATGATCCTGCTGATTCCAGCGTGCGCCGAACTGTGCGGCGTGTTGACCTGAGCAATCCCTGGCAAAGGCAGCGCGTGAAATTCTCCAGGCATCCATCAGGCAGGGCCGCCGTAACCCAAGGCGGCAATCGCCCGATGGACCTGTCGTGTGCCGATATCCGTTTCACACATCCTCAGAGGCATCTGCTCACCCAGTAACGGTTGAAGCGTTCGCATCCACAGGCTGGCCCGTTCGGGCGTTTCGAGTACCTCTAGCGCATGGATGGCAACCCTTGCAACACGGTCCAGACGCTCCGAGGCCACCTGGTCCAGAGGCTGCTGCTGGTGCAGACGGCGTTCCAGCGTGGAGGCCGACAGGTTGAGCAGCACATGCAGATCAGGATTGCCCAGTCGAAACGCGTCCTTGACGGCTCGCGCCCAAGTGGCTGCAAATCCTGCCTGGATATTGGCCAGCCGTTCAGCTTCGCTGCGCTGATCGAGCTGGTGTGCCAGCAGCCAGAAACCGGCGGCGGCTTCGCTGATGAACGCGGCATTGATGTCCGCAAAAATCTGACTAGGTTGGGGATGGTGTTGGGGTAAGAACACGCTGGCTCGACTTGCGATGTGGGGAGAATGGGCGAAAAGGCTACCCCACGTGACCACTCTTTCAAGCGTTGAGATGTAACCGGGGTTTGCTTCGGTCAGCGTGCTAAAGTCATGGCTTTGAACTGATTGAAAAGTGCCGGCTTCATCCACGTCACTTGCACTACAAAGGCCCCGCTCGACATGTCGTACGATCCATCCTCCGACCAGGCTGCAAGCACCAGGCAATCGCCCTCGCTGCCGGATGTCAGCAATCCGCTGCGGCTCTATCTGGCCCGTCTGGCGCCTTCCAGCCGCCTGACCATGAAGTACGTGCTGCAGGACGCCGCCGACCGGCTGGGCATGGCTGACGTCGATATTCATGATATTCCCTGGCATACCCTGCAGCCCGGACATGTCACCGCGCTGGTGGCCACTTTGCGCGAAGATAACTATGCACCGAACACCACGTCTCTGTATGTCAACGCCATTCGCGGGGTGATGAACGAAGCCTGGCGGCACGACCTGATCAGTCATGATCAGTTATTGAAGATCCGCTCGATCAAAGCGGTCAGCGGCACCCGGCTGGCGAAGGGACGCAACATCCGCCGCACGCTGATTCGCGAACTGATGGAAGCCTGCGCCGCCGATCCTCGGCCACAGGGACGACGCGACGCGGCCATCATCGCGATTCTGTACGGATCGGGCATGCGCAAGTCCGAATCGGTCGATCTGGATCTGGCGCAGGTCGATTTCGCCGAGCGCAGCCTGCGGGTGATGGGCAAGGGCAACAAGCAACTGGTCAAGTA
Source organism: Pseudomonas floridensis (assembly GCF_002087235.1). Classification (GTDB taxonomy): domain Bacteria; phylum Pseudomonadota; class Gammaproteobacteria; order Pseudomonadales; family Pseudomonadaceae; genus Aquipseudomonas; species Aquipseudomonas floridensis. Next base: position 47,796 of record NZ_MUIO01000067.1, on the reverse strand, counting down.
CGCGCCCGAATGGGCCTTCGGTGCGTTGCATGACTGGCTGCAATTGCGCCGCTCGTGCCTGCCTGAAGGGCAGGCGGACGATCCGTTTCTGTTCAACCGGATTCGTCGCGGCAGCAACATCACCCGTGAGCGGATCACCAAGCATGCGATCTATTTCATCGCCAAGCAGCGTGGTCGGCAGGTCGGCGTCAACATCATGCCTCATGATTTTCGACGGTCGTTCATCACCCGAGTCATCGAAGAGTACGATTTATCGATCGCCCAGAAACTGGCCCACCACACCCACATTGCAACCACCGCCAGCTATGACATGCGCAGCGAGAACGAGCGGCGCAACGTGGTCGACCGCTTTGATCTGTAGGCAAAAAAAAGCCACCTCACTGGGGTGTGGGGTGGCTTAAAGATCTAACCAAAGGAGTGATGAAGAAGAGCAGGTATTCGTCGGCATCGCGATGCGGATTCGCAATACCGGGAAACATGTTCAGTCATCGAAGGCCACGTTAACACTCGTAACCAAAAACTGATTATCAGCAATGTCGATAGTGACTATCACCGTGCATAACATGCCGAAAACCGAGCAAATACGGGCCTGAGGCGGGCGGTGCGCTTCGCGGCTTGGTGAGTCGCCCGGTCACTTCTCGCGGTCTTGAACCCTGCCATTCGACCCGGCGCACACGCGTTTTGGATAGCGTCGTTATCAAGTACTTCCAGAACATTTCAGCCAGTGGCGGCGAGCGCCTTCGCAACGCCGACGGCCTTACTGTGCCGCTTCGCAGCGACACATTCAAAAACTCGATGCTGTGCACCTGACGTATCAGCGGATCGGATAGCCAGTTGTTTCCGCAGATTTCATGCTTTGCCCCACTCACAGCACACGGGTCTGAGCATGGAAAAGTTCGATATACACCGTAAAACCGATTTCGATGCCCTGGTACATGAGTATGGGCTCGACGGCAGCCGTCTGCTGCCCTGGAAAGGCTATCCGATGCCGTTCGCCGGCGGCTGGTGCGTGGTGCGTTCAGGCACTCGCAGCGAGGCGCACACCCAGATTGACCAGGAAATCTTCATCGCCATCAAGGGCAATGCCCAACTGGTGGTGGGTGACAGGCAAATGCCCTTTGGCGTGGGCGACATCGCAGCCATTCCGAAGCACACCAACCACTACGTCATCAATGATTCCGATGAGGACTTTCATTTCTACGTGGTGTGGTGGGACATGAACTACGTCAATGCCTTCGTCGATCAGCACTGTGAAACGACGGGGTGCCTCGATGACTAAGTACATTGTCACCATCACGCCGCCCACGCCCAACGGGGATCTGCACATCGGGCATATCGCAGGGCCGTTCCTGGCCGCCGATGTCTTCACCCGGGTCCAGCGTCAGCGCGGTCACGACTGCGTGTTGCTGTCCTATTCGGATGACTATCAGTCGTACATGCTGCGCAAGGGGCTGGAAACCGGCGTCGACCCGGTGGAGCTTGCCAACTGCAATTCCGACCGTATCGAAGCCTCATTGGCCGCGATCAATATCCAGCCGGACAACTGGATGCGCCCCTACGGCAATCACTGGTTCGCCGAGGCGGTTGCCGAGGTGTTCGGCAAGGTCCGCGAGGCAGGCCTGATCGAGTTTCGCGATTCCAGCGAGCCTTACTGTCCGGAGTGCAATGTGTGGGGTTATGAGGCGTTTGCCCGAGGCCACTGCAACTATTGCGGCGCGGAGTCGGACGCCAGTCAGTGCGAAAACTGCGCGCAGGCTCCTGATGCAGCCTTGATGACAGACCTGCGCTGCAAGCTGTGTGCGCAACCTTCACACTGGAAAACAGCGCACCGGGCGTTTTTCAAACTGGCCGCCTGCAAGCCGGCCTTGCGCGAACGACTGCTGGACCGGCAGTGGCGTAGTCCGCTCAACACCTGGCTGCGCGAGACGCTCGAACATGTCCATGACTGGGGTGTAACGCGTCCGCACGACGGCGGCCTGGATTTGCAGCCCGACGGTGCGTGCCGGGTGCACACCTGGTTCATGGGTCTTGCGGGCTATATGGCGGCGTTTCGGGAGTACGCCGACCGCATCGGACGTCCGGAACTGTTTCGCCAGTACTGGCAGTCGGGGCAGGGTGCGCTGGTGCATTTTCTCGGCTTCGACTGCGTATTCAGCCACGCCATCGTGTATCCGGCGCAACTCTCGGTGATGGACGACATTCGGGTCCAGCAGCGCTTCGTGCCCAACCAGTTCCTCAAGCTCGACGGGCTCAATCTGTCTACCAGCCGCAACCACGCGATCTGGGTCGGCGATCTTGCCCGCGAAGCTTGCGCCGACAGCGCGCGACTGTACCTGGCCAGCATCGCTCCAGAGGACAGCGAGGGCGATTTCCGTCTCCAGCACTTTCTTGCCTGGCGCGAAGATCTTTTCGGGACGTTCTTCCCGGCGTTGCTCGCGGCGGGCGAGCGTCGTGACAGCAGTTGGTGGAGCGGCATCTGCGGCGTCGATGCGGGCTTGCTCGAAGCGTTGCGCCTGCAATGGGTCAAGGCGTGCGAGCCCAATCAGTTCTCCATGAAAGGCATGGCCCAAGTGCTGCTGGACGTGATCGCCATCACCCGCACCCGATTGGCGGAAGGTCGACCGGTGAGCCATCTGGCCGCGTTCATCGCCGTGACCGGCAAGGCGCTGATTCCGGATATGTCGGCGCGGATCTTCAAGGCGTTCGATCTGCCCGAAGCCCGTGTGAGCGCCACGGTGATGTCCGGCTCGGCCGCTGAATACTCCATCTGAACGGACTCATCACGATGTTCATCGATTATGAAACAGCGGTCATCGGCGCCGGGATCACCGGCGCCAGTATCGCGGCAAAGCTGTGCAGCGCAGGGATGTCGGTCGCGCTGATTGATCAGGGCGCAGCGGGCAGCCTGGGTGCCAGTGGCTATTCGGGAGGGTTGGTGCGGCTGTACGACAGTGATCCGCTGTTGATGCAACTGGCGGCTTATGCCATCAGCGCCATGGACGACGGCGTATTTGCAGACACCTACGGTCAGGCGCTGCGGCGCACTGGAGTGATCTATCGCGCTGCCGTCGATCAACTGGACGACCTGTGCAGTGCCATCGAGCTGTATGGCAGCGAGCGTTATCCCATGCGCCTGCTGAGCAACCGTGAGCTGGATGGCGGGCAGTACCCACGCTGTCCGGATGAGCCGCGAGTCAACCTGTTCGAGCCCGGAGCCTGCGTCGGCAATGTACGTCAGGCCGTCGCGGCGCTGTGTGGCGTGGTTCGTCAGCACGGTCTGCTGCTGGAGCATCACGAAGTCGGGGCCATTGATTGTCGATCCCGCGACCTGGTGCACATCGAACTGGGTGACGTGACCTTGCGGTGTCGTGCCGTGGTGATTGCAACCGGTGCCTGGAGCCAGCGTCTGGTGCCGCAACTGGGTCTGCAAGCGCGCTCGATTCCGCTGGCGCGGGTGATGAGCGACAGCGACTGGAGCATGCCGGTCATCGATGCGGTCACGCAAAGCTACGGCATTCCCTTGACCCGCAACCTCGTACAGACCGGTTGCGGGCTGCGTGACAGTGGCGTAGGGCCGGAGCATCTGGCGCTGCCTGATGCACGTCATGCCGATGACGCCCGCCAGCGAGTGGCGCAGTTGTCCGGTGAGTCGGCCGACCGGTTTCGGGTGCTGGATGTGTTGCCGGGTTTCGACAGTTACAGCGTCGATGGTCGGCCGGTGTTGGGGTTTTGTGACGAGCAGAGCCCGGTGTATGTAGCCGCCGGCCTGTCCGGTCTGGGCTTCAAGTTCGCGCCAGGCATCGCCCGGATTGCCTTCGATCAACTGCGTCATCGTCTGACCGGGCAGCCTTCGCCGTGCCCCGGCTGGTCGGCACTGGCGCCTGACCGGCAACAACGTGGCGCCCGTCATACAGGTATCCGGCCATGACCTCTATGACGCAGGAACCCGCTGCATTGCGGGTCGGTGTCAGTGCGCTGTTCGACCCGCAGGACACGCCGCATGCCCGGACTTTTCTGCGCGCTCTGGCCGTGGCGCGCAACTGCATACCGGGATTGGGGCTGGTGCAGTGGCGGTTTCTCGACGACGGTGCGAGTGCGGCTCGAGGTGCCGAGGTGGCGCAGCAGTTGATCGACTGGCAGGCCGATCTGGTGATCGGGCATTTTTCGTCGGACGCAGCCATCGGCGCGGCACCGCTGTACCAAAAGGCGGGCATTGCACTGCTGACGCCTGCGGCAACCATCGATCTGCTGACCCGCGAGCATCCCAATGTGTTCCGCTTTTGCCCGTCGGATCGGCGTCTGGCTGCGGATCTGACGCAGTGGCTTGCGGCGCGGCGCTGGCAGGCGGTGTATCTGCAGGCTGACGACAGCGCCCATGGGCAGGCGCTGCTCAGCGCCATTGGTGAGGCGCTTGCCAGTGCCGGTCTGCAGGCCGTGAGCGAGCGGGAAAAGGCTGATGTCGAGGTGTTCGCCGGGCGTCTGCGTGCCAGTCGCGCGCATTGGCGCTCCCGACGTGAGGCTGGTAGCACGCGGCCGCTGGTGCTCACCGACGACGCGGCGTCACCCCACCTGGGCTGCGCGCCGGAGCAGGATCGCAACACTTATGTCATCGGCTTCGGTGTGCCGGACGACCCGCAGGGCAACGCGGCGGTCGATGCCTTGCATCACCGGCTGTTCGGCACTGCGCCGCAGACGTATTACCGCGAAAGTCTGCTGATGCTCTACGTACTGGCGGGGCTGGCCAACAGCGCCTGGCGCCAGCAACAGCTGCTGGGTGTGCTCAACCACACCCCGTTCAGCACGCCGTTGGGCGTGGTCAGCTTCGATCAGGGCGAATACCGCGCAGCGTTCAACAGTGTCTGGCGGCTTGGGCCGGGTGGACTGACGCTCGCACCGCATTGAACGGGCCATTCACTTCATCAATGCCTTTACACCCAACTCTAAGGACGGGAATTTCATGGGTCATTCAACACCACATCCTCATCAATCGGACGCCGTGTGTATCGGGTTCGGCCCGGCGGGCATCGCGCTGGCCTGCGCATTTGCCGATGCGCGGGAGGTCAACGACCCGCTGGGCAACGTCTCTGTGCGCTACCTTGAGGCGGCGCCGGACACGCACTGGCACCGCGAGCTGCTGCTGGCTGGAACCGACATCAATCACCACGTGTTTCGCGATCTGGTGACGCCACGCAACCCGCGCAGCCGCTTTTCGTTCGCCATGTACCTGAAAAATCAGGGCCGGATGTTCGATTTCGGTCTGCTTGGCCGTCCTGCCAGCCGTCATGAATGGTCGGACTACCTGGCCTGGGTGTCACGTCAAGTCGACAGTGACACCCACTTCAATGCGCCCGCAACGGACGTCACGCCAGTAGTGCGCGATGGACGGCTGTGCGGGCTCAAGGTGCACACGCCGGACGCTTGTTTCACCACTCGCAACCTGGTGCTGTCGAGCGGCAGCGCACCGCGTATCCCGGTGGCTTTCCAGGCGTTTATCGGCCCCAGGCTGTTTCATACCTCGCAGTTTCTCACCCGCCTGCAAGCCTTCGGTGATCGTTTGCCCAAGCGCTGGCTGGTAGTGGGTTCAGGGCAAAGCGCCAGTGAGTCGGTACTGGAACTGGTCGGCCGCGATACGGGCATCGAGGTGCATTCGGTGCACCGCTCGGCCGGTTTCAAACTCACGCAACTGGGGCAGTTCCCCAATCGGGTCTTCGCCCCGGACCATGTGGACTACTTCCATAGCCTCAGCCATGCAGCGCGCCACCGGTTTCTCGACTGGAGCCGCTCGACCAACTACGCGGGCATCGATCCGGACGAAAGCCAGAAGTTGTTCTCGCTGATCTACGAAGACAGCCTCGTCGGTCGCAAACGTCTGCGCACCTACGGCTACAGCGTGGTCTCGGCCATTGAGGCGAGTGAAGACGGCTACCGCGTCGAGCTGACCGACACCTTCAGTCAGCGTACGCAATGGCTGGAAGTCGATGCGGTGGTGCTCGGCACCGGTTACGAGCAATACCTGATTCCGCCGCTGTTGAGCGGGTTACAGCCCTGGTTGAAAGCCGATCTGGACGGCGGCCTGCTGATCGACCGCGATTACAACGTCGCGATGGAGGAAGACTGCAACGTAAACATCTGGGTCAACGGCCTTTCCGAACGCAGTCACGGCATCAGCGACAGCCAGTCGTTTTCGCTCATGGCCCTGCGCGCCGAACGCATCGCCAGCGCGTTGGAACAGGCCGTGGAAGCCCCGACCGACGCACCGTTAATGGCACAGTGGAAGTGACCCTCATGTACGACACAATCTGCGACATCGTTCACGACCGGACCTTTCTCAAGGTTTCAGGGCTGGGCCCGGATTTCTATCTGAAAATGGAGTCGCTCAACCCGGCAGGCTCGATCAAGCTCAAGACCGCCGTCGGCCTGGTGGATGATCTGCAGGCGCGTGGCCTGATTGGCCCTGAGACGATTCTGATCGAGTCGTCCTCAGGCAATCTGGGCGTGGCGCTGGCCATGCTCTGCGCCGAACGTGGAATCCGTTTCACCTGCGTGGTCGATCCCAACAGTTCCAACCACAATATCCGCATGATGCGCACCTATGGCGCTGAGGTAATCCGGGTCGAGACACCGGACGAGAATGGCGGGTTTCTCGGCACCCGCATTGCGCTGATTCGCGAAAAGGCCGGCAGCGATCCGCGCTATGTCTGGCTCAATCAATACGAGAACGCTGCCAACCCACGAGCCCATGCACGCACCACGGCGCGCTCGATCAGTCAGCACTTCGGGCACGTTGATTACCTGTTCGTAGGGGCGGGCACCACAGGTACGCTGATGGGCTGTCTGCAGCATTTTCGGCGGCACCATCCGACCACCCGCATCATCGCCGTGGACAGCGTCGGTTCGGTGACTTTCAACACGCCGCCCAGCCGTCGATACATTCCAGGGCTGGGCACCAGTCAGCGTCCGCCGATCTTCGATGCCGAAGGCATTCACGCGCTGGAAATGGTTCCGGAATCGCGCACTGTCGCCATGTGCCGCATTCTGGCGCGCACCAAAGGTCTGCTGGTTGGCGGATCGACCGCTACGGTTGCAGCGGCAGTGCACGCCTGGCGCGAGCGTATCGAACCGGGGTCAGTCGTAGTGGCCTTGTCGCCTGACTGGGGCGAGCGCTACCTGGATACGCTGTACGACGATCAATGGGTGGAACGACATTTCGGCGCCGAGGTGCTGAACATGACGCTCGCCGATCTGCCGATCATGCCGCAGTGGACCACTTGGCTGGCGGCCGAGCGCCAGCGTCAGGCGCCGTTTCATGTGGTCGACGGCGAGGTGGTGGCGCGGCTGCTCGCAGCCGATCCGCACGCCTGCATCGACGATGTTCAGGACGCTTACCTGGCCCACGAGGCCGGTCGGACCATCAACCCGGACAGCTACTTTCTGCGTTTTCCCGACGCTGCGGCCAACCGCATCATTGCGCTGCCCGCCAGCCTGTGCGGGGATCGGCCGGTCAGTGGCATCAAATGGATTTCCAGCTTTCCCGGCAATACCGAGTCTGGCCTGCAGCGTGCCTCGGCGGTGCTGATCCTCAACGATCCATCGACCGGTTACGCCTTCGCATGCCTGGAAGCGTCGCGGATCAGCGCGATGCGCACTGCGGCCTCGGCGGTGTTGGGCGCACGCTGGATGAACCGTCACCAAAAGCGCGCAGGGCGAATAGCCTTCATCGGTGCCGGGTTCATTGCGCGGACGATTCTGGACATGTTCGTCAGCGACGGCTGGACGCTGGATACCGTGAGCGTCTTCGATCAGCACCGCGAGTCGGCGCTGGCGTTGATCGAACATGCCTCCACTCGGCACCGGCTCTGTAGCGAGGCTGCCGACCTGAACAGCAGCCTGCAGGCCGATGTGGTGGTGTTCGCCACGACCGCGCCCAGCCCGTATGTGCTCGAACCGGTGTTCCGGCCGGGCCAATTGGTGCTGAACATTTCCCTGCGTGACCTGGGGCCTGAAGTCATTGCCGGGGCCAACAACATCCTCGATGACGTCGAGCATTGTCTCAAGGCCCAGACCTCGCCGGACCTGGCGGTGCAGCAGTATCAGGATCGTTCGTTCATCACCGGCACGCTTGCGCAACTGATGACTGGCCAGGTCGAGCTGAGCCCCGATCGTGCGTCGATCTTCTCGCCGTTCGGCCTCGGCGTGCTCGATCTGGCGGTGGGGCAGCGCGTTTATGCGCAGGCCGTGGCCGAGGGCAGCGCCTTGCCAGTGCCGCGTTTCTTCTTTGAATCGAACCGTTGGTGATGGCCATGCAGACACGTTCTCTCGAAAGCATCGGCACGCCGATGCCACACGCTGAAGATGATGTTCGCTCGGTCGCGATCATAGGCATGGGGGCGCGCGGGTTGAGCCTGCTGGAGCAGTTCATAGGCCTGGGTCGCAAGGCCGGGGCGCAACGGTTGCGCATCGAGGTGTTCGAGCCACGAACTCCCGGCAGCGGCCTGCACCACGCCGGACAGCCGGATTACCTGATGCTTAATACCATGGCGGGTCAGCTTTCGGCCTTCTCGTCGGCTTATCCAGCGTGCGAACCGGCGGGCTGGACCTTTCTGCAATGGTGTCAGGCCAGAGCGATCGGTCTTGATGCGCGGGGGCATGTCAGTGCGGACGGGCAGGGCAGACCGGTCGGGTTCGGTGATTTCGTGCCGCGCCGTTTGCTGGGGCGTTATCTACAGGACAGCTACCGCTACCTGCTGCAGCAATGCCCCGCGCAGGTTCAGGTGCGCCACCACGCCGAGCCGGTTACCGGCTGCTTTGAGCGCTGCGCAGAGGCGGGCTTTCGTGTGCAGACACCGACCCGCGAACTGGACGTTGATGCAGTGCTGCTGACGTGCGGGCATTCCTCAGTCACTGAAGACGTCGAGGCCGTGGGTGAATCGGTGCTGATCGAAGGGCTGGGGCTGACCGCCATGGACACGCTGGCGAGTCTGACGCAAGGGCGCGGCGGGCGTTATGTGCGCGACGCGGGCCTTATCGGCTGGCGTTACCTGCCTTCCGGGCACGAGCCGCGAATTTCGCTGTATTCACGCTCCGGGCTGCCGTTTCATGCCCGGCCGCAATGGCATCCGTCCGGCCATGCCCTGCTGCCCAGGACATACTTCAGTGCGCAAGCGATCGCTCGTTTGCGGCAGCACAGCGGCACGGGGCAACTGGACTTCGAGCGCGATGTACTGCCGTTGATCAAGGACGAAATGCGTGCGGTGTTCTATCAGGCCACGGTTCGGCTGGACGCGCCTGAGCAACTAAAGGTGGTGCAGCAGTGGCTGCGCGATGCCTGCGATCAGCCCGGGCGACAACGGCTGTTCACGACGCTGGCCGAACAGTGGGGTGAATTCGACCCCGAATGCTGGCTGGCCCGCGAAGCCTGGTCGACAGCCGATGCCTCGTACGCCGAATGGTTCAGGCAGTGGATCGAGCGTGAACTGGCGCTGAGTCGGCTGGGTGTGGCGAACAGTCCGGTACGTCAGGCGCTGGAGGTCTGGCGTGACTACCGCGACCTGCTGCGTCAGGTGGCCGATCGCGATGGCCTGACCGAATCGTCGACTCAGGTCTTCTACGACGTCTGGGCACGGCTTTCCAACCGGCTGGTTGGCGGGCCACAGAAAGAGCGTTACGAAGATTTGCTGGCCCTGATAAAGGCCGGCGTGGTGACGGTCTTGCCGCCCATGGATGCCGCCGCCCAAGCCGATGCGGCGTTTGGCAGCATGATCCGGGCGCGGGTCGCTCACAGCGGTGTGTCCAGCAGTCGCGACCCTTTGATCCGGGATCTGTGGCTTCAGCGGCTGATTCGCCCGGCCCATGCGTACCCGGCCGACGGGATCGACACCGACCCGGCAGGTCGCGCGGTGGGTGCCGATGGCACGCCTCACCCGCGACTGTTTGCGCTGGGACCTGCGGTCGAGGGCTGCACGTTCTACAACCACTACGTTCCCACGCCCGACCCGACCTGCCGTGCACTGATCGAAGCACGCCAGACGGTGCAGGCGTGCCTGAGCGCGCTGGGCACCGACAAATCGACTCGCCTCTCAACGACTTCATTCACCTCCCTCTAAAGGAATTGGCTCCATGTACGAGATCACTCTGCTGACGGCGCTCGCCGGTGCGTTCATTGTCCTGATCATCAGCCCCGGCCCGAATTTTCTGGTCATCACCCAGTTGTCGTTCAGTCAGTCGCGTCAACAAGGGATTTGCGCCGGTCTGGGCGTTGCGTCCGGCAGCATCATCTGGGCGTTGCTGGCCGCCACCGGACTTGGCCTGATCTTCCAGCAGTTGCCCTGGCTGCAACCGGCCTTGCAACTGCTGGGCGGCGCGTACCTGACCTGGCTGGGCACCAAGAGCCTGCGCAGTGCAGGCAGTCAGCCCAAACCCCGTGACATCGGCGCGCTGGGCATCGGCAGTCTGAGCCGCGCCTATCGCTTCGGTCTGTTCACCAACCTGACCAACCCCAAGGCACTGGCGTTCTATACCAGCGTGTTCACCACGGTGACCACGCCGGGCATGCCGATGTGGGTGCGCACCGCCGGGGTGTCGATCATTGCCATCCTGGCGATCTCCTGGTTCGTGCTGCTGGCCACGCTGTTCTCGATTCCGGCCGTGCAGGCGCGTTATCAGCGCATGAAGAAGGTCATCGACATCGTCACCGGTCTGTTCATGGTCGCTTTCGGCATCCGCCTGCTGATCGGCTTGTTGCCTGCCGGTTTCATCAACTGACCGACTGACTCGACCCGTATCGAGGGCCTGAGTCGAGCCCTCGATCCAACACCCTCATTTCAAGGACCAGCACCATGCACAGCAACGATTGGCATTACCCGACGTCCATTCGCGCAGGCGCCGGACGCGTCCGCGAACTGGCCGAGGCCTGCCGGGTGACCGGTATCAAACGTCCCTTGCTGATCACCGATCAGTTTTTGGGTGGCACCGAGATGATTCGCCACGCAGTCGAAGATTGTCGCCAGCAACTGGGCCATTGCGGCCTGTTCGATCGGGTCAAGGGCAACCCGACCGGCACCAATGTCGCCGATGGGCTGGAGGCGTATAAAAACGGCGATCACGACGGGGTGATCGCGTTCGGTGGAGGCTCTGCGCTGGATGCCGCCAAGGCGGTGGCGTTAATGTCAGGGCAGACGCGCCCGCTGTGGGACTTCGAGGACATCGAGCAGAATCATCTGCGGGCCGACCCGCTGGGCATCGCGCCGGTCATCGCGCTGCCGACCACCGCAGGCACCGGCTCGGAGGTCGGCCGGGCGTCGGTGATCACCGATGAGCAGGCGCGGGTCAAACGCACCATTCTGCACCTGCGAATGATGCCGCGCATCGCGATTCTGGACGCCAGCCTGACGCTGGATCTGCCACCCCACCTGACTGCCGCAACCGGGGCCGACGCGCTGACCCACTGCATGGAAGCCTGGTGTTCGCCGGCCTGGCACCCGATGGCCGAGGCGGTGTCGGTCAAGGGCATGCAGATGATCAAGGCCTACCTGCCCAGAGCGGTGGCGGACGGGCAGGATCTTGAAGCGCGCCAGCACATGCTGGTCGCTTCCAGCCTTGGCGCGGCGGCCTTTCAGCGCGGCCTGGGCGGGGTGCACGCCATCGCGCAGAGCCTGGGCGCGCTGTATGACCAGCATCATGGTTTGCTCAATGCGATTCTGCTGCCCTATGTGCTCAACGCCAATCGGGCTGCACTGTCAGCGCAGATGGACGACCTTGCGCTGTATCTGCGCTTGCCCACGCCAGGGTTCAGCGGCGTGATGGGCTGGGTGCTCGGGCTGCGCGAACAGATCGGCATTCCACATACGCTGGGTGACATTGGCATCGACGAACAGGACGCTGAATTGATTGGCCGGATGGCGTTCGTGGATGGCTGCTCGCACACCAATCCGATTCGTCATGACGCCGACGGGTACGCCGCTATCTTCAGTCGGGCGGTGAACGGGGAGTGATCCATGGCACAGGTGGATGAACAGGTCGTCCGGCGCCTGACTGAGGTCTGGCACGGCTTCGTCGACCGCGGGCAGATCGTTGGAGGCGTGTTGCGGGTGGCGCAGCACGGGGTGCTGCGTTATGCCGACGCACGCGGCTGGGCGGACCGCGAACGGCGGATCGGTGTGACCCACGAGACGCGCTTTCGCCTGGCCTCACTGACCAAACTGCTGACCTCGGTGGTTGTGCTGCAGCTCTGTGAGCAACAGGTTCTGAGCCTGGACGGGCCGGTCACGGACTGGCTGCCAGCCTTTCGGCCACGTTTGAGCGATGGTCGAGTACCGGTCATCACGTTGCGTCATCTGCTGTCACATACCTCGGGGTTGAGCTACGGCTTTGAACAGCCATGCGGCAATCCCTATCAGCAAGCAGGCGTGTCGGACGGGCTGGATCGAGTGCCGTTCAACTTGCAGGAAAATCTGGAACGGCTTTCGCGCCTGCCGCTGCTGTTCGAACCGGGCAGCGCATGGGGCTATTCGCTGGCGACGGATGTGCTGGGCGCGGTGGTTGAGCAGGGCACAGGGTGCGCGTTGTCGCAGGTCATTGCTGAACGTGTCACTGAGCCGTTGGGCATGGACACGACGTCTTTTCGGCATGTGCAGGGGCGTCTGGCCCGGGCCTACAAGGCGGGAGTGAACGGCGTGCAGCGGATCGGCGACGACGATGTACTGGTGCTGGACAGCGGTCTGGCCAGGGTGTCGTCGGGCCGGATTTATGACGCGCACGCCTACGAGTCGGGCGGGGCGGGTCTGCTGGGCAGTGCCGATGACTACCTGAAACTGCTGGAATGCCTGAGGCGCGGCGGTGCGCCTTTGCTGAGTACCACCAGCACCGCAGCGCTGCTGGGCAACGCCATTGGCGAACGCGTGATCGAGGGGCGAGGCACAGGCTGGACGTTCGGACTGGGGCCGGTGATTCTTGCCGACCCACTCGCTGCCGGACAGCCGCAGGGCGCGGGTACCTGGTCATGGTGCGGTTTGTATGGCAGCCATTACTGGGTTGATCCCGTATCCGGCATCACCCTGGTCGCTCTGACCAATACAGCGGTGACCGGCGCCTGGGGAGACTTCGCCGACGCGCTGGTCAGTGCGATTTATCGCTGACCCCGCGCAGGCGATCGTGCCACAGCGATACCGTCAACACATCAGGCCCGGGCAAACTGCTTGCGGTAACTGCTCGGGCTGATACCTACCAGGTTGCGGAAATGTCGGCGGAACGACTCTTCCGAGCCAAAGCCGGTCCTGTCCACCACCTCGTTGAGGCGCAACTTCGACGATTCCAGCAGCTCCTTTGCGTAGGCCACGCGCTCCCCCAGCAGCCAGTCATAAGGCGTGAGCCCCGTGCTTTCCATGAAACTGCGGTGCAGGGTGCGTGAACTGACCGCCGCGCGTGCGGCCATCTCCTTGATGGTGTGCGGGCGGTTCAGGTCGCTGCGAATCCAGTCCATCAGATTGGAAATGGGCCCGTCACTGGCTGACACCAGCTGCCGCGACGCGTATTGCGACTGGCCGCCTTCACGATGAGGCGGAATCACCATGCGCTGCGCCACCATATTGGCCACTCGTGAGCCATGATCGTGGCGAACCAGGTGCAGCATCATGTCCAGCCCGGCAGCGGAGCCCGCGGACGTAACAATGGAGCCTTCATCCACATACAGTTCGTTGGGCTGAATGCTCAGGTCCGGGTACATGCTGGCCAGCAGCTCGGTGAAACGCCAGTGAGTGGTCACTTTGTGCCCGTCGAGCAGTCCGGCCGCGGCCAGCACGAAGGCGCCGGTGCAGATCGAGCAGATGCGTGCACCACGGGCATGAGCGGCCTGGAGCTGTTCGATGAGACGCTGCGGCACCTGCGATTCGACCCCGCGCCAACCGGGCACGATGATGGTGTCGGCGTTTTCCAGCAACACTTCACCGGGCGTCGGCACGATGGTGATGCCTCCTGCAGCGGTGATCGGCCCGTCATCCACCGGATAAGTCGCGAACTCATACCAGGCCACGCCCAGCTCGGGTCTCTTCAACGCGAAAACCTCGACCGTGCAGCCGAATTCGAAGGTGCAGAGCTGGTTATAGATCAAAACGACGACGAGATGATTTTTCATGGCGCGATGTTACCGGATATTGGCATTTCGGACAGTAGTTGGCGTTGATGCTACTGGGTAATCTGCAGGCTGTCACTCAGGTGAATCCTTAACCCTGCACGTGGTCCGGCAAGCGGACCCAGGAGCCATTTCGTGTCCCTCAATATCGGTATTTATGTCTACGACGACGTCGAAGTTCTCGACTTCGCTGGCCCCTACGAAGTGTTCACCACCGCCACCCGTATGCATGCCCGCAACAGCCGTAACGACAAGCAGTTGTTCAATGTCTTCACCATCGGTCGCAGCACCGCGCCAGTGCGTGCGCGTGCCGGTCTGAAAGTCGACCCGGATTTCTCGATCAACGATCACCCGGCCATGGACTGCCTGATCGTGCCCGGTGGCGTCGTCAACGCCGAACTGGAAAAGCCGGACGTCATCCGCTGGATCAGCGACCAGTCGGAGCCTGGCCGTGTGGTCGCAGCCGTGTGTACCGGGGCGTTCATGCTCGCCAAAACCGGCAAGCTGGCCGGCAAGCAGGTCACCACGCATTGGGAAGACATTGCCGACCTCAAGGAAATGTTCCCGTCGGTGGATGTCCTCAGCACCCTGCGCTGGGTCGATGAGGGGTCGTTCGTGACCTCAGCCGGTATTTCTGCCGGGATCGACATGAGTCTGCACCTTGTGGAGCGTCTGCACAGCCGAGAACTGGCGGAGCGCACGGCATTGCAGCTGGACTTCGACTGGACCGAAAACGACTGATTCACGTCTCATCGCCAATCGCGATCTACGCCGCTTTCTGGAACATCGGATGTTAAATCCAGGGTGACTGACAGACTTTCTGCCGTGTCTGGGGTCCTGCTGGCGAGGTATGCGCACTGACGCATGCGCGCGGGGCCCTTTCCAGAAAATCCAGCGGTTGCGTGCCCCCGACTGACCGATCCCTTCATGTGGCCGATATACGTGCACAAGGGCCTGTCCTCGGGGGCTCTTGCATTTTCGACTCTCTCCCGTCAGCGACCGATCGCACCTATTTCGCCCTATCCAGAGTGCAGGACAGATGAAAACCCATTTCTTCAAAATCGTTCAAACCGTTGCCCAGCACGGTTCGTTCTCCGAAGCTGCGGCCATTCTGGGATGCAGCCAGTCGAACATCAGTTACGCGATCAAGGAAGTCGAAGACTTTTTCGAAAAGCGCTTGTTTATCCGCAGCCGCTCCGGCTGCACCCTGACACCCGACGGCAAAGTGATTTCCCAGACCCTGAGCAGCATCATGGCGACGCTCGAACAACTAAAAAAAATGGGGTCAGCGGCAGCGTCACCCTCCATTACCACACGCATATTCAGGAAACCAGCCTGAGCACATCGCTGGATTTTCTTGCCCGTCATTACCCGGATATCCACCTCAATGTGCTGCACGGCAATGAGCAGAACCCATCGCTGGAAGCGCTGATCAAGGAGACGGCGGACATTCTGATTCTGCCCGGCACTGTGCTGAGCGAGCATTATCTGGAGCATCATCACTGGTCCGATCACTATGTGCTGGTGACCGCCAGAGGCAAACAGCCGCCGTGCGCCTTCACCGAACTGTCGCAGACTTCGCGTTACGTGGCCTGGCGGCATCCGGGCCTGGACCGGCTGCATCAGCAATTGGCGTCTGCTCAGGTACGCCTCAGCCATCGCGGCGAGCTCACCTGCCTGGAGACACTGCTGGACCTGGTCGCCAGGCAACACTGCATCTCGATCATCCCAAGCGCCTTGCTCAGCGGGCACCTGCGCGAAGTCGAGCACGTACCGTTGCCCCATACGATCATGCGTCACATCAGTGTGGTGGCGCGCCCGACCTCGCTGCTGTCCAATGCAGCCAATGCGGTGATTCAGGCGCTGAAGAAGCCACGCATGCTGGCAGTGCAGCGTTATTAAGGGGGCCGGCAATGGGCTGAGACTGTCAGGGCTTGCGATAACCTGTCCACGGATTGGCAGCGTGGCGGTTCGAACAGCTTACACCGATGCAACGAATCGCCCGGCCAGGGCTCATACCCTTAGGCAATACATTCGGGACGCTTGCCCGCGAGCGTCCAACGTCACCGATTCAAGAGGAAGACTGAGCGCTATGACGATACCGGACAAGCAGTATGTGGACTGGCTGGTCGAGCAATCGATGCTGAATGCGGCAAGGCAACGCGCCAAAACCTACTCGGGGCAGGGACGGCTCTGGCAGCGGCCTTTCGCACAGGCTCGTCCGAGGGACGCATCGGCCATTTCCTCGGTCTGGTTCACCGCATACCCTGCATCGATCGTTACCCGAGAGGGCGGTTCGGTACTTGAGGCGCTGGGTGACGAAACCTTGTGGCATGCATTGTCGGAAATCGGCATTCAGGGTATTCACAACGGACCGCTGAAGCTGTCCGGCGGCCTTCAAGGCAGCACCCGTACGCCGAGCATCGATGGCAATTTCGACCGCATCAGCTTCGGCATCGACCCTGAGCTGGGTACTGACGCTCAGTTGTTGAGCCTGACGCGCATCGCTGCCGCGCATAACGCGGTCATCATCGATGACGTGATTCCGTCGCACACCGGCAAAGGCGCCGACTTCAGGCTCGCCGAGCTGGCGTACGAAGATTATCCGGGTCTTTACCACATGGTCGAGATTCGCGAAGAGGACTGGCAATTGCTGCCCGACGTGCCGGCAGGCCGTGATGCGGTCAATCTCATGCCTGACGTCGTGGATCAGTTGCGCGACAAGCACTACATCGTCGGTCAGTTGCAGCGGGTGATTTTCTTCGAACCCGGTGTCAAGGAAACCGACTGGAGCGCCACGGATGTGGTGCAGGGTGTGGATGGCAAAGCGCGACGCTGGGTTTATCTGCATTATTTCAAGGAAGGCCAGCCGTCCCTCAACTGGCTGGACCCCAGTTTTGCCGCGCAACAGATGATCATAGGCGATGCGCTGCACGCGATCGACGTGTCGGGCGCTCGGGTTCTGCGTCTGGATGCCAACGGTTTTCTCGGCGTAGAGCGACGTGCCGAAGGCGCGGCGTGGTCGGAAGGTCATCCGTTGTCGATCACCGGCAACCAGTTGCTGGCCGGTGCGATCCGCAAGGCGGGCGGTTTCAGCTTTCAGGAGCTGAACCTGACGCTGGACGACATTGCGTCCATGAGCCACGGCGGCGCCGACCTGTCCTACGACTTCATCACCCGACCGGCCTATCAGCACGCGCTGTTGACCGGCACTACTGAATTCCTGCGTCTGATGTTGCGTCAGGTGCATGTGTTCGGTATCGATCCTGCCTCGCTGATCCATGCGTTGCAGAACCACGATGAGCTGACCCTGGAGCTGGTGCATTTCTGGACGTTGCATGCCCATGACACCTATCACTATCAGGGCCAGACCTTTCCCGGCAACATCCTGCGCGAGCATATCCGCGAAGAGATGTACGAGCGGCTGACCGGGGAGCATGCACCCTATAACCTGAAATTCGTCACCAACGGGGTGTCTTGCACCACGGCGAGCATCATCACTGCTGCGCTGGGCATTCGTGACCTGAGTACCATCACCGATGCCGACATCAAGCAGATTCAGCACATTCACCTGCTGCTGGTGATGTACAACGCCATGCAGCCAGGCGTGTTCGCCTTGTCTGGCTGGGATCTGGTCGGCGCGCTGACGCTGCCTGCCGAGCAGGTTCAGCACTTGATGCAGGATGGCGATACTCGCTGGATCCATCGCGGTGCCTACGACCTGGCCGACCTCGACCCGCACGCCGAACTGTCCGAAGGTGGCATGCCGCGCGCGCAGTCGCTGTACGGCAGCCTGGTCAGCCAACTGGAGCGCCCGGATTCTTTCGCTTCGCAGTTGAAGAAGATCCTCTCGGTGCGCCGCGCTTACGACATCGCGGCCAGCCGCCAGATACTGATCCCTGACGTCCAGCATCCTGGGTTGCTGGTGATGGTGCATGAATTGCCGGCCGGCAAGGGCACGCAGATCACCGCGCTCAATTTCAGCTCGGAAACCATCGTGGAAACCCTTCACCTGCCGGACATCGCGCCGGGGCCGGTGGTCGATATCATCAACGAGCGTGTGGAAGGCGACTTGACCGAGCAGGGTGAATTCACCATCACCCTGGATGCCTATGAAGGGCTCGCACTGCGCGTGGTCAGCACGCTGCCGATGCTCTGACACTCTGCCGGTCAGTTCTTCGTGAACAGGTTCACGGAGACTGACCGGCAGTCGTTGCGGACGTTGCGAATTTCCGGCAGTGGCGCGTTCAGGCTGTCTTGAGCTGATGCTTTTTAAGGCGGTAGGCGAATTGCGCACGGCTCAGGCCGAGTAACCGTGATGCCGCCGACAGATTGCCCTGACTCTTGCTGAGCGCTTCGTTGATCAGGCGTTGCTCAAGGTGGTCGATGGAAAACTCGCCGGGTTCGCCAAAGGTGTCCAGCAGCACTGACTGTGGTTCTCCGTCGATTACCTCTGGCGGTACGCCCAGTGACAGCCCGCCCTGACGATTCAGCGAGTAGGGCTCGACGGGCAGCGGTTCGTTGCGAAAGATATGAACCAGATCGATGGGCTGGCCTTCTTCGCTGGCGATCAGGCCACGTTCGATCAGGTTCTGCAGCTCGCGAACGTTGCCGGGAAAGTCGTAACGCAATAGGGTCTTCAATGCGCGCATGCTCAAACCGGCCGGCGTTCGTTCGTATTCCTTGCAGAACCTGTCGAGAAACGCATTGATCAGCAGCGGCACGTCATCGCGACGCTCACGCAGCGGGGGCAGGGTAATGGGATAGACGTTCAGACGGTAGAACAGATCCTCTCGAAAATCGCCATGCGCCACGGCCTGACGCAAATCAACGTTAGTCGCCGCAACCACCCTGACATTGACCTTGATGGCGTGCCCGCCGCCGACCCGTTCGATCTCTCTTTCCTGCAGTGCGCGCAGCAGCTTGCTCTGGCCTGCCAGGCTCATGCAGGTGATTTCATCGAGAAACAACGTGCCGCCGACGGCGCGCTCGAAGCGGCCGGGTCGTGAGTGGCTGGCTCCGGTGTAGGCACCCCGTTCGACACCAAACAGTTCGGCTTCGATCAGATTGTCTGGAATGGCCGCACAGTTGAGCGCCACGAACGGACCGTCGCTATGCCGACTGAGCTGGTGCAACTGCCGGGCGAACATCTCCTTGCCGACACCGGATTCACCGCTGATCAACACCGTGGCAGGCGTCATGGCGACACGCTGCAGCGCCTGACTGGCCGCATTGAAGGCTGCGCTGGCACCAATCAGCGGTTGCTCCGTCCCAAGGGGTGTGCCGGAAGGGTAAGGTGCAGCCGAGGCTGCAACCGGAGTCGACGGCGCCGGGGGTGTGACGACACTCAAATAGCCCAGATCGCGTTCGACGTCGCCCCATTGCCGGGCCGTCTTGCCAACCACCTTGCAACATGCGTGGCCCATACCACGGCACTCCACTTCACGAAAGATCACCATCTGACCGAACAACCCGCTGACGAAGCCGGTGGCGTAGCCGATTTCCGTCCAGCACACCGGATCCTGACCGACTCCATAGCAGGCCAGATGCGCATCGGCTTCGCAGGAGTGATGCCAGAGAAACTCGCCCTCATAGAACCCCGACTCCACGTCGAATCTGAAGTGCAGCGGTTCGACCCTGGCCATGCCCTCCAGGGTATGCAGGTAGGTGCCGGCGCGGAACACGGCGGTCGCATCGGCATGGGGCCAGCGTTCCCGAATCAGTTGTGCATCACGGGCGCCGGACAGATAACCCGCACGGGTGAACATCCCGCGCGCCTGCTCCAGGCCCAGACGGTCAATGATTTCGCGACGCAGCGTGCCGAATGATGAGCTGTGCAGCAGGAGCATGCGCTGATCGTTAAGCCAGATGCGGCCGTCATCGGGAGAAAAGAACAGACAGCTCGCCAGTTCTTCCGGGGTAGGCGAGTGGCGGGTGTCGGACTGACGGCTGTCGCCCCGTGGTGCGAACGGTTCGACGGCGAATGCCGATTCGGAAACGTGGCGGTGAGGGTTGGTCATTGTTATGCCCCGGGCCGGTGATGATCGAAATGGTGAAGCGCTAATAAAGTTATTAAACATAACTTTATCAAATGAACAAGCTCAACGAGCTGCGCATTCATTCGAATGTGATCGGCGTCACTGGAAACAGGAACAGTGAGACCCGTGCCAGAGCGGTTTCATAAAAACATGACAGCATGATGGCAAAACCGGCACAGCGCTTGCTCAGGACAGCGTACGGCGCATGCGAACCCTCAACGGGCGCGGCGATTACAACCATAAAAGCCGGAGTTTCACCATGTCAGTGTCTGAGCCTGTCTCTTTGTTGCAGCGAGCCATCGAGGCCAAGTGTATTTTCAATGGCGACTGGGTCCCCTCGTCAGCCCCCTTGCGAGCGGTCATCGAGCCCGCCACGGGGGAGCTGTTGATGGAGACGGCCATGGCCACTCCCGCGGACATCGCCGTTGCCTGCCGTGAGGCGGCGCTGGCTCAGCCCGCCTGGGCAGCGATGGGGCCGCGTGAGAAAGCGGAAATCTTCTTGCTGGCGGCTGACCTTGCGGTCTGCTCATTCGATGAACTGTCCTTGTATGTCGCCCGCGAAACCGGCGGCAGCTTGCCCAAGGGTGAACACGAGGTGCGCGAAGCCATCGTATTGTTTCGCCAGGCGGCGGGCATGCTTTCTCAGGCCCACGGTCACGGCGTGATCCTGCCCGGTGCGGCGGGGCGCCTGTCCTATGCGCGTCGTGTGCCGCACGGCGTGGTCGGAATGATTTCACCGTTCAACTTCCCGCTGGTGCTCTCCTTGCGCACCGTGGCGCCTGCGTTGGCAGCTGGCAACGCGGTGGTGCTCAAGCCCGATCCACAAACACCGGTTAGCGGCGGCTTTCTGATTGCCCGGCTGCTTGAAGAGGCAGGTCTGCCCAAGGGGCTCTTGCATGTGCTGCCGGGCGCAGCCGATGCTGGCGAGGCGCTGTGCCGTGACCCCAATGTACAGATGATCACCTTCACCGGCTCCACGGGGGCAGGGCGCAAAGTCGCAGAAGTGGCGGGGCGCAACCTGAAAAAGGTGTCACTGGAGTTGGGCGGCAAGAATCCGCTGCTGATTCTGGAAGATGCCAACCTGGATCTGGCTGCCAGCAATGCCGCGTTCGGTGCCTGGCTGCATCAGGGGCAGATCTGCATGGCCACCGGCCTGATTCTGGTTCATGAATCCATTGCCGCCGCGCTGACCCGCAAGCTGGCCGACAAGGCGCGTGCGCTGACGGTCGGCAATGCCGCGCGTGGCGAGGCGGCGTTGGGGCCTCTGATCAACGCACGTCAGGTGCAGCATGTGCATGAGTTGGTCAGCGACAGTGTGCAGGCCGGCGCACAGTTGGAAACCGGCGGTGAGTACGAAGGGCTGTTCTATCGTCCGACCGTGATCAGCAACGTCAGACCCGGCATGCGCCTCTTCGAAGAAGAAGTATTCGGCCCTGTGGCCATAATCGTGACATTCTCCACAGATGAAGAAGCCATCGAGCTGGCCAATCGCAGCGAGTTCGGCCTCGCGGCGGCGGTGATTTCCACGTCGGTCGGGCGAGCGATGGCGGTCGGTGACCGCCTCAAGTGCGGGCTGCTGCACATCAACGATCAGACCGTGGCCGATGAGTGTGTCAATTCCTTCGGTGGCCGCGGCTCATCGGGGAACGGCAGCAGTGTCGGCGGCCCCTCCGATTGGGACGAGTACTGTCAGTGGCAATGGGTCACGGTGAAGAATCAGCCGCCGATCTATCCGTTCTGAGTTTCATCCTTACGCTGAAAGCCCGGCGTTACCCAACAATAACAAGAGCGCATGACTATGAACCTCAACAACAAGACATTGGTGGTGACCGGCGTGTCGTCGGGCATTGGCGCTGAACTGGCGCGGCTGGCACGCTTTCAGGGTGCCAGGGTCATTGGCGTCGATCGCCATGAACCGCAACTTACTGTGGACCGTTTTTTTCAAGCGGACCTGGGCGATCCCGACAACATCGATGCGCTGGTCGAGCAGTTGCCCAGGCAGGTCGATGCGCTGTGCAATATCGCCGGTGTGCCTGGCACTGCGCCGGTCGAGACGGTGGCCAGGGTCAACTACCTGGGTCTTCGCCATCTGACTCAGCGCCTGCTGCCGCGCATTGCCCCGGGCGGCAGTATCGTCAATGTGGCTTCAGTTCTCGGCGCGCAATGGCCGGAGCGTCTGGAACTGCATAAGGCACTGGCCGCAACCGAGACCTACGTCGAGGGGCAGCAGTGGCTGGCGGCCAATCCGGTCGCGCAGGACACGTGTTATCAGTACTTCAAGGAGGCGCTCATCGTCTGGACCTTCCAGCAGTCGCAAAGCTGGTTTCGCGAACAGTCGATACGCATCAATTGCGTCGCGCCGGGGCCGGTGTTCACGCCGATTCTGGGCGACTTCATCACCATGCTCGGCGAGGCACGCATTGCGCGTGATGGCGCTCGCATGAAACGCCCGGCCCAGGCTGACGAGGTGGCCGAAGTGATCGCCTTTCTGTGCTCCGACGCGTCGCGCTGGGTCAACGGGGTGAACCTGCCGGTGGATGGAGGGTTGGCGGCGACTTACGTTTAAGCGTGCTTGGCTGATACACCCCCGGTGACGCGGTCGTGTCATCGGGGCCTTGAAAACAACAATAAAACCAAGGAATCACAAGATGCCTAAGTCTATCTTGCGCACCGCTGTGGCCGCGTCACTGGCCGCCTTGTCGTTGACCAGTTATGGCTATGACTTGCCGGGCCTGAATCTGGGCAATACCAGTTTCTACGACGGATCGCCGGCGCCCGCCGGGCCAGGCTGGTACCTGGAGGAGTACCTGAACTACGCCAGGGCCGACCGCTTCAACGACGTCAATGGCGACAAACTGCAGTTGCCCAGGCAGAAAGTCGACGTACTGGCGGTGACCACACAACTCATTTATCTCGCACCCCCCATGGCCAACGGCGCCATGCCAGGGATTACGGCAATCAATACCTCGTTGGCGCACGTCGACGTCGACGATGGCCTTGGCAATACCGCACTCAGTTCACGGGCCGGTTTCGGGGATCTGATCATCGGACCTTTCCTGCAGTTGCCGACCGTTTCAAATGCCGACGGCAGCCCGTTGCTCACGCAGCGCGTCGAGGCGGACATTGTGATACCGGTGGGTGCATACGATCGCAACCGCTCGATCAATCCCGGCAGTAACTTCTGGTCATTCAATCCGTATTACGCCGCCACCTATTGGTTTTCGCCGAAATGGTCGGCCAGCGGACGCTTCATGTACTTGTGGAACGGCAAAAACGACGACCCGCAGGCAGGTTTCGGCACTGCGTCAGATACCCAGGCCGGCCAAGCGCTGCATGCCAACCTGACCGTGCAATACGCTGTGAACGAACAACTTTCGGTAGGGCTCAACGGCTACTGGCTCAAGCAGTTCACCGACACCCAAGTGGACGGTCGGGATGTCAGCGGCCGTAAGGAAAAGGTCTGGGCCATCGGGCCGGGGGTTCTGTATGCCTTCAACAAGGAGAACGTATTGACGGTCAACAGTTACTTTGAGCAAGGCGCCGAGAACCGTACCGAGGGCAACAAAGTGGTACTGAATTTTCTGCACAAGCTGTAATCGCCCTTGCAGGGCCGCTGTCGGCCACCGGTACGTTTTGCTTTGACATACGGGTGAATCAGAACCGGCACCGATGATCCTTTCGGATCGTCGGTGCATGCGGCAGGCGAACTGTTGGTATCAGGCCTGATAGACCTTCTTCAGCAAACGCAGCAGTTCTTCACGTTCCTGGACGCTGAGAGCGGAGGTGGAATCCTGATCGCTTTCGATTGCTATCTGTTTCAACTCTTTGAGCAGGGTTTCGCCAGTCTTGCTAAGGAAAATCCCGTACGACCGTTTGTCCGGTTTGCACCGCAGACGCACCGCCAACGCCCGGCTTTCCAGCTTGTTCAGCAGCGGTACGACCTGGGGCGGCTCGATGGCCAGCGCCTTGGCCAGATCAGCCTGCATCAGGCCCGGATTTTTATCGATGATTGCCAGTGCGGAAAACTGCGCGGGACGCAGATCATGCGTCGACAGGCGTCCGATCAGATTCTGGAACAGCTTGAGTTGTGCCCGGCGCATGGCGTAACCGATCAGGTCATCCAGTGCGGAGTCCATGGGCAACGACGCCTCGATAGCCTGTGCCTGGGTTGGGCAGAGGGTGGCGATGTCGGATGGCTTGGCCATTGAAAATCCAGTCCTTGTGGGTGGTGAACTATAGCCCGGCAGTTTGCCGGGGTTGGCGAGCGAAGGCTATGGGGCATTCATGACTGTGACCAGCATATCCGAACGGAGTGCTGAAAATGTTAATTAAGATTAATAATGGTTAATTGACATAACTAGTTTTGCGGTTTAGCTTGGAATCATGTCTCCCATTCAATAACAAGAGAGCCTCACCATGAGCACTTACGAAGGCCGCTGGTCAACCGTCAGGGTCGAAATCGGGCAGGGTATCGCCTGGGTCATTTTCAACCGCCCGGAAAAGCGCAACGCCATGAGCCCGACGCTCAACCGCGAGATGATCGATGTGCTGGAAACCCTTGAGCAGGATCCGCAGGCCGGGGTGTTGGTGCTGACCGGTGCCGGTGATGCCTGGACCGCGGGTATGGACCTCAAGGAGTATTTCCGCGAAGTGGATGCCGGTCCCGAAATCCTTCAGGAGAAGATCCGCCGTGAAGCGTCGCAGTGGCAGTGGAAGATGCTGCGCATGTACGCCAAACCGACCATCGCCATGGTCAACGGCTGGTGCTTCGGTGGCGGCTTCAGCCCGCTGGTGGCCTGCGACCTGGCCATTTGCGCCGACGAAGCCACCTTCGGTCTGTCGGAAATCAACTGGGGCATTCCGCCAGGCAATCTGGTGAGCAAGGCGATGGCCGACACCGTGGGTCATCGCCAGTCGCTGTACTACATCATGACCGGCAAGACTTTCGACGGTCGCAAGGCTGCCGAAATGGGCCTGGTCAATGAAAGCGTGCCGCTTACGCAACTGCGGCAAGTGACCATCGAGCTGGCGCTCAACCTGCTGGAGAAGAACCCTGTCGTGCTGCGCGCCGCCAAACACGGCTTCAAGCGCTGTCGCGAGCTGACCTGGGAGCAGAACGAAGATTACCTGTACGCCAAGCTCGACCAGTCAAGGCTGCTGGACAAGGAGGGCGGACGCGAACAGGGCATGAAGCAGTTCCTCGACGAAAAGAGCATCAAGCCCGGCCTGCAAGCTTACAAGCGCTAACGTCCGTGCGGCATCAATGGCTATGCCGGATGCCTGGACGCCGCTACTGTAAGTGAACGCTGCACTGCATTCCCGATAAAGACAATAAAGAGGAATCATCATGCTGGACGTGCCCCTGTTGATTGGCGGCCAGTCGTGCCCCGCCCGAAATGGACAAACCTTCGATCGCTGCAACCCGGTGACCGGGGACGTGGTGTCTTGCGTCGCTGCTGCAACACTCGAGGATGCCGACGCCGCGGTGGCTGCGGCTCAGGCTGCTTTCCCGGCCTGGGCGGCGATGGCGCCGGGTGAACGCCGTCTGCGCCTGCTGCAAGCGGCGGATTTGATGCAGGCGCGCAGTGGCGAATTCATTGCCGCCGCAGGTGAAACCGGGGCGATGGCCAACTGGTATGGGTTCAACGTCAACCTGGCAGCCGACATGCTGCGTGAAGCCGCGTCGATGACGACTCAGATCAACGGCGAAATCATTCCGTCCAACGTACCTGGCAATTTCGCCATGGCGCTACGCCAGCCGTGCGGCGTGGTGTTGGGTATAGCGCCGTGGAACGCTCCGGTGATTCTGGCCACACGGGCCATCGCCATGCCGCTGGCCTGCGGCAATACGGTGGTGCTCAAAGCCTCGGAATTAAGTCCGGCGGTGCACCGCCTGATCGGCCAGGTGTTGCAGGATGCCGGGCTGGGCGATGGCGTGGTCAATGTGATCAGCAACGCACCGGCCGATGCTGCGGCGATTGTCGAGCGACTGATCGCCAACCCGGCGGTGCGCCGGGTCAACTTCACCGGCTCCACGCACGTAGGGCGGATCATTGGTCAGCTTTCGGCGCGCCACCTCAAACCTGCGCTGCTGGAGCTGGGCGGCAAGGCACCGTTTCTGGTGCTGGACGACGCGGACCTGGACGCAGCGGTCGAAGCGGCCGCATTCGGCGCCTATTTCAATCAGGGGCAGATCTGCATGTCCACCGAGCGCCTGATTGTCGATGACAAGGTCGCCGACGCCTTTGTTGCCAGACTCGCTGCCAAGATCCAAACCCTGCATGCAGGTCCGACAACCGACAGCCGCTCGGTGCTGGGTTCGCTGGTAGACGTCAGCGCCGGCACGCGCATCCAGGCGCTGATCGACGATGCGCTCAGGCAGGGCGCCACTCTGGTCGCTGGCGGGCAACTGGAAGGCAGTATTTTGCAGCCCACCTTGCTCGACGGTGTGACACCGGGCATGCGTCTGTATCGCGAAGAGTCATTCGGTCCCGTTGCCGTGCTGCTGCGCGGCGACGGTGACGAGGCACTGCTGCGTATGGCCAACGATTCGGAGTTCGGCCTGTCTGCAGCTATTTTCAGCCGCGACACCGGCCGTGCCCTGGCGCTGGCGCAGCGGGTCGAGTCAGGCATCTGCCACATCAACGGACCCACCGTGCATGACGAAGCGCAAATGCCCTTCGGCGGTGTCAAGTCCAGTGGCTACGGCAATTTTGGTGGCAAGGCATCCATCGAGCATTTCACCCAGTTGCGTTGGGTGACGCTGCAGAACGGGCCGCGGCATTACCCGATCTGAGTCGTTCACGTTTGCCCGGCGGTCGTGTGATCAGACCGCCGCCACTGATCAGTCAGGCATACCTATCACAAGGCCGCAGCCAGCCGCTGCCACGCTTGCCACGAATCGCAGTACGCCGTTCGTTGTCCGCGTGCCTTGACGGAGAGACGCTCGTGAGTTCCGAAATCAGATCCGCTACGTTGCACACCGAAGCCAGGCCGCCACGCTATCGCCAGGTGAGTATTGGTCATTGCGCGGTCGAGGTGCGTGAGGAAAAGGGCATCCTGCATATGCGTGCCCTGGAGCCTTTGGCCCCGTTGCCAGATCGACTGCTCGAGCGCCTGGTGCATTGGGCTGCACTACGCCCGCAACAGACATTCATCGCTGCCCGCGACAACCTGGGTGGTTGGCGCAAGGTCAGTTATGCCGAGATGCTGGACACCGTGCGTGCCATTGCGCAGGGCCTGCTGAAATACAATTTGTCGGCCGAACGCCCGCTGGCGCTGCTGTCGGGCAATGATATCGAGCACCTGCAGATTGCCCTCGGGGCCATGTACGCCGGTATTCCTTATTGTCCGGTTTCACCTGCTTACGCGGTCATGTCCCAGGATTTCGCCAAGCTGCGGCATGTCTGCGATGTGCTGCGGCCAGGGCTGGTGTTCGTCAGTGATGCTGCGCCTTTTCAACGCGCCATTGATGCGGTGATTCCGGGCGATACGCCGGTGATGGTGGTGCGTGGTCAGCTCAGTGGCAGGCGTCAGATCAGCTTTGCCACGCTGCTGGAGCAGCCAGGTGGTCCTGAAGCCGAGGCGGCCTTCAACGCCACCGGGCCGGACAGCATCGCCAAGTTTCTGTTTACCTCAGGTTCAACGAAGCTGCCCAAGGCGGTGGTCACCACTCAGCGCATGCTGTGCGCCAACCAGCAGATGCTGTTGCAGACCTTTCCCGTGTTCGGCGAAGAGCCGCCGGTGCTGGTGGACTGGCTACCGTGGAATCACACCTTCGGCGGCAGTCATAACGTCGGTATCGTGTTGTATAACGGCGGCACGTTTTACCTGGATAACGGCAAGCCCACGGTTCACGGCTTCGCCGAAACCCTGCGCAACCTCAAGGAGATTTCCCCGACCGCTTACCTGACCGTGCCCAAGGGCTGGGAAGAGCTGGTCAATGCCCTGGAGCAGGACGCCGAGCTGCGCGAGTGCTTTTTTGCCCGCATGAAGCTGTTCTTCTTCGCGGCGGCGGGTCTTTCACAAAGCATCTGGGACCGACTCGATCGGGTGGCCGAACAGCATTGCGGCGAGCGTATCCGCATGATGGCCGGGCTGGGCATGACCGAAGCAGCACCGTCATGCACCTTCACCACGGGTCCGCTGTCGATGGCCGGTTACATCGGCTTGCCTGCGCCCGGCTGCGAAGTGCGACTGGTGCCGGTCGACGGCAAGCTGGAGGGCCGGTTCCGTGGGCCGCACATCATGCCAGGCTACTGGCGCTCGCCTCAGCAGACTGCAGACGTATTCGACGAAGACGGTTTCTATTGCTCCGGCGACGCCATCAAGCTTGCCGACCCGGCTGCACCCGAGCTGGGGCTGATGTTTGATGGCCGTCTGGCCGAGGACTTCAAGCTGTCATCCGGAGTCTTCGTCAGTGTCGGACCGATGCGTAATCGCGCTGTGCTGGACGGCTCACCCTATGTGCAGGATGTGGTAATCACGGCGCCGGACCGGGAATGCCTCGGTGCACTGGTGTTCCCCAGGCAGCACGAGTGTCGGCAGCTGGCGGGGCTGAACGCAGACGCCAGCGACGCCGAGGTCCTGGCCAGTGCGCCGGTCCGTGAATGGTTCACCGACTGGCTGTCGCGCCTGAATCGGGATGCCAACGGCAACGCCAGTCGCCTTGAATGGATCGCCCTGCTCGAAGAACCCGCGTCGATTGACCGGGGAGAAATCACCGATAAGGGGTCGATCAATCAACGTGCGGTCCTGCAGTGGCGCGCAGCCAAGGTCGAAGCGCTGTATCGCGGCGAAGACCCGGATGCGCTGCGTGCCGGGCCGCCGGTGTGAGCGGCGCGGGGCAGTACAGCGGATTCAGTGATGTGGCGATCATCGAGTCGGTGCGCACGCCATGGGTCGATCTGGGCGGCGCGCTGGCGCATGTGTCGCCGATTGACCTGGGCATCAAAACGGGGCGTGAAGTCCTGGCCCGCGCGGGCGTTGAGCCCGGTCATGTCGATACAGTGTTGGCCGGATCGATGGCTCAGGCCAGTTTCGATGCCTATCTGTTGCCCCGACACATCGGTCTTTACAGTGGCGTGGCCCAACAGGTTCCTGCGCTGGGCGTGCAACGCATCTGCGCCACCGGTTTCGAACTGTTGCGTCAGGCAGCACTGCATGTGACGGCAGGCGGACAACTTGCGCTGTGCGTGGCGGCCGAATCCATGTCGCGCAATCCCATCGCGGCCTACACCCACCGTGACGGTTTTCGTCTGGGCGCGGGTGTGCAATTCAAGGATTTTCTCTGGGAAGCGCTGTATGACCCGGCACCGGCCATGGACATGATCGCCACTGCCGATCATCTCGCTCGACGCCACGGTCTGAGTCGCTCGCAGGTCGACGGCTATGCGCTGCTTAGCCATGAACGAGCGTTGGCGGCTCAGGCGCGCGGCTGGTTCGCGCCGGAACTTGTGGCAGTGATTTGTGAGCCCTTCGAGCTCGATGGCTATCGTCCAAGAAGGATCGAGTTGCCGCGTGGTGTAGACAGTGTCGTGTCCGACAGCCATCCGCGCCCCACCGATAAGGCCGCTTTGTCGCGCCTGCCAGCGATCCATGCCGATGGTGTCCAGACGGCTGGCAACAGCTGCGCGGTGGTCGATGGCGCAGCCGCCGCCCTGGTGGGCAAGGCCTGTGAAGCGCAAGGAGCGGTGCTCGCGCATTTGCTGGCCAGCGCAGTGGTTGGCGTTGCGCCCCAATTCATGGGAATCGGGCCGGCACCTGCCATCCAGTTGCTGTTGCAGCGCAGTGGCCTGACCCTGGCTGATATCGACCGGGTCGAGATAAACGAAGCACAGGCCGCCCAAGTGCTTGCTGTCGCTGAAACACTGGAGCTGGATATCGATCGACTGAATGTCCACGGCGGGTCACTCGGTTTGGGGCATCCCCTGGCTGCGACCGGCTTGCGTCTGGTCATGACCCTGGCCCGGCAACTGCGTGAAGACAACTTGCGCTACGGCATCGCCGCCGCCTGTGTTGGCGGCGGGCAGGGGATGGCGATACTGATCGAGAATCCGGCATTTCAGCGCTAGCCAGTAGGGTGTTTCGCAAATAACGCTCATACTTTTTGGCAACGGTCGGCAAACACGCATTGGCCGTTTATCCCGTCGAATCAAGGGCGGCGCGTGCCGCGACCACGACAACCGCGATAAAGGCGGTTTGTGAGATGAGCAGAACCAGAAATACTTCAAGGTACCCGGATTTATTGTGCCGCCATGTAGCACGGGCGTTCAATTTGATGCGCCTGAAAAAGCCCGGGTGCAGACGAGTTATTCTGTCTGTCAGTTTTTTCAATCTGGCAGGTGAGACCAGGGCCGACTCGATGAACAGGGTGATATTGGCCAGGCAAGCCCCGATGAAGACCAGCAGGCTGAACAGATAAGGGATCGTTCTTCTGACACCTTCATACGTGAAGTCGAAGGAGTCTCGTTCAAGACTCAAGTCCAGTGGTGAGCCAAATATAAAAGCGAGGGTCAGAAACAGCGCCTGCGGCGTCAGGTTTCTCAAAAACTCTAAAAATGCCTTACGGTTTTCCCCAAAAAACATGTGTGCTCCCTGTTAATGTAATTTCCCTGTGCAAGTGTACGGCTTGAAACAACGTCTGGCCTGCACCGTTCATGCATTTTTTCCATCACTTCAATCCGGACTTTGAACGTGCATCGCCATGACGTTCGTCATACCTTTTTATAACTTGACCAACTTGCGCCGAACCGCGACGCTTTGCACTTTCCAACCACGGTCTACCGTCCATGCGTACCCTCGCCGAACTCTCTTTCGATTTCATATGGCATTTGATGTTCACGGATGAAGACAAACTCGAACAGGACCTGGCTGTTCGAGCGCTGGAAAATTTGTGTGACCACCTGACGAACCTGTCCGATGAGGAGCGCAGGGCGTTCATCACGGTAGCGATCGAGCGGCGGGCGGTTTTGCTCTCCAGCCTTGACACCAACGGTTATTCGCCCAGGCACCTGGTGACGGACGACCAGCAGCAGTTTCTGGATGACGTGATCAGCGGTCAGTTCTTCAGCGAGTTCGAAGAGCCGACATTGCTGGCCGACCACGACCGCGTGGTGCCTATTGGCAGTTATCGCAAAGGTGGCCGCTGATAAGGCCAAGCGCTCACGCCGACTTCAATCCGCGCCGCCCTCGGGCAGCCTGGCGATCACTTTTATTTCGAAGTCGAAACCGTACAGCCATGTCACGCCTACGGCAGTGATGTTCGGGAACGGTGCCTGCCCCCAGAACTCAGGGACCACCTGCCAGATTCGCTCGAACTTCGCTTCAGGGTCGACAATGAATACCGTTACATCGATCGCATCATCGAAGGTACAACTGGCTGCCTGCAAAACGGCATTCAGGTTGTTGAACGCCAGCCGGACCTGATTTTCCAGATCCGGTTCCGGCGAGCCATCTTCGCGACTGCCAACCTGGCCGGACACAAACAGAAAGCCGTTGGAGCGCACTGCCGGGGAATAACGGTTGCGTTCGTAAAGGGCTTGGCGACCCGCCGGGAATACCACATCACGCATTGTCATGAGCTGTCTCCATCAAACGGTCAAAACGACCTGAAATCAACGATTGAGTGACTTTAAAGGTCTTGCGTTGCCCGGATAAACCAGCAACTGTAGCCATCACTGTTTGGCATTCGCAAACAATCCGGCGTAAAAGCGGGGGGGAAATGGATCGGTTTGACGCAATGCAGGCGTTCGCGCGAGTGGTGGAAACCGGCAGTTTCACCAAGGCAGCGGGCACCTTGCACATGAGCAAAACCAGCGTGACGCAGTTGGTGCAGCAGTTGGAGGCGCGCCTGGGGGTCAGGTTGCTCAACCGCACCACGCGCAGGGTTAATGTGACCGCCGATGGCGCGGTGTATTACGAACGTGTCGTGCAGTTGCTAGCGGACATGGACGATGCCGAGACCAGCCTGTCCGGTGCCGCCGCGGTGCCGAGGGGGCGATTGCGCGTCGATGTGCCCAGCCCACTGGCCACGCTGCTGTTGATGCCCGCGTTGCCTGCGTTTCATGCGCGTTACCCGGACATTCAGATCGACATGGGCGCCAGCGACCGGATCGTCGATCTGATTGGCGAGAACGTGGACTGCGTGTTGCGCGGCGGCGACATTACCGATCAATCGCTAGTGGCGCGACATGTCGGTGACCTGCAACTTGGGGTCTACGCCGCGCCCGACTATTTGCAGCGCATGGGCTGGCCCGTGCATCCGCAAGACCTTGAGCATTCGCATCATCGGATCGTCGGTTACCTATGGGCCCGCACCGGCAAGGCGCTGCCGTACGCCATGCACCGTGGTGAGGAGAGCATTCGTATTCATGGCCGCTACGCACTGGCGGTAGATGACGGCAACGCCTACCTTGCCGCCGGGCTTGCCGGCATGGGCGTCATCTGGTTACCCGACTATATGGCGCGTCAGCATTTGGCGGCCGGTGGGCTGGTGCCACTGTTCGAGGACTGGCGCCTGGATTCGATGCCGATGTACGTGGCGTTTCCACCCAACCGGCACGTCAGCGTCAAGGTGCGGGTATTTATAGACTGGGTGGTCGAATTGATGGCCGGGCACGCACCGCTCCTGCGCTCTTGACGAGTTGCGGCGGTCTCGGACTCAGCGGCGTGCCAACGACTGCTGCGGTGCCAGAAAAGCGTGATGAAAGTACTGACGGAAAGCCTGCATCGCCGGGCTGAACGCACGCTCGCGGTGCCAGGCGAGGCCCACACTCATAGGCGTGACCTTGTCTGTGACAGTGATGGTTTCGATACGTTTGCCTTCCAGCGACCATGGGCGGTGGACCAGATCCGAAAGTATCGCCACGCCGCTGCCATTGGCGACCATGCTGCGTACCGCTTCCACCGAACTGGTGCGCACGCGCACGTTGGGTTTCTGTTGCGCCATCTGCCAGTAGCGCATCGCGCTCTGTTCGGCTTCATCGACGGTCAGCAGGATATAGGGCTCTTTGGCTACATCGGCGAGGCTGACCACATCGCGCTGGCACAGCGGGTGGTGGCTGGGCAGCCACAGGCGTCGCTCCGAATTGAACAGCGTTTCGGACACGATATCCGGGTGGGTGATGTTTTCGGTGAGGACCACAGCCATGTCGAAGCAACCTTCGAGCAGGCCTTGTTCGATGGACTGACGCTCCTGCTCGTGCACCTGAATCGACACGTCCGGATGCCAGTGTTCCAGGCGCTGCAAATGATGCGGCAAAAAATAACCGATGACCGTGTAGCTGGCGGCCAGGCGCAGCACGCCACTGGCGCGGATGTCGGGCAGCGGACTGTTCAGCGCATCGTCGACACTGCGCAAAATCACATAAGCCCGGTTCAGGAAGTGTCGCCCGGCGTCAGTCAGCGTCATGCCCTGGGCCGAGCGCTGAAACAACAGGCTGCCCAACAATTGCTCCAGCTCTTTGATCGCCGTGGTCACCGCCGATTGGGAAATATTCAGGTGAATCGCCGCCTGGGAAATCTGCCCGATCTCGGCGGTGGCAACGAAGTAACGGATCTGGCGCAGGGTCAGGGACATGGTATTTCCGATGGGCAAGGTATCTGTTTTATAGATAATGGGGTATCTGTTAATAGATCTACCCAAGGGGCTATGGCGAATCTAACGTTGTCCGGGATGCAGTGCAATTTCAGATTACCAGTCAGGAGGGCGCGACATGCAAACGGTCGATTTCAATTCGGACATGGGTGAAAGCTTCGGTGCCTGGACGATCGGCGACGGCGTCGATGCCGAACTCATGACTTTCATCAGCTCAGCCAATGTCGCCACCGGCTTCCACGCGGGCGATCCCGGCACCATGCGTCGTACCGTCGAACAGGCCAAGCGTCTGGGGGTTGCCGTCGGCGCGCACCCGGGTTTTCACGACCTGGTCGGCTTCGGTCGTCGTCATATCCAGGCGCCAGCTCAGGAACTGGTGGACGACATGCTTTATCAGCTCGGTGCCCTGCGTGAAATCGCGCGCGCTCAAGGCGTCAGGCTGCAGCATTTCAAACCTCACGGTGCGCTTTATATGCACCTGGCACGGGACGAGGAGGCCGCCCGACTGCTGGTCGAGAACCTGCAACGGGTGGAGCCCGAACTGTTGCTGTATTGCATGCCGGGGTCAGTGATCTGCAGCATCGCGCAGCAACTCGGGCAGCCGGTGATCCGCGAGTTCTACGCCGACCGGGCTTACGACCTCTCGGGCTCGATTGTCTTTACGCGCAACGTTCAGGCTTACGACCCGGCGGTGGTCGCAGCGCGGGTGCTGCGTGCCTGCCAGGATGGCGTCGTGCGCACGGTCGAAGAAGAGGACCTGGCAATCGAATTCGATTCGATCTGCCTGCACAGCGATACCCCCGGCGCTCTGGATCTGGCCGAGGCCACGCGAGGTGCACTGGATAACGCCGGGATCCGGGTAGTAGCGCCGCGCTGACCCGCTAACCACAGGGTGCGCAGATGCCCGAGTGCCCACAGCGATTTTTGCCTGCCGTTCTCCAACGATTACAAGAGGGACAGATATGGCTGAGTACCACGCCTCAAGAGCGGGACGCCGAAGCGGAGGCAGCGCATGAATGATGCGATTCGCTACAGTTTCGGTGCCGATGAACACCTGTTTGCCGAAGTCAGTGAAAGCATGTCATTGGAGGCGTTCTTCAGGGGAATGGCCGTGACCCGAGCGGTCGAGCGACTGAAGCTCGACGGCGTGCTGGACGTGTGCCTGGCCAATGCCTCGTTCCAGATTCGCTTCGATCCGGACCGCATTGCGCCACATGCGTTGCTCGATGCCGTCAGAACGGCGGAAGCCGGTGCCGTCGCCGAACGCACATTGCAGACCCGGATCATCGAGATTCCGGTGCACTACAACGACCCCTGGACTCATGAAACGCTGATGCGCTTTCGAGATCGCCATCAGGATCCGAATGCCACCGACCTTGAATACGCCGCGCGGATCAACAATCTGGCTGACGTCGATGCGTTCATTGCGGCTCACAGCGGAGCGCCGTGGTTCGTCTCCATGGTCGGTTTCGTCGCCGGACTGCCGTTCATGTTCCAGATGGTCGAACGCGAGCGCCAGTTGCAAGTGCCCAAATACCTGCGCCCGCGCACCGATACGCCCAAGCTGACCCTAGGCCACGGCGGCTGTTTTGGCTGCATCTATTCGGTACGCGGTGCGGGCGGTTACCAGATGTTCGGCGTCACTCCCGCACCGATTTACGACCCGCAGCAACAGCTGGGCTATTTGAAAGAGCACATGGTGTTCTTCCGACCGGGCGACATCGTGCAGTTCAAGCCCATCGACCGCCAGGCCTATGACGTTGCGGTCGCCGAAGTGGACGCAGGGCGTTTCGACCTGCGGATTCGACCGGTCGAGTTTTCCCTGGACCGGTTTCTGGCTGACCCCGCCGGGTATCCGGCGTCATTGCAGGAGGTGCTGGCATGATCAAGGTGCTCAAGCCGGGCCTGGCCACATCGGTTCAGGACCTTGGCCGCGAAGGCTATTACCACCTGGGCATTCCTCCGTCCGGCGCGCTCGATCAGTACGCGCTCAGCGCCGCCAATCAACTGGTTGGCAATTCGTCCAATGCGGCGGGACTCGAGTGCACGCTGGTGGGACCGGAGCTGGAGTTCCAGTCCGATGCGCTGGTGGCGGTGTGCGGTGCGCACATGACCCCGCGCCTTGACGGCAAGGACATGCATCACGACACCGCATTCGCCGTGAAGGCCGGGCAAGTGCTGCGCTTCGATTTTCCCAAGGACGGAGCCCGTGCCTATCTGGCGGTCGCGGGCGGCATTGATGTGCCGCTGGTGTTGGGCAGTCGCTCGACCTACACACTCGGTGCGCTGGGCGGTTTCGAAGGACGACGGCTGGTCGCCGATGATCATTTGCCAATCGGAACGCCCAGCGGCAAAGGTCGGGTTGGGGCCAGCTTGCCGATGGCCTTGCGTCAGTCGTTGGGCGGCGAGGTGTATCTACGCGTGGTGCCGGGTTTGTACTACGAGCGTCTTACGGAATATGCCGCGACCAGCTTCTTCGCTGAATCCTGGACGGTCGGTTCGGAGGCGGACCGTATCGGCTACCGCTTCAAGGGCGGCAAGGCGTTGACCTTCCAGCCACGTGAGCAGCCGTTCGGTGCAGGGTCTGACCCGTCGAACATCGTCGACAGCTGTTACCCGATCGGCTCCATTCAGGTGCCAGCGGGGCTCGAACCCATCGTTCTGCACCGCGATGCCGTGTCCGGCGGTGGCTACGCGATGATTGGCACCGTCATCAGCGCCGACCTGGATCTGATTGGTCAGATGCAGCCCAATCAGAAGGCGCGTTTTATTGCCGTGACGCTGGAGGACGCTCTGCAGGCCAGAAAGTCTTACAAGAAGAAACTTGCCCGCCTGGGCGAGCTGTTTCCGTCCTGATACCTGATGCGAGCGGGGTTAGGTTGTAAACGCATGGGATGACCTGACGCTGGAGCTGTCTACACCCGGACTGTAGCCATTATCCGTATCAGGACGTTCCATGACCCAACCCCGCATCGGCTTCGCCTGCCTGTATCGGCATCCCGACCGTGAGCTTTCGCCCCGCCAGTTGAAAACCATTGAAGGTGCGCTCAATCCGCGTACCACCACGTTGCGCTGGATGGACAGTGTTACGCCGCAAACAGGTCGCGACCGGCTGATTGAAGTGGTCACCCACAACCTGGCGGCGCAGTTGCGTCTGCTGGCCTGGGTTGCCGGATTGCCGCCGATGTTGCGCATGGTGCGCCTGAGCAGTGACTTGTTGCCGTTCTACAGTCACCCCAAGGTTGCGGTGTTTTATCAGGAGCCGGTCATCAAACATCAGACCGAGTCGGGTTTCGCGGCAATGGGCGAGCTTGCCAGAGCCTCCGGTATTCGTCTGTCGTTTCATCCCGGACAGTATTGTGTGCTGGGCTCGGACAAGCCTGCAGTGGTCGAAAACAGCCTGGCCGAATTCGAGTACCACGCAGACATGATCCGCATGATGGGCTACGGCCAGCGTTTCCAGGATTTCAAATGCAACGTGCACATCGCCGGGGCATCGGGCGGCGAGGGCATCCGTGCGGTCTGGCCGCGATTGTCCGAAGTGGCGCGCAACTGCATCACCTTCGAGAACGAAGAACGAACCTACGGCGTCGACGACTGCCTGGCGCTGGCTGACCTTGCCCCAGTGGTGCTGGATATCCACCACTGCTGGATCAACGAAAACGATTACATCTCGCCTGATTCGGCGCGTGTCGCGCGGGTTATCGAAAGCTGGCGCGGGGTCAGGCCTGTAATGCATTATTCGCAGCCGCAGGAGCGATTGCAGGAACTGGGTTTCACCGCCGACCGCAAACTGGACATGGATGAGCTGTTGAGCGTGTTGCCCAAACGCGAGCTTTACGCCCACAGCGCGCAGATGTGGAATCGCTGGACCAATGAGTACGCGCTGCAGTTTCTCGACCGCTTCGACATCATGCTGGAGGCCAAGGACAAGAACCTGGCCTCGTTAGCGTTCTACGAGCAATTCGTCATGGCTGAAGGGGCGCAACGTGGTGAATCAGTTGACTGACTCAGCGCTTTCAGACAGCTTGGCCGCCTGACTGAGCATCGTTGCCCGGCAGGCCTCGAGAATCTCGTCTGCCAGCTTTGAATCGCTCGGGACGGCGCGCGACAACATCACTGCGCCGACAGCATGGGCCAGCATGTCCAGCAGCGCCGCCCGCGAGGAGGCCTGAGCACACTCTGGCTGTGCGTCGGTGTCGGGCGAAAGAGTGGTGATCAACTGTTCGATGCCATTGGCAAAAACGTTCTTGACCTCATCCGACTGACGTGACGCATCACCGCCGAGTGCTGCCATCGTGCAGCCAGTGGCCACATCATCGCGATGCGCTCTGCTCAGGTAATACTCGAGGAAACGGGCAGGACTCACGCCGGCTGACTGCTCCACAATTTTCGACATGCTGCAGGCAGCCGCCTCAGCCATCAGGTCCGCCTTGGACCCGAAGTGTTTGTAAAACCCGCCATGGGTGAAACCGGCTGCAGCCATCAGGTCTGCCACGCCCACCCCGTCATAGCCATGTGCGCGAAATTGCACCGACGCCGTTTCGACGATGTGCGCGCGGTTTGCTTGTGCCTGCGCTTTGGTAACCCTCATTTTCAGACGCCCCTGTGCGTATGCGATCCAATCAAGGTCGGACTATAGCATTGATGTTAACCATCATTAAAGTTGTTGACGGTTATGATGTTGGTCATCATCATTAGTGCACGTCTGGTGCGCCGTTGACCGGGCGCATCACCTATCCCTTTCTGCAAGAGAGCAATTACATGACCACGCTTCCTTCCGTTCTTGTCACAGGTGCGTCCACCGGCATTGGCGCCGTCTACGCCGAACGTTTCGCGGGCCGCGGCCACGATCTGGTACTGGTTGCCCGCGATAAGGCGCGCATGGAAACCCTCGCTGCACGTCTGCGCGAGGAGCACGCTGTCGCAGTCGAAGTGCTGCAGGCGGACCTGACCAATGGTCATGATCTGGCCGCTGTGGAAAAGCGCCTGCGTGAAGATGCCCGCATCGGTGTGCTGATCAATAACGCCGGCGTCGCTCAGACGGGCGGTTTTCTCGATCAGAGTGCCGCCAGCATTGATCAGTTGATCACCCTCAACATCACTGCACTGACCCGACTCGCCACTGCCATCGCGCGACGTCTGGCCCAAGCGGGCGAGGGCGCAATCGTCAACGTCGCGTCGGTGGTGGGCCTCGCTCCGGAGTTCGGCATGACGGTTTATGGCGCGTCCAAAGCGTTCGTTACGTTTCTTTCGCAGGGCATGAGTCTGGAACTGAGCGATAAAGGCGTCTACGTCCAGGCGGTGCTGCCGGCAGCCACACGGACCGAGATCTGGGGGCGTGCCGGGATTGATATCAATACCATCGCCGACATCATGGAGGTCTATGATCTGGTGGACGCAGCGCTGGTGGGCTACGACCGCCGCGAACCGGTCACCATTCCGCCGCTGCATGACGGTGCCCGCTGGGACGCGCTGCAGGGCGCGCGTCAGGGCCTGCTCAGTCAGATTCGTCAGGCAGAAGTCGCCGAACGTTATCAAACGGTTTCCTGATCCGCGTTTCGCCGGATTCGCCCCCGAATCCCGGTAACCCCTTCAATAATCACCTGGGTGAAAAGCCATGAAGTTTCGTCATCTCGCAACCGTGAGCGCCATTCTGTTCTGGGCGCTCGCAGTGTCCTGGATGTGTGTCCCCGCGCAAATGCTGGCGAACTGGGGCGTGGGGTTTTCCAGTGAGACGGGGCTGGTCAGTCGACGTGCCGCGGCCTTGTATGCCGGTATCGGCGTGATGCTGTTCATGGCCCGTCATGCCGTACCGTCGTTGACCCGCTCAGCGCTGGTCGGCGGTTTGGTCACCGCCTGCCTGATCCTCGCCGCACTCGGTGTGTTCGAGTTGGTGGCAGGTCATGCGACCCCGGCAATTCTATCGGCGGTGGTGATTGAGGTCCTGCTGTCGCTGGCCTTCCTGGTCGTCCAGCGCCGTGAACGCCATCACGCGCATTGAAGCCACGTGAGTGGTCGAGCCCTTCGCATTTACAGAGAATTTAGCCTCCATGAAAGCATTCATCATCGACCGTTATGCAAAGACAGAAGTCGGTCGGATTGGCGAAATGCCCGATCCACGCCTCGGGCCGCACGATGTGTTGATTCAGGTCCACGCCGCAGGCGTCAATATGCTGGACGTCAAGATAAGGAGCGGCGAATTCAAACTGCTGCTGCCATACACGCTTCCCTTGGTGCTGGGCAACGATGTGGCCGGCGTGGTGATCGCGGTCGGATCACGGGTTACAGGCTTCAGGCCTGGTGACGAGGTCTATGCACGCCCCGAGCAGGCGCGTATCGGCAGCTTTGCCGAGCGTATCTGCGTGCGTGAGGATTCCCTGGCACTCAAACCGGCGCATCTGAACATGGTGCAGGCAGCCTCTGTGCCGTTGGTGGCGCTGACGGCATGGCAAGTGCTGGTGGAGACCGCCCGACTGAAAAAGGGCCAGCGAGTCCTGATTCATGCAGGTTCCGGTGGCGTTGGCACGCTCGCTATTCAGTTGGCCAAACACCTTGGCGCGTTCGTCGCAACCACTACAGGCACCGACAACGTCGAGTGGGTCAAGGCGCTCGGCGCGGATGTGGTGATCGACTACAAGACCCAGAACTTCGAAACCTTGCTGCAGGGCTATGACGTGGTGCTCAACAGTCTGGATTCAGAGACGCTGGAAAAGTCGCTCAAGGTCTTGAAGCCGGGCGGGCACCTGATTTCCATCTCCGGTCCGCCGACGGCGGCGTTTGCCAAAGAACAGAAGCTGAATTGGGTGATGCAGCGGGTCATGGGCCTGTTGAGCTACGGCATCCGCAAAAAGGCGCGCAAGCATAACGTGAC
Source organism: Pseudomonas floridensis (assembly GCF_002087235.1). Lineage (GTDB taxonomy): Bacteria > Pseudomonadota > Gammaproteobacteria > Pseudomonadales > Pseudomonadaceae > Aquipseudomonas > Aquipseudomonas floridensis. The sequence goes on along the minus strand of NZ_MUIO01000067.1, from coordinate 7,162 downwards.
CTACAGCTTTGTATTCATGCGTGCCAGCAGCGTTCAACTGCAGGAAATCACCAGACTGATCGAAGCCGGAATCATCAAACCGATCCTGGACAGATCCTTTCCATTCGAGCAGACCGCCGAAGCGCTGGCCTATGTGGAGCAGGGCAGGGCCAAGGGCAAAGTTGTGGTGCAGATGAGGTGATGTACAGGGTGAGCGCATTGAATAATTGTGAAAAAGCCAGAGACGCTGCATGAACGACGATGACGTTTTGGCGCCGCTTGCCGGTCAGGATCTGTGTCCCTCCGAGCCTGAAGAGGCTTTCGATGAGCCCTGTACGCAGAACGAAGCGCCGCTCCGTCCTGAGTCAGGGAAAGCCATCCTCTGGCGACCTTTGCTGCTGGAGCAATAGCGCGTCATGCCAGATTCATCGTGGCCCTTTTCCGTTGTTCCATTCAGGATTGCAGCAGTCGTCGGGGTCTGTAGCGCTGTTCCCACACAGCTTTCAGAAAATCTTGACGATTGACGGCGAATCAGCAAGTGCTGGGCGCTGTGCGCTTAATGGATAGTTGTACGGCGTGAAACCGCAGAAGATGAACGATACAGAGAGGGAGAACGCAAGGAATGTTCGTGTTTGAATGGATACTGGGTAGATATAAAAACTTGAGTTGGCCGGGACGCTGTTATGCGATTTCAACATTAATCGCGTTCGCTGCAATGCTGACCACTCCGCTCATGGGAATAGCGGTCTTGCATTACGCCGTCGTACTTTCATCGATTGGCTTCATTGCAGGCTTTATGATGTGGTGCCGGGGCGCAGTGATGTGGATGGCCTCTGTATGGGACAAGCCATTTGGAAAGACTCCGGTTGTCATACTCAACTTGATGGTGTTGCTGATCTCAACGGTCCTCGCACGCTGGCTGGTTTCGGTTGCACTGGGGCTGCCACCTCAATCATTCGATGTCACCGTGGGTTTTCTCGCGTTGATTTTCTACCTTCCGGCGTGGATGTTCATTATTGCGTCCTGCCTGTCAGTGCTGGGTCTGGTTTTATTGATCGTTGCCGGCGTCGGGGCGATGCTGAGCATTCCGCTCGGCTACATGGCGGCATTTTTGAACATGATCGGCCTGCAGTCTTACCTGCGCAGAATGCGCGAAAGAATCGCTCCCTTGACGTCGGCCTTCAAAGATTTGTTAGGGCATTCGGCAGGCGCATTTTTCGCAGGCTCCATATTGATGGTGACCTACGTGGAGTTGACCTCGAATTTTCAACCCTGGGTGTATTCATCGGTCAGGCTTATTGCTGTTATCAGTGATTTTCAACCGGCGGCAAACTATCCGGGCGTCGGCGCTGGAGAATTTATCCATCCCTTGGAGAACGGATTTGTGGCCGTTGCGAAAGAGATGAGCGATCACGGGATGAGCATTACAGTCAAGAAGCAGATTGAAGACTTTGATTCCGATCCTCACCCGACCATACCGTCTATCCCGTCTTTCAAAGTGATGATGAACGAAGTGTCTGGAGGTTTTACACGCGAATAGCGATAGGCGCTGAAGGCCTTACTGTCCCAAGCCTGAAGCCGCGCAAGGCGGTTATCTATTCGTATCTGGCATGGCGCGGCGCGCAAACAGGCTGCGCCATGCCAGACACCTCAATACCTGGGCTTCACTGCCTTCCACTCAGGCTTGTACTTCTGCATCTGCTTCACATCGTCACGCTGGCGTATGCCGCAGCTCAGATACTGGTCATTGAGCTTGCCGAGCTGGTCGTAGTCCAGTTCAAGGCCCAGGCCTGGTTCGCGGGTGATGTTGACGCAGCCGTCGACGATGGGCAGCTTGCCGCCCTTGATGACTTCTTCGTCCGGCTCTTGCCACGGGTAATGAGTATCGCAAGCGTAGTCGAGGTTGGGCACGGAGGCGGCGACATGGGTCATGGCCATGAGGCTGATGCCCAAGTGTGAGTTGGAGTGCATCGACACGCCCAGGCCGAAGGTGTCGCACATCTTCGCCAAGGCCTGAGTGTCGCGCAGGCCGCCCCAGTAGTGGTGGTCGGCAAGCACGATCTGCACGCTGTCCAGTGCGACGCTGCGGCGCAGTTCGTCGAAGTCCGTGACCACCATGTTGGTCGCCAGCGGCAGCCCGGTGCGTCGATGCAGTTCAGACATGCCGTCCAGGCCAGGGGTGGGGTCTTCGTAGTATTGCAGGTCATCGCCCAGCAGCCCGGCCATACGAATCGAGGTTTCCAGCGACCAGTTGCCGTTGGGGTCGATACGCAGCGGGTAGCCGGGAAACGCTCGTTTCAGGGCCTTGATACACGACACTTCATGTTCCGGTTCCAGCGCGCCGGCCTTGAGTTTAATGCTCTTGAAGCCATAGGCCTCGATCATCCGCCGCGCCTGGGCAACGATCTGTTCTTCGCTCAGCGCTTCGCCCCAACTGTCTGGCGCGTAGGGTGAGTCGGCGTGCTGTGCATATTTGAAGAACAGGTAGGCGCTGAATGGCACCCGATCACGCACTGCGCCACCCAGCAGGTCGACCAGCGGCACGTTGATCGAGCGCGCCTGCAGGTCGAGAAACGCCACTTCGAACGCTGAATAGGCGTTGCTTACCGCTTTGCTGGCGTGAGAACCGGGCGCCAGCTCTGCGCCCACAAGACTGGTCGGCTTGTGTGCGGCCACTGTGGCCTGGACGATGCTGCGCAACTGCGCGAGGTTGAAGGGGTCAAGGCCGATCAATTGGCTCTGCACCTGTTGCTGGATGGCCAGCGCAGGTGCATCGCCATAACTTTCGCCCAGTCCGATATAGCCGTTGTCGCTTTCCACCTCGATGATCGAGCGCAGGGCGAAGGGTTCGTGAATGCCGCTGGCGTTGAGCAGCGGCGGATCGCGAAAGGCGATGGGGGTTACAGTGACGCGGATGATTTTCAAAGGACAGTCTCCCGGATAATCAGGGCTTGAGGCTGGAATGGGTGCCGAGCGGGGCGGCGTGCAACGTCGCCGACTCAGCCTTGGACGGGCGGCGCGTATCACCTCGCGGGGTGGTGCGGGCAAAGAAGATCACCACGGCTGCCAGCAAAGACGTCGCCGCAAGACCGTAGAGGCCACCCTGAATGGAGCCGGTGGTCTGCTCCAGAAAGCCGAACGCAGTCGGCGCGACGAAGCCGCCGAGGTTGCCGATGGAATTGATCAGCGCAATCACTGCTGCAGCGATACGCGCATCCAGGTAGCCCTGCGGGATGGGCCAGAACAGCGCCGACGCGGCTTTGAAGCCGATTGCGGCAAAGCAGATGGCCACGAAGGCAAAGATCGGTCCACCGGTGGTCGACATGAACATGCCGAAGGCGGCGATGACCAACGTCACCGCGACCCACGCCTGTTGATGCTTGAAGCGAGCGGCCAGGGCGGCAAAGCCGTACATGGCGACAATCGAAATCAGCCATGGCACCGAGTTGAACAGGCCGACTTCGAAGTCCGACAGACTGCCCATCTTGCGGATCATGCTGGGCAGCCAAAACGTGGCACCGTAGATGGTCAGCGCGACCGAGAAGTAAATGAAGCAAAACAGCATGATCTGTCGGTCAGCCAGCAGCTTGAACACGGAAGGCCGGACGGTTTGCGTCGCTTCCCGGGCACGCTGTTCTTCGGCGATGGTGTCGACCAGCGCGGATTTCTCTTCATCGCTGAGCCATTTGGCTTCGTGGGGGTGCGACTGCAACCAGAACCAGACGAAACCGCACAGCACAATCGAGGCGAAACCTTCGATCAAAAACATCCACTGCCAGCCATGCAGGCTCATGCCGCTGATGCCCAGCAGTGCGCCGGATAACGGTCCGGAAATCACCGAAGCGATCGCCGAGCCGCTCAAGAACAGCGCCATGGCCTTGCCGCGATCACTGGCAGGCAGCCATTGGGTGAAGTAATAAATGATGCCGGGAAAAAAACCGGCCTCTGCGGCCCCCAATATGAAACGCAGCACATAGAAGCTGGTTTCGCCCTGGACGAAGGCCATGGCCATTGCGGCCGCACCCCAGGTGAACATGATGCGGGTCAGCCAGGCGCGGGCACCGTAGCGTTGCAGCAACATATTGGAAGGGACTTCGAACAGTGCATAACCGACGAAGAACAGCCCGGCACCCAATCCGTAGGCGGCCGCGCCGATGCCCAGATCGGTTTCCAGATGGCTGCGTACAAAACCGATGTTGACCCGGTCGATGTAATTGACGATGAACATCACCACGAACAGCGGTAGCACGTGGCGCTTCACTTTGCTGGCCGCACGGGCAAGCACCGTGGGGTCCGACACGTAGAGGACGGTATTCAAGGGGCAACTCCCATTCATTGTTTTTTTGGGGATGAGCCGATCATGGACGCTGGGATTATTCCCGTCTAATCTAGTTTTTGATTTGATTGATACCTGGAATGAATCAATGTTTGAGCTGGCGCAACTTCGCTGTTTCACCACCGTGGCCACTGAATTGAATTTTCGTCGAGCGGCCGAGCGCTTGAACATGACGCAACCGCCGCTGAGCCGACAGATCCAGTTACTGGAGCACAACCTGGGCGTCGAACTGTTCACCCGCAGCACGCGCAGCGTGGCCCTGACCGCCGCCGGTCGAGCGTTTTTCATCGAGGCGCAGACATTGTTGGAGCGCGCCCAGCAGGCGGCCATTTCCGCCCGCCGCTTTGCCGAAGGCGACATCGGTTCGGTAACCATCAGTTTCGTTGGCAGCGCGGTGTACGAATTCCTGCCCAGGGTCATCGCCGAAGCACGGCTCAATCAGCCGCAGGTGAAGATTTCACTCACCGAGATGAACACTTACCAGCAACACGAAGCGCTCAGGGCACGGCGTATCGACCTGGGGATCGTGCGGGCGCCGCTGTTTCAGCCAGGCTATGAAACCGAATGCCTGGTGCGCGAACCGTTCGTGCTGGCGGTGCCGGGCGGACATCCACTGGCGCACGCCGACACGGTCAAGGTCGAGGACCTGGATGGCGTGCCGTTTCTGATGTACTCGCACTCGGCTTATCCGCCGTTCAACGAGTTGCTCACCGGCATGTTTCGCTCGGCACGGGTCGCTCCGGAGTATGTGCAATGGCTGGGTTCATCACTGACCATTCTGGCGCTGGTCAATGCTGGCATGGGCCTGGCGCTGGTGCCGCGGTGCGCGACCAATGTGGTGTTCAAAGACGTGGTGTTTCGCGAGATCGATCTGGGTGAGGGCGTGCAGAGCGAGTTGCATCTGGTATGGCGTAGCGATAACGACAACCCGGCGTGCAGGATGCTGCTCGAGGCCATTCGTGCGGCGGTGAGAACCGACATGAAAAGCTGAATACGTTGCCGAAATCGCTCGCAATTCATGGCTGTCTACTATCATTCGTTCAATCGATAGTCACCATCAAGAAAGGCAAGTTCTGTTTTTTCGGCAAAGGAGGAGGATGGCGTCATAGCCACTTGCTCCACACAGAAGGAAACGAACGATGAAGATTTTCAACCTGCTGACAGTTGTCGCTGTTTTGCTTGGTGCACCGCTGGCCACTTCGTCCGTTTCCGCTGCCAGCCACCTGGACACGCAGGCCTGTTACCTGCAACCCGTGACCGACAGTGCCACCAGTCTTCAGCACACCCAGTCAGTCGGCGTGCTGTACAGCGAAAATACCGTCAGCAATCTCCAATACCTGACCCGCTACCATGCCGTGGCCGAGCGCAGTGCGAGAAACCCTGCGCTGGACGCGCGTATCCGCGATGCTTTTATCAGCAGTTCAGACCCGAAGCTTGCGATCGACTGGCTGACGGCGTCCCTGCAGAACCAGTTCGCTTCAGTGACCGTCTACGACAACCTGGATGCTCTGATACAGGCTCGGCCTGACGTGGTGGTAATGCTCGACACCTACAACCGTCTGGTGAGTAAACGTAACAATCAGGTCGAGGCGCGTTATATGGCCCGCTTCTACGACACCAATCTGCAATACATCGGCAAGGCCGAGGGCGTGACTGGCCGGGAGTTGCCCTCGGTGTGGGTCAAGGGCAAGGCGGCAGCGGAAATCGCTGCGCAGATCGATCAGCAACGCGAGCTGCAGGTCACTGCTCTCAAGCAATTCGATGCCTCGCTCAAGGCGCTGGTCATGCAGGCCGAGCGGGCACAAGTCGCGGCCAACTGAATCGTCACGCCTCTCAGCGCACCCGATCACGGCTCTGCACCGCAAGGTCCAGAGCCTTTTGCATGTCCAGCCGTGCCGAGCGGCCCACATCCTTGTCGTGCAGTTTGAACTCGCGCTCGGACGGCAGGATCGGCGCGGTCAGGTCATCGGCACCTACCGGCTCGAAATCGTAGTTGCTGCCGATGGTCATGGCGCTGCGGCGCAGCAGCATGCGGATCTGTTCAGGGGTCAGTTTTGGGTTGATCGACAGCATGGCGGCGACCATGCCCGTGACCATTGGCGTGGCGTAGGACGTGCCGCAATGCACCGCCCCCTGTTCGTCGACCTTGGCGGTGGATGCACGGGTGCAGGCCGAGGCCATGATGTCGACGCGCATGTCGACATTGGAAGACGCGCGCTTTTCGACGTAGGCGGGGTCGTTCACGGCGATGTCATCGCGCTCGGTGCGTTGATGTCCGCCAACCACCAGCAATTGATCGGTGATAAAGGAGGAGGGCAGCCGGTATTCGTCGGTGCTGGAGAAAGAAGAGCCGTTGCCTGCCGAGTTCACCACCAGTACATCCGGATGTTTCTCCCGCAGCCAGAGGAAGAATTCTTCCAGCAGTTCCTCATAACCGGACATCGCAAGCCCTGATCGCAGCAGCGAGTCGACATCATCACCCTCAATGTTTTTCGCGCCGATCCGGTGAATGCCCCAGCTCCAGTTCAGCACCTTGACGCCGTCTTCGACCAGATTGACCGAGGCCGCCACATTGGCGGTGATTCCGGCGTCGGAGTTACGCTCAACGATCACGTCGAAACCCTGACTTGCGCCGTCCAGTGATTTGAGAAAACCGCTGTTGCCGCCTTTACCCGTGTCGGCCGCAAGAATGCCCGTCACAGTGGTGCCATGTCCGTCGGGCCTGCCTGCATCTCTGGCGAAGACGCAGGTGCGGGGTGCGCCACTGTGGCAATCGCCCCGATAGTCAGCGAAGTCCGGGCTGTCGAAATCCACGTTGCGTTCGATGATGCCGATCCGGATCGGCAC
>NZ_MUIO01000066.1 GCF_002087235.1 Pseudomonas floridensis | reverse complement strand
TCGTTGAGCTCGATGACATCGAAATCGGATACCGCCAGACCCAGACGCTCGACCAGCTTGCGCACCGCGGGTACCGGGCCGATGCCCATTACCCGTGGCGGTACGGCAGCGCTGGCCATGCCGAGAATCCGCGCACGCGGGGTCAGACCGTGTTTCTTCACCGCGTCGGCCGAGGCCAGAATCAGCGCGGCCGCGCCGTCATTCACGCCTGAGGCATTGCCTGCGGTGACCGTCTTATCCGCACCGTTGACCGGTTTGAGTTTGCTCAGGGTCTCCAGGCTGGTGTCGGCGCGGGGATGCTCATCCTTGTCGACGATGGTCTCGCCTTTCTTGTGAGCGACGCGCACCGGCACGATTTCTTCCTCGAAAAAGCCCGCAGCCTGGGAAACGGCTGTGCGTTGCTGGCTGCGCAGGGCGAAAGCGTCCTGATCGGCTCGAGAAATCAAAAAGTCGGCGGCCACGTTGTCGCCTGTTTCGGGCATCGAATCCACGCCATACAGCGCCTTCATGGCCGGGTTGATGAAACGCCAGCCGATGGTGGTGTCTTCCAGTTTCATGCTGCGCGAGAACGCCGCATCGGCCTTGCCCATGACGAAGGGCGCGCGGGACATCGACTCGACGCCGCCTGCAATCGCCAGCTCCATCTCGCCAGTGGCAACGGCGCGAAACGCCGTTCCGATGGCATCCATACCCGAAGCACACAGACGATTGAGGGTCACGCCCGGAACGGTCAGCGGCAAGCCTGCCAACAGTGCCGCCATGCGCGCCACGTTACGGTTGTCTTCACCGGCCTGGTTGGCGCAGCCGAGGAACACCTCGTCGACCTCCTCCCAGTTGACCGTCGGGTTGCGTTCCATCAGCGCCTTGATCGGAATGGCCGCCAGGTCGTCGGCACGCACCGAGGACAGGCCGCCGCCAAAGCGGCCGATGGGGGTGCGAATCGCATCGCAAATAAACACGTCACGCATCATGCTTCTCCTGCGACCTGACCGTGAGCGGCAGCGGTCCGGGCTTCCAGATCCCGCAGGGCGGTCAGTTCGGCTTCAGTCGGATCTTCGGAATAGACCACATTGTCGGCAAACCGGACTTCCCAACCGGTCGCGGCGATGACCTGCTCGCGGGTGACACCCGGGTGCAGCGTGGTCACCACGAACTCATTGCTGCCCTCTTCAGGCTCCATGATGCACAGGTCGGTGATGATACCCTCCGGGCCTGCGCCTGGCAGGCCAAGCCGCTTGCGCGAGTCGCCGCCTTCGCCGTGGCCGACCGAGGTGATGAAATCGAGCTTGTTGACGAACGAGCGCGCCGACTGCTTGAGAATGATCAGCACCGATTTGGCCGAACCGGCAATCTCCGGCGCCCCACCGGCACCCGGCAGGCGCACTTTCGGATTGTGATAATCGCCGACCACAGTCGTATTGATATTGCCGAAGCGATCAACTTGCGCGGCGCCCAGAAAGCCGACGTCCACGCGCCCGCCTTGCAGCCAGTAGCGAAAGATCTCGCTGGTCGCGACCACGGTGTCTGCGGTTTCGGCCAGCTCGCCATCACCAATGGACAGCGGCAGCACGCTCGGCTTGGCGCCAATCGGGCCGGATTCATAGATCAGTACGACATCGGGCGCAGACGTCAGACGCGCCAGGTTGGCGGCCTTGGACGGCAGGCCGATACCGACGAAGCAGACCGCTCCGTTACGCAAACGGCGGGCAGCAGCAACGGTCATCATTTCACTGGTGGTGTAGGTCATTATTTTGCCTCCGAAGCGCGAGCCAGCTTGCTCTGGAATTCGCTGAAGTCCGCCGTGCCGTGGATGTATTCGTCGATCCAGGCTTTGAAGGTTTCACGGTCTCGGGCAATCGGGTCCCAGGCCTGATAGAAAGGGTTGTCGCGCTCGTAGTAACCGTGGGCGTAGGACGGATGAGCACCGCCAGGCACCAGACACACTGCGCTCAATGCCCAGGTCGGCAATACGCAGGAATTCATCGGTGCCTTGAGGTCGTCGACGATCTCCTCGACCGTCACTATGCAACGCTTGGCAGCCAGCGCGGCCTCCTTCTGCGCGCCGAGAATGCCCCAGAGCAACACGTTGCCCTTACGGTCGGCTTTCTGAGCATGAATCACGGTCACGTCCGGACGCACCGAAGGCACGGCAGCGAGAACTTCGCCAGTAAACGGACAGGTTACGGTCTTGATCAGCGGGTTGACCTTCGGCAGGTCGGAACCGGCATACGCACGCAACACGGCGAACGGCAGACCCGAAGCCCCGGCGACGTACGCATTGGCAAGGTCAGCATGGCTGTGCTCTTCGATCTCCATGGCCCGCGGCCACTGCTTTTCGACCGCATCGCGCAGCCGATGCAGAGAACCCACGCCAGGATTGCCGCCCCACGAAAAGATCAGCCGTTTCGCGCAACCTGCACCGATTAACTGGTCGTAGATCAGGTCGGGAGTCATGCGTACCAGCGTCAGGTCCTTTTTACCCTGACGGATGATTTCGTGGCCTGCGGCCGTGGGGATCAGATGGGTGAAACCTTCCAGCGCAACGGTGTCGCCATCGTTGACCAGTTGTTTCACCGCATCGCGTAGAGAAAGAATGTCTGCCATGAGGTGCTCCGAACCCAACATCACGTTCAATGATCAGCGCGAAGACCTGCGCCGGAATGAAAATGAGGTTATGCCTGAGCACTGTGGCAAACAATCCGATAATCGACTAACCGTTCGATTATCGAACCGATTCATTAACCGACTGACAACCGGTTCAAGTGAACAACTGTGTGCTCAGATCACGGCTGGCATCGAGCATGATCGGCAGAAAGCGCTGTTCCAGATCACTGCGAGCCACGCGTCCGGCACTGGTGCTGACATTGAGCGCGGCCAGAACCTGACCCGATGCATCATAGACCGGTACGGCAATCGAGCGAAGTCCCTGCTCCAGTTCCTGATCGACGATACACCAGCCTTGTTGACGGACCTGTTGCAGACACTCCAGCAACGCTTCCGGCGTGCGGATGGTTCGGCTGGTCTTGGGTTGCAGATCCACGTGATCGAGGTATTCGTGCAGAGAAACATCATCCAGCGCGGCGAGCAGAATGCGGCCCATGGACGTACAGTACGCCGGCAGACGCCCGCCCACCGAAAGATCCACCGATATAAGCCGCTGAGTCGTCGCCGACCTGGCTATATAAAGGATGTCGTCCCCCTCGAGTGTGGCCATATTGCAGGCTTCGTGCAGCTGATCGCTCATCCGGTCCAGATAAGGCTGCGAGGAAATCGCCAGCGGCGTGGACGACAGATAGGCATGGCCCAGGGTCAGAACCTTGGGCAATAACGAATAGGTACGACCATCGGTGGTGGCGTAACCGAGCTTGATCAACGTATGCAGGCAACGACGCACGGCCGCCCGGGGGATCTCCGTACGGTGACTGATCTGCGCAATGGTCAGGTGCCGTTTGCGCTCCTGAAAGGCATGAATCACCGCTAACCCACGTGCCAGTGATGTCATGAAATCCGGATCACCGGTCAGCGCCTGAATACGCTTGGCAGGCGAAGCCACGATCGGCGGAGCCAGTGAGGAAAAAGAATTACGCAGTTCGTCGTTCATTGCCGCAACCTCTGTACACCCTTTCAGGCCTTGTGAACCGGCGGTTTCAGTCACATGCAGCGCACATGACCCGGACCGGCTTGTGCGATTATCGAACCAATGGCCGATAATCGCAATTGACCCATGGTAAATATGCTTATACCTTTAGGTCTGCCACGAAGTGACTTCTTGGAAATTACTGGTCAGGTACCCACTGAGAAGTCCAAGGCAGCGGCCTTGCCTTTTAAGCAAGGCCGTTTTCATTACAGCTCACTCTGTCAACAGCGCCTCACCCGCGCATAATCGACGCACCCTTCCCCTCGCTTATTCATAAAACAGTCAGGCCGTCAGACTTTCTGAATTCCGACGCCGGTTTTTTGTCCGATACCGTCAATTCTCTTTTATGAAAGTTCTGTCACATACATGACTCACCTGTACTTCGGAACATTCGTACAAAATGAGTGGGTTCTCTCATTATTCAAACCGCTATAGTTGACGCAGCCGAACTTCTTGGAGATAGTATCTTTCATTGACTGGCTAAACCTTCAGCAGTGTCTCGTGCGCCCACGAGCCCTCAGGCTGCAGTCCTGTCAACGCAGCGGCCACGCACAACGGGGCAATTGCAGAGGGTGGTCTACCACGACCCCGGCGTTTCAACCCTGAACCACATGTCGCTACGACAGTTGTTTTTCTCCGGTGCCCGTAGCCGCGAGCCGCAGCAAGATGTTCAGACATTTTCCAGACACTGTGCCGATTGCCTATGCCCCTGCGCTGTTTTCGGCAAAGACTGGAATGAACCTGTTTGCCGTGCCCTGCGTTTTCACCGGAATTCATTTGACTCGATCAGGTAATAAAGTGACTAAAGATGAACTGCGCGCGGAACTTGAGCGCCAGGAGCAACGTTTCAAGGATGTCTACGGCGGCGAGATCACCACTTATGCCGCGCAACCGGAACCGGAACGCAAACCCTGGCGTAAACGAGCCAGCCTTCGGGATCAGGCTTTCAAGCAGGAACTGCAAAAGATGGAACAGGACCTGAAACAAGAGTCCTGACGCTCGGGCCCGAGCAGCCCTGACGATGTGATCCGCGCTACTGCGACCTGCCATTGAAGTGTAATTGTCTGTCTGCCTTACCAAAGAGGCGGCGCTCATGCGTCTTTTTTTTTGGTTTCAGGCGACACCGGTCGAGGCCGACAAGTCGATCCGTATTTTTTCTGTCATAATCGCGCCCCCTTCAGACCGGGTCAGAAAATCTACATGATCGAATTATTCAGCGGGCTAGATGCTTGGGTGCTTGTGAGCCTGTTGCTCGCCCTGGCCTTCGTCCTTGCCTTCGAGTTCATCAATGGCTTTCATGACACTGCAAACGCGGTGGCGACAGTCATTTATACGAAAGCCATGCCGCCGCATCTGGCTGTGATCCTTTCCGGTGTGTTCAACTTTCTCGGCGTATTGCTGGGCGGCGTGGGCGTGGCATACGCCATCGTTCACCTGCTTCCGGTCGAACTGCTGATCAACGTCAACACCGGTCATGGGCTGGCGATGGTGTTCTCGCTGCTGGCTGCGGCGATCACCTGGAACCTGGGGACCTGGTATTTCGGCATTCCGGCGTCCAGCTCCCACACGCTGATCGGCTCGATCCTCGGTGTGGGCCTGGCCAATGCCCTGATCAACGACATCCCGCTCGCCGATGGAGTGAACTGGCAGAAGGCGATCGACATTGGCGCTTCGCTGGTGTTCTCCCCGCTGGCAGGCTTTCTGGTCGCCGGACTGGTGCTGATCGGCCTGAAATGGTGGCGTCCGCTGTCCAAGATGCACAAGACCCCGGAGCAGCGTCGCAAGCTCGACGACAAGAAGCACCCGCCGTTCTGGAACCGTCTGGTGCTGGTGATTTCCGCGATGGCCGTGAGCTTCGTGCACGGCTCCAACGATGGTCAGAAAGGCATCGGCCTGATCATGCTGGTGCTGATCGGTATCGTTCCGAGCCAGTTCGTGCTCGACCTCAACAGCACGACTTACCAGATCGAACGAACTCGTGATGCTACTCAGCACCTGAGCCAGTTCTATCAGCGCAACAGTGACACCCTGGGTGAATATCTGGCGATGGGCAAAGCCGAAAAAGGCGATTTGCCGTCCAGTTCAGCGTGTAACCCGGAGCAGACCGAGCCGACCATCGATGCGTTGCTGGATCGTCTGAAGGGCGTTTCCGACTACCACTCGATGCCGTCCGAAAGCCGCATTGAAGTGCGTCGCTATCTGCTGTGCCTGGACGACACCGCACGCAAGGTCGGCAAGCTGCCGGGTCTGGCAGCGCGTGAAAAATCCGACCTGGAGAAACTGCGCAAGGACCTGACAGCCACCACCGAATACGCCCCATTCTGGGTGATCCTGGCCGTGGCGCTGGCGCTGGGTATCGGCACCATGGTGGGCTGGAAGCGTGTGGTCCTGACCATTGGCGAGAAGATCGGCAAACAGGGCATGACTTACGCACAAGGCATGTCGGCACAGATCACGACGGCTTGCGCCATCGGTATGGCCAACGTGTTCAGCCTGCCCGTCTCCACCACCCACATCCTGTCCTCGGGTGTGGCCGGGACCATGGTGGCGAACAAGAGCGGCCTGCAAGGCGGCACCGTTCGCACTATTCTGCTGGCCTGGGTGCTGACCCTGCCCGCAACCGTCGCGTTGTCCGCCTGCCTGTTCTGGCTGGCGTCCAAAGCGCTGTCCTGATGCCTGATCACCTGGGCGGTGCATCCTGCGCCGCCCAGGCGAAGCGGCATCATTTGCGCTTCTTCGTACCCAGCAACGACCCCATCAAACCGCGCACCAACTCTCGTCCCAACTGACTAGCCGCCTGACGCATGGCATTCTTCATCGCTTGCCCGGCCAGCCCGCCGAGAAACGCCCCGGCCTTGTCGCCGAAACTGTCTTCCTGCTGACCGTTCGCTGTCGGAGCACCGCCCTCTTCCGGCCCGGACACCTTACGCGCAGCGAGCATTTCGTAAGCCGACTCCCGGTCAATCGGTTTGTCATAGCGTCTGCCGAGGGACGACCCGGCAATCAGTCGGGCGCGTTCGTCAGCCGTCAGCGGCCCGATGCGCGATTGGGGCGGGGCGATCAGCACACGCTGCACCATGGCCGGTGTGCCCTTGTCCTGCAGCGTGCCGACCAGTGCTTCACCCGTTCCCAGTTCGGTCAGTACGCTCAACGCATTGAACGCGGGGTTAGGCCTGAAACCTTCGGCCACTGCGCGCAGCGACTTCTGCTCATTGGCCGTGAATGCACGCAGCCCATGCTGGATCCGCAGCCCCAGCTGGGCCAGAACTTCATCAGGCAGATCACCGGGCGATTGAGTCACGAAATACACGCCCACGCCCTTGGAACGGATCAGGCGTACCACTTGCTCAAGCCGTTCCTGCAACGCCTTTGGCGTATCGGCAAATAATAAATGCGCCTCATCGAAGAACAGGGCCAACAAAGGTTTATCGGCGTCGCCCCGCTCGGGTAGCTGTTCAAACAGCTCGGCCAGCAACCACAGCAGGAAGGTCGCATAGACTTTGGGCGCTTCGTGCACCAGCCTGCTGGCGTCCAGCAGATGAATGCGTCCTCGCCCCTCAGCGTCCGGCTGCAGAATGTCTTCAAGTTGCAGGGCCGGCTCGCCGAACAGCGCCTCGGCGCCCTGCTGTTCAAGAACGGCCAGGCGACGCTGCAGTGCCTGACTCGAACCACTGGTCATCAAGGCGCTGTCTTCGCCCAACAACTGCGGATTGTCATGCAAGTGGTTGAGCAGCGCCTTGAGGTCTTTGATGTCGAGCAGTAATAGTCCTTCCCGGTCGGCCACCTTGAAGGCTGCGTAGAGCGCCGATTGCTGACTGTCGGTCAGTTCCAGCAGATTGCCCAGCAACAAAGGGCCCATTTCACTCAACGTTGTGCGCAGTGGATGTCCAGACTTTCCATCGATGTCCCACAACGTCACCGGATAAGCCTGAGGTCGATGCGCGAGCCAGGGCATGCCGGCAATCCGCTCGGCGATCTTGCCTTCCGGCTGTCCGGCAGCACCCAGCCCGCACAGATCGCCCTTGATGTCAGCGGCGAAAACCGCAACCCCCGCGTCACTGAAGGCTTCAGCCAGACGCTGCAAGGTCACCGTCTTTCCGGTCCCGGTCGCACCCGCGACCAGGCCGTGACGATTGGCCAGGCGCAACGCCTGAGAGACCGGCTGCCCGTCAGGACCGGCGCCCAGAATCATTTCTAGAGAATCGTGCATGTTTCACCCTCTCCCAAACATGAGACACGCCGCCCGGCAGCGCAGCGGTTGCAACAAGGACCCGTTCAGAATAGACAATGCATCATCCTCCCACCCAGGTTGTAAGTCTGCCGCTTGCCTGCTGAGCGGTGGATCCGGGTACGAACATCTATTCTTCAGGGTGGTCAAGAGAGGACGACTTCAGATCGGAGGAATGTGGACGTGCACATTGCTGACATGACGATGTTCTACGCCCCCGCCAGCGGCGGCGTGCGCACCTATCTCGATGCCAAGCACCCGCGCCTGGACAGCCAGCCCGGGGTTCGCCACAGCCTGCTGATTCCCGGTGCACGCGCCACGCATGCCGACGGCATCTATCGGGTCCCGGCACCGGCGCTGCCATTCAGCAACGGTTACCGGTTTCCGTTACGGGTCGCCCCTTGGCGCAACATGCTGCACAAGCTTCAACCCGACCTGATCGAAGCAGGCGATCCTTACCTGACTGCCTGGGCGGCGCTGGATGCGCGTCGTCACCTGGACGTTCCAGTGATTGGCTTTTACCACTCCGACCTTCCACTGCTGATCAGCAACCGCATGGGCAACTGGATGGGCATGAGCGCACAGGCTTATATCAGCAAGCTTTACAGCAACTTCGACCGCGTGCTCGCGCCAAGTCAGGTTATGGCCGACAAGCTTGCGGGCATGGGCGTGGAAAATGTGCACGTACAGCCTCTGGGCGTCGACTTGCAAACCTTCAACCCCCGTCATCGGGATACGGGCCTGAAAGCCGAACTGGGCCTGCGTGAGGACACTCGCCTGCTGATCTTCGCCGGGCGTGGCTCCAAAGAGAAAAACCTGCCGGTGCTGCTTCAGTGCCTGCAAACGCTCGGTCCGCGTTATCACCTGTTGCTGGTGGGCTCGCACATGCCTCATCAGGTGCCGGACAACGTGACGGTCATCCACCGTTTCTGCAAAGCCACAAGCCTTGCACGCCTGCTGGCCAGCGCCGACGCACTGATCCATGCCGGCGATCAGGAAACCTTCGGGCTGGTGGTGCTCGAGGCCATGGCCAGCGGGATTCCCGTCGTCGCAGTCGCCGCCGGGGCGTTCAACGAAATCGTGCAGGAACGCTGCGGGCTGCTCTGTGAAGCCAACGACGCAAACGCTATGGCCGCCGCCGTGAAAGCGCTGTTTTCCCGGGACGCTCGCGCAAAAGGTCTTGCCGCAAGACGCTACGTTGAAGATCGTTACAGCTGGGACGTGGTGGTGACGGGACTGCTTGGACACTATCAGGCCGTGCTGGGCACGCGCCTGTCCGCCTTCGCCCATGGCTGAACGAATGAATACAGCGAACCGGCGCAGTGTGCTGCTGGTGTTGCATGATGTCGCCCCGCACAGCTGGCCGATCTACGAACCCTTCGTCAACGCTGTCGATCAGTTGGGCCGGGTCAACATGACCTGGCTGGTGGTCCCGGATTTTCACCGACGCAGCCCGACCGGCAATGACCCGCGCTTTCAGCAGCGACTGGCAGAGCGACTGGAGCGTGGCGACGAACTGGCGCTGCACGGTTACTACCATTGCGACGACAGCCCCACGCCAAGGACCCTGCGTGATTATTTCATGCGTCGTATCTATACGTGGGAAGGCGAGTTCTATTGCCTGGATTCGCAGCAGGCGCTCGCGCGGCTGGAGGCCGGGATAGCCACGTTCGAGCGCCACAATTGGCCGCTGCATGGCTTCGTCGCACCAGCCTGGCTAATGAGTCAGGGCACACGCGACGCGTTGCGGCAATTGCCGTTGCGCTACACCAGCGATTCGCGACACCTGTTCAACCTGCCGGACTTCACCCCGATAACCGCGCCGGGACTGGTCTGGAGCGCACGTAGTCCATGGCGACGCGCAGCATCGAGGCTTTACAGCGATCTGAAAATGCTCCGGCTGCGTGATGCCACGACCATCCGCCTCGGGCTGCACCCAGTAGACATGCTGCATCAGGTGTCACGGGATTACTGGCTGAATCTACTCACGCAATTGCTTGCGGACGGCCGACAGCCGATGACCAAGATCGACTGGTTGCGAACGCAAGCCACAGCCTAGGGTGCGGGTGGCTCGTCATCGGGTTGCTGCAACTCGCGCCACAACTCGGCCGCGCCGTCGAATTCGGTGCCGTTTTCAGGCGTCAGGGCATCGGGGTCGTAACGGCTCAGACAGCCTTCGCCCAGTGTGGCGGGTGCTTTGGAGGTGGCTTTGTCGAGAGGGTCGGTCACAGGCATGTCCGCCTTGGAGGGTTGGCAGGAGCGTCGCATGGACGATCCTGCCACAACAGATCAGTCGAAGACGACTGTCTTGTTGTCATGCACCAGCACACGGTCTTCAAGGTGCGCACGCAGACCACGCGCCAGGACCATTTTTTCCACGTCACGGCCGAAACGCACCATGTTCTCGATGCTGTCGCGATGGCTGACACGCACCACGTCCTGCTCGATGATCGGACCTGCGTCCAGTTCTTCAGTCACATAATGGCAGGTCGCGCCAATCAGCTTGACGCCGCGCAGTGAGGCCTGGTGATAAGGCTTGGCACCGACGAACGACGGCAGAAAGCTGTGGTGAATGTTGATGACCTGATGGGCATATTCGCGGCAAAGCTGCGGCGGCAGAATCTGCATGTAGCGCGCCAGTACCACGACATCGGCCTGATGCTGCCCGACCAGACGCGACACCTCGGCAAATGCCGGTTCCTTGTCCTTCGGATCGACCGGCACATGGTAATAAGGGATGTCATGCCACTCGACCATGCTGCGCAGGTCCTGGTGGTTTGAAATCACACAGGCGATGTCGCAATCGAGTTCATCACTGTGCCAGCGGTGCAGCAGGTCGGCCAGGCAGTGCGATTCGCGGCTGGCCATGAGCACGACGCGCTTCTTCTGAGCCGAATCGGTGATGCGCCAGTCCATGCCGAACTCTTGAGCGATCGGCGTAAACGCCTCGCGGAAGCCGTCCAGATCAAAGGGCAATGTATCGGCACGAATCTCGTGACGCATGAAAAACCAGCCACTGAGATTATCCGAATGATGGCTCGCTTCGGTGATCCAGCCGTTATGGGAGGCCAGAAAGTTACTGACTTTGGCAACGATGCCGACGCGGTCCGGGCAAGCAATCACCAGACGAAAAGTGCGCATTAGGGGAAACTCCAGAACTTCGCAAAGGCGCTATTCTAGCGACTGCGCGGGAAAACTGCAGTATCTGTGTTGCCTGAGTTCAGGCGGCGAGGCGGCCCCCTTCAAGGAAAAAGGTTGCACCGTGCCAGTATGCATTTTTTGGTCGCCACCGCTATACGAGACCCGTACTTAAGCAGGGTTTTATAGCGACCCTCTTTAGTAGGGCACACACGCTCGATCTAGTTCCTGAGTCTGTAGGACGTGTGTATATTTCTAAATAATTCAAATAAAACTTTTATTTAATGTTTACTTGCTCACTTCCTCTGACTATTATTGCGTCACTGTATCCCTGCCACCCTTCACAACATAAGGTCCCCCTCATGTCCCTGATCAACGAATACCGTGCCACAGAAGAAGCCATCAAAGAACTGCAAGCCCGTTTGAAGAACCTGTCGCAAGACGACAAACTGCAAACCGAGCTGGAATTCGAAGGCAAACTGCGTACCTTGATGGGCGAATATCAAAAATCGCTGCGTGACATCATTGCTCTGCTGGATCCGGATTCCAAGGTAAACAAGGCTCCACGTGGCGGCGCCGTGAAAACTACCGGCACCAAGCGTGCTCGCAAGGTCAAGCAGTACAAGAACCCGCACAATGGCGAAGTCATCGAAACCAAAGGTGGCAACCACAAGACGCTGAAAGAGTGGAAAGCCAAGTGGGGCGGTGACGAAGTTGAAAGCTGGGCCACTCTGCTGGGCTAAGCCTCAACGGTCGTCTTGTTCGCGACTTGAAAAACGCCAGCCTGCTGGCGTTTTTTTATAGTTCACTTTCTACATCGTCCGCTCATTTTTCATACCGCTCACGCAGACATTCAACGTGATCCTGCCATTGACGCAGCACCGCCAACTGCTCTGGCGTGGCACTAAGCGACAACTCCACCAGCGCTTTCGTAAAACCTTGCAAAGTATTCGGAGCCCCTGATTCCGGGCTGTGCAGCCGTGCCTGACAGAATGCATGCCAGCGTTGTTGTTCTTCGGCCGAGAGGGTTTCAGGGAAGTTACGGGCCCGATAGCGGAATAACAATTCAGGCAAACGCGCATCGTCAAATGGCCATGCATCACGCGCCAGTTGCTCGGGCTCGGAAATGCGGACTTGTTCACAAAGTCGGCGATCACGGTCTCCGATAAACCCGTCATACAATTGCTGCTCGGGGTCTTCACTTGCGATGAAATGATCCTTGCCATACAGCCCACGCAGTTTGTCCTGCCAAACTTCCAGGCTTTCAGTCATGCTCGACGCACGCGCCTGATAACCCGCCATGTCCAGCTGCAGACGTTGTTGATCCTCCAGACGCAATACGCTCATGGGCGCAATCACCGGGCAACGATTTATATGCAATAGTTTGAGCGGCACCGGCAGCTCGCCTTCGCCCAGCGCGTCATGGCGGGTATATAAGCGCTGTTTGAGTGTTTCAACGTCGCAGTCCAGTAACGGTGCCGGGTCCTGGTGCAGGTCGTAAACGATCAACGCATTACGATTATGCGGGTGCCAGGCCAGCGGCAACACGACGCCTAGATAATGACGGGCCGCCGAGAAGCGCCCTGAAATATGCACCAGAGGCTGCATCAAACGAATCTGATCCTGAACCTTCTGTTTGCTGCGCAAGGCGAAAAGATAATCGTAGAGCCGCGGTTGTTTTTCACGAATCAGGCGGGCCAGTGCGATAGTTGCGCGCACATCGGATAAAGCGTCGTGGGCCTGACCATGTTCAATACCGTTGGCGGCGGTCAGACGTTCAAGTTTGAGCGTGACCCTTCCGTCCTCTTCAGGCCAGACGATCCCGTCCGGACGCAAGGCGTAGGCAGCGCGCACGACATCGATCAGATCCCAGCGACTGTTGCCACCCTGCCATTCACGGGCATAAGGGTCGAAAAAGTTGCGGTACAGGCTGTAACGGGTCACCTCATCGTCGAACCGCAGCGTGTTATAGCCCGCCCCGCAAGTGCCGGGGGCCGACAGTTCGGCATGCACACGGGTCATGAAATCCGCTTCGCACAAGCCCTTTTCCGCCAGCGTGGCCGGGGTGATGCCGGTAATGACGCACGCGGCCGGGTGCGGCAGGATGTCGTCGCTGGGTTGGCAGTAGAGGTTGACCGGCGGTGCAATTTCATTGAGATCGGCGTCGGTACGAATGCCGGCCATCTGCAACGCGCGATCGTTGCGCGGGTTGATACCGGTGGTTTCGTAGTCATACCAGAAGATGCTGGAAGTCACGGGCTGATCCTGAACAAGAGACTCGTAAAGTGTAGGGCGTGAGGCCGCCGCTTGGCTAATCGGAAGGCTCGACATGGCCGCGACACGTTTTCTTACAGCGTCTGTTTTACAAGGCTGGTTGCTTAGCACTGCAGTGGTAGCTAGCATCAGTTTTCGCCTTCAGGTAACGCCTCCCCATCATGTCATCGCCTCCCGCTTCGCAAGGGATTGCAGCGCAGCCTCCGCTGGATACCCGCATCGCCATCGAGACCCCGGAAGGCATCGACATGATCCTTCGTCCTGCGGGTCTGGTCGTGCGCTCGCTGGCGTTTGCAATCGACCTGGGCATCCGCGCCCTGGCACTCGGCGCGCTCTTCTTGGTTCTCCAGCTCTTCGACAAACTTGGCATGGGACTGGCCGCCATCGCGCTGTTCCTGGTGAACTGGTGGTACATGGTGCTGTTCGAGGTATTGAATCAGGGCCGCACGCCAGGCAAACGGGCGATGGGCCTGCGGGTCATCAATGACGACGGCACGCCCATCGCCTGGGCCTCCTCGCTCACCCGTAACCTGTTGCGCTTCGTCGACATGCTGCCACTTGCCTACAGCGTCGGTGCGGTCAGTTGCCTGAACCATCCTCAGTTCAAACGCCTTGGCGATCTGGCTGCCGGCACGCTGGTGATTCATACCGACCGGCCCACGCAGCGCCCTGCCATGCCCGAGGCTGAGCCCTTCGTCGTGCCGGTCGCATTGCAACTGGAAGAGCAACGTGCGCTGATGAGTCTGGCCGAGCGCCAGACAGAGCTGTCGCCAGCGCGCACCCAGGAGCTGGCCACAATTCTCGTCGAACCGCTGCAACTGTCTGCAGACCACGCCGTCACTCAGGTCAACGGTATTGCGCGCAGCCTGACGGGGTCGCCATGAAACAGACCCGGTTCGAAGCCCGTCATCAGACTGAATGGCAACACTTCGGCGAATGCCTGGACGCGCTTGAACGCGGCAAGGCCGATTCGAAGACCAGCGAACGTTTTCCGGCCGATTACCGTCGACTTTGTCACCAGTTGGCGCTGGCTCAGGAGCGAGGCTATAGCAGCCACCTCATCGATCCGCTGCATCAACTGGCGATGCGCGGGCATCAGCAACTGTACCGGCATCGCAGTGCGCCGGGGGCTCAGTTTCTGACGTTCATCCTGGCCGGCTTCCCGAGGAGCGTACGCGCCGAATGGCGTTTCGTACTGACCGCCAGCCTGCTGTTTTTCGGCAGCCTGATCGGCATGGGCCTGCTGGTGTATGGCTTTCCCGACCTGGTCTACAGCGTCGTCAGCCCTGAACAACTGGCCGACATGCAAAGCATGTACGACCCGGCCGCCAGCCGGATCGGCCAGGCAATGGAGCGCGCTTCCGATGACGACTGGATGATGTTCGGCTACTACATCATGAACAACATAGGCATCGCCTTTCAAACCTATGCCAGCGGATTGCTGTTCGGGCTGGGCAGCCTGTTTTTCCTGCTGTTCAACGGCCTGATGATCGGGGCCGTCGCAGGCCATCTGACCGATACTGGCTCCGGCCAGACCTTCTGGTCATTCGTCATTGGTCACGGCGCCTTCGAACTGACCGCCATCGCGCTGGCCGGGGCCGCCGGTCTCAAGCTGGGCTGGGCGCTGCTGGCGCCCGGCAGACTGACACGCGGTGAAGCCTTGCGTCTGGCCGCCAAGAGCAGCGTGCAATTGATCGGAGGAGTGATCCTGTTTCTGCTGATCGCCGCGTTCATCGAAGCCTATTGGTCTTCGATGACCTGGCCGACGCCGCTCATCAAGTACCTGGTGGGCATCACTCTCTGGGTGCTGGTGGGCGCCTATCTGACACTGGCAGGGCGGACCACACATGCGCCTGACTGAATCGAGCGTTGCCATCCGTCCGCGCACCGCCTGGGAGGCGGTCGATCTGGGCGTGCTCATGGCGCGTGAGCACCGCGTGCTGCTGATGAGCAGTTGGGCGATCGTCACCCTGCCCGTGTTCGCCCTGCTTTGCCTGCTGCTCTGGGACTACCCTTCACTGGTAGTGTTCCTGTTCTGGTGGCTCAAACCGGCTTTCGATCGCCTGCCACTGCTGATTCTGTCGCAGGCGCTGTTCGGCGCGAAGCCAACGCTGAGCCAGGCCCTCAAAGCCTGGCCAAAAACCCTGAAAAACCAGCTGCTGCCCAGCCTGCTCTGGCGTCGCCTGAGCCTGACCCGTAGCTTCCAGTTGCCGGTGCAGCAACTGGAAAATCTTGCGGGGACCGAGCGTGCACTGCGCATCAACCTGCTCAGCCAGAAAGACTTGCGGGCCGCCCGTCTGCTGACCATCGTCGGTGCGCACCTGGAATACTCGCTATGGATCGGCCTGATGATTCTGTTCTATCTGTTCATTCCGCAGCAGATCGAGATCGACTGGCAGTGGCTGACGCTGATCGACACTGATGCCAGCCTGAACTGGCTGGAACACCTGACCAACCTGTTTTATGTGCTGGCCCTGGTGTTGTGGGAGCCCATCTACGTCGCCTGCGGGTTCACCCTCTACCTCAATCGTCGTACTGTCCTTGAGGCCTGGGACATCGAACTGACCTTTCGGCGCCTGCGTCAGCGTCTGGTCGGTACGGCCTACGTGTTGCTGATAAGTGCCGGGCTGCTGTTCTCGGCAGTGCCGCAATCGGCCATGGCGGAGTCGGAGAGCTACAGCTGCCCACTGCCCGAATCGCCCCCGACAGAACCGGCGCTCATCAGCGCGGCACCCGATTCACCACGCCTCACCCACCAGACGCTGACCAGCGAAGCCGCCCGAAACGAAATCCGCAACGTCCTGCAAGCGCCGCCGTTCAAGAATCCCAAAACGGTGTCCGGCTGGCGCTTTCCGGAGCGAGCGGACAACGCGGCCAGCCCGGCAAGTCCGGGCGACGGGCGCTTTCTCATCGAGTGGCTCAACCGGCTGCTGGCGGCAGCGAGCGCTCTGGCCAGCCTGTTCGAAATACTGCTCTGGGCCGTGGCACTGGTCCTGATCGGTGTTCTGGTCTGGCGTTATCGCACCTGGCTGGGCACGTTCGTCAGTCGCAAGCCGCAACGGGTTCAGCAGCCCCGCGAAACGCCTGAACAGCTCTTCGGCCTGCAGGTGAACGCAGCAAGCCTGCCCGACGATGTTGCCACCAGCGCGGAAAGACTCTGGGCCAGCTCGCCCCGCGAAGCATTGGGTCTGCTGTATCGCGCCCTCCTCAGCCGCCTGCTGACCGACTATCACCTGCCCCTCAGAAACGCCGACACCGAAGGACAGGTACTCGAGCGCGTGGCCCGGCTCAATCAGCCACAGCTCGACGAATTCAGTCGAACACTGACCACCCACTGGCAGAACCTCGCCTACGGCCATCGCCCGCCACCGCCACAGTCGCAGCAAGAGCTGTGTACAGCGTGGCGTAGACTGTTCGGGCCGGAGATCCAGGCATGAATCGCCGCACCGCGCTGATCGGCGGACTCGCGCTGATGCTGCTGATCATCGTCAGCGTGTGGGCAGCCAGTCATCTGGAGCGCTACGAAAAAACCGTCGATCAAGGCCCCTCCCCCGAGGCACGTGCCAACCCTTATCTGGCCGCGGCAGAGTTTCTGCGCCATCGCTCCGTGCCGGTCACCATCACCCGTACCCTGAACGAGCTGCCGGATGCACGGCAACGACCACAGACGCTGTTGCTGCTCGATGACCGGGAAGACATGACCCCGGCCCAGACCGAACGCCTGCTGAACTGGGCCGATTCCGGCGGACACCTGCTGTTCGTCGCGGAACAGCTATGGGATGAGCAAAAAGGCCGTAGCGGCGACCTGCTGCTCGACAGGCTCGAGATTCGCCAGTACCTGACCAAAGACATCAAGGCGCAGGACCGGCAAACGGACGACACCCGGCCCAGCCTCCCCATTCCATTGATCACGCCGTCACCTGCCGGGCAGAAAGTGAAGTGGCCGGAGCTGACGCGTCTGTACCTTGAAAATGAAAACGCGCCAGCGTTCATGAGTTTCGATCCGGCCTTCCATCTGGAAGACCCCGAAGACCACGCTGATTCATGGGCCAACAGCGCCGACGCCACGCACATGTTGCAGATCAGCCACGGCAATGGACTGATCACCGTGCTCACCGACGCCTATCTGTGGAAGACCCGCTCGATCGGCAAATACGACAACGCCTGGCTGTTGTGGTACCTGACCCAGGACAGTGACGTGACAATGCTGCTGCAAACCGAACATGACAACTTGCTCAGCCTGCTGTTGCGCCACTTTTCGCTGGCCCTGGTCGCCTTCGTGCTGCTGATCGCCCTGGGTGTTTGGCATGTGGGACTGCGTGAAGGTCCCGTCCGGTTGCCTGCCGCACGCGCCCGAAGACAACTGACCGAACACCTGCGGGCCAGTGCCGGGTTTCTGAGCAGACGCAGCGGACAGGACGTGCTGCTGAAAAGCTTGCAGCACGACATTCTGCGCCGCGCCCGGCAACTGCATCCTGGCTTTGAATCACTGGCCGTCGCCGAGCAATGGCAAGTGCTGTCGCGCCTTACCCGCCAGCCCACCAGCGCCATTAGCGACGCACTGCGCCCCAGACCGCAGCAGCGTCTGTCGCATGGCGACTTCACCCGTCAGGTGGCGCACCTGCAGACGCTTAGGAATGCGCTGTGAACCGGAACGCCTCATCCCCTGCTGACCGGTCGGGAGCGTTGGCTGAAAGGCAGATCTGCTGACGATAACAAGATGAAATTGTTACAAAAATTCGAGCTCAACGCGTAAAGTGTCGCGCCCGCGAATTGGATCCGGGCTATCGTCCATGGAGTTACATCGTGAAGTCCCTTAGTAAAGTCGTTGTATCTGCAGTGTGTGGTCTGGTTCTAGCGGGTTGCACCGGCACCGCCATGAAGACCCAACAGTACGACAGCAATCAGTACACCGTCGTTGGTCACAGTGAAGCCAGTGCTACCGGCCTGATGCTGTTCGGTCTGATCCCGATTCGTCAGAACGACCGTTTTGTTCGCGCTCAGAATGCTGCCATCCAGGCCAAGGGTGGCGATGCGTTGATCAATACCCAAGTGCAGGAAAAGTGGTTCTGGGCCTGGGTCCTGAATGGCTACACCACCACCATCTCTGGTGATGTCATCAAGCTGAAAGCGGCTAAATAAGTCCAGCTCGATTACAAGAAGCCCGGTTCGCCGGGCTTTTTCACGTCTGGCAGCCACGGATCCAAGGCAGGCTCGACGAGTCTCGTTGCTCCGGTCCACGCCGACGCGCCATTCCTGCCCCCACTCTCCCTTTCCCACGCCGTTCTCGACGCCCCGCCTCGAATACATTCCGGACGCAATGCACCTGCGCTCGCCGCCACCATGTAACCAATAAAATATATTTGACTGGTTACAAAACAACGCTGTAACCTAAAAATCTATTTTTAGAAGTTACAAGGAACCCTCATGACCTCTTCCAGATCCATCGCGGCTGCCGGACTCGCAGCGTCACTGCTTGCTGGTGGCGCGCAGTCCGCACATGCGGCCAGCCCGGTTCATTACCGCTATGAGCAGGTGGGTAACGTAAAAGTGTTCTACCGCGAGGCGGGCAACCCCGGCGCGCCCACAGTCCTGTTGCTTCACGGCTTTGCGGCCTCGTCGTTCATGTTCCGCGACCTCATTCCCCATCTGGCTGATCGTTATCACGTGATCGCGCCGGATCTGCCTGCGTTTGGCTTTACCGAAGCGCCCGCCAGTGACACCTACACTTACACCTTCAGCCAGTTGGCGAAGACTGTCGGCCAGTTCACCGAACAGCTCAAGCTCGATCGCTACGCACTTATGGTTCACGACTACGGCGCTCCGGTGGGATGGCGTCTGGCAGTAGCCCATCCTGAGCGGGTGACCGCGATCATTTCCCAGAATGGCAATGCCTATGAAGAAGGACTGGGTACTGGCTGGGCGCCTATTCAAAAATACTGGCGCGAACCGACACAAGAGAACCGTGAAGCCCTGCACGACTTCCCGACACCGGCCTCTATCAAGTGGCAATACCTTGAAGGGGTCAGCGACAAGACTTCAGTTTCTCCGGATGGCTACACCCTGGAAGGGTTGCAGGTGTCGCGGCCTGGCAATGCGGACATTCAGCTCGACCTGGTGTTGGACTACGCCTCGAACGTGGCAATGTATCCCGCGTTCCAGACCTACTTCCGCACGTACCAGCCGCCGCTGCTGGCCGTATGGGGGAAAAACGATCCGTTCTTCCTCCCGGCCGGTGCCGAGGCCTGGAAGCGCGACCTGCCCAAGTCGGACATTCGCTTTTATGACACCGGACACTTCGCGCTCGAAACCCACGGCCGGGAAATCATTCCGGTGATTCGTGAGTTTCTGGACAAGAACGTTCGATAACAATGGCGCTGCAGATCGGGCGACCGTCTTCTTTTGACGGGTACGGTCTGTTTCTGACCAGAAGACGTTGATCAGGCCCCATCCGAAGGGCCTGCATCAATTAGCCGGACAGGCTTCATCTTGGGTAAATCCATGGACTCGCGCTCGCATTGCGCTGTGAGGACGATTGAGCCCGATGGCCCGGCACCTCAATCAGCATCAGCCAATTCCTACGCCACCAGACACGTCCCAGCGCCAGAATCGACCTTCCCGACCTGTCTCTTTAAGGTTACCTTCACCGCTAGGCTAACGTGTTGAAGCGCTCCCCTCATGCCCTACCCCGTTTTCGCTGAAGCAAACCTGACAGGTCGCTGACCCACAGACTTCGCACGCCGGACCAACTGAAAAGGTAACTGTTTGATTTATGGACGATAAAACGCATGTCACCGTTGAAGGGACGCCGGACTCGCTGAGCGATCACGTGCCTCAGCCGCCGGGGGCCGTCGAGCCCGGTGTCGCGGCGAATGCCGAGTCTGCGGCGAATCATCAGGCGCAGCAGCGCCAGCGCGCCAGCCATCTGGCTCAGGTACTGCGCAGCGAATTGCAGAAAGCGGTCATTGGCCAGAATGCCGTCATCGACGATGTGCTCACGGCGCTGATAGGCGGTGGTCATGTGTTGCTCGAGGGTGTGCCGGGGCTGGGCAAAACGTTGCTGGTCAGGGCGCTGGCCAACTGCCTGGGCTGTGAGTTCGCCCGCATTCAGTTCACCCCCGATCTGATGCCCAGCGACGTAACCGGTCATGCGGTCTACGACCTGCAGACCGAGCAGTTCAAACTGCGCAAGGGACCGATTTTTACCAACCTGCTGCTGGCCGACGAAATCAACCGCGCCCCGGCCAAGACTCAGGCTGCGTTGCTCGAAGCCATGCAGGAACGGCAGGTCACGCTGGAAGGTCGAGCACTGCCCATCGCGCAGCCGTTCATGGTGCTGGCGACCCAGAACCCCATCGAGCAGGAAGGCACGTACCCGTTGCCCGAAGCCGAACTCGACCGCTTCATGCTAAAGCTGCGCATGGATTACCCTCAAGCCCAGGAAGAGCTGGACATGGTTCGCCAGGTCACCCGCTCGACCCGCGCGGACATGCTCGATGTCAGGCCGCTGAAAGTGGTCATGCAGGCCCGCGAAGTGCAGGCATTGCAACGCATTGCCAGCGATCTGCCGCTGGATGATCAAGTGCTGGATTACGCCGTGCGACTGGCGCGCAGCACCCGCACCTGGCCGGGGCTGAGCCTGGGCGCAGGTCCGCGGGCGTCCATTGCGCTGGTGCGTGGCGGCCGAGCGAGAGCCTTGCTGCGCGGCGGCGAATTCGTGATTCCGGATGACATCAAGGGGTGCGCGCTGGCCGTGTTGCGTCACCGGGTGAGGCTGTCGCCGGAGCTGGATATCGAAGGGTTGTCGGTGGATCAGGTGCTCAGGCAGATTCTCGATCAGGTCCCGGCGCCGCGTCTGTGAAACAGCTATTGAAGCCATCGACCCTGCTTCTGCGCTGGCTTGGCGGACTGGCAGGCATCGCTGTGCTGCTCGGGATAATCGACGCGCTGGGCATCGACTATCCGAAACGGATCGATACTCTGTATTGGGCAGCCCTGCTGGGACTGGCGGGGATTTGCCTGTTCGACGGGTTTCGCCTGACCCGTCAGCCTTCCCCGCGCTTGCAGCGGCACTTGCCCGGCAGTCTGGCGTTGGGCCGCTGGGACGAGGTGCGACTGGACATCGAACACGATGGCGGTACGTCGTTGAGGCTGCAGATCATCGACCATCTGCCAGACGGTCTGGAATCGGAAAATCTGCCGCAAACCCTCGACGTCGCGCGCAAAGGCAAAGCGCAGCTAGGCTATCGGGTGCGCCCCCTCAAACGGGGTCATTTCACGTTCGAGCAGTGCGAGGCCCATCTGCAAAGCGGCTTGCGACTATGGTCCGCTCGGCGTCGGCTGCCCCTGCCGGGCACCACACGTGTCTACCCGGACTTTGCACGTCTGTATGACGGCCAACTGCTGGCGGTGGATAACTGGCTGAGCCAGATCGGCGTGCGCCAGGCGCAACGTCGTGGGCTGGGGCTGGAATTCAATCAGTTGCGTGAGTTTCGCGAAGGCGACAGCCTGCGGCAGATCGACTGGAAAGCCACCGCCCGACAGCGATCACCCATCGCACGCGAGTATCAGGACGAGCGGGATCAGCAGATCGTGTTCATGCTCGACTGCGGTCGACGCATGCGCAGTCAGGACGGTGATCTGTCGCATTTCGATCATGCGCTCAACGCCTGTCTATTGCTCAGCTACGTTGCCTTGCGCCAGGGTGATGCCGTCGGCCTCACGACCTTCGCCGGTGATCAAAACCGTTTCCTGTCGCCAGTCAAAGGCCACGGCCAGCTGAACCTGCTGCTCAACACCGTCTATGACCTGCAGACCACGCAGCGGCCGGCCGACTATAGCGCGGCCGTTCGCCAGTTGCTGGCCCGCCAGAAAAGACGTTGCCTGGTGGTGCTGGTCACCAACCTGCGCGATGAGGACGACGATGAGCTGATGACGGCAGTGAAACATCTGGGAAGCCGACACCGGGTACTGGTCGCCAGCCTCAGGGAGGAAGTGCTGGACAGCCTTCGGCATTCGACTGTACAGACGTACGACGAAGCCCTGAGTTACTGCGGGACAATCAACTTTCTCAATGCGCGGTCAACATTGCACGAGCACCTTGTCGCACACGGCATCAATGTGATGGATGCGCGCCCGGGAGAACTGGGCGCACAGTTGGTGACGCGCTACCTCGGCTGGAAGAAAGCGGGAACACTCTGACCCGCTTTCTCCACATCAAGCGCGTCAGGCCGAAGCCTCAAAGGTTGGATAAAAGCAAAAGTACTGGCGCAACACGCGAACCAGCTCCAGATAATCGTCTGACACTTCAGCAAGCTCGAAACCGGAATCGTAGCAGCCCGGCGTCTCGTCTTCATGACACCACAGGCACTTCGCGTTGAAATCGATGGTCTTGAGCCCTTCGCTGCGTGGCAATCTCAAACGCAAATCAAAACGCGCACCCACCAGCAAAGGAATGTTGCTGATCAGCATCAGTCCTTCTTCGGAAACGTTTCCCAGACAACCGAGTGGGCGGTCTGTGTGTCGATTGAAAACCTGAAGATATTCCTGCAACTGGTGTCGTTCGATTTTTCGCTCTTTTAGCATGGCAGGCCGCCTTCAGAGACCAATCAGCATGGTCACGTAGAACTTTCATTCCTGCAGCCATACAACAAAACCGGATGCCGCAGGAACTCCCTAGACTAGGGCCTTCAGGCCCTTTCATTCCCTTGACAGAGAGCCTAGCGCAAATCCTTCTAACATCCACCCGAATACGACACCAATCATCCAATCGGGTGTAATTATTTTGAGGCAGGAATCGGTCTTGCAGGCTGGGCTGGCGGGTAGTGGCCCAGTTGCGCCAGCGTGTCGAGTCGAGCCCGCGCACGGTAGGCGTATTCACTGGCCGGATATTGGGTCATCAGAAACTGATACGTCTGCGCGGCATCGACGTAAAGCTTCTGTCGCTCCAGGCATTGACCGCGCAGCATCGAAACCTCCGGCTGCACGTAGCGACGCTCACGGCTCTGACGTTCGACCTTGGACAGATCGAGCATCACTCGATCGCAGTCGCCTTCCTGATAAGCGCGATAGGCATGATCCAGGTTGGAGTTCATAGCCCAACGGGTGCAACCGCTGACCGCAGCCAGTAATACAACAATCGTTACAATACGCATGGGAGTCTCCTGTTCTCTGCCATTTATCGGCTCGACATCCAATTTCTTCAGGCCAATCGAACACCGGCCGTCAGCCGATTGCCCTGCCTGCCTGCAGCAAGGTAGTGCAAAGGAACAATGACTAAAGACCCAGACAGGAGTAGCCTCTCGCTGCGCTTCAATTAAGGAGTTTGTGCATGACCGTTCGCCGCACCAAAATCGTCGCCACACTTGGCCCTGCCAGCAACTCGCCGGAAGTCATTGAGCAACTGATCCTTTCGGGTCTCGACGTTGCCCGTCTGAACTTCTCCCACGGCACCCCGGATGAGCATAAGGCTCGCGCCAAACTGATCCGTGATATCGCCGCCAGACACGGGCGCTTCGTCGCTCTGCTGGGCGACCTGCAGGGTCCCAAGATCCGTATCGCAAAGTTCACCGACAAGCGGATAGAGCTGAAAGTCGATGACAAGTTCACCTTCTCCACCGCTCACCCGTTGACCAGTGGCACCCAGCAGATCGTGGGTATCGACTACCCGGATCTGGTCAAGGATTGCGGCGTGGGCGACGAGCTGCTGCTCGACGACGGTCGCGTGGTCATGCGCGTCGACACTCAAACTGCCGATGAACTGCACTGCACCGTGTTGATCGGTGGCCCGCTGTCGGACCACAAAGGCATCAACCGTCGCGGCGGTGGCCTGACGGCGCCGGCGCTGACCGAAAAAGACAAGCAGGACATCAAGCTCGCTGCCGAAATGGACCTGGACTACCTGGCCGTGTCCTTCCCGCGCGACGCCGCCGACATGGAATACGCACGCCAACTACGCGACGAATCCGGCGGTACGGCCTGGCTGGTGGCGAAGATCGAACGCGCCGAAGCCGTTGCCAACGACGAAGTGCTCGACGAACTGATTCGCGCCAGTGACGCCGTGATGGTTGCTCGTGGCGACCTGGGCGTAGAGATCGGCGACGCCGAACTGGTCGGCGTTCAGAAACGCATCATTCTGCACGCACGTCGCCACAACAAGGCGGTGATCGTGGCCACGCAGATGATGGAGTCGATGATCTCCAGCCCCATGCCGACCCGCGCTGAAGTGTCCGACGTGGCCAACGCCGTGCTCGACTACACCGACGCTGTCATGCTGTCGGCGGAAAGTGCTGCGGGCTCGTACCCGATCGAAGCAGTGCAGGCCATGGCGCGCATCTGCCTCGGCGCTGAAAAGCACCCGACGGGCAAGACTTCCAGCCACCGCATCGGTCACTCGTTCACCCGGTGTGACGAAAGCATCGCGCTGGCGGCCATGTACACCGCCAACCATTTCCCGGGCGTCAAGGCGATCATCGCGCTGACCGAAAGCGGCTACACCCCGCTGATCATGTCGCGCATCCGCTCCTCCGTGCCGATCTACGCATTCTCCCCGCACCGCGCCACGCAGGCACGGGCCGCGATGTTCCGTGGCGTCTACACCGTACCGTTCGACCCGGCAGCCCTGCCACCAGGTCAGGTCAGCCAGGCCGCTGTCGACGAACTGCTTAAACGCGGTCTGGTCGAGCAAGGCGACTGGGTCATCCTGACCAAGGGCGACAGCTACCACACCATCGGTGGCACCAACGGCATGAAGATCCTGCACGTCGGCGACCCGTTGGTCTGACGTTCAGCGCAACAGACAAAGCCCCGTCTCGCAAGAGCCGAGGCTTTTTTGTGCCTGCGCAACCCTACTCGCGGACAAGTCCGCTCCCACGCGAGGTGCAAATCATTCTGGTGGAGCACTCTGGTGGGGACTTGTCCGCGAGTGCGCCATCACTCTCCCAAACGAGGCACACGCTCTGGTGGGAGCCAACTGTCCGCGAATGCGCCATCACTCCCGCCCGACAAACACATCCGCCAGCAATTGATTGCGCGGCAGCCCGGCCAGGTACAGCCGTTTGGCAAACACCTCGACACTCTCGGGGCTGCCACACACCAGCGCCATGGCGTGGCGCGACAGCAGGCGCAGGTCGGCCAGCGCGCTCTGAAGGGTGTCCTGGGTGATCAGCTGAACCTGTAGCAGAGGATGATTCTCTGCCAGCGCCTGCAGTTCAGCCGCCAGATAATGTTCCTGCGCGTCGTGAGCCAAATGGATCACACGAATGGCACCCTGATGCTCCTGACGCAACGCCTCACGCAAGACGCCCCATAACGGCCCGAGGCCGGTGCCGGCCGCCAGCAGCAACAAGGGTTTGTCCTGCCAGTCCGGGTCATAACGCAGCGCCCCGCCACGCAGTTCGCCGAGTCTCAACTCATCGCCGACCTGCAACTGGCGCGCATGGTCGCAGAACGCGCCAGGCTGTCGGCAATCCAGATGAAACTCCAGAAAGGCATCGTCACCGGGCAGACTCGCCAGCGAGTAAGGCCGCGCCACGCCCTGCCCGTTCCACAACACCTGATGCTGTCCGGCGCGGTAGCGCAACGGCTTGCCCGGTTCCAGCCGCACACGCAAGACGGTCGGACTGAGCCAGTCACAGCTTTGCACCGTGGCCGGCAAGCCGTCCAGCAAAGGATCGAACACTTCGACGGTCAGGTCCTGAACCACCTTGCACTGACATGCCAGCCGCCAGCCCTGCTGACGCTTTTCGGCAGGCAGCGCTTCGGGCAGCGAGTCTATCGGCTCGCCCTTCACGCAGCGCACCAGACACGCGTGGCAACTGCCCGCCCGGCAACTGTAAGGCACCGCAACGCCTGCCTGATTCAGGGCGTCGAGCAAATTACTGGCTTCGGTCACCGTCCAACTGCGGTCACCGACATGCAAATGCGGCATCAAGACGCCCCGTGCAGAAAATAACGGCGATTGTACAGACTGGCCTGTCGGGCAGGTTATACTGCCGCGCCTTTTTGCGCCCGCTACGGCTACCCTGACAGCTCGGGTTCACGCCGCAGTCCTCGACTGTCGCCGATAGCGTAATTGAATGTTCCCGTCCTTACAGAGGAGCGCGCCGCATGACCGTGATCAAGCAAGACGACCTGATTCAGAGCGTTGCAGACGCTTTGCAATTCATTTCCTACTACCACCCCGTGGATTTCATCCAGGCCATGCACGAGGCGTATCTGCGTGAGGAGTCGCCTGCCGCCCGCGACTCCATCGCCCAGATTCTGATCAACTCGCGCATGTGCGCGACCGGTCATCGCCCCATCTGCCAGGACACCGGCATCGTCACCGTTTTCGTACGCGTCGGCATGGACGTACGTTGGGATGGCGCCACCATGGGCCTGGACGACATGATCAACGAAGGCGTACGTCGCGCCTACAACCTGCCTGAAAACGTCCTGCGCGCCTCGATCCTGGCCGATCCGGCCGGTGCTCGCAAAAACACCAAGGACAACACCCCGGCGGTCATCCACTACTCCATCGTCCCGGGCAACACCGTGGAAGTGGACGTGGCGGCCAAGGGCGGCGGTTCGGAAAACAAATCGAAGATGGCGATGCTCAACCCGTCCGATTCGATCGTCGACTGGGTGCTGAAAACCGTTCCGACCATGGGCGCGGGCTGGTGCCCACCGGGCATGCTCGGCATCGGCATCGGCGGCACCGCCGAGAAGGCAGCGGTCATGGCCAAGGAAGTGTTGATGGAATCCATCGACATCCACGAGCTCAAGGCACGCGGCCCGCAGACCCGTATCGAAGAGATGCGTCTGGAGCTGTTCGAGAAGGTCAACCAACTGGGCATCGGCGCTCAGGGGCTGGGTGGCCTGACCACCGTGCTCGACGTGAAGATCATGGATTACCCGACCCACGCGGCTTCGCTGCCGGTCTGCATGATCCCCAACTGCGCCGCCACCCGTCATGCCCACTTCGTGCTCGACGGCACCGGCCCGGCCTCGCTGGAAGCGCCGCCGCTGGACGCTTACCCGGAAATCGTCTGGGAAGCCGGCCCGTCGGCACGCCGCGTCAACC
>NZ_MUIO01000065.1 GCF_002087235.1 Pseudomonas floridensis | reverse complement strand
GGTTGGATGGCTCTTGCGGTGGAGGCGGCGGAGTAGCGGCGGGGGTCTGGCTGTCTGCCTTGGCCGATGCGGCGGGCTTGGGCGCGGCGGGTTTTCTGGCTGCCGGCTTTTTCGCCGCAGCCGGTTTAACGGCTGGTTTTTTGGCAGCGTCCTTGGCCTTGCTGGCCGTTTTCGACGCCGCTTTCTCGGTGGCATCCAGCGGCTTGGTGGCGGCTTTTCTGGCAGCGGGTTTGGCCGCGGCTGCCTTGTCAGCGACCTTGTCTGCAGTCTTGGCGACGGTTTTGGACGCTGCTTTCAGCGGTTTGGCCGTTGTCTTGGGTGCAGGCTTGGGTGCAGCGGCCGCGCGTGAAGCGACCGGACGCGCCTTGCCACCCGTTAGTTGCTCGATCTGCTGAGTCAGTTGATCGACCTTGCTGTGCAACGCTTGCACTTCATTGCGGCTCGGCACGCCCAGGCGCGAAATCGCGCTGTTCAGGCGCTTGTCGAATGCGCCCTCAAGCTCATTCCACTTACCCAGTGCCATGTCTTTCACATCACCGACACGGGACTTGGTCGCCTTAGCTGTGTCCTTGACCTCGTCGAGTTGCTTCTGCGCCTCGGCCTTGGTCTGTTTTTCGGCTTTCTCGCCGTCTTTTACCAACGTCTCGAAAAGCTTACTGCCGTCATTGCTTATCTTGGAGTAAGCGCCTAAACCAGCCAGCCAGATTTGGCGGGAGTACTTCTCAACCTCGCCAATCCAGGAGCTGCCTTCTTTCTCTACCTTTTTCTTGCCAGCCATCCTGCTCTCCTTATTGTCCAGGCTCAGAACGTTCGAGTCGTTTAGGCTCAGAGCGTTCGAGCTTTTTAGGCCCGACACGTTCAAGCAATGCCGTCAGCTCATCGAGCTTAGCAGAGAGCGTGTCCACGTCATGTTTAGACGGGATGCCGACGCGGTTCAAGGCTTTTGCGACGCGGCGGTCAAATGCACTTTCAATCCGGTCGAGTTGTGCTTCAACGCGGCCCTTGGCGTCGGACACTTCGCCCTTGATCGAGTCCATCTCGCTGTTCGCCGCTTCAAGCTTTTGATCGAGCGCTTTCCTGGCCTCTTTCTCTGCTTCTTCGCCGGTCTTGATCAGCTCTCTGACGTACTGCGTGCCTTCCTCGTTGACCTTGGAATAGGCACCCAGGCCAGCCAGCCAGATTTTACGGGCATACAGTTTGACGTCGGAAAAGGTGGAAGCCTGTTCGTCTTCGATTTTTTTCTTGATGGTCGCTCTGGCCATGGTGCACCTCATGCTCGAAAGTTGAAGGAACCGCCCGATTGGGGCATGGACTCAAAGCTACGGAGAAAAATTAGAATGCTCACCCTAGGGTGAAAGGAAAAGGACGGAGCTCGACAGACTGGCGAACCTCGACAGA
The DNA here is from genome assembly GCF_002087235.1 of Pseudomonas floridensis. Taxonomy (GTDB): domain Bacteria; phylum Pseudomonadota; class Gammaproteobacteria; order Pseudomonadales; family Pseudomonadaceae; genus Aquipseudomonas; species Aquipseudomonas floridensis. The sequence goes on along the minus strand of NZ_MUIO01000065.1, from coordinate 59,320 downwards.
CGGGAACGACTATTCAGGCAGCCAGCGCCTTGTCCAGCACCCGCTCGACCTCGGACTTGATCGAACCGCTCATGGTCGACAGGATGAAGTTCAGGTCGATATTGATGCGGATCAGTTCGTCCTCCACTTCGACCTTGCCTTTGGCGCCCTTGCCTTCCAGTTTCACGGTGTCTCCCACCCACTCATGCGCCAGGCCGTATTTGTCGGCCAGTTTCTCTACCAGCTGCTCCGCGCGCTCGCGAGCCTGATCCCGGCCCAGCGAGTGAGGGCGCTCAACAGTTATCTTCGCCATGGGACAGCTCCTTGATCGTCGGATGAAATGCGGCGCAACTATATACATCCGCCTGCATCCAAGAAAGCGTTGGCGGTGAGCCTTGTCAAGACAAAGCCAGCCTTGACGATTAGAATGGCCCGCAATCTATTCCGGTGAAGCGATATGAACGATCAGCGCAAAGGCAGCGATGCCGAACCTACGACTCACTTCGGTTACAAAAATGTACCGGAAAGCCAGAAGGCAGAAAAAGTCGCTGAGGTATTCCACTCGGTAGCGGCCAAGTACGACCTGATGAATGACCTGCTGTCCGGCGGCATGCATCGACTCTGGAAACGTTTCGCCATCGAGCTGTCCGGCGTTCGTACCGGCAACCGCGTGCTCGACATCGCAGGCGGCACGGGCGACCTGACCCGCAAGTTCTCCAGCCTCGTCGGCCCGACCGGCCACGTGGTGCTGGCCGATATCAATGCCTCGATGCTCAAGGTCGGCCGTGATCGCCTGCTGGATCTGGGTGTGGCGGGCAATGTGGAGTTCGTCCAGGCCGACGCTGAAAAGCTGCCGTTCCCGGATAACCACTTCGACTGCGTGACCATTGCGTTCGGTCTGCGCAACGTGACGCACAAGGAAGACGCCCTGCGCTCGATGCTGCGGGTGCTCAAGCCTGGCGGTCGGCTGCTGGTGCTGGAGTTCTCAAAGCCGACCAACAAGCTCATGTCCAAGGCCTACGATGCCTATTCGTTTGCCTTCATGCCGCTGATGGGCAAGCTGGTGACCAATGATTCGGAAAGCTACCGCTACCTGGCTGAATCGATCCGTATGCATCCCAATCAGGAAACCCTGAAGTCGATGATGGTGGAAGCCGGTTTCGACCGCGTGACCTACCACAACATGACTTCAGGCATCGTTGCCCTGCACCGCGGCATCAAGCCGTAATGTTGTTTCGGGGGCTGCTCACCAGCGCCGAGCACGGCATCAACCGGGTATTGCGGCTGGACAGCACGGCATTGCCGCGTCTGGCGCGCCTGTCCGGCCATGTGATCAAGGTCGAATGCCGCGATCCGTCCCTGAACATTTTTATTCTGCCCAGTGACGAAGGTCTTCTGCTGGCGCCCGAGTGGGCGGCCGACGCGGATTGCATTCTGCGTGCGCCCGCCTCCAGCCTGCTGCGCCTGGCGTTGAGCAAGGAAAAGACGGCGGTGCTGCACGGTCCGGAAGTCGAACTGGACGGCGACAGCGGCTTGCTGCTCGAGCTGACCGGCATTCTTCAGGACCTGGAGCTGGACTGGGAGCACGAGCTGTCACGCTGGCTCGGCCCGGTCGCCAGCCAACTGGTCAGCGGCCATTTGCGCAGCAGCGCCCGCCGCACGCGTGATAACGTGGCCAGTCTCAGCCAGAACGCTGCCGATTTCCTCAGTGAAGAATCACGCACCCTGGTCGGCAGGCATGAAGCCGAGGCCCGGTTTGCCGAACTCGATCAGATCAAACTCGATCTGGAACGTCTCGAGGCGCGCTTTGCACGCCTCGCCCAATCCCTCAATACCAGCGATAACGCATGAAGCTGCTTGCCGTCCGCCGTCTGTTTCGCATTCAACGTGTCGTTATCCGCTACCGCCTCGATGACCTGTTGTTCGCCCTGCCCCTGCCGTGGTGGATGCTCGCAGTACGTTTCGTGCTGCCATGGCGCTGGCTGCCGCGCAGCAAGTCGGAGCTGAGTCGCGGCGCACGCTTCCGCCTGGCGTTGCAGGATCTGGGGCCGATTTTCATCAAGTTCGGGCAGTTGCTCTCGACGCGACGCGACCTGTTGCCCGAAGACATCGCCGACGAACTGATGCTGCTGCAGGACCGCGTACCGCCGTTCGATCAGAATCTGGCGATCAAGCTGATCGAAGAACAGCTCGGCGCCAGGATCTGCGACGTGTTCAGCCGCTTCGACGAAACACCTCTGGCCTCCGCTTCGGTCGCCCAAGTGCACGCCGCCCGTCTCAAGACCGGCGAAGAGGTCGTGGTCAAGGTCGTGCGTCCGGGTCTCAAGCCGATCATCGGTCAGGACCTGGCGTGGCTGTTCATCCTGGCCCGCACCGCAGAGCGCGTCTCTGCCGATGCGCGTCTGCTGCACCCGGTGCAGGTGGTGATGGATTACGAGAAAACCATCTACGACGAGCTGGACCTGCTGCGTGAAGCGGCCAACTCCAGTCAGTTGCGCCGTAACTTCGAAGGCTCCGACCTGCTTTACGTGCCTCAGGTCTACTGGGACTGGTGCCGCCCGAAGGTGCTGGTCATGGAGCGCATCTACGGTGTTCAGGTGACCGATCTGGCGACACTGGCCGATCAGCGCACCGACATGAAACTGCTCGCCGAGCGTGGGGTGGAAATCTTCTTCACCCAGATCTTCCGCGACAGCTTTTTCCACGCCGACATGCATCCCGGCAACATCTTTGTCAGCACCGTCAGCCCGTGGAGCCCAAAGTACATCGCCATCGACTGCGGCATCGTCGGCAGCCTGACGCCCGAAGACCAGGATTATCTGGCCCGCAACCTGTTCGCCTTCTTCAAGCGCGATTACCGCCGTGTGGCGCAATTGCACATCGATTCGGGCTGGGTGCCGGCGGAAACCAAACTCAATGAATTCGAAGCAGCGATTCGTACCGTCTGCGAGCCGATTTTCGAGAAGCCGCTCAAGGACATTTCCTTCGGTCAGGTGCTGATGCGCCTGTTCCAGACCGCACGCCGCTTCAATATGGAAGTCCAGCCGCAACTGGTCCTGCTGCAAAAGACGCTGCTCAACATCGAAGGACTGGGTCGCCAGTTGTACCCCGAGCTCGACCTGTGGAGCACCGCGCAACCCTATCTGGAGCGCTGGATGCGCGAGCGCGTCAGCCCTAAAACGCTGGTCAGCAATCTGCAATCGCAGGTCGAGCAACTGCCGCACATCGCCAACATGACTCGCGACCTGCTGGAGCGGCTGTCCCGTCCGCATGCTTCCGATCCGCCGAACCCATGGCGCGACAATAAAGATGGCTGGGCCTTGCGACTGATCGGCTCGGCGCTGCTGGCCGGTGGCGTCATCCAGGGCTGGGTGATCAGCGAGGCCGGTACGCAACTGCCGACCCTCGCCGCCTGGCCTGCAGCGATCATGCTCATTGCCGGGCTGTATCTGATCGTTCGCCGATAGCCAGCAGCGCATGGCGCTGGCACACTGTTCAACCCGCCGGGCCTCAAGTCCGGCTGCCGGAGTAGATATGAAAGACTGGCTGGACGAGATTCACTGGAACAGCGACGGTCTGGTGCCTGCAATTGCTCAGGACCACAAGACCGGCCGCGTACTGATGATGGCCTGGATGAACCGCGAGGCCCTGAGCCTGACGGCTTCCGAGAATCGTGCAATCTATTGGTCGCGTTCGCGTGGCAAACTCTGGCGCAAAGGTGAAGAATCGGGTCATGTGCAAAAGCTGCATGAGCTGCGCCTGGACTGCGATGCCGACGTCATCATTCTGATGGTCGAGCAGATCGGCGGCATCGCATGCCACACCGGACGCGAGAGCTGTTTCTATCGGGTGTATGAAAATTCAGGCTGGAAGACCGTAGACCCGGTGCTGAAAGATCCTGATGCTATTTACCACGCAGGCCACTGAACATGACTGATACGCTGTCCCGCCTGGCCGAGGTGCTGGAATCACGCAAGGATGCCGCTGCCGACAGTTCCTATGTCGCCAGCCTGTATCACAAGGGTTTGAACAAGATTCTGGAAAAACTCGGCGAGGAGTCGGTTGAAACCATCATTGCTGCCAAGGACGCCGCCGTCAGCGGTGATTGCAGCGATGTGATTTATGAAACGGCTGACCTGTGGTTTCACAGCATGGTCATGCTCGCGGCACTGGGTCAGCATCCACAAGCCGTGCTCGATGAACTGGACCGCCGCTTCGGGCTGTCCGGCCATGCGGAAAAAGCCGCACGCACAGCGGACTGACTGTCTCCCCTTTCGAGCTTGAAGAATCTTCTACGAGGACTGTTTCATGGGTATTTTTGACTGGAAACACTGGATCGTCATCCTGATCGTCGTGGTACTGGTTTTCGGTACCAAGAAACTCAAGGGTCTGGGCACCGACGTCGGCGAATCGATCAAAGGCTTTCGCAAAGCCATGAACGATGATGAAAAACCTGCCGACCAGCCTGCACCACAGCCTCAGCAGGCCCAGGCAGCGCCGCAGGGCTCGCCCCTGAACCAGCCGCACACGATCGACGCGCAAGCGCACAAAGTCGAAGAGCCGACCCGCAAAGACCAGGTTTAAGACCATGTTCGGTATCAGCTTCTCTGAACTGCTGCTGGTCGGACTCGTGGCCCTGCTGGTACTGGGCCCCGAGCGACTGCCCGGCGCGGCACGCACCGCAGGCCTCTGGATTGGCCGACTGAAGCGCAGCTTCAACGCGATCAAACAGGAAGTTGAACGTGAAATCGGCGCCGACGAAATTCGTCGGCAGTTGCACAACGAGCACATTCTTTCGCTGGAAGATGAAGCGCGCAAAATGTTCGCTCAGCAACAGCACCCGGAAGTCGAGTACGAGCCGGTCAACCCGCAGCCTGCGTCACCGCAAGCACCTGCGCAGGCCGCATCGCACAATGAGATCGGTCCGGCCGAGCCTGCCGTCAAACCGACGCTGACGCTTGAGAAACCCGCAAAACCTGCTGCCGTATCAGCCCCGGTCGCCACGCCCTCTCCCGCCCACGATTCGTCATTGCCACCGCGAGCCCCATGAGCGCAGATATCCCGGAAAACGATCAGCAAATGCCACTGATCTCGCACCTCACTGAGCTGCGGACACGCCTGTTGCGCTGCGTGGCCGCAGTGTTTCTGATCTTTGCCGGTCTGTTCTACTTCACGCAGAAGATCTACACGCTGGTGTCGGCTCCTTTGCGGGTGTATCTGCCGGAAGGCGCGACGATGATCGCCACCGACGTGGCATCACCCTTCATCACGCCGTTCAAGCTGACCATGATGGTCGCACTGTTCCTGTCCATGCCAGTGATCCTGCATCAGATCTGGGGCTTCATTGCACCGGGCCTGTACAAGCATGAAAAGCGCGTGGCGATTCCATTGCTGGTGTCGAGCATCATCCTGTTTTATGCAGGCATGGCATTCGCCTATTTCCTGGTGTTCCCGCTGATTTTCCACTTCTTCGCCAGCGTAACGCCGGAAGGCGTGTCGATGATGACCGACATCGCCAGCTACCTCGACTTCGTGATGACCCTGTTCTTTGCCTTCGGCGTGGCGTTCGAGATCCCGGTCGCGGTGGTGTTGCTGGTCTGGATCGGCATCGTCGACGTGAAATACCTGAAGAAGATCCGTCCATACGTGATCATCGGCTGCTTCGTGGTCGGCATGATCCTCACCCCGCCGGACATCTTCTCCCAGACCCTGCTGGCCGTGCCGATGTGGCTGCTGTTCGAACTGGGCGTGCTGTGCAGCGGCATGATCAGAAAGCGCGGCGAGCACCCGGACGACGAGGAAGAAACCGACAAGCAAGACCAGCCGCCTGCGACCCAGCCGTGAACCTGCTGTTGCTCGAAGAGGCCGACTTCATTGCGGCCGACCGTGTGGTGTTGCGCGACCGCCGCCTCAAACACATGCAGGAAGTGCATCGCGCCGAGGTAGGCGATAGCTTGCGTGTCGGTCGCATCAACGGCCTGCTTGGCAGCGCCGAACTGCTGCGCCTCGAGGCTCATGAAGCCGAACTGCGCGTCTCGCTGGACGCCGCCCCTCCGGCAAAGCTGCCGCTGACCCTGCTTCTGGCGCTGCCGCGGCCGAAGATGCTGCGCCGGGTTTTCCAGACCGTCGCGACCATGGGCGTGCCGAAAGTCATTCTGCTCAACAGTTACCGAGTGGAAAAAAGCTTCTGGCAGACGCCCTTTCTTGAGGCCGAAGCGATCCGTGAGCAACTGATTCTGGGACTGGAACAGGCTCGCGACAGCGTGCTGCCGGAAATCATCATCGAAAAGCGCTTCAAGCCTTTTGTCGAAGACCGCCTGCCGCAACTGGCCCTCAATACGCTGGGCCTGGTGGGCCATCCAGGCCCTTATCCCGCCTGCCCACGCGCTGTCAGCGAACCGGTCACCCTGGCCATCGGACCGGAAGGCGGCTGGATTCCCTACGAGGTTGACCTGCTCAGCCGCGCCGGTTTGCAGCCGGTGCAACTGGGCGACCGTATCCTGCGGGTCGAGACGGCTGTTACTGCGCTGCTCTCACGTTTGTTCTGATTCAATCCGTGTGCACCCAATCGCTTCAGTTAACTGTCGACTGGCCGATAGGGTTGGACACGCACAGGAATAAGACGTCGAGGAGTGGTCATGTATCGCGGGTTAACTCAAAGTCTCGCTAATGCGAGTGTCAGCTTGAAATTGGCCATCGGCTTCGGCCTGGTGCTGGTGATGACCCTGATGATCTCTACCACGGCATGGTTTAGCACCAATGCCCTGATAGACCGTGGTGATCGGGTCACCGCGATCGCCAATGTCAACGAGTTGACCCTTCAGCTGCGCATCAGCCGCATGCGCTACGAAGCGCTGTTCAATGCCGAGACGGCAGCCGACGTCAAAACCACTCTCGATCAGCTCGATGCGTCCCTGCAGGAAGCCAGAAACCTGCTCCGCTCTCCAGAAAACATTCAATTGCTCGATGGGCAGATTCAGGCCGCCCGCGAGTACCGTCAGTCATTCACCGAGATGACCAAGGCCATTGATACCCGCGAGTCCAGCCGTAGCCAGATGGGCGACAACGCCGACAAGGCAGTGGAGCAGGCCAACAAGATCGAAGCCGAGCTGCTCAAGCAAGACAATATCCTGGCCTTCAACGGCATCGTGGGTGTCAGCAAGTTGATCCAGCAGGCTCGCTTCCAGGTGCGCGGCTACACCTACAGTGGCAAGCCGGAATTCGAAAAGAACGCCAATCAGGCCATCGACGAAGCGATCACAGGCATCAATACCCTGGCGGGCGATATTTCTTCTGAGTTCACCCCGTTACTGCAACAGGCCATCGCAGGTCTGAAAGGCTACCGTGCGGCCGTAGGCCTGTACCGTGACTCTCAGGCCGCCAGCCGGGTTGCGCTGGAGAAAATGACGGCATTGGGCGTGAAAATGCTGGCCACCAGCAGTGACATGATCGAACGTCAGAACAAAAGCCGCGACGTCGAAAGCGAGCATGCCGTCATGATGATCGCGGCCGCAACGGCGCTGGCGCTGTTGTTGAGTGTGCTGGCCGCCTGGATCATTACTCGCCAGATCACCACCCCGCTGCAGCAAACCCTCGAAGTCGTGGAACGCGTTGCGGCAGGCGACCTGAGCCGCAACCTGAGCGTTAACCGCAAGGATGAGCTGGGTAAGCTGCAAAGCACCATTCAGCGCATGACCGTGAGCCTGCGCGAGCTGGTCGGCGGCATTCGCGATGGCGTGACCCAGATTGCCAGCGCCGCCGAGGAGCTGTCAGCGGTCACCGAACAGACCAGCGCAGGCGTCAACAGCCAGAAGGTCGAGACCGATCAGGTGGCCACGGCCATGCACGAGATGACTGCCACCGTTCAGGAAGTCGCTCGTAATGCCGAGGAAGCGTCCGAAGCCGCAGTGGCTGCCGATCAGCAGGCGCGCGAAGGCGAGCGAGTGGTCAACGAAGCCATCACCCAGATCGAGCGTCTGGCATCGGCAGTGGGTAACTCCAGCGAAGCGATGGGCGCGCTGAAGCAGGAAAGCGACAAGATCGGCAGTGTGCTGGACGTGATCAAGTCCGTGGCCGAACAGACCAACCTCTTGGCACTCAACGCCGCCATCGAAGCCGCACGTGCCGGAGAAGCCGGTCGTGGCTTCGCCGTGGTCGCCGACGAAGTGCGCAGCCTGGCGCAGCGCACCCAGAAGTCCACCGAAGAGATCGAAGCGCTGATCGTCCGCCTGCAGAGCGGCACGCAGCAAGCGGCCACCGTCATGGACAGCAGCCGCGAACTGAGCGCCAGCAGTGTTGATCTGACCCGCCGCGCCGGTGGCTCGCTGGAAAACATCACCCGCACCGTCTCGGCCATTCAGGCGATGAACCAGCAGATCGCGGCTGCAGCTGAGCAACAGAGCGCTACTGCCGAAGAGATCAACCGCAGCATCATCAATGTGCGCGACGTCTCGGAACAGACCTCGGCCGCCAGCGAAGAAACTGCGGCGTCCAGCGTTGAACTGGCGCGTCTGGGCACCCACCTGCAAACGCTGGTGAGCCGCTTTACCGTCTGAGTGAAAAACGCTCGGTCCCGCGTGCACGATGCTACGCGGGACCGGTCCGGTACGCAGCAGCGTGACGCCCGTCACCCTTGCAGCCTGCTCGGAAATCTCCTACGACCTGTTCAGGTCACGCGATTCAACTCCTCGCCGATGCGTTCATAACGCAGGTTCCGGACCTTTCGGGACCTGGTTTCGTTCGCATACCGCAGGAGTATTTCAATGCCTGGAAGGATCACACAAACGCTTGGCAACCTGAGCGTCAGACTCAAATTGTCGCTGGGTTTCGGCCTCGTGCTGCTGTTGACGCTGGCAATCACGCTGACTGGCTGGCATGGCCTGGACACCATGATCGATCGCTCGGAATCGCTTTCGGCCATTGACCGGCTCAACAGCCTGACCAAGGACCTGCGCACCGAGCGAATCATCTCTCGCGTGGAAAACATGCCGGAGAACGTTGTGAAGGTGGTGGACCGGCTCAACGAGATCGAAGCCCACCTGCTGGCATTGCGCAGGCAAAGCGACGAAGCAGACGCGCTGGCCAGCCTCGAAGCCCAGAGCCAGTTGATCAGCCACATGGAAAAGACCTTCACCGAACTGGGCCTCGATCGCGACGCCCGTGAGCAGATGCGGATCTTGCTCGAGCAAAAATCCGAGCAGGCCGTAAAGGCCGTGGAACAGGTCGAAGTGCAGGTGCTCAAGGCGGTCAGTCAGGAGCAGGACAACGGGGACCGGCTGGACGAGTTCACCAATCTCTCGCAGCTCAAACAGCAGATTCAGGTGGCCCGCTATCAGGTGCAGGCCTACACCTTCACAGGCAAAGAAGCCGATGAAACCGCCGCGATCACGGCGATTGATGAAGCCCTCAAGGAAATGCAGCAGATCTCTCAGGATCAGGCAGATGAGAACATTCAGGCGCTAACGCCTGCCAGTGAAGCGTTGCAGCAGTACCGTGAACAACTGACCCAATTCAAGGTGATTCAGGTCAAGACCGAAGCGGGTCAGGAAACCCTGGAAGATCTGGGCGACAAGATGCTCGGTGCTGTCGCCGAGCTGAGCCGCCTGCTGGGTGAACGCCGCGACAGCGAAGCGGCCGCCTCCAGAAAGACCCTGACCGCCGTCGCCGGTCTGGCGCTGATGGTCGGGCTGCTTGCAGCCTGGGTCATGACGCAACAGATCACCGCACCGTTGCGCCAGACGCTGACCGCCGCAGCGCGCATTGCACAAGGCGACTTGAGCAAGGACCTGGAAGTCGGCCGTCGCGACGAACTGGGGCAACTGCAGAACAGCATGCAGGCCATGACCGTCAGTCTGCGTGAACTGATTGGCGGCATCGGCGACGGGGTTTCGCAGATCGCCAGCGCCGCCGAACAGCTTTCGGCGGTCACCGAGCAGACCTGCACCGGGGTCAATACGCAGAAAGAGGAGACCGATCAGGTGGCTACTGCCATGAATGAAATGGCGGCCACCGTTCAGGAGGTCGCCCGTAATGCCCAGCAAGCCTCACAGGCTGCCGCGCAAGCGGATCAGCAGGCCCGGCAAGGCGATCAGGTGGTAGGCCAGGCCATCAGCCAGATCGAACAGCTGGCGCTCGAAGTGGTGAACTCAACGCAGGCGATGAACCAGCTCAAGCAGGAAAGCGGCAAGATCGTGGGGGTTCTCGACGTAATCAAATCGGTATCCCAGCAGACCAATCTGCTGGCCCTGAATGCGGCCATCGAAGCGGCACGCGCCGGTGAGGCAGGACGCGGTTTCGCAGTAGTTGCCGATGAGGTGCGCAGCCTGGCGCAGCGCACGCAGAAGTCGACCGAGGAAATCGAAGAGCTGATCGCGGCATTGCAAACCGGCACTCAGCAGGTCGCCACCACGCTGGACAACAGCCGCAGCCTGACGGACAACAGCGTGGACCTGAGCCGCCGGGCCGGAAGCGCGCTGGAACAGATCACCCGCACCGTGGCGACCATCCAGCAGATGAATGAGCAGATCGCCACAGCCAGCGAGGAACAGAGCACGGTTGCCGAGCAGATCAACATGAGCGTGATCAACGTGCGCAACATTTCCGAGCAGACAGCGTCCGCCAGCGACCAGACCGCCAGTTCAAGCGTGGAACTGGCGCGCCTGGGTTCGCATCTGAAAGCACTGGTCGGGAAATTTCGAGTGGTTTGACGCAAGAGGCCGTGAGAGCCATCGCTTTCAGTAAGGTATCCGCTAACCAATAGCGATGGCTGGCACGGATGAACCCTTAACGGCTTTCCTCACTTGGACCTTGAACAGCAGATGCAAAAAAGCCCCTGAAGCAGCACTTCAGGGGCTTTTGCGAACCGGATGGCGTTTAGGCCAGAACCGACTCCGATGCAGGCTTCAACGGCTGCAATGGCAAGAGCGGGGCATGCGGATCGGCTTCGATGGAAGCTCTCCACGCTGCCAGCCACGCTTCGTGACCGTCGCTCCAGACCAGCTCGTGCAAGCGACCAAGGGCCACCGGGTCGCTCAGCAGCATGAGACGCTCGTGGTTGCTGAGTTTTTCCGGACCGACCTTCAGTGCCTGCTCGACGCGCTCCATACGGACCACTTCAATAGGCTTGGCCTGCTTGTGACGAGACGTCGCCAACGCACAGGCCAGCGCATTTTGCTGGGGATCGACCACGGCACGAATGAAGCCCTGTTTCAGCGCATGCCAGCGGTTCTCGTGGGTGTACTGATCAGTGGAGATCAGTTCTTGCGGCGGCTCGAACTCTTCCGGAATCAGGAAGAACTTCTCGTCACGCGCCTTGAGGCCCAGACCGGTACGGCTGGAGATCACCGACACCGGAATCGACAGCATCAGGGATACCACGATTGGCGCCAGCCACCACAGGAAGCTCGGGTTCAACCAGAACACCAGACCGGCCCAGCACGCACCCAGCAACGTCTGCGGACCATGACGCTTGACCGCTTCTATCCACGGCGTGGAGTCATCATCGCGCTGCGGCGAGTTCCAGGTCGCTGCCCAGCCGAGGAACGCGGCCAGTACGAAGCGGGTGTGGAACAACATGCGCACCGGCGCCAACAGCACCGAGAACAGCATTTCCAGCAGCATCGAGACGGTGACCTTGAACTTGCCGCCGTAGCCCTTCGCACCTTTGGCCCAGATCAGAATGACGCTGAGCAGCTTAGGCAGGAACAGCAGAACGATGGTGGTCGAGAACAACGCAACGGCTTTTTCCGGGTGCCATTGTGGCCACAGCGGATACAGCTGACGCGGTTCAAGGAAGTAAGTCGGCTCCATCAGCGTGTTCACGGCCAGCAAGGCAGTGGACAACACCAGGAAGAAGAACCACAACGGCGCCGACAGGTACGACATGACCCCTGTCAGGAATACCGCACGGTGAACCGGGTGCATGCCCTTGACCAGAAACAGCCTGAAGTTCATCAGGTTGCCGTGGCACCAGCGGCGGTCGCGCTTGAGTTCGTCCAGCAGGTTGGGCGGCAACTCTTCGTAACTGCCCGGCAGATCATAAGCAATCCACACGCCCCAACCGGCACGGCGCATGAGCGCAGCTTCGACGAAGTCGTGAGACAGGATCGCACCGGCAAATGCTCCCTTACCGGGCAGCGGCGCCAAGGCGCAGTGCTCGATGAATGGCTTCATCCGGATGATCGCGTTGTGACCCCAGTAGTGGGATTCACCCAACTGCCAGAAGTGCAGACCGGCGGTGAACAGCGGACCGTAGACGCGGGTGGCGAACTGCTGCATGCGGGCATACAGCGTGTCCATGCCAGATGCACGCGGCGCGGTCTGAATGATACCGGCGTCTGGCGTGGCCTCCATCAGGCGAACCAGACTGGTCAGGCATTCGCCGCTCATGACGCTGTCGGCATCGAGCACGACCATGTAGCGGTAATCGCCACCCCAGCGACGGCAGAAGTCGTCGAGGTTGCCGCTTTTGCGCTTGACGCGACGGCGACGACGGCGATAGAAGATCTTGCCGAAACCACCGGTTTCACGGCACACGTCGAGCCAGGCCTGCTGCTCGGCAACGGCGATGTCGGTGTCGTTGGTGTCGCTGAGGACGAAGAAGTCGAAGCGATCCAGGTCACCCGTCGCCGCTACCGACTCGAACGTCGCACGCAGACCGGCGAACACCCGAGGCACGTCTTCGTTGCAGATCGGCATCACCAGAGCGGTTCGCGCGCCGACTTCAATCGGCTCGTTACCTGCGCTGGCGCCCGAGATGCGGTACTTGTCGCGACCGGTGAGCAATTCCAGAAAGCCCATCAACGCGGTCCAGAAACCGGCCGATACCCAGCAGAACAGAATCCCGAACAGCAACAGAATACTGGTCTGCAGCGCGTACGGCATGACCTGCAAGGCCGTCTGCACGAAGGTCTGACGGGTGATTTCGTCCAGCGAAACCAGCGACCAGCCCTGATACGGCAGGATACCTTTCATGTACCAGCCGGCAACGATCGTCTGACCCAGCATCAACAACAGCAGGATATAGCGACGAATCGAACCGACCGTGCGCCAGCGCGACTTGGGCAAGTCACGCGGCAAGTCACTGTGGTCAGGCTTGGGCGGATTGGTCTTGCCGGTCAGGCGACGCCAGCCGCGTACCAGAATGTTGGTACGCCACGGCTCGGGAACGACCTTGGTACGACGGATAGGCGGTGTAGCCTTCAGGCACAGGCGACCACTGGCATCGACGCCGAGCATCTCGGCGTCCTCCAACTGGTCAACCGTGGACAGCGTCAGACGACGACCCACAGAAGCCTGAGCGGCCTCGGCGGGATCGTTGACCGGCTGCGCCGAAAGGCGTTCATGCAACTCGGCGAAGGATGTGCAGCCGGCAAGTTCTGCCCGCTGCTCGTCGCTCATCGGTAAATGCGCCAGGTACTCGTTCAGAGACATTGGCACCGGTAGAGAATTACTCATCGCTCGGCAACTGATAGCTCCAGGTCTCGGTCATGACTTGCAGCGTCTTGGCCGGTTCCGGATGGGTGGGTGCTGCCTCGGTAGCAGGCTGCTGGGTTTCTTTACCGTCCTTGTCCTTGGCGGCGTCGGTTTTCGCGACGTCAGCCTTGGCCGCATCGGGCTTGGCAGCTTCAGGCTTGACTGTCTCGACCTTGACTTCCGGCTTCGGCGCGTCGGCCTTGGCTATCTCGACCTGGTCGTTGGCAGTGTCTTTGACTTCGGTGGAAGCTGCTGGTTTGGCAACATCTTTGGCCAGCGTCTTCTTCTCCTGCTCCTTGGCAACCGCTTTCTTCTCTTCTGCTTTGTCAGCAACGAGCAGTGCAGGTTCCTTGCCGGGCTCGGCCGGGATTTCACGCAACAGGTAAGCGCGCATCTCGGTCGGCTTGCTCGAATCCTTGACCTTGACGCGCAGGGTCAGGCGATAGCCCTTGGTGACCGGGTTGTAGCGCAGGTTGTTCTCGACCAGCTCGACATTGTCGTCGGTGGTGACCTGACTGCGAATGGTCTTGTCTTCCGGCAGAGCGGCCAGAACCGGACCGACGAAGTCGACCAGGAATGCCAGGCTGCCATCCGGCTGACGAATCAGGTTGGACTGACGCACGTCACCGATGGAGCGCTGAGTCTGCTTGACCCAACCCAGATCCGGGGAGTGAATCGAGTTTTCCTGCATGGTCCAGTGGATGCGGTAGTTGAAGTCCATCGGCTCGCCCGGCTTGGCCAGGGTTTCAGGCTTCCAGTAGGCAACGATGTTGTCATTGGTTTCGTCGGCAGTCGGGATTTCGACCAGCTCGACCGTACCTTTGCCCCAGTCACCCTTCGGCTCGATCCAGGCACTTGGACGCTTGTCGTAGCGATCGTCGAGATCTTCGTACTGACTGAAATCACGACCACGCTGCAACAGACCGAAACCACGTGGGTTCTCGACCGAGAAGCTGCTGATGGACAAGTGTTTAGGGTTGTTCAGCGGACGCCACAGCCATTCGCCGTTGGCTGCCTGAATCGACAGGCCGCTCGAGTCGTGAAGTTCGCGACGGTAGTTAGGCACACGCGATGGCTGGTTGGCACCGAACAGGAACATGCTGGTCAGTGGCGCAACGCCCAGCTTGTTGACGTTGTCACGCAGGAACATGCGCGATTTCACGTCAACCAGCGTGTTGGTGCCAGGACGCAGGGTCAACTGGTACGCACCGGTCGCACGTGGCGAGTCGAGCAGCGCGAAAATCACCAGATGGTTGTCATCCGGGCCCGGCTTCTCGATCCAGAATTCCTTGAAACGCGGGAACTCTTCACCCGATGGCGATGCAGTGTCGATGGCCATGCCACGAGCGGACAGGCCGTAGACCTGACCCTTGCCGATCACGCGAAAGTAGCTCGCGCCCAGCATGGTCATGATCTCGTCCTGCTTGTCGTCCTTGTTGATCGGGTACAGCACACGGAAACCGGCATAACCCAGTTTTTCGGTGGACTTGGGATCGATCTTCAGGTCGCCGAAATCGAAACGACTGGCGTCGTACTTGATTTCGTCAACGCTGGTGGCGGTCACTTCGTTGATCTTGACTGGCGTGTCGAAATGCATGCCCTGGTGATAAAACGACACTTTGAACGGCGTCTTGTCGCCGGCCCACTCAGCCTTGTCCTCACGGAAGCGGATTTTCTGATAGTCGGCGAACTTCATGTCGCGCAGTTCGTTGGGCAGATTGCTTCTCGGCGCTTCGAACTTCTGCCCGGCCATTTCTTTGGCCCTGGCGGCTACATCATCGAGATTGAAGGCCCAGAGCTGACCAGCGCTGAACAGGCACACAAGGGCCGAGCTTGCCAGCAGCGCACTGCGCAACCGCTTGACAGGTTTCTTTGGAGCATCACAGGGACTAACAATCACGAGCAACCCTCGCCGAAAACAGATGAAGAAACCAACGGCCAGCTATCGAATGCCGGGTTGGCGAGCATTGTTCCGACTCCAATTGGGCTTAATGATTCCCCAACCAGTGTCAGAACCGCTTTTGTCATGCCAGATGGATCAACCACCGCTGATCTCCGTAGCGCGCGATTATCCAGTAGCTCGCGTCACAACGCATCAGGTATGACAAAGAATTTTATTCCTCTCGAACCTTTGAATCCGGGAGGAGCGAAAGAAATCTTAGCTCAGGTTTCAAGCAAAAATGTCACCGGGCCATCATTCACCAGATGGACCTGCATGTCTGCACCAAACTGGCCCGCAGCCACGCTCGAATGCGCGATCCTGGCCTGACTCAACAGATAGTCGTACAACTCGGCGCCCAGCGCTGGCGGCGCGGCTTTCGAAAAGCTCGGACGCATGCCGCTTTTGGTGTCGGCCGCCAGGGTAAATTGCGAAACCAGCAGCAACCCGCCTTCCACATCGCGCAACGAGAGATTCATCTTGCCGTCGGCATCGCTGAACACCCGGTAGTTGAGCAACTTGTGCAGCAACTTATCGGCGCTGGCCCGGGTGTCTTGAGGCTCTATACCGACCAGCACCAGAATGCCCTGATCGATTGAGCCGACGACCTCGCCAGCCACTTCGACGCGTGCGCCACGCACGCGCTGCAATAAACCTTTCATAGATGCTCTTTCAGATCCGCAACGAGGAGACGACGATATCAGGCTTCTTCTGGCGGCAGGTCGAGCAGACGGCGGGCGACCTGGCCAGCGGCGCGCACCAGCGCATCGGTAATGCCGGGCTCGGATGCAGCATGCCCCGCATCGCGAATCACCTGCAGCTCACTGTTGGGCCATGCCTGATGCAGCTCCCACGCATTGTCCAGCGTGCAGATGACATCGTAGCGTCCGTGGACGATGATGCCCGGCAAATGGGCGATTTTCGGCATGTCGCGGATCAACTGGTTGGCTTCCAGAAACGCGTCATGGGTGAAGTAGTGGCACTCGATGCGCGCAATCGACAAGGCGCGTTGCGGCTCGGAGAACCGGTCGACCACCTGCGGATTGGGCCGCAACGTTGCCGCACGCCCTTCCCAGGTAGACCACGCCTTCGCAGCGTGCATCTGGGCAATCTGATCCGGTCCGGTGAGACGTTTGTGGAAAGCAGCCAGCAGATTGTCGCGTTCATCCAGCGGAATGGGCGCAACATAGTCCTGCCAGTAATCGGGGAACAGGCGGCTGGCACCGGCCTGGTAAAACCAGTCGATATCCTGCTGACGTGCCAGGAATATGCCGCGCAGAATCAGCGCATGAACACGATCCGGGTGAGTCTGTGCGTATGCCAGAGACAGCGTCGAACCCCATGAGCCACCGAACAGCACCCATTTCTCGATGCCGAGGTGTTCGCGAATGCGCTCCAGGTCTTGCACCAGATGCCAGGTGGTGTTGTTTTCGATGCTCGCATGTGGCGTGGAGCGACCGCAGCCGCGCTGATCGAAGGTAATGATGCGATACAGGTTCGGATCGAAGTAGCGGCGGCTCTGGGCATCGCACCCCGAACCGGGCCCGCCGTGAATGAACACCACTGGAAGACCTTCGGGCGACCCGCTTTCATCGACGTAGAGCACATGCGGTTGTTCCACGGCCAGATCGTGCCGGGCGTAAGGTTTGATCTGCGGGTACAAAGTCTGCATAGGTGCTCCATAAGTCCGATTTCAGAGGCTTCTATTATTCTGCCGTTGGGCATCATAAACCCGAAACGAGGAATCAGCATGCTGCACATCATCGATCCGGATGGAACGATCAATGCAAGCGTTTTGCCAATTCGCAAGGCTGGCGAACCAGAGCAGTCGCGCTGGGTCGAAGCGTGAGTTGTGTCTTCAATTATTTCTTTCATTTTCAGGAAATAACTGACGACACGCCTACAGTCTAAGAACTCATCTTTTCATTCGTCAGACTACTTGAGGTCGTACCGATGTCTCAGGAACCACTCGTTCGTGACGCTGATGTGGCTGCTTTCCGCGCCGCAGTGCTCGCCAAACTCACTTACTCAGTGGGCAAGGACCCTGACCATGCGTTTGAGCATGACTGGTTCGAAGCTGTCGCCCTGGCCGCTCGCGACCACATGGTCGAACACTGGATGGACCATACGCGGCAGATTTATCGCAAGGTTCAGAAACGCGTCTATTACCTTTCGCTGGAATTCCTGATTGGCAGATTGCTGTACGACAGCCTGAGCAACCTGGGCCTGCTGGAAATCGCTCGCGAGGCCATGACCGAACTGGGCGTGGACATCGAACGCATCCGCTTGCTGGAGCCCGATGCCGCACTGGGCAATGGCGGCCTGGGTCGTCTGGCGGCCTGCTTCATGGAAAGCATGTCGACCCTCGGCATCGCGGGCCACGGCTATGGCATTCGCTATGAACACGGTCTGTTCCGTCAGGCCGTGGTCGACGGCTGGCAGCAGGAGCAGACGGAGAATTGGCTGGACTTCGGCAACCCGTGGGAATTCGAACGCCCGGAAGTGGTGTACTCGATCGGCTTCGGTGGCAGCGTCGAGACTTTCACGAGTGAAGCCGGTGAAACCCGTCAGGTCTGGCGTCCGGGTGAAACCGTGCGGGCGATCGCCTACGACACGCCTGTTGTCGGCTGGCGCGGCGCGAGCGTGAACACACTGCGTCTGTGGCGAGCCCGCGCCGTGGAAGACCTGCACCTGGAACGCTTCAACGCAGGTGACCACTTCGGCGCTGTGGCGGAAGTGGTACGCGCCGAGAGTATTTCTCGCGTGCTCTACCCGAACGATGCCACCGAAGCCGGTCAGGAACTGCGCCTGCGTCAGGAATACTTCTTCGTCTCGGCGTCGTTGCAGGACCTGCTGCGTCGCCACCTGAACATGCACGCCACGCTGACCGACCTGCCGGAGCATGCGGCCATCCAGATGAACGACACTCACCCGTCCATCGCAGTGGCCGAGCTGATGCGTCAACTGATCGACAACCACAATATTCCATGGGACACCGCCTGGAAGATCACCGTCGGCACACTGGGCTACACCAACCACACGCTGTTGCCCGAGGCGCTGGAAACCTGGTCGGTCGGACTGATGGAGCGGATGCTGCCGCGCCACATGCAGATCATCTACCTGATCAACGCGCAACACATCGACACGCTGCGCGCCAAGGGCATCCACGATTTCGAAGTGCTGCGCTCGGTGTCGCTGATCGAGGAAGACAACGGCCGTCGCGTGCGCATGGGCAACCTGGCGTTCCTGGGTTCGCACAGCGTGAACGGCGTTTCGGCGCTGCACACCCAACTGATGCGCAAGACGGTGTTCGCTGAACTGCACAAGCTGTACCCGGAGCGCATCAACAACAAAACCAACGGCATCACCTTCCGCCGCTGGCTGTTCCAGGCCAACCCGAAACTGACCGAGATGCTGGTCGAGTCGCTTGGCCCGGACGTGCTGGACAACGCTGAAACCCGCCTGATCGAGCTGGAGCCATTCGCCGAAAAATCGTCCTTCCGCAAGCAGATGGCCGATCAACGGCTGCACAGCAAACGCGCGCTGGCAGCGATCATTCACGAGCGTCTGGGCATCGTGGTCAACCCGGCGGCGATGTTCGACGTGCAGGTCAAGCGGATCCACGAGTACAAGCGTCAGTTGCTGAACCTGTTCCACACCGTCGCGCTGTATCAGGCGATTCGTGCCGAGCCGGGCACGGACTGGGTGCCTCGGGTGAAGATATTCGCGGGCAAGGCGGCGGCCAGTTATCACTCGGCCAAGCTGATCATCAAGCTCACCAACGACATCGCCCGCACGGTCAACAACGACCCGACTGTGCGCGGTCTGCTGAAAGTGGTGTTCATGCCCAACTACAACGTCAGTCTGGCGGAAAGCATCATTCCGGCGGCCGACCTGTCGGAGCAGATTTCCACTGCCGGTCTTGAAGCCTCGGGCACCAGTAACATGAAGTTCGGCCTCAACGGCGCACTGACCATCGGTACGCTGGACGGTGCCAACGTGGAAATGAGCGAGCAGATCGGTCTGGAAAACATGTTCATCTTCGGCATGACCTCGCAAGAAGTCGAAGCTCGCAAACAGGCTGGCGACTTCAGTGCGCATGGAGATGTCGCCGCGTCCGGGCGTCTGAACGATGTGCTGCAGGCGATTCGTGGCGGGGTGTTCTCGCCGGATGATCCGAACCGTTATGCCGGTCTGGTCGATCAGTTGCTGGCGTACGACCGCTTCCTGGTCTGCGCAGACTTCGACTCGTACTGGGCCGCGCAGGCCAAGGTCGAAGAACGCTGGCACGACTCCAAGCAATGGTGGCGTTCGGCAGTGCTCAACACGGCACGCATGGGCTGGTTTTCCTCGGACCGGACCATTCGCGAGTACGCCGGAGAAATCTGGAAAGCGCTGGACTGAGGCTTGGCAGTCCACTCCCACTGACGCGCGCACGCCCCGTGGGAGTGGACTTGTCCACGAAGACGATGTGTCAGGCGCTGGTTTTTTTGGTGTTTGTACCGGCCTCTTCGCGGACACGTTGGCTCCCACCGAACCGCTGACGTGGTGCACTGCTACGCCGCCGCTCGACTGACTGTACTGACCCCACGTGTTCGGCCCTATACTGCGCACCGATAAACCTTCACACATCGAAAAGGATGTCGTCGCGTGCTTTGGATTTGTCTGGTCGTAGGCGGTGCGGTGCTGGGCTACTCGCTGAGTTATGACGAGTGGGAAGGCCTGTTCATTGGCGCCGTGATGGGCTGGGGGCTTTGGGCCGGTGTTCGCGTGTACACGCTGGACAAGCGCTCGGCAGAGCAATCGCTTGAATTGCTGGCCACACGCAAGACCGTCGAAGCCCTGCAACAACGCCTGACCCTGCTCGAATACCCACCTGTTTCCGCTGCTCAGCCACCCGCCGAAGCGCAGCAGGCCGCGCCATTGCCCGATGACTCAGTCATTATTGCGGCGCGTACCACCGGCCCAGAGCTGATGTGGGATCTGCCGTTCGAAGTGACGCCCGCCGCGCCCTCCTCTGAACCTACAGCGCCAGTCACCCCCAATCAGATACCAGCGAAAACACCTGCAACGCCCAACGTCTTCGAAAAAGCCCTGTCTGGCGCGCTCGGCTGGCTGATGGGCGGCAATACCGTATTGCGGGTCGGCGTGGTGGTGCTGTTTCTGGGGCTGGCCTTTCTGTTGCGCTACGCCACCGAAGGCATGGTGGTGCCGATTGAAACCCGCTACGCAGGCGTTGCGGCCAGTGCGTTGGCGCTGTTGGGGCTGGGCTGGTGGCTACGCCTGCGCAATGCGCCCTATGCCTTGATGCTGCAAGGCGCGGGCATCGGCGTGCTGTACCTGACCGTGTTCGCCGCTATGAAGCTGCATCCGCTGCTCGATCCGACAATGGGTTTCGCGCTGCTGGTGGCGATCACGGCGTTCTCCGCCGTCCTGGCGTTGACCCAAGACTCCCTGGCGCTGGCCTGCGCTGGCGCACTGGGCGGGTTTTCCGCACCGATTCTGGCCTCCACCGGGCAAGGCAGCCACGTGTCGCTGTTCAGCTACTTTGCCCTGCTCAATGCCGGTATTTTCGCCATCGCCTGGTTCAGAGCCTGGCGCGTTCTGAACCTGATCGGCTTTTTCGGCACCTTCGGCATCGGCTTTGCCTGGGGCCTCAAAGCCTACAGGCCGGAGCTGTTCTGGAGCACCGAGCCGTTCCTGATTCTGTTTTTCCTGATGTACCTGGCGATCGGCCTGCTCTTCGCCCGACGCAAGCTTCAGGAACAGGCAAGCGGCCCACAGGACGACAGCCGCGACGCCCTACTGCGCTGGTCGGCGCGCCAAGGCGATTACGTCGATGGGACTTTGCTGTTCGGCACGCCGATCGTCGGGTTCGGCCTGCAATACGCACTGGTCGAACACCTCGAATCAGGCGCAGCGTTCAGCGCGTTGACGCTCGGCCTGATCTACATGGGGCTGGCGCGCATGCTGGCGGCGCGCGCGCCTGATCGTATGGTATTGCTGATGGAAACCTGCCTGGCGCTGGGCGTGGTGTTCGCCACGCTGGCGATCCCGTTGGGCCTGGGTTCGCAGTGGACGACCTGCGCCTGGGCGGTCGAAGGCGCAGCCATTTTCTGGCTGGGCATGCGCCAGCATCGGGTATTGGCTCGGGTCTTTGGTGTTGTGTTGCAACTGGCGGCAGGCGCGACCCTACTGAACAACCTCGACAACGCCGACGCATCGCCGCTGTTGAACGGTGACTACTGGACCGCGATGATTCTGGCAACGGCCGCCGGGGTCAGCGCCTGGTGCGTGCATCGCTTCAAGGTCCTGACGCTGATGGATCAGCAACTGGCCAGATCGTTGCTGATGATCTGGGGCGCAAGCTGGTGGGTAATTTCGATCCTCAGCGCCGTCCAGTTGCTGGTGGCGGAACCGATGCAGACCACCGCGCTGCTAATGGCTGCGGCCGCAAGCGTTGCACTCTGGACCTTGCTGGCGCTGCTTTTGCGCTGGCCGGACCTGGCCACGCTGTGCGTTATGTTGATGCCACTATGCAGCCTCCTGCTACTGGGCTCGCTAAGCCATTATTACCACCCCGCTGAGAATGGCGGCTGGGCAGGCTGGCTGGCGGTGTTCGCCGTGCACCTGCTGTCACTTCATCGCCTGACCGCAATACTGCCAAGCCTCGCCGCACGGGTGGCACATGTTGTCGGCTGCTGGCTGATCATCGCCGTGCTGGCGCTGGAATTGCGCTTCGGCCTGATGCAGCTTTCCGATCAGTACAACGCGTGGCGCTGGCTGGGCTGGGCCATCATTCCAAGCCTGTACCTGTGGGCGATGACCTCGCAACGCCAGTGGCCCTGGCCAGTGTCGGCTTACTCGGGCGCCTATCGCATCAGCGCTGCCGCACCGCTGGCCGCGCTGATGCTGGCGTGGTTCTGGATCGCGAACATCTTCAGCGACGGAGCGGCCGATCCGCTGCCTTATCTGCCGCTGATCAATCCGCTGGAAATCGGCCTGCTGTTCTCACTGGGCGGCGTCTTCCTGTGGACGCGTGAGTGCCTGCCGAAAATGGGTCTGGGCGAGGCCCCCGCCCGTTACCTGCCGCTGCTGATCGCGGGCGGCTCAGTGTTCGCGCTGGTCACAGCGATGGTCATGCGCACTGCTCATCACTGGGCCGATGTGCCGTGGCACACCGAAAGCCTGCTCGACTCGATGCGCGTGCAGGCCGGGCTGTCGATCGTCTGGACGCTGATGGCGCTGGCGCTGATGATCGGCGGTCATGTGCGCGCCAACCGGCCGGTATGGCTGGGCGGCGCGGCGCTGATCGGGGTGGTGGTGATCAAGCTGTTCTTCATTGAATTGAGCAATCGCGGCGGCATGGAGCGCATCGTCTCATTCATAGGTGTTGGCATTCTGCTACTGGTGGTGGGATATTTCGCACCATTACCGCCGAAACTTCCCGCCACCAAAACTGGCGAGGAACCCGGCCAGGCTCCGATTGCCGAGCCCACCAGCCCATGAGGAAACCGTTCTTGAGTCGCTCCCCCCTGAAAATCGCCGTGCTCGGCCTGACCCTGTGCACGACGATGGCCGCCCATGCTCAAGACAAACCGGCCGATTTCACCAGCCAGACACCGCTGACCCTGAGTGGCGAAGGCCCGTGGTATCGCATCGAACTGCCGCTGTCCGTGCAATTGAGCGCACGCCAGACTGACCTCAGCGACCTGCGGGTCTTCAACGCCGAAGGCCAACCGCAGGCCTACGCCCTCAATCAGAAACAGGCCGCGCCCGAGCAGGAACCCACGCCGATTCCGGTGAAGTGGTTCGCGCTCTACAGCACTCAGGAAGCAGGCGACGCGACACCGGTCATTCGCATAGAACGCGCCAGCAACGGCACCGTGATCGAAGTCCAGCCACAAAGCGATATCGAGGCTGGCGAAGAAGTGCTGCGCGGCTGGCTGCTGGACACCAGCGCAGTCAAGGCGCCGCTTGAACAACTGATCATCGACTGGAGCGCTGAACGCGAGGGCTTCCAGAGTTTCAGCATCGAGGCCAGCGATGACCTTCAACACTGGCGCAGTTGGGGCGATGGGCAAGTTGCCCGCCTGTCGTTCGCCGACGAAGTGGTCGATCAGCGTGAGGTCGGCCTGCCCGGCCAGAGCGCTCGCTACCTGCGCCTGCTGTGGCACTCGCCGCACAGCGCACCGACCTTGATATCCGCACATGTGTTCGCCGCCGAAAGCGAAACCCCGGCCCCGCCGCTGACCTGGTCACCACCGGTCACAGGCAAGGTCGAAACCGCCAATGAATACGTCTGGCAACTACCGGCCGGTTTGCCGGTCGAGCGCGTGAAAATCGACATCGCCCAACCCAACAGCCTGGCACCGGCCACGCTCTACGCACGCAACGATGCGAAAGACCCGTGGCAAGCGGTCAGCAGCGGCTTGCTTTATCGTCTGAATCAGAACGGCGGCGACATGGTCCAGGACCAGCTGCAGTTGTCCGGTCGCGCCTTTCGGCAGCTCAAGCTGGTGGTCGATGATCGTGGTGGTGGTCTGGGCGCCGAAGCGCCAACGCTGAGCGTTGCGATACAGGCCAGTGAGGTGGTGTTCCTGGCGCGTGGCAACGGCCCGTTCACCCTTGCCGTGGGCAATGCCGCCGCCAAGGCCGCCAATCTGTCGCTGGCGACGCTGATTCCCGATTTCACCCCACAGAAGCTGGCGGCGCTCGGCACCGCAAAACCGACCACCGCGACGGTCGCCAATATGGCCGCGCCGCTGCCGGTGGTGCAGGAAAGCGTCGATTTCAAGCGCCTCGCACTCTGGGCGGTACTCGTCTTGGGTGTGCTGTTTCTGGGCTGGATGGCTTTCAGCACCCTGCGCGCGTCGAAACGCTGAATGCACCGCTGCGCGCTGCCGGTTTGCAGCTACGCTGATCCGGCATATGAACTGAAACCGGCATAAGCCAGTCTGATAGCAGTATTACGTCGCCACTCGCGTTAAACTGCGCGGGTTTTCATACCCCCTATTTTCGGAGCTATCCATGTCCCGCGTTACACTAAGTCGCTACTTGATTGAGCAGACCCGCAGCAACAACACTCCTGCCGATCTGCGCTTCCTGATCGAAGTAGTGGCGCGAGCATGCAAGGAGATCAGTCACGCCGTTTCAAAAGGCGCGCTGGGTGGCGTACTCGGCAGCATGGGCACCGAGAACGTGCAAGGTGAAGTGCAGAAAAAGCTCGACGTAATCTCTAACGAAATCCTGCTCGAAGCCAACGAATGGGGCGGTCACCTGGCCGGTATGGCGTCCGAAGAAATGGACAATGCCTACCAGATCCCGGGCAAATACCCGAAAGGTGCCTACCTGCTGGTATTCGACCCACTGGACGGCTCGTCCAACATCGATATCAATGCACCGGTCGGCACCATTTTCTCGGTATTGCGCTGCCCTAACCAGTACCTGAGCCAGAACGAAGCCCTGAATGAAAAGGCTTTCCTGCAGCCAGGCACCGAGCAGGTCGCTGCCGGTTACGCGATCTATGGTCCGCAGACCATGCTGATCCTGACCTTGGGCGACGGCGTCAAAGGTTTCACGCTGGACCGCGAAATGGGCAGCTTCGTGCTGACCCACGAAAACATCACCATCCCTGAGACCACCCAGGAATTCGCCATCAACATGTCCAACCAGCGCCACTGGGAAGCCCCGGTACAGCGTTACGTTGAAGAGTTGCTGCAAGGCGAAGAAGGTCCGCTGAAAAAGAACTACAACATGCGCTGGGTTGCAGCGATGGTCGCCGATGTACACCGCATCCTGACCCGTGGAGGCCTGTTCATGTACCCACGCGACA
Organism: Pseudomonas floridensis; assembly: GCF_002087235.1. Taxonomy (GTDB): domain Bacteria; phylum Pseudomonadota; class Gammaproteobacteria; order Pseudomonadales; family Pseudomonadaceae; genus Aquipseudomonas; species Aquipseudomonas floridensis. Next base: position 34,094 of record NZ_MUIO01000065.1, on the reverse strand, counting down.
GCCGCGAGCCGTCCAAGCCGGGCAAACTGCGTCTGATGTACGAAGCCAACCCGATGTCGTTCCTGGTCGAACAGGCGGGCGGCGCGTCCACCGACGGTCACCAGCGCATCCTCGATATTCAGCCTGAAGGCCTGCACCAGCGTGTAGCGGTGTTCCTGGGTTCGAAGGAAGAAGTCGAGCGCGCGACCGCTTACTACAAAGAGTAAGCACAAGGAGCAAGACCGATGCGTGCGCCCTGGTTGCCGCTGCTTGACTGGTGGTTCGGTTCAGCCGAATCGCCGACCGAAGTGGTGAAAGCCAGGAACACGCTTTGGTTCGGCAAGAAAAAAGCCAATGACACCGAAGCCCGTAAACGCTTCGGTGCTCAGGTCGACAAGGCTCTTGCTGGCGGACTGGCCGAATGGGCGGAAAACCCCAAAGGCTGGCTGGCGCTGATCCTGCTGCTCGATCAACTGCCGCGCATGATCTACCGCGAAACGCCACAAGCCTTCGCGGGCGATCAACGGGCCCAGACACTGGTCCGGCATGGCCTGAAGCTGGAGCGCGATCAGCACCTTGAGCCGTTGCAACGCACCTTTATCTATCTGGTGCTGGAACACAGTGAAGACCTCGCTGACCAGAACCGCGCCATCACCTGCTTTTCCAGCCTCCTTCCCCTGATGCCCGCCACCGATCGCGATTATTTCGTGAGCAGCCTGGACTACGCCGAGCGCCATCAAAAGATCATCGCCCGCTTCGGACGCTTCCCGCACCGCAACGCGATTCTGGGCAGAACCTCGACCGACGAAGAAATAGAATTTCTCAAGAAACCCGGCTCAAGCTTCTGATCGGCCAAACAAATCCTTGCGTCAGCCGGGAACCAGATCAGCTTTTTCTCTTCTAAGCTTGCGGTACTGCGCCAGCGTCACGCTGCATCAGCGCTCGTTGCGACGCGACCCCCTTCCGTTCAGGAGCTACATCCATGTCCTTGCGCTATGTCGCTTTACTGTCGTTTTGCGTGTTTCTGGCTGCGTGCAGCAAAATCACTCAGGAAAACTACGCCAAGTTGTCTGCTGGCATGCCCAAGGCTCAAGTCGAGTCCTTGCTGGGCAGCCCGACCGAGTGTTCCGGTGCGCTAGGCATGTCCAGCTGCACATGGGGTGATCAGAACACCTTTATCAGCGTGCAGTACGCAGCCGACAAGGTCGTGTTGTTCTCGGGCCAGGGCCTCAAATAACTCATGATCAAGGTACTTGTACGTTTTGGCATCTGCGTGATGGCCAGCTTTCTGGCCATCGGTTTTGCACACTCGGCTGACAACCTCGAGCCGAGAACCGTCGACAGCGTCGATCTCAAGCAGTATCAGGGCACCTGGTACGAGCTGGCGCGTCTGCCGATGTTCTTCCAGCGAAAGTGCGCGCAATCCGAAGCCCGCTACGTGCTCAAGGATGACGGCAACATCGGCGTGACCAACCGCTGCCGCACGATTGAAGGCAAATGGGAAGAAGCCACTGGCACCGCCTCGCCGCAAGAGCCGGGCAAGACTGACAAGCTGTGGGTCGTGTTCGACAACTGGTTTTCGCGTCTGCTGCCAGGTGTAGCCAAGGGCGACTACTGGGTGCTGGACATAGGCGAAGGCTACAAGACTGCTATCGTCGGCAATCCTGACCGCAAATACCTCTGGCTGCTGTCACGCACCCCTACGGTGTCCGAAGCCGTGAAACAGCAGATGCTGAGCAAAGCCCGCCAGCAGGGCTACGACACGTCCCGCCTGATCTGGCGTGAAGACGACTCGAAGATCGGCAAGGGCGAAAAGTAATACGGCTCGCTGGATTGATATGAGTATCCCCATGCGCTGCATGGGGATGTCTCTCAAAACGCTGCGCGTCTCGCTTCACCCGCCGACCTGTCAGCTGTCCAGCAAGGTTTTCAATACCTGCGCAAACTCTCGACTGCTCTGTTCTTCACCGGCATGTCGCCCTTCTCGTATCACCCAGCGTCCACCCACCGCGACATCGCGAATCTGCCGGTCACTGCCTGCAAACAGCCAGCGATTGAGAATGCCATCGCCAGATGCGGTGGCGAGGTAAGGATCGTTGCCGTCCAATACCAGCCAGTCCGCCCGCTTGCCTACTTCCAGAGCACCGATATCCTGACCCAGCGCCTGCGCACCGCCCGCGAGTGCAGCATCCATCAGCGTTCGGCCCACCCTTGGCTGATCGTCGCGATGCAACCGGTTACGGCGCTGATCACGCAGCCGCTGACCGTACTCCAGCCAGCGCAGCTCTTCGACCACACTGAGTGAAACGTGACTGTCGGAACCAATGCCCCAGCGCCCGCCCTGCGCGAGGTAATCCACCGCCGGGAAGATACCGTCGCCCAGATTCGCTTCAGTGGTCAGGCACAACCCGGCCACCGCGCCACTTTGCGCCATGAGCGTCACTTCGTCGGGCTGGGCATGGGTCGCGTGCACCAGACACCAGCGGTTATCCACAGGCGTATTCTCATACAGCCACTGCAACGGACGTCGACCGCTCCAGTTCAGGCAGTCATCGACTTCCTTCTGCTGCTCGGCAACATGGATATGCACTGGACACGCCGGATCACTGGCGGCCAGCACAGCGCTGATTTGCTCCGGCGTTACCGCGCGCAATGAGTGAAAACACAGACCCAGCCGCTGCGCCGTTTGGCCCGCCACAATCGGTTTCAGATGCGCCTGCAGGTCCAGATAACTGTCGGTGCTGTGGATAAACCGGCGCTGGCCTTCGTTGGGCGTCTGTCCGCCGAACCCCGAATGGCTGTAGAGCACCGGCAGCAGTGTCAGACCGATGCCGACCGAACTCGCCGCCTGACTGATTTGCCGCGCCAGTTCGGCGGGGTCGGCGTAAGGCTTGCCGGCGGTGTCGTGATGCACATAGTGAAACTCGGCGACGGAGGTATAGCCGCCCTTGAGCATCTCGATGTACAGCTGACGAGCGATGACGCCCAGTTGCTGCGGGTCGATGCGACCGACCAGACGGTACATGAGGTCGCGCCAGGTCCAGAAACTGTCATTGGGGTTGCCCGCCACTTCGGCCAGCCCGGCCATGGCGCGTTGAAAGGCGTGAGAGTGCAGATTGGGCATGCCAGGCAGCAACGGACCGTTGACGACTTCGGCGCCCTCTCGGTTCGCATTGGCCTGAATCCGCGTCAGCAGACCTTCCGGACTGACTTCCAGACGCACATCGCTGGCCCAGCCGTCAGGCAGTAACGCACGCTCGGCAAAGAAGGCTGACATTGACTTCGCACCTCATCACTGTAATTTGTATATACATATACAGACGTTTAGCCAGCCGGTAAACCTCCGGCAAACTTGCCGTACCACCGGTTAATGGTTAGCTTGAGCGCCTGAATCATCCCGACAACAAGGACTTCCACGTGCCGACGCCGCCCGCCTCTTCCTCCCTGGCAGCCCAGATGGGCGAAAGTCCCGCACCCTTGTACGCCCGCGTCAAACACATGATCGCCCTGCAGATTCAGAACGGCACCTGGCCGCCGCATCATCGCGTGCCTTCGGAAAGCGAACTGGTGACCCAGCTGGGTTTCAGCCGCATGACCATCAACCGCGCCCTGCGTGAACTGACGGCCGAAGGCCTGTTGGTGCGCATGCAAGGCGTCGGCACGTTCGTGGCCGAGCCCAAGAGCCAGTCGGCGCTGTTCGAAGTGCACAATATCGCCGACGAGATCGCCGCACGGGGCCATCGTCACTCCTGCAAGGTCATCGTCCTCAAGGAGGAAGCCGCCGGTTCCGAACGCGCCCTGGCGCTGGACATGCGCGAAGGTCAGCGCGTGTTCCATTCGCTGATCGTGCATTACGAGAACGACATCGCGGTCCAGATCGAAGACCGTTTCGTCAACGCACAGGTCGCTCCGGATTACCTCAAGCAGGACTTCACTCAGCAGACGCCCTACGCCTATCTGTCACAAGTCGCGCCGCTGACCGAGGGCGAGCACGTGGTGGAGGCGATTCTGGCCGAAGCCGACGAGTGCAGACTGCTGCAAATCGACGCCGGTGAACCGTGCCTGCTGATTCGCCGCCGCACCTGGTCAGGCCGTCAGCCGGTGACCGCGGCGCGCTTGATCCACCCCGGATCCCGTCATCGCCTGGAAGGACGCTTCACCAAATGATCGTAAGTAAAATCCTGCGTGCGGCCGATTACCCACGCATGCCGTGGAAGAACGGCGGCGGCAGCACCGAAGAAATCGCCCGTGATGCCGGTCAGGATCTGGACGGCTTCGGTTGGCGCCTGTCGATTGCCGACATCGAACAGTCGGGCGGTTTTTCGGTGTTCGCCGGTTATCAACGGATCATCACCGTGCTGCAAGGCAGCGGCATGACGTTGTCGGTGGACGGCATTCCCAGCCGTCAGTTGCTGCCCTCCGACCCGTTCGCCTTCAGCGGCGACAGCCATGTGGAATGCACGCTGCTCGACGGGCCGATCCGGGATTTCAATCTGATCTATGCTGCGCATCGGTACAGCGCGCGCCTGCAATGGATCGATGTCCTCCAGCCGCAAAGACTGTTCAGTTCGGCCACGACTTTCCTGCTGTTCAGCATGGCCGAACAGATCGCCCTCAGCGTCAACGACCAGCCTTGGGAAATCCTTGGCAGGCATGACTGCGCTCAGGTCGACAATGACTCTGCATCCGGGCTCATGGACATCGAGCTGCAGTCCTCAGGCGCCAGCCGTTGCTGCCTGATTGAGCTGAATGCCCTGGCCAATGAAGGTATCCTGACGGCCCAATAAAATCAGCGTTTCGTTCAAGGACGACCATGACTCAATTCCCCAACCAGGAAACACCCCGAGCCGTCGCCATCCTCGCCAGCTTTCTTGCCTCCGAATCGGCAGGCGGTATCGTATTGATGGTGGCCGCTCTGGCCGCATTGATCGTCGCCAATTCCCCGCTCAGTGCCGGTTACTTCTCGATTCTCCACAGTGTGTGGCTGGGCCTGTCGGTCGAACTGTGGATCAACGACGGCTTGATGGCGATCTTCTTCCTCATGGTCGGCCTGGAAATCAAACGCGAAGTGCTGGCCGGCGGCCTGGCGACCTGGGGCCAGCGCGCCCTGCCCGGTTTCGCGGCCGCTGGCGGGATGCTGGTTCCGGCGCTGATCTACATCGCCATCAACTGGGGCAACCCGCAGACCATGAGCGGCTGGGCCATTCCCGCCGCCACCGACATTGCGTTCGCGCTGGGCGTGCTGTCGCTGCTGGGCAGTCGGGTGCCGACGTCGCTGAAGGTGTTTCTGGCGGCCCTGGCGATTCTCGACGACCTGGGCGCGGTCACCATCATCGCGTTCTTCTACAGTTCAGGCCTGAACCTGCCCATGCTGGGGGCTGCCTTCGCAACGCTGGCGGTGCTGATCGTCATGAACCGCCTCAACGTCCGTCGCCTGCTGCCCTATTTGTTGCTGGGCGCTGTGTTGTGGTTCTTCGTGTTGCAGTCGGGCGTCCACGCCACGCTGGCCGGTGTGGCATTGGCGCTGTGCATCCCGATGGGCAAGCCTGAAGAGGAAGCGCGTTCGCCGTTGCTGTTTCTCGAAGAGAAGATGCATTACTGGGTCGCGTTCGCCGTGGTTCCGATCTTCGGCTTCGCCAACGCGGGCGTTTCGCTGTCGGGTATCTCGATGGAAAACCTTGTCGATCCGGTGCCGCTGGGTGTCGCGCTGGGGCTGTTCGTGGGCAAGCAGATCGGTGTGTTCCTCGCCGCCGTGCTGGCGATTCGTGCCGGGCTTGCGGTTTTGCCGCAAGGCAGTAACTGGGTGCAGTTGTATGGCGTGGCGATCCTGTGCGGCATCGGTTTCACCATGAGCCTGTTCATCGGCAACCTGGCGTTTCCGGGTCAGCAGCACCTGATCGACGAAGTCAAAGTCGGCGTACTGCTGGGTTCGGGCATCGCAGCGATCACCGGGATTCTCCTGTTGCGCAGCCGTTTCAGTCGGTCCTGAAAAAATATTTTCAAATCACTGCATCCAGATCGTGTTCTCGCGGGTAGTACAGATAGCAGCCACTTCGAGTTGCTGAGCGCGGTTAAACCATCTGGAGATTTCTGCATGAACGCAAAACGCTTGCTCTGCCTTGCAGGTAGTACCCTGGCTTTCACTTGCCTGTCGTCCGTCGCCCTGGCCCAGACCGATCTGCCTGAAAGCGTTCAGGTCCCGGCCGGTCACAAGATCAGCATGCAAACCACCGGGGTCGGCGAAATTACTTACGAGTGCCGCGCCAAAGCCAACATGCCCAACGAGATGGAATGGGCGTTCGTCGGGCCCAAGGCCGTGCTCAATGACAAGAGCGGCAAGCAGGTCGGTACCTATTACGGCCCGCCCGCCACCTGGGAAGCCAAAGACGGCTCGAAAGTGACCGGCACTCAGGTCGCCGTGGCGCCGTCGAGCGCAGGCAACCTGCCGTATCAATTGGTCAAGGCCAACCCTGCTGAAGGCAAAGGTGCCATGAGCGGCGTTGCGTACATTCAGCGTGTCGCCCTGAAAGGCGGCGTCGCACCGACCACCGCGTGCGCTGCCAGCAACAAGGGCGCCAAGGAAGTGGTCAAGTATCAGGCTGATTACGTGTTCTGGGCTGCCAACTGATCAAAGGCTGGCAATCGGGCATCGCGCAGTCAGTAAGCTATGCTGCTGCGCGGGTCCTCGTGATATCAACGGGGCAGTAGTCCACTGATGGCGGATCACCTTGTCCTCACACGAATCCCTCTTTGATTACGAAGCCACGCTGCATGCCTGCGCTCGCGGTGAGCGGCAGGCGCTGCATCGTCTTTATGAACAGGAAAGTGCGCGGCTGCTCGGTGTGGTCATGCGGCTGGTCCGTGACCGGGCACAAGCCGAAGACATTGTGCACGACGCGTTTCTGAAGATCTGGACGAACGCGGCAAGCTTCGATGCAACACGCGGTTCGGCACGCGGCTGGATGTTCAGCGTGACCCGCCATCTGGCGCTCAACAACCTGCGCAACACCGCTCGGGAAGTTCACATTGAGGATGACGGCAGCGAAGATCATCATGAGCCCGCGACGCTGGAAGGCTGGCAGGAAACCGACGACGCTTTCGATTGGCGCGTCAATCCGGGCCGCATCACGTCGTGCCTGGAGCAGCTTGAACCGGTGCGGCGCAATTGCGTGTTTCACGCGTATGTAGACGGCTATTCGCATCAGGAAATCGCGCAGAAAATCGGCGCGCCACTGGGTACGGTCAAAGCCTGGATCAAGCGCAGCCTGACGGCTTTGCGGGAGTGCATGGGATGACCCGACCTTCGGACGACAACATTCACGAGCTGGCGGGCGAGTACGTACTCGGCACACTGTCGGCGCAACAAAGGCTCGACGTGCAACGTCGCCTGCCTCACGAACCCGATCTGCAGGCGGCGATAGACGCCTGGGAACAACGCCTGTTGCCCCTGACCGGGCTGGCCGAACCCATCACACCCTCGCCCGGCCTTTGGGAGCGCATCGAGCGCAACCTGATGGACCGGACCACATCTGCAAAGCCGTCCGAACATGCGGTGCGCTGGTGGGACAACCTGGCAATCTGGCGTGGACTGGCCGGTGCAGGTCTTGCTGCTTCGCTGGTGCTGGGCATGACGCTGCTGACCCGTGACCCTGCGCCGCCGTCGTACGTGGTGGTGCTGGTCGGGCCGCAGGACAAGTCGCCGGGCTGGGTGGTCCAGGCCAGCAACCCGCAGGAAATCCAGTTGATCCCGCTGGGCGCATTCGAAGTCCCGGCCGACAAGGCACTGGAGTTCTGGACCAAAGGCGACGACTGGCAAGGCCCGGTGTCCCTCGGGCTGGTCAAGCCAGGGCAAAGCCTGCACATCCCGCTCGACAAACTGCCGCCGCTGCAACCCAACCAGCTATTCGAACTGACACTGGAAAAATCCACCGGCTCGCCCATTGGTAAACCGACCGGCCCCATTCAGTTCATCGGGCGGGCGGTGAAGGTGATTTAAGGTGCGTGGCTGAATGAACGCCCATCACACACGCGGGAATAATGAATCCGGGTTGTAAGCCTTTATGAGCGTGCATTCCTCCTGCACCAACGTGTTACCCACCGCCCCAAAACCGCGCAAAATTCCGTTTCAGTAACAACTCCGGCTATTGTCTTTATCCGCCTTTAAACATTCCACACGCCTTCGTACATCCCGAAACAAAGCCTTTCCGTGATTTTTCAAACGTGCTCAAGCAGCCATAAGCGAAGTTGGTCTTCAGATTGCATATGCTTGTATGTACAAGTAGAGACAGGTTAATCAAGCCTGCTCTGCGGACTGTATTGGAATGCCCTGCACGGGCCGGTTTGGAATGATCGCTGAGGAATTTTTTGTGACCGAGAATAATCAAGACCTGAAGCAGGACTGGACCCGCCATCGTGAAGGTGAGGTTCGTGCTGCACGCGGTACTCAACTGACGGCCAAGAGCTGGCTGACTGAAGCGCCGCTGCGCATGTTGATGAACAACCTGGACCCGGAAGTGGCCGAGAACCCCAATGAACTGGTGGTGTACGGCGGCATCGGGCGGGCGGCGCGCAATTGGGAGTGCTACGACAAGATCGTCGAAAGCCTCACGCACCTGAATGACGACGAGACGCTGCTCGTGCAGTCCGGCAAGCCGGTCGGCGTGTTCAAGACCCACAGCAATGCGCCACGCGTGCTGATCGCCAACTCCAACCTGGTGCCGCACTGGGCGAGCTGGGAACATTTCAACGAACTCGACGCCAAGGGCCTGGCAATGTACGGCCAGATGACCGCAGGCAGCTGGATCTACATCGGCAGCCAAGGCATTGTGCAGGGCACTTACGAAACCTTCGTCGAGGCCGGTCGCCAGCATTACGACGGCAACCTCAAAGGCCGCTGGGTGCTGACCGCAGGTCTGGGCGGCATGGGCGGCGCACAACCGCTGGCCGCGACACTGGCCGGGGCCTGCTCGCTGAATATCGAATGCCAGCAGAGCCGCATCGATTTCCGCATCAAGACCCGCTACGTCGATGAACAGGCCAGCGATCTGGATGACGCACTGGCGCGTATCGCCAGGTACACCGCCGAAGGCAAGGCGATCTCCATCGCCCTGTGCGGCAACGCGGCCGAGATCCTGCCGGAAATGGTCCGTCGCGGTGTGCGTCCGGACATGGTCACAGATCAGACCAGCGCCCACGACCCGCTCAATGGCTACCTGCCAAAAGGCTGGAGCTGGGACGAGTACCGCGCCCGCTCGGTGAGCGAACCGGCCAATGTGGTCAAGGCCGCCAAGCAGTCGATGGCCGAACACGTCGAAGCCATGCTGGCCTTCCAGAAAGCCGGTATCCCGACCTTCGACTACGGCAATAACATCCGTCAGATGGCCAAGGAAGTAGGCGTTAGCAATGCCTTCGATTTTCCGGGCTTCGTACCGGCCTACATCCGCCCGCTGTTCTGCCGTGGCATTGGCCCGTTCCGCTGGGCCGCGCTGTCGGGCGACCCGCAGGACATCTACAAGACCGACGCCAAGGTCAAGGAGCTGATCCCGGACGACGAGCACCTGCACAACTGGCTGGACATGGCCCGCGAGCGCATCAGCTTTCAGGGTCTGCCCGCCCGCATCTGCTGGGTCGGTCTGGGTCAGCGCGCCAGACTCGGTCTGGCCTTCAACGAGATGGTGCGCAGCGGCGAGCTGTCGGCCCCGGTCGTGATCGGCCGCGACCATCTGGATTCCGGCTCGGTCGCCAGCCCCAACCGCGAAACCGAATCCATGCGCGATGGCTCGGACGCGGTGTCCGACTGGCCGCTGCTCAACGCCCTGCTCAACACCGCCAGCGGCGCGACCTGGGTGTCGCTGCACCACGGTGGCGGCGTGGGCATGGGCTTTTCGCAGCACTCGGGCATGGTGATCGTCTGCGACGGCACCGACGAAGCCGCCGCACGCATCGCCCGTGTGCTGCATAACGACCCGGCCACCGGCGTCATGCGCCACGCGGACGCGGGTTACGACATTGCTATCGAATGTGCCAAAGAGCAGGGCTTGAACCTGCCGATGATCGGACGTTAAAGGCGATGTCGGTCGTCAGGCCGACACACCTCGGGGACGGCGTGAAAACGCCCAAAGGCCGGATGCCTGTTTTGATGAAGCTGCCACCATCCCTTTCAGGCGTAGGAGCATCGACAATGAATATGAAAAAGTCCCTGTTGACCACTCTGGTATCCGCTGGCTTGTTGGCCGGCGCAGGAGCGAGTCAGGCCGCCAGCTGGTGTGAATCGGGCAAGCCGGTGAAATTCGCAGGCCTGAACTGGGAAAGCGCGATGCTGCTGACCGACATCCTGCAGGTTGTGCTGGACAAGGGTTATGGCTGCACCGTGGATGCGTTGCCCGGCAACTCCATTGCCATGGAGAACGCGCTGAGCACCAATGACATTCAGATTTTCGCCGAAGAATGGGTCGGACGAAGCGAAGTCTGGAACAAGGCAGCCGCAGCTGGAAAAGTGGTCGGTGTCGGTGCCCCGGTGGTCGGCGCAGTCGAAGGCTGGTACGTGCCGCGCTATGTGATCGAAGGCGATGCCAAGCGCAAGCTGGAAGCCAAAGCGCCGAACCTGAAGTCGATCAGCGATCTGGCGCAATATTCGGCCGTGTTCAAGGATCAGGAAGAACCGGGCAAGGGCCGTTTCTACAACTGCCCGGCCGGCTGGACCTGCGAACTCGAAAACAGCGAAATGCTCAAGACCTATGGCCTGGAGGACAAGTACACCAACTTCCGTCCGGGCACAGGGCCCGCGCTGGACGCGGCTATTCTGTCCAGCTACAAGCGCGGCGAGCCGATCCTGACGTATTACTGGTCGCCAACGCCGTTGATGGGCCAGGTCGACCTGGTGCGTCTGGAAGAGAAAGCCGGGGTGAACAAGACGATCGATATCAAGGTCGGCGTGTCCAAAGTGTTCCACGATCAGGCGCCTGAGCTGGTTGCCGTGCTGGAGAAGGTCAATCTGCCGATCGACCTGCTCAACCAGAACCTGGGGCGCATGGCCAAGGAGCGGATCGAATCGCCGAAACTTGCCCGGATCTTTCTGAAAGAACACCCGGAAGTCTGGCATCAGTGGGTCAGTGAAGACGCCGCGAAAAAGGTGGACGCCTCGCTGTAAACGACCGGGCAGCCGGTCCAGATCGTCGGCTGCCCTGCCGTTGACCCGATACACCTTATTTGAGAGCCGCTTATGTTTCCTGAAAGCTTCACTTTCTCGATCGCCAACTGGGTCAACGACGGTGTCGACTCGCTGGTGACCCAGTACGGCGATGTGTTCCGGCACATCTCCGACACCCTGCTGTGGGCCATCGTCAATCTGGAAGGCCTGCTGCGCATGGCGCCGTGGTGGCTGATGCTGCTGATCGTTGGCGGCATCGCCTGGCACGCCACACGCAAGATCGTCACCACCGTGGTAATCGTCGGCCTGCTGTTTCTGGTCGGGGCGGTCGGGTTGTGGGACAAGCTGATGCAGACATTGGCGCTGATGCTGGTTGCCACGATCATTGCCGTGCTGATCGGCATTCCTCTGGGCATTCTTTCGGCGCGCAGCAATCGCCTGCGTTCAGTGCTGATGCCGCTGCTGGACATCATGCAGACCATGCCCAGCTTCGTTTACCTGATTCCGGTGCTGATGCTGTTCGGCCTGGGCAAGGTCCCGGCGATCTTCGCCACGGTGATCTACGCCGCGCCGCCGCTGATCCGCCTGACCGACCTGGGCATTCGTCAGGTCGATGGCGAGGTCATGGAAGCCATCAATGCCTTCGGCGCCAACCGCTGGCAACAGCTGTTCGGCGTGCAACTGCCCCTGGCGATGCCAAGCATCATGGCCGGGATCAACCAGACCACCATGATGGCGCTGTCGATGGTGGTGATTGCCTCGATGATTGGCGCTCGTGGTCTGGGCGAGGACGTACTGGTCGGCATCCAGACGCTCAATGTCGGACGCGGGCTGGAAGCAGGTCTGGCCATCGTCATTCTGGCGGTCGTGATCGATCGCATCACGCAGGCCTATGGCCGCCCACGGCATGAGGCGCACAAATGATGAGCGCGGAACCGAACAAGATCGTCGTCAAGAACGTGTACAAGATTTTCGGCAACCGGGAAAAGGAAGCGTTGGCCCTGGTCCGGCAGAACCACAGCAAGGATCAGGTCCTGGCGCAAACCGGTTGCGTGGTCGGCGTGAACGACCTGTCGCTGTCCATCGGCAGCGGCGAGATTTTCGTCATCATGGGCCTGTCAGGCTCAGGCAAATCGACGCTGGTGCGGCACTTCAACCGGCTGATCGATCCTACCAGCGGCGAGATTCTGGTCGATGGCGAAGACATCCTGCGCTACGACATGGAAGCGCTGCGCCAGTTTCGACGGCACAAGATCAGCATGGTGTTCCAGAGCTTCGGCCTGCTGCCGCACAAGACCGTACTGGCCAACGTCGCCTACGGCCTGAAAGTGCGCGGCGAAACCCAGGCGCTGTGCGATGAGCGTGCCCGGCACTGGGTCAATACCGTCGGCCTGAGTGGCTATGAAAACAAATACCCGCACCAGCTCTCCGGTGGCATGCGCCAGCGCGTCGGTCTGGCTCGTGCGCTAGCGGCCGACACCGACATCATCCTGATGGACGAGGCCTTCAGCGCGCTCGACCCTTTGATTCGCGCTGAGATGCAGGACCAGTTGCTGGAGCTGCAGGCCAGCCTGCACAAGACCATCGTGTTCATCACCCACGATCTGGACGAAGCCGTGCGCATCGGCAACCGGATCGCGATTCTCAAGGACGGACGGCTGATCCAGGTCGGCACCCCGAAAGAAATTCTTCACACGCCTGCCGACGATTATGTGGATCGTTTCGTTCAGCGGCGCGTGGCCACCCTTTAAGGACTGTCGCAGATGTCGCGAGCAGAACAGATCGTCATCGGTGATGCCCCGGCGCGCTGGCAGGACGTGGTCGCCGTTGCCCGGCACGGCGCGCAATTGCTGCTGTCGGACGCCGCGTGGTCACGGATCGACAACGCTCAGGACATCGTCCAGCGGATCGTCACCAGCGGCGAACGCGCCTATGGCGTGAATACCGGGCTGGGCGCGCTGTGCAACGTTTCGCTGGAAGGCGAACAGCTCAGCCGTCTGTCGCGCAATACCCTGCTCAGCCACGCTTGTGGTGTCGGCGCGCCGCTGGCCGACGAACAGACGCGGGCCATCATCTGCGCCGCCGTGCTCAATTACAGTCAGGGCAAATCCGGGATTCATCGGCAGGTGGTCGAAGCGCTGCTGGCCCTGCTCAATCATGGCATCACACCGCATGTCCCGGCCCAGGGTTCGGTGGGTTACCTGACCCACATGGCCCATGTCGGCGTCGCGCTGCTGGGCATCGGACAGGTCAGCTATCGCGGACAGATCATGCCTGCGCAGCAGGCCCTGAGCGAAGAAGGCTTGAGCCCGGTGGTTCTCGGTGCCAAGGACGGGCTGTGCCTGGTCAACGGCACGCCGTGCATGACCGGCCTGAGCTGCCTGGCCATTGCCGATGCCGTGCGCCTGACCCAATGGGCCGACGTAATCGGTGCCATGACCTTCGAAGCCCTGCGTGGTCAACTGGACGCGTTCGACGAAACCATTCTCGCCCTCAAGCCGCATCCGGGTATGCAGTCGGTCGGCGCCAACCTGCGCAGCCTGCTGGCAGACAGCGAAGTGCTCGCCAGCAGTCAGGGCATTCGCACTCAGGACGCACTGAGCATCCGCTCGATACCCCAGGTGCATGGCGCGACACGCGACCAGTTGGCGCATGCGATCAGTCAAATCGAGACCGAACTGAACGCCGTCACCGACAACCCCATACTGCTGGGCACGCCTGACGCTTATCGCGTGGTCTCACAGGCCAATCCGCACGGTCAATCGGTGGCAATGGCCGCCGACCTGTTGTGCATGGCCGTCGCCGAACTGGGCTCGATTGCCGAGCGTCGCCTGGATCGCCTGATCAACCCGCTGGTCAGCGGCCTGCCGGCTTTTCTGGTGAGTCAGCCGGGCGTCAACTCGGGAATGATGATCGTCCAGTACGTCGCCGCCTCGCTGTGCGCGGAAAATCGCCAGATGGCGCAGCCTGCGGTTGTGGATAACTACGTCACCTCCGGCCTGCAGGAAGACCATTTGAGCCTGGGCACCAGCGCCGCATTGAAGCTGCACAAGGTGCTGGGCAATGTGAATCAGATTCTGGCCATCGAGTATTTGCTGGCAGCGCAGGCGTTCGAGTTTCTCAAGACCCAGCGTTTCGGCGCCGGGACGAACATCGCCTGGCAACTGTTGCGCGAGCGCGTTCCGGCCTACGACGAAGACCGCTGGCTGGCACCGGACATCGCCAGCTGCGCGGCATTGATCAACGAACCACAAGCGCTGGAAAGGGTTTTCCAGCACTGCCGCGAACATACGGCAATCCAATAAAAAGCGGTCAAGGCCCGGCGTTACCCACGCTGGGCCGACGGCGGCGCGCTCAGGAAGCGTGCACGCCCGACATCAATCAAGGAGTAGCTGCATCGTGACCACCTCATCTGCCAAAACCTTCAACCTGATCCCTGGCCAGTTGACCCTGGCGCAATTGCGCGCCCTCTATCAGCAGCCTGTGAACCTGACGCTCGATGCCAGCGCCGACCAGCAGATCGACGACAGCGTGGCCTGCGTCGAGCGCATTCTGGCCGAGAACCGTACCGCGTACGGCATCAACACCGGTTTCGGTCTGCTGGCGTCGACACGCATCGCCAGCGAAGACCTGGAAAACCTGCAACGCTCGCTGGTGTTGTCCCACGCGGCGGGTGTCGGTCAGCCAATCAGCGATGAACTGGTGCGGGTCATCATGGTGCTCAAGGTCAACAGCCTGAGCCGCGGCTTCTCGGGGATTCGGCGGGTGGTCATCGACGCGCTGATCGCGCTGATCAATGCCGAGGTCTATCCGCACATCCCGCTCAAGGGTTCGGTGGGCGCGTCCGGCGACCTCGCGCCGCTGGCGCACATGTCGCTGGTGCTGCTGGGGGAAGGCAAGGCGCGCTACAAGGGTGAATGGCTCAATGCAGTCGATGCCCTGAAAGTCGCAGGACTGACGCCGCTGACGCTGGCAGCCAAGGAAGGACTGGCGCTGCTCAATGGCACCCAGGTCTCGACCGCCTACGCGCTGCGTGGTCTGTTCGAAGGCGAGGACCTGTTTGCCGCCGCCCTGAGCTGCGGCGCGCTGACGGTCGAAGCGGTGCTGGGTTCGCGCTCGCCGTTCGATGCACGCATTCATGCGGCTCGGGGCCAGCGCGGGCAGATCGATGCCGCCGCCTGCTACCGCGATCTGTTGGGCGAAAGCAGCGAAGTGTCCGAATCACATCGCAATTGCGACAAGGTTCAGGACCCTTACTCGCTGCGCTGCCAGCCACAGGTCATGGGCGCGTGCCTGACTCAGTTGCGTCAGGCTGCCGAGGTGCTGGAAATCGAGGCCAACGCCGTGTCCGACAACCCGCTGGTGTTCGCCGCCGAAAACGACGTGATCTCCGGCGGCAACTTCCACGCCGAGCCGGTCGCGATGGCCGCGGACAACCTGGCACTGGCCATCGCCGAGATCGGTTCGCTCAGCGAGCGACGCATTTCGCTGATGATGGACAAGCACATGTCGCAGTTGCCGCCGTTCCTGGTGGCCAATGGCGGGGTCAATTCCGGCTTCATGATCGCTCAGGTCACAGCCGCCGCCCTGGCCAGTGAAAACAAGGCGCTGGCCCACCCGCACAGCGTCGACAGCCTGCCGACATCCGCCAACCAGGAAGACCATGTGTCGATGGCACCCGCCGCTGGCAAGCGGTTATGGGAAATGGCAGAAAACGTTCGCGGGATTCTTGCCGTAGAATGGCTGGCTGCGTGTCAGGGTCTGGACCTGCGAAACGGCCTGAAAACCTCTCCGAAACTGGAGCAAGCCCGTGCCCTGCTGCGCAGTAAGGTTCCGTCCTACGACAAGGACCGCTTTTTCGCACCGGACATCGAAGCTGCCAGTCAGCTGTTGTCCTCCACTTGCCTGAACCCGTTGGTTCCTGCACGTCTGCTACCGAGTCTGTGATGCACCGCGAGCCTGGCAGGGCTCGCCATGGTCAATCGCTGCGGGAAGCCGGATGCAGGTGTTCTCGCGGCTATTGCCATACCAGTAATGAAATGGACCTGAAATGACGTCACAAGATGGTTTGAAACGCGGGTTATCCGTCCGCCACATTCGCTTCATGGCCTTGGGCTCTGCCATCGGCACAGGGTTGTTCTACGGCTCGGCTTCGGCGATTCAACAGGCTGGCCCCGCTGTTTTGCTGGCCTACCTGATCGGCGGTGCGGCGGTGTTCATGGTCATGCGCGCCCTGGGCGAAATGGCTGTGCATGACCCGGTATCCGGCTCGTTCAGCCATTACGCCACGCGCTACCTCGGCCCACTGGCAGGTTTCGTACTGGGCTGGACCTATGCGTTCGAGATGATCATCGTCTGCTTGGCCGATGTCACGGCGTTCGGCATCTACATGGGCTTCTGGTTTCCGGAAGTGCCGCGCTGGATCTGGGTACTGGGCATCGTGTTCTTGATCGGCGCGCTGAACCTGTGCAACGTCAAAGTCTTTGGCGAAACCGAATTCTGGCTGTCGCTGCTCAAGGTCGGCGCGATCATCGCCATGATTCTGGCAGGCTTCGGCATCATGCTGTTCGGCATCGGCAACTCCACCAGCGGCACCGAGATCGGCATCAGTAACCTGTGGGCCCACGGCGGCTTCATGCCCAATGGTGTCACCGGGCTGATCGCCTCGTTTGCGGTGGTGATGTTCGCCTTTGGCGGTATCGAGATCATCGGCATTACCGCCGGTGAAGCCAAGGACCCGCAACGCACTTTGCCTCGTGCGATCAATGCGGTGCCGCTGCGCATTCTGCTGTTCTACGTGCTGACGCTGTTCGTGCTGATGTCCATCTACCCGTGGCCGCAGATCGGCACTCAAGGCAGTCCGTTCGTGCAGATTTTCGACAATCTGGGCATCGCCTCGGCCGCGACCATTCTCAACATCGTGGTGATTTCCGCCGCCGTGTCGGCGATCAACAGCGACATCTTCGGCGCAGGCCGCATGATGTATGGCCTGGCCCGCGACGGTCAGGCTCCGGCCAGCTTTGCGCGCCTGTCGCGTCAGGGCGTGCCGTGGATGACTGTGCTGGTGATGGGCGTGACTCTGCTGGGCGGCGTGCTGCTCAACTACCTGATCCCGAAAAACGTGTTCCTGCTGATCGCTTCGCTGGCCACCTTCGCCACCGTCTGGGTCTGGCTGATGATTCTGCTGACCCAGGTCGCGATGCGCCGCGCCATGAGCCGCGAAGAAGCCGACCAACTGAAATTCCCGGTGCCGTTCTGGCCCTATGCGCCAGCTGCCGCCATCGTCTTCATGCTGTTCATCTTCGGCGTTCTGGGGTATTTCCCGGACAACCGTGCGGCACTGATCGTCGGCGCGGTCTGGATCGTGCTGCTGGTCATCGCCTACCGTCTATGGGTCAAACCCAAGTCGCTCAACCCTGTCCCTTAGCCTGAGGAGGCCCGGATGAAAACGCTCTGGAAGAACTGTCACATCGCAACCATGGCGCACGGCAAGTACTCGATCATCGAGGATGCCGCCATCGTGACTTCCGGAGCACTCATCGAATGGATCGGGCCTCGCGCGCAATGGATCGAAACGGACGGCGACAGTTGCGTCGACCTGGGCGGTGCGTGGGTCACGCCCGGCCTGATCGACTGCCACACCCACGCCGTGTTTGGCGGCAACCGCAGCAGCGAATTCGAGCAGCGGCTGCAAGGCGTGAGCTACGCGGACATCGCAGCCGCCGGCGGCGGCATCGCCAGCACCGTGCGTGCTACGCGTGCCGCGAGCGAAGACGAGCTGTACATCAGCGCTGAACGCCGGTTGCGGCACCTGCTCAAGGATGGTGTGACGACGATCGAGATGAAGTCCGGTTACGGGCTGGATCTGGAGAACGAGCGCAAGTTGTTGCGGGTGATCCGGCGTCTCGGCAATACCCAGCCAGTCACCGTGCGCAGTACCTGTCTGGCCGCCCACGCACTGCCGCCTGAATATGCCGATCGCGCCGACGACTACATCGCCCACATCTGCAACGAGATGCTTCCGGCACTGGCGGCCGAAGGGCTGGTGGATGCGGTGGACGCGTTCTGTGAATACCTGGCGTTTTCCCCGGCGCAGGTCGAGCAGGTGTTCATCACCGCAGGCCAGCTCGGGCTGCCGGTGAAACTGCACGCCGAACAGCTGTCATCGCTGGGCGGTTCAAGCCTGGCGGCGCGCTACAAGGCTCTGTCGGCGGACCATCTGGAGTTCATGACCGAAGACGACGTCATCGCGATGGCGGCAGCAGGTACGGTTGCGGTGCTGTTGCCGGGCGCTTATTACTTCCTGCGCGAGACGCAGTTGCCGCCGATGGACGCGCTCCGCAGACACGGCGTACCCATCGCGATTTCCACCGACCTGAACCCCGGCACCTCGCCCGGCCTGTCACTGCGCCTGATGCTCAACATGGCCTGCACGCTGTTTCGCATGACGCCCGAGGAGGCACTGGCGGGCGTTACGCTCAATGCCGCCAAGGCGTTGGGCATGAGCGATACCCACGGTTCACTGGAAGTTGGCAAGACGGCGGACTTCGTGGCCTGGAACATTGAACGACCTGCCGATCTGGCGTACTGGCTGGGCGGCGATCTGGACAAGCGCATCGTGCGCCATGGCGTCGAATCACTGGTTTAAAGGAGAGCATTGTGGATAAGGTACTGACTTTCACTCGCGGTCGTATTCCGCTGCTGATCAGCATGCCTCACGCGGGCCTCACGCTCACGCCAGCCGTGGAAGCCGGGCTGGTGGACGAAGCCCTGAGCCTGCCCGATACCGACTGGCACATCCCGCGTTTGTACGACTTCGCTGCAGAACTGGGTGCCAGTACGCTGGCCGCCGAATATTCGCGTTTTGTGATTGACCTGAATCGCCCTGCTGACGACAAACCAATGTATGCCGGTGCGACCACGGGGCTGTTTCCGTCAATCCTGTTCGACGGCGTTCCACTGTTCAAGGAAGGCCAGACGCCGGAGGCTGAAGAGCGGGCCCTTTACCTGGAGCAGATCTGGACGCCTTATCACCAGACGCTGGAGCAGGAGTTGCAACGGCTGCGTGACGAGTTCGGCTACGCACTGTTGTTCGATGCGCACTCGATTCGCGGCCACGTTCCCCACCTGTTCGACGGCCGCCTGCCGGACTTCAACCTCGGAACGTTCAACGGCGCCAGTTGCGACGCCGAGCTGGCCAGCAGACTGGAGCAGGTCTGCGCGTCGGCCAAGGATTACAGCCACGTGCTGAACGGCCGCTTCAAGGGTGGCCACATCACCCGTCATTACGGCGACCCGGCGAACGACATCCACGCCGTGCAACTTGAACTGGCGCAAAGCACCTACATGGACGAATTCGCCCCATTCCACTACCGCCCCGACCTCGCCGAACCAACCCGCAATGTGCTTAAACCACTGCTGGCAACCCTTATTGCCTGGGGCCAGGAGCGGTTTGGCCGCTAAAGCATCTCCCAACCCAGCGGCAACGGACCTGCCCACTCCTACGCACCCGCCCCGGGGAGCGGACTTGTCCGCGAACAAGCTTGTATAGCTACCGAAAAACCAACGCAAGACGCACCGCCTTCGTGGACAAGTCCACTCCTACAAGGCATGCATCACGTCAACGGTCGCGCCGTCCTTAACCGCGGGAGCGGACTTGTCCGCGAAAGGGCCGGTGTAGGCGCCAAAAAAATCAGCATCTGACACACCGCCTTCGCGGACGAGTCCGCTCCTACAGGTCTCTCACCATCTGCGGTACGGAGCAAAACGTCTGGTCACGATGGGTTCCGCCTGCTTATTTTTTGAGCAATCGCAGTCCGTTGAATACCACCAGCAGGCTCACGCCCATGTCGGCGAATACGGCCATCCACATGGTTGCCAGCCCGGCAAAGGTGATGCCGATGAACAGCACCTTGGTGACGATCGCCAGCACGATGTTCTGCTTGAGCACCGCCGCAGTCCTGCGGGATAGGCGAATGAATGCCGGGATCTTGCGAAGATCGTCGTCCATCAGCGCGACATCCGCTGTCTCGATGGCGGTATCCGTTCCCGCCGCCGCCATTGCAAAACCGATCTCGGCCCGAGCCAGCGCTGGCGCGTCGTTAATGCCGTCGCCGACCATGCCGACGCGATGGTTCTGCGTATACAGTGCTTCGATCGCCGCGAGTTTATCCCCGGGCAGCAGGTTGCCCTGCGCCTGATCGATGCCCACTTGATCGGCAATCGCTTTGGCTGTGTGCGGGTTGTCGCCGGTCAGCATCAGGGTCTTGATGCCCAGTTCGTGAAGCTCGGCGATGGCCTGGCGGCTGGTTTCCTTGACGGTATCGGCCACGGCAAACAGCGCCAGCGGGCCGCTGGAATCGAGCAGCAACACGACGCTCTTGCCCTGCATTTCCAGCGCATCGAGACGTGCTTCCAGCTCAGGCGAGCACAGCCCCAACTCCTCCACAAGGCGATGGTTACCCAAGTGGTACTGGCGGCCGTTGATCTCGCCTTTCACCCCGCGCCCACCCAGCGCTTCGAAGCTGGCCACCTCGTGCACGACCGCTCCGGCTTCGGCCGCCTTGGCAATGGCTTGGGAAACCGGGTGATCGGAGCGACCTGCAAGGCTCGCTGCAATGGCGGGCGCGCTATCGGCAATATCGGCATTCAACACCACATAATCGGTTTGCACCGGTTTGCCGTGGGTCAACGTGCCGGTCTTGTCGAGGGCCAGGTAATCCAGCTTCTCGCCCATTTCCAGGTACACGCCGCCCTTGATCAGGATACCCTTGCGCGCCGCAGCCGCCAGGCCGCTGACGATGGTCACCGGCGTCGAAATCACCAGCGCACACGGGCACGCCACCACCAGCAACACCAGCGCACGGTAGATCCAGTCGAACCACGCGCCACCGAAGAACAACGGAGCGACGAGCGCTACCGCCAAGGCCACCACGAACACCACGGGCGTGTAGATGCGCGAGAAGCTGTCGACGAAGCGTTGGGTCGGTGCACGCGAACCCTGTGCAGCCTCGACCGCGTGAATGATGCGCGCCAGCGTCGAATTGTTCGCCGCTGCAGTGACGCGATATTCCAGCGAGCCCGCCTGATTGATGGTGCCCGCGAACACCTTGTCGCCGACGGCCTTTTCGACCGGCAGGCTTTCACCAGTGATCGAGGCCTGGTCGATGGTTGACTGCCCGGACACCACCTCGCCGTCCAGCGCGATGCGCTCGCCCGGTTTTACCCGCACAATGGCCTCCAGTTCGACCTTCTTGGCGTCCACTTCCAGCCAGTTGCCATCGGCCTGACGCACCGTGGCCCGCTCTGGCGTCAACTGCATGAGCCCGCTGATCGCGTTACGCGCGCGATCCAGCGATTTGGCTTCGATCAGTTCGGCCACGGTGAACAGGAACATCACCATCGCCGCCTCAGGCCATTGACCGATCAGCACCGCGCCGGTCACGGCGATGCTCATCAGCGCGTTGATATTGAGGTTGAAGTTCTTGAGCGCGATCCAGCCTTTCTTGTAGGTCGTGAGGCCGCAACTGAAGATCGACACCAGCGCCAGCAACGCAACGACCCAGGTCGGGCCCAGTGAAGCGAAGTGCACCACCTCGGCTCCGAGCGCGGCAACACCGGACAGCGCCAGCGGCCACCAGTGTTTTTTGGGCGCAGGGGCAGCAGCGGTGTCGGAATTCGCACCCTCTTCGATCAGGTCGGCCTGCATGCCGAGCGACCCGATGGCCTCGCGGATCGGGTCGGTGGACGGCAGGTCGTGCCAGACGCCGAGAATACGATTGATCAGGTTGAATTCCAGCTTCTGCACGCCCGCCATCTTGCCCAGTTTGTTCTGAATCAGGGTCTGCTCGGTCGGGCAGTCCATCGCTTCGATTCGGAAACTGCTCAGGCGCGCATCGGCTGACGAGGCATTGTCGAGCGTCACGACCGCAGGCGCAGCCTTGCTGGAGCAGCAGGCATGCGCATGTTCAGCGTGAGCTTCCTGGTGTTCGTCGTGACCGTGTGTCGGGGTAACTTTGCTGATCGGGCCCATCTGGCGCGCTCCTGAGTTCTGCTTGTTGCCAAGTGAACACCCTGTAGCCACTATAGGGTCAAGCGCTAACACGAGATGAAGTCCATGAAGATCGGTGAACTGGCAAAGTTGACGGATACACAGGTCGAAACCGTCCGTTATTACGAACGTGAAGGCCTGCTCCCGGCACCTGCGCGCAGCGATGGCAATTACCGGCTGTACACCCAGGCCCATGTGGAGCGGCTATCGTTCATCCGCAATTGCCGCAGCCTGGACATGACGCTGGAAGAGATTCGCAACCTGCTGAACCTGCGCGACAGCCCGCAGGATCAATGCGAGAGCGTCAACGCGCTGATCGACGAACACATCGAACACGTCAACGCCCGGGTCGCCAGCCTGCAAGCGCTGCAGGAACAATTGCTCGACCTGCGCCAACGTTGCGGCAGCGGCGCAGCCGATCACTGCGCGATTCTGGAACGGCTGGAGGTCACCGGCGCCGTTGCCACGCCGGAAGGTGAGCCGTCACATGTGGGCCGTAGTCACAGCCATTGAGGCTCAACGACTGAACTGATCGCAGCGATGCTTCGCGTCATGATCTGCTGATCACACCGCGTCGAAGCCATCCACATACAGGGTCTGGTAACGCGCCATGGTGTCGCTGAGCCGCTGCCGGAGGTATCCGTTCGTATGGCCCAGCGCATTCAGGATCTGCGCAGACTCGATCAGGTATGACGCTCGCTTGGCGTGTTTCCAGGTCGCAGGTGCTGACTGCAGGTTGGTAATGCGGTCGCACAGTTTGACCGCTGCCGCTTCACGGGAATGCTCGGCGATACCCTGAAAATAACGCTCTTCGGAAAACGGCACGATCAGGTTCTTGCTCAGGCACGCGACCGTCGACGCAACCTGCGCGCCAAAAGCCTCCTGCAACTGCATCGTCGTCACATCAGTGTCTTCCACGACGTCATGCAACAGCGCGGCAGGAAGGGCAATCTCGAATGCGCCCACGGCGTCTTCGCGGTGGGCGAAGATCAGCTCATTGGCCACCATCGCCACGTGGGTCGTGTAAGGGAGATCCGAGCTTGTCATCTTCTGCCCGACGTGAGCGTGTGAAGCGAACAGCCAGGCTTTGTTGTAGAGATGTTGCAGGTCGAGGGTTGGCATCGAACGGTTCCTTTGCTGACGGGGGTCATCACTGCATCTTCGCGTCGGTTGAAGCGGTTTGCGGGCAGACTGGAACTGGACTGTATAAGCGGAGCGAGCACGCTCGCGAAGGCGATAGTCCGGGCGCACTGGCCCTCCCGAGCTACTGGTCCTTTGGCGAGCAACCTCGCTCCCACAAAATCGCGCTTCTTCAGCAGAGTATGATTCGTTTGATAAGACGCGGCTTGCCACAAGGTTTGGCATTTCTCCCGCGAGCCTGGTTTCTCGCGGCAAGCCGGGTACGGGAGGAACGATCAAAAGGCATCCGACTCAAGCCTTCGGTACATCCTCGATACTCTGCTCCGGTTCTGGCTCGGGCTCTTCGGCAGCAGGCGGCTCGGGTGTCAGGTCCAGGAGGTCTGGCCCATCATCCTCGGCGCTCTGCTCCTCACCGGTCTCAGGCTCCACCACCAAGGGCGCCAGCAGACTCGGATCGGTCACCCCGGTCAGCTTCTTGCGCAGGCGCTGCAAATCTCCGACGCTCAGCTTCAACAGCTTGGCCGATTTGGACTTGAGCAGTTGCGTCACGCTCTCCTCTTCCCCCAACTGCGCCATCTGGCCCGCCAGGTTCATGGCCAGCACTTCGCGCTTATAGATGCCGGTGTTGTACTGATACACCGCCGCGATCAGCTCGCGCAGTTCCAGCGGCAGACGCCAGCGGGTGCGCAGTGCTGAGCCGAACGAGGCCGAATACTGTTCCAGCGCCTGATCGATGGCCTGTTCATTCAGCTCGCCGCCTGCCAGCAGCCACTCCTGCAAGCAACCCAAAACTGCCAGATCTCCCAGCGATTGCAGCAGTCCGGCGCAGAAACAGCGTTCGACATCCAGCTCCAGCATGCCACCGAGGATGCGTGCGTAATCCGCCGTGCGTTGCGACAGGGTCCAGAACTGACTGGCCTTGGCCAGCAACGCATCGTTGGTGAGCACCGCCATGCGTTTTTTGGCCAGGCCTGACGCGATGGTCGCCGTCTGCGGCGCGCCGAGGACCGCCATCGCGCCGCCCAAGGTCTGCACAGGCTTTCCCAAGTGCTGAGCCGCCGTATTGGCTGCCGCGATCAACACCGCCGTAATGTGCGGATCGTTGCGCAGCTCCTGCTCCAGCAGCGTCGCATCGAGACCTGCCGACCCCTGACTCAACTGAATCGCCGTCGCAACGTCGACAAACAGCGGCGCGCCATCAGCCACGTCGCGGCGCTTTTCCAGAAACTTCATCAGCGTCAGGCCCGGCGTCAGCGCAGGCATTTCGCCCGGTGCAGACGCACGACGCCCCAGCAACAACCCTTCCAGACGCTGCTTCAGGCCCACGGTATCGAGGGGCTTGGTCAGATAAGCCGTCGGCGCGAGCGGCAGCACTTCACGCACGCTGGCCGCGTCACTGCGGTTGCTGATCAGAATGAACGGGATCGGCGGCTGCCGACGCAGGTTACGAATGCCGCGCAGCAGGCTCAACCCATCGATGGCGGGCAATTCGCGTGCGGCGATAACCAGATCCGGCAGGTGTTTTTTCATCCACTCGATGGCTTGCCTGCCGTCGGTGCACATCTCCAGCTCGATATCCCCACGCACACTCAGCACCAGCTCGCTGAGTGTTTCGCGAACCCACGGATCAGACTCAGCAATCAATACGCGAGGTACCGCGGGCAAAATTACAGCAGTCATCAGGACTCTCCGACATCGATGCGTTCACCTTAGCCAAAGCCTTCGCCCGGATATAGCCAAAACAGTGAAATACCTTCGCCCAGGCGAAAAAAAACCCGTCGAAACGGGCTTTTTTTGTCTGTTTGGTCACAAATCAATCAATCCGCGACCTTAAAGAGGATCAAGCGATTTCCGCGAAACACTCTTCGAGAATGGCCAGACCTTTGCTCAGCAGTTCGTCTTCAGCGGTCAGCGGAACCAGCACGCGCAGGACATTGCCGTAGGTGCCGCACGACAGTAGAATCAGACCCTTGTCACGTGCCTTGGCCACAACCTGAGCCACGGCCGCCGCGTTCGGCTTGTGCGAATCGCCGTCTTCGAACAGCTCGAGCGCAATCATCGCGCCCAGCGCACGAACTTCGCCGATGACCGGGTGCTTGGCCTGGATGGCTTTCAGGCCAGTGACCAGACGCTCGCCGACCGACTTGCAACGCTCCAGCAGGTTCTCTTCTTCAAAGATATCCAGCACCGCCAGTGCCGCCGCGCAGGCCACCGGGCTACCGGCATAGGTGCCGCCCAGACCGCCCGGCGCGATGGCATCCATGTACTCGGCCTTGCCGCACACGCCCGCCAGCGGGAAGCCGCCTGCGATGGACTTGGCGAAGGTGGTCAGGTCGGCGGCAACGCCCATCTGCTCCATCGCGAAGAACGTGCCGGTACGGCCAGCGCCGGTCTGCACTTCGTCAGCGATCAGCAGGATGCCGTGCTTGTCGCACAGCTCGCGCAGACGCAGCATGAAGGCTTTCGGCGCGACGTAGAAACCACCCTCGCCCTGCACAGGCTCGATGATGATCGCGGCAATGTCTTTCGGCTCGGCGTCGTTCTTGAAGATACGCTCGATGCTGGCGATGGAGTCGTCAACGCTCACTCCGTGCAGCTCGCACGGGTACAGTGCGCGGAAGATACCGCCGGGCATCAGGCCCATGCCGGCCGAGTACGGCACGACCTTGCCGGTCAGCCCCAGGGTCATCATGGTGCGGCCGTGGTAAGCGCCGGTGAACGCGATCACGCCGGCACGGCCAGTGGCAGCACGGGCAATCTTGACGGCGTTTTCGACCGCTTCGGAACCGGTGGTCACGAGCAGGGTTTTCTTCTCGAAATCACCCGGCACCCTGGCGTTGATCTTTTCGCACAGCTCGACATACGGCTCGTAGGCCAGCACCTGGAAGCAGGTGTGGCTCAGCCTGGTCAGCTGTTCCTGTACGGCAGCGATGATTTTCGGGTGCAGGTGACCGGTGTTCAGTACCGCGATACCGCCCGCGAAGTCGATGAACTCACGACCTTCAACATCGGTGACGGTAGCGTTCTTCGCCGACGCGGCGAAGATCGGGTGAATCTGACCCACGCCACGCGGGACGGCAGCATGGCGGCGTTGCATAAGGGAGTCGTTTGTCTTGCTCATGTATTCCTCATTCGCCGCTCATCGGTCGGCGCAGTTCAAGGATCAAGCAGCCTGGGTAAACCGCAACAGCATACGATGATCGACTGCTGCAGCCTTCAAGCCACCCCTAAGTTTCGGGTGCCGCAAAAGCCGATGACGCGTCGCTCTCGCGCGCCATCGGCTGCAATATCCCTGGTCGAGCAGTCCGAATCAGACCGACAGGCAGAGGTATTTGATTTCCAGATAGTCTTCGATGCCGTATTTGGAACCTTCACGGCCCAGCCCCGAGGACTTGATGCCGCCGAACGGTGCCAGCTCGTTGGAAATCAGGCCGGTGTTGATACCCACCATGCCGTATTCCAGCGCTTCGGCCACGCGGAACACGCGGCTCATGTTCTGAGCATAGAAGTACGACGCCAGACCAAACTCGGTGTCGTTGGCCATTTCGATCACTTCAGCTTCATCCTTGAAGCGGAACAGCGGCGCCAGCGGGCCAAAGGTCTCTTCACGGGCGACGGCGGCGTCTTTCGACACGTTGACCAGAATAGTCGGTTCGAAGAACGAGCCTTCCATGCTGTTGCCACCGGACAGAACGGTCGCGCCTTTGCTCACCGCATCGGCGATGTGTTCCTTGACCTTGGCCACGGCCTTGTCGTCGATCAGTGGACCGGTGGTGACGCCCTCTTCCAGCCCGTTGCCGATCTTGAGCTTGCCCACCGCAACCTTGAGCTTCTCGGCGAACGCGTCGTACACCGCGTCCTGCACGTAGATGCGGTTGGCGCAGACGCAGGTCTGACCGTTGTTGCGGTACTTGGAGATCATCGCGCCTTCAACCGCCTTATCCAGGTCGGCATCATCGAACACGATAAACGGCGCGTTGCCGCCCAGTTCCAGCGAGACTTTCTTGATGTCCTTGGCGCACTCGGCCATCAACTGGCGACCAATGTCGGTCGAGCCGGTGAAGGACAGCTTGCGCACGATCGGGTTGCCGGTCAGTTCGCCACCGATATCGCCCGCGCTCCCGGTCACCACGCTGAACACACCTGCCGGAATACCCGCACGTTCGGCCAGCTCAGCCAGCGCCAGTGCGGAAAACGGCGTTTGCGAAGCGGGCTTGAGCACCATCGTGCAACCTGCAGCCAGCGCAGGACCGGCCTTGCGGGTGATCATCGCCGCCGGGAAGTTCCACGGTGTGATCGCAGCGGTCACACCAATCGGCTGCTTTAGCACAATCAGACGCTTGTCCGGCTGGTGACCGGGGATCACATCGCCGTAGACACGCTTGGCTTCTTCCGCGAACCACTCAATAAAGGAAGCGGCGTAAGCAATCTCGCCCTTGGCCTCGGCCAGCGGCTTGCCCTGCTCCAGCGTCATGAGCATACCCAGGTCGTCCTGGTTCTCGATCATCAGCTCAAACCAGCGACGTAACTTGTTGCCACGCTCTTTGGCGGTCAGTGCACGCCAGGCCGGCAGCGCCTTGTCAGCCGCTTCGATCGCACGACGCGTCTCGGCCGCGCCCATCTTCGGCACAGTTCCGAGGATCTCGTTGTTGGCAGGGTTGTTGACCTTGATCGACTGGCCACCGTCCGCATCCAGCCACTGGCCGTTGATGTAGGCTTGCTGGCGGAACAGTGTGGAATCTTTGAGCTGCATGTCGGCCTCCTAAACAGCACCGCACAAAGGCGGAGCGAACAAATGAATATCGATGCACCCCATTTGGAAGCCATCGCCGGGAAAACATTCCATCGGCTCCAACGATGCGCAGCGCCTGAAACGCGCGAAGACCGAACAAGAGCGTTTGAAATCTCAAACGAATCCTAGGGACTGCTGGGTTAAAGGACAATAGGCTGTTCGAAAAAAAGAACGGGGTGTTGCGGTGGGATTGAAGGTTTTGCGAGGTTTTTAGACGCGGGATGGATAAAGCGTGCGAAATCGACAACAGCCGCTCGCCAGCATGGACGCCCGCCCATCAGATGAGTATCATGGCGCCCGCGTTGCACCAGTAGCTCAGCTGGATAGAGTACTGCCCTCCGAAGGCAGGGGTCGTGGGTTCGAATCCCGCCTGGTGCGCCATACTAAAATCTAGATGTGTCTTGGACAGTCTACAAAGAACTCCGAAAGCCCGCCTTGTGCGGGCTTTTTTGTTTTTGGCTGGAGGCGTTCCTATATCGCATCGGAATCTATCAAAGCCCGCTCGGACTGGCGCTTGGTATGGGATAGGCATGCAAGACGCGCATCGTCGACAGGACGGTGTACATGTCTGGCACCGGCAAGGCACGGGCTAATGATCGAGGCCAGGCAGGTCGGCAGGTACAAGAGTGGCGTTTGCTGTTCCTTTCCACGGGCGAGAAGACGCTGGCCCAGCACATGGCCGAAGCGAACAAGGAGCTGAAAGCGGGCATGGAAGTACGCATGCTCGCCGTTCCAGCCGATGCCAGCAAAGGTTTGGGCATGTTCGACACCCTCAACGGTTTCGATGATGCAGCGGCGCTGTCCGACGCGCTCAAAGCACGAGTCGCGAAATACTACGGCACACCGCTCACCGCCTTTCTCACAGCGCTGTGTGAGCCCGACAAACGCCACGCTTGGTCCGCCATTCTGCGCCGCACGCTGGAAGGCTTTATCGCCCAATCGTTACCTGCGTCGGCCAGCGGACAAGCTCACCGTGCCGCCGCTCGCTTTGGCCTCGCCGCCGCAGCGGGTGAGCTGGCCACTGCGATGGGGATAACAGGCTGGCCTGATGGGACCGCTACCACCGCAGCTCGGGTGTGCCTCAACGCATGGATGAACGAACGTGGCGGCGTCGGTAACTTCGAGGGTGACGCAATCGTGTCGCGACTGCGCCAGGTCATCGAGCGCTTCGGCGAGAGCCGATTTACCCGCTGGGAATCGGCAGCGGCAAAAATCGACGAACACGGCCCGCGCACCATCGACAGGCTTGGCTTTCGCAAGACGATGGAACACGGTCTGGGCGACTCCTTGCACACCACCAACACGTATTACGTGCTGCCCGAGTCCTGGCGCTCGGAGATCTTCCGGGGCATGAACATCAATGCGGTGAACAAGGAGCTGCTGCAGCGCGGAGTCATTGAGCCGGGGAACGATGGAAAGGCATCGAGTCTGGTCCGCTTGCCCGGCCTGGGCACACAACGTTGTTACATCGTGAAGACGATTCCGGGATTGGCTGAAAGCGAGGCTCGGGCTGCATGAGTGCATCCCTGCGGATCGAGGTAGCGCCGGCTGATTCCCGGCCTCGCCAGCCACTCAACCAACTCCCAATCGAAGTGAATAGAGACCAGACACATGAACGAGATCCAAGAACTGAAAGACCGCCGCGATGACCTGCTGAAAGAGGCCGACCAGTTGCATGCCCAAATGCTGCCTTTTGAAGCTGCGCTGGAAAATGAGCAGTCCATCGAGCCCACCCAAGAGCGCGAACTACGCGACAAGTACAACGAGCTGAAAACGCGTTTCGATGCGCGCAAGCACAATGCGGACCTGTTGGGTCAGAAGATCAATCGCCGCGAGACCCTTATCAACAGCCATTCCCTGATGACGGGTTACATCGAGGCCATGAACACCTGGAAAGCCGATGAGCAGGAGCTGAATGAAAAACGTCAGGGCCTCAGCACCCGTCTTGAACAGATCAAACAACAGGCCGTAGAGGACATGGCCAAAGCCCGGCAGGCTGAAACGAACGCCGCGACTGCGTATGCACAGGCCGTCGCATGGGGCGACACCGAAGGCGAAAAGACCGCCAACGCCGATGCGCAAAAAGCCGCAAAAAACCTGGCAACCGCTGCCGAACATGATCGTCGACAAGGCCTGATCATATCCGCGCTGGAGCAGGAGCTGCTTACCGTAGATCGATACATCGCCGAAGCGCAGGAAAAGCACAAGGGCATAGAACGCGACGCCCTGTGGCTTTCTCAAACAGTGCTGGAAGAGAAATGGAACGAGGCCGCTAAGGCACTCTTCGATGTGGGCGGAAGGCTGTGGGCAAATTACAACCTGCTCGGCCTTGATCAAGTGAGCCTGTTGAAACTGGCGGTTCCGCAGGAAGGTGAAAAGGTCGGGAACTGGACGTGGCATGAACTATTCGACCGGGCGCGCAGATACAGCGCGCAGGACCTGCTCCAGCTCAACGATATTTCGACACCTCAACAGGCTGCATTCGTGAGCCAACTGGGGCAACGAAAGGATGAAAGCAGTGAACAAGCCGCTACAAAACAGCACGAGCTGGGCTGACACGCTCAAGGCTCGGAAAGCTTATCTGGCTGCACTGCTGAAAACCATCAGCGCGACCTCAGCCAAAGTCAGTCAGATACAAATGCTGACGATCAAGGCAATTAAAGCGGAAATGGCGCACATTGAAAGTCAACTGATACGCCGGAAATAGTGCGAGACTTTTAATCGGCACTATCGATCTCAATAACACACGCAACTACAGATAAAGGGGACAGTATGTCCAAACTCGCAGAATACCGTCAGCTGGAAAAACACCTCGCCGAGCAACTCCAGGCGCTGGAAAAGATGAAAGGTGATGATGGACTGAAGAAAGAGATCGAGTTCGAAACGAAGCTGCGCAAGCTGCTTGAGCACTATGGCTTCAGCCTGAAGCACATCGTCAATCTGCTGGACCCCCAGGCATCGGCCCGAGGCCAGATCTCTGACAAACCTGCTGGCACACGCAAACCGCGCGTACTCAAGGTGTACAAAAATCCGAATACCGGTGAAGTGATCGAAACCAAAGGTGGGAATCACAGAGCCTTAAAGGAATGGAAGACAGAATACGGTGCAGAAGTCGTCGAAGGATGGCTGAAGAAATAAAACCGCTTCACCTGAAAAAGGGCCCAGACGGGGCCCTTTTTGATGAAGGCCCTGGATTGTAAGTGAACGCGTTCGCTGGCAGCTCACAGCTGCCCTGACATTTCTCCAGATGCAGTTTATTTCTTAATACTAAATATCGCAGTCTGCTTAAGGCAGAGAGCCGTCAGACCTGTGCCATAAAGCCAAAGTCCATCCAAACTCGAGGAAATCGAGACACACTTTTTCGAACGCCATGACGAACAAGTCTTCCTCGCAAATCCGGATACCAGTTCACTGGACATGAGCTACGGAGGCACCGGGCTGTTGAAGCTTGCGAGCACTAGCAACGCAATTGTGTTTCTGCCTACCAACGTATGCAGCCTGGGCATCACTGGCGTCCGGATTAGTTCTGCCATGCTATACAACCACACATCCGAAATTCCTTTGGCAGGCTATAAAATCAATGATAAGCCGGGCCTCTAACCCGCACATATTCCGGGCGCTTCGGGTTACGCTAATCAAAGTGACGGACGAGAGCTTCTCATACTTCCTCCATTGCTGAATGACGGCTTCTGGCCAAAAGCATCGGTTCCTGAAAAACCGACTTCGGCCAGAAGTAGCCTTTCAAATTAAATAGACTGCATAAGTTTCAGCAATGGGCCGAGGCATCACCGCCTTTACCAAAAGACCTCCAAGGAGCTGGGTCACCATAACCGCGACCTTGCAAAGCAAGACAGCACTGTTAGTCTAGGTCTTCGGCCTCAAAAATCTCTCTTTGATCAGTAATAACATCAAGAGCGCGATAAAGCATTTTGTGAATCTTCAAATGTTCAACGCGTTTAATTTCCCCCCTAGTGACTGAAGCCTGGTCAACGTAGCACCAGATATACGTATCCATAGCCCCCGTTTTCACTCCAACAGCGCCTACCCGATATAGACAAGAAAGTAAACTTGACAGAACTTCGGATTCCTTAACACCTTGGCTGTCGTAGTATTTTTTCACTATGGCCACGCATGGGTCGGACGTATCATGATCATACAGCGATAACATCACATCTTCCAATCTTGCATCTTTGATCATTGAACGTGTGAAAGTTGCTTTTAATCCACGGAGAACTTCTACAGCATCTTCAAAAGATGGGTAAACCTCACTCCACTCTTCCTTCAAAGATTTTAAACGCTTCTCCGAATATTGCGCTTCAGCCGCAAACAAAGATCTCCAAGAGATACGCTCACGATCAGCAGCGATAATAAAGCTCTCGTTGACAAACTGCAGTATGTCACGAGGGCGGCGCAGGGTGCGTTCAATAATAAACTCCATTGCAGTTTGCCCTCCTCCCTTACGAGCTTTCGGAAATACATCGTCGAAGTGCACCAACTGTCTTGTATATTGACTTTTGAAAACCTCATTTATCCGCAACTCTATTAGGCGCGCCAACTCCTCAGGAGACCACCTTAGCTCAAGGAGATATGATTCATATTTCTCCTCTTGAAAACCAGAATCGCGAGTTATGTCAAACACAAGTACCAGCAAATCCTTTCGCAATGCTGCGATTATTTTCGTCTGCCGAATTCGGCGAAATGTTTTAATTTCCTCTATTAAGGCTCGGATAAACCGAACTCTAGTCTCTGTTCCAGCCCACTCTTCATCTAACTGATCAATTAGTATGTAAAACTTTTTCTGAGGATCATCAAAGGAATGTTCAGCCAACAAATCTAAAACTTCGTTGAGCTTACGTATCTGTAAACCATTAACCACAAGACTGGCGCGCTGTTTTATTTCAACTCGTTCTTCGTCAGATAGTTTTTTTGCTCCATCTAGCGAAAGAGCAACATCAGAGTACTTGGCTCCTATTGAGCTTTTTGTATCAGACTCCAGCTTATTTGTTATTATCCGAAGCTGTTCATCCGTATCTAGCCAAAAGCGGTCTCCCCATTCACTGAAGTACTCCAGCGCTTTCTTCCTAGTTACATCCCTGCTAAATTTATTAACGAGACCATCGATGAAACTTCTGCTTTCGAACTCATTTTTTATATCATATCTGAGCTTCAAAAACTCTACAGTCAGTACATGACGCCATAAAAGCTTGTAAAAAAGATCAAGATTAATATTCAGCGCGCAAAAAAACTGAATAATATCGGAGTGTTCTAAAAATCGAACAGAAATATCGTTAGGATCAAGCTTTACAACTTTTTGAGCCGTGGATTGAATCTTGTAAAGTAAAGCGCTTTTGCCCGACCCTGTACGACCTAGAATTATTGACTCAGGAGAATCTACATCCATCAGCCGGTTCAAATAACCGTTGTCGACAAAACACCGATTCAGTAGATCAGCGTCGCCCTCCGCATCAAGAGCACCGATCTTCAGGTTCCGGGTTATTTTCAGGCTTCTATCGTCCATTTTAATCCTTTAAAATTTTATAAAGCTTGGGGGAAAGTCTAGGTCAGGCAAGATCTGAAGATGTCATTTTGACGGTACAAGTAAAGCACGCCTATTGCGCACATGCTATTCAGTGAGGGGCTGGCGGCTGACCTCCCGTCGGCAGCACGCGCTCATCATCGATTGCCTGAAACTCATCGGTAGGGCTCAACCTTCCGACAAGAGAGCCACTATCCCATGTGGCACTCCAGATATATGGCCCAATTGGAAGCAGGACCTAGCCAAAAGGTCGAGCAAATTGATGGTCGCAAGTACTATCTCCAAGGCCTGAGCTACGACGTCCGTAAGTAGGTATCCTTTGGCGCGGCAGAGGTAGCTTTGAGTCGGATAGCGACGGTCATACATCGACCGTTGCTGTACGCTTTTATGGCTTGTCCTCTATGTGAGAGGGGCGAAGATGGCAGCCCGATCGTATCCGCTCCACGAA
>NZ_MUIO01000064.1 GCF_002087235.1 Pseudomonas floridensis | reverse complement strand
GACGCGCATTCGGCAGCATGGCCGACACGCTGTTGCGCAACGCGGGGATGCCGCTCGAGCCACCGGTGAAAAATACCGTATTGACCTGTTCTACACCCACGCCGGCAGACTCGAGCAATTGAGTCACGCTGTTGCGCACTCGCTCCAGTTGAGTGTCGATCGCCGCTTCGAACATCGCCCGGCTCAGGTCGACACTCAAACCCGGTTCCACGCGGTCCATCGGTACATGGCGGCTTTGCGAATGGGTCAGCTGAATCTTGGTTTCTTCCACTTCCATGGCCAGCCAGTGCCCGGCGCGCTGCTCGATCAGTTTGAACAGCCGGTCGATGCCGCCGGTGTCTTCGATGTCGTATCGCATGCTGCCCAGCGCCAGTTGGGACTTCTGTGAATACACGGCGTTGATGGTGTGCCAGGTCGCCAGGTTCATGTGGTGACTGGTCGGCATGTAGGCTCCGCTTTTCATGCGGCTGCCATAGCCGAACAACGGCATGACACCCTGCAAGCTCAGTTGCTTGTCGAAGTCGGTCCCGCCGATGTGCACACCGCCGGTGGCCAGGATGTCGCTCTGACGCTCATCGTGCTGGCGACGCTCGGGAGACAGGCGCACCAGAGAGAAGTCCGATGTACCACCGCCGATGTCGACGATCAGTACCAGTTCTTCGTCGGTGATGGTTGACTCATAGTCGAAGGCTGCGGCAATCGGTTCGAACTGGAACGAGACATCCTTGAAGCCGATCTTGCGCGCGACCTCTGCCAGCGTGTCTTCGGCTTCCTGATCGGCCTGCGCGTCGTCATCGACAAAATGCACCGGGCGACCCAGCACGACCTGCTCGAACTCGCGTCCGGCGGTCTTTTCCGCACGCTTTTTCAGCTCGCCGATAAACAGCGCCAGCAGATCCTTGAACGGCATCGCCGTTCCCAGCACGCTGGTGTCATGCTTGATCAGTTTGGAGCCCAGCAGGCTCTTGAGCGAGCGCATCAGGCGGCCTTCATAGCCTTCCAGGTATTCGTGGAGCGCCAGACGGCCGTACACCGGGCGCCGCTCTTCCATGTTGAAGAACACCACCGAGGGCAGCGTGATCTTGTCGTCCTCCAGCGCGATCAACGATTCCACACCGGGGCGTTGCCAGCCGACCGTGGAATTGGACGTGCCGAAATCGATGCCGCAGGCACGGGCCGGGGATTGGTCATTCATGTCTTTTACGTTCCAGTCAAAAAACGGCCGCGCAGTTTATGTCAGTGCGCGGCAATTGCGTAGGGCGATACGTCGCCAATACTCGGTTATCGGTATTTGCGCCCAGGGCTTGAACTCGGCGCCATCACCCCCAATCTTGATGGGATTCTCGGTAGAGCAGGTTGTCCAACACCTGACCTGCCTGCCAACCTGGCGGGCTACCGATGTGTTTTTTCGACGTGAAGTCTTTCAGGTGCCTCGAACATGAGGAGGCTGGGCGTGTTATACCAGCGCATCTGGCTGCGCTGGATAATTGGGATGGGTGATTGTTAGATGGATTTCAAAGACTACTACAAGATACTGGATGTGGAACCGACTGCTGACGACAAGGCGATCAAGACGGCCTATCGCAAGTTGGCGCGCAAGTATCACCCCGACGTCAGTAAAGAGGCGGGGGCCGAGGACAAATTCAAGGAAGCGTCCGAGGCTTATGAAGTCCTGAGCAGCCCTGAAAAGCGGGCCGAGTACGACGAGTTGCGCAAGTACGGTCGCCAGGGTCGTCCTTTCCAGACTCCGCCGGGCTGGCAGAGCCGTGCCGGTGCGGGCGGGTTTGGCGAAGAGACTGCGGACTTCTCGGAATTCTTCAGCTCCATTTTCGGCGGGCGCGCCCAGCAGGGCGGTCGCAGTCGCAATCCCGGCCGTAAGGGCCAGGATGTGGAAATGGAACTGGCGGTGTTTCTGGAAGAGACGCTGTCGGCGGAGTCCAAGCAGGTCAGCTTCAAGGTGCCTCAGCACAGCCCCAACGGGCAGCGCATGAGTGACATCACCAAGACCTTGAACGTGAAGATTCCGGCCGGCGTGGTCGATGGCGAACGCATTCGTCTCAAAGGGCAGGGCGCGCCGGGAATCGCGGGCGGAGCCAATGGTGATCTGTACCTGATCATCCGCCTGGCACCGCACCCGATGTTTGAAGTGGAAGGTCATGATCTGGTCATCACTGTGCCGCTGGCACCGTGGGAGGCAGCGCTAGGCACCAAGGTGGCGGTGCCGACCCTGACCGGCCGGATCAACCTCACCATTCGCCCTGACAGTCAGAACGGTCAGCGCCTGAGGATCAAAGGCAACGGTCTGATGACCAAGAGTGGCGAGCGGGGCGACCTGTACGCTCAGCTCAAGATCGTTATGCCCAAACACACCGACGAAGCCGGGCGTGCACTGTGGCAGAAACTGGCGGACAGTTCGTCGTTTGATCCCAGAGCGCAGTGGGGCAACTGATCTGATCGTTCCGATGCGCAGCGACATTTTCAATGCTGCGTCGCAACGGCCAGGAATGGAGCTATCAAGACAGGCATGATCAGGGCGCGTGTGACGCTCAGGTCTTGGGCAGCACCACGGTAAAGGTGGTGCCGTCGCCGATGGTCGACGTCACGGTAATGCTGCCGCTGTGAGCGTTGACCACTTCCTTGACGATGAACAGTCCCAATCCCAGGCTGGTCGAGGTGGTGCGGCTTTCGCTGTTCTCTTCGGAACTGCGCACCAATGGATCGAAAATCGTGCTGATGGCGTCTTCGGCAATCGGTTTGCCTTCGTTGTGGACGACGATTTCTACCGTGTCCTTGCCTCCGGTGACCCGCACCGAGATCTCATGACTGGCCGCGCCGTGCTGCAGTGCGTTACCGATCAGGTTCTGCAGCATCTGACCGATTCGCCCACTGTCCCAGTGCCCCTGCGTTTCGCCCTCGATGCTCAGCACCGGTGCTGAACCGGGTTGTCCGGCAGTGGCTTCTTCGAGAGCTTCGCGGCACGCACCAGCCAGGTCCATGAACTTGCGTTCCACCGGCAGGCTGGCACCCAGCCGACTGCGGACGAACTCGAGCAGATCGCCGACCATCGTGCCCATGTGCCGGGTGCTGGTCTTGATGCGTGAAATATAGCCCTGGGTTTTGTCGTCCATCACCAGTTTGCGGGCCAGCAGTTCGGTGGACATGCTGACCGCCTGCAAGGGCGCGCGCAGGTCATGGCCCAGAATCGCCAGAAAGATATCCCGTGAACGCGCCACCCGCTCGGCATAAGCCGCCGTGGATTCGGCAAGCGCTTCATCGATGGCTTCGTTGAAACGGATCACGTCGAGGAAATCGGCCAGTTGCGGCGTGGTCAGGCTATCGACCCACAAACGAATCACACTGGCACGCAGGTGCCTGAACTCAGACGTCATCTGCACCAGGTCAAACCCGACTTCATGACGCAGCTCGCCATGACTGGCAGCGGCTTCATCCAGGCTCGGTGTCTTGTTCAACTCCTCGCCGCGCGCCTTGGCGATCTCTTCGCTTTTGCTTTGCGCCGTTTGCATGTCCCGCGCAGCCGCGAGCAGGATCGACCTGGCGTGATCGCGAAGTTCGGTGGTGTTCATGGTGTCGGCGGCGGGTTTCAGTGTTCTGGCGAAGTCTTCCCATTCATCGACGATGCGATCCACGTGGAGAACGATGAATTCGGAGAGGCGCATGGCCGGTTACCTTGCTGGGCGTGCTTGACGGAGATGGCGCATCTTACCCCGTTATTCAGGACGACAAATAGCGCGCCTACTGTCATTTCTGTCAGTAGACGCTGTTTTTCCACGTCCTAAGGTGGTGCTACGGATTACTTGCACGGAGGTCCGGAGCATGAGCGTTTTGACGGTAACCGATTCGACCTTTCAGGAAAGCGTTGTTCCCACAATGCTCAGGCAGGCATGAAATCGATCACGGTCCGATCATGGTTATCATCAATCGTGAAAGAGTCAGCGCACTCCCCAAAGATCTCTCGGAGCAGCAAACGTATAAAAAGGGTGGTTCAGATTCTTCACAGGTTAACTGCGGCACTTTGGTTTTCAGGAGAGTTTCATGCAAAAGACAGCATTTCTTGAACTCATCGAACGGTAAGTCAACCTTGCCGCCAAGAGCATTGTCGTAAAGAAAAGCGTAACGCTGTACGAGATGGGCTGTGGAAAACCAAATGTTCTCCTGGCGCTGCGTCGGGCATTCCAGAACAAGGCAACGCCGCAGGACCTGGGCATGCCGGATGCCATCAATGATGCCTTGCAGGCGTTGGGAATCCTTCAGTCGGGCGAGACTTTTCCGGGAAGGGTCGAGCCGGACTCGACGACTTGAACTACCTGCAAAGCAGGAGGCGTTTTACACGCCTCCTGCTTTTCAGAACAGAAAATACCGCTGTGCCATCGGCAACACATCAGCCGGCTCACACCACAACAGCACGCCGTCGGCCTTGACCTGATAGGTCTGCGGGTCGACTTCGATGTCGGGCAGGTAGTCGTTGTGGATCAGGTCTTTCTTCTGCACGCTGCGACAGCCTTTGACCACACCGATCTGTTTCTTCAAACCCAGTGACGCCGGCACGCCCGCTTCGAACGCTGCCTGACTGATGAACGTCAGGCTGGTGGCGTGCAGCGAGCTGCCGTAGCTGGCGAACATCGGGCGGTAGTGGACTGGCTGCGGGGTCGGAATCGAGGCGTTGGCGTCACCCATCAAACTGGCGGCAATGGCACCGCCCTTGAGAATCAGGGTCGGTTTGACGCCGAAGAAGGCCGGGCGCCATAGCACCAGGTCTGCCCATTTGCCGACTTCGATGGAGCCTACTTCATGACTGATGCCGTGAGTGATGGCCGGGTTGATGGTGTACTTGGCGATGTAGCGCTTGGCGCGGAAGTTGTCGTTGCCGGGGCCGTCTCCAGGCAGCGGACCGCGCTGTTTCTTCATTTTGTCGGCGGTCTGCCAGGTGCGCATGATCACTTCGCCGACCCGGCCCATGGCCTGACTGTCGGAACTGAGCATCGAAAACGCACCCAGATCATGGAGGATATCCTCGGCGGCAATGGTTTCGCGGCGTATGCGGCTTTCAGCGAACGCGACGTCCTCGGCGATGCTCGGGTCCAGGTGATGGCAGACCATCAGCATGTCCAGGTGTTCGTCGATGGTGTTGCGGGTGAAGGGCCGGGTCGGATTGGTGGAGCTGGGCAGCACGTTCGGCGAGCCGCAGGCCTTGATGATGTCCGGCGCGTGGCCGCCACCGGCACCTTCGGTGTGGTAGGTGTGGATGGTGCGATTCTTGAACGCAGCCAGCGTGGTTTCGACAAAGCCTGACTCGTTCAGCGTGTCGGTGTGAATCGCCACTTGCACGTCGTACTCGTCGGCAACGCTCAGGCAGTTGTCGATGGCGGCGGGCGTGGTGCCCCAGTCTTCGTGCAGCTTGAGGCCGATTGCGCCGGCCTTGACTTGCTCGACGAGCGGGCCGGGCAGGCTGACGTTGCCTTTGCCGGTGAAACCGATGTTCATCGGAAAGGAGTCAGCAGCCTGAAGCATGCGCGCCATGTGCCACGGGCCTGGTGTGACCGTGGTGGCGTTGGTGCCGGTGGCCGGGCCGGTGCCGCCGCCGATCATGGTGGTCACGCCGCTCATCAGTGCCTCTTCGATCTGCTGTGGGCAGATGAAGTGAATGTGCGTATCGACGCCGCCTGCGGTAAGGATCATGCCTTCGCCAGCGATGACTTCAGTGGAGGCGCCGACGGCGATGGTCACGTCGGGTTGAATGTCCGGGTTGCCGGCCTTGCCGATGGCGGCGATGCGGCCGTTCTTGAGGCCGACGTCAGCTTTTACGATGCCCCAGTGATCGATGATCAACGCGTTGGTGATCAGCGTGTCGACCACCTCGGCAGCCAGCAACTGGCCTTGGCCCATACCGTCACGGATAACCTTGCCGCCGCCGAATTTCACTTCTTCACCGTAGGTGGTGAAGTCTTTCTCGACTTCGATCCACAGCTCGGTGTCGGCCAGGCGAACCTTGTCGCCGACCGTGGGGCCGAACATGTCGGCGTAGGCTTGTCTGGAAATCTTCATGGTGATTCCTTTTGCAGTCTGATCGCGACCCGTTGGCGAACGTGCGCCGGGCGGTCATTCGACGAAGAGGCGCTTACATCCGAGAGCGGTTGAGCGCTCAAAACGCTGTCTGCGCATGCAAGCCCGCCCCGCCTGTTTTGGTTTGACCCATGCTGTGCGTGCGGTCTGCTGTCAATCCAGCTCGCCCATCACCCGACCGGCGAAGCCGTACACCTTGCGCAGTCCGGCCAGATCCACCAGCTCGACCTCCCGCGACTGGCCCGGTTCGAAGCGAACGGCTGTGCCAGCCGGGATATTCAGGCGCATGCCGCGACTGGCGGCCCGGTCGAAGGTCAGCGCATCGTTGGTTTCGAAAAAGTGAAAATGCGAGCCCACCTGAATCGGACGGTCGCCACTGTTGGCGACCGTCAGGCTCAAGGTGCGGCGTCCGGCGTTGAGTTCGATCTCGCCGGGCTGGATCTGGTATTGACCAGGGATCATGTCGGTTGCCCCAAGGTTTTGAAGTAAATGGCGGTCGGTCTGTAGCGACCGTCCGGCGTGGCGCAGTAGTTCGGCAGCTCGCCCACGTGCGTGTAGGCCATCGAGCGGTAAAAGGCCTCGGCCGTCGATCCCGCTTCGGTGTCCAGGTACAGCAGGCCGCGTTTGTGCTTTACGGCGGCCTGTTCGACCGCTTCCATCAGTTGCCTGCCCAGACCACGACCCCGTGCCTCGGGCAGCACCATCAGTTTCTGCACCTCGGCGCGATTCAGTCCGTTGGGCTTCTGACACAGCGACAATTGCGCGCTGGCCAGCACGTTTTCGTTGTCGACCACGACCCACAGCAGCAGCGCGCCTGCGGCGACATCGGCCTTGAGACCCTCACACCAGTCGAGCGCCTGCGGCAGCGTCAGGTCGGCCATGAATCCGACCGACGCTCCGTCGTGGACGGTGTCGAACAGCAACTGTGCCAGGCTCTCACGATAATGCGCGAAGCTTTCAGCGGTGACGCGACGCAACTGTGCAGGATTCATGGCGTTCCCTCGGTGTCCGGTCATGCAGAAGTGGGCGCTTGTGAGGCAGGGGGCCGAGCACCGGGCGAGAGGTCCAGTTGCATGAACGTCAGGTCCAGCCAGCGTCCGAATTTGGTACCGACCTGCGGCATCTGCCCGGTGGTCTGAAAGCCCAGGCGCGAATGCAGAGCGATCGAGGCGGCATTGCCGCTTTCGATGGCGGCCACCATCATGTGCTTGTTGCAGAGACGGGCGCGCTCGATCAGGGCGGTCATCAATTTGGAGCCCAGACCTTTGCCGCGCTGGTCGGCGCGTACATAGACCGAATGTTCGACGGTATGGCGAAAGCCCTCGAAAGGCCGCCAGTCACCGAATGACGAATAACCCACCACCTCGCCTGCCGCATCCACGGCAACCAGAATCGGATAGGCCTGCGTCTGGCGGGATGCATACCACGCCTGACGGTTGGCCAGGTCGACCGGCTGCTCATTCCAGATGGCAGTGGTGTTGAGCACCGCGTCGTTGTAGATGGCAAGGACGCCGGGCAGATCCTCCGGCAGCGCATCGCGAATCACATCTGACATGGTCGAGTCCTCAGGCAATCGGTTGATGCACGGTGACCAGCTTGGTGCCGTCCGGGAAGGTTGCTTCCACCTGAATCTCCGGAATCATTTCCGGAATGCCTTCCATCACCTGCTCGCGGGTCAGCAGCGTGGTGCCGTAGTGCATCAGATCGGCAACCGTCTGACCGTCGCGCGCGCCTTCAAGCAAAGCAGCGGAAATGTAGGCCATGGCTTCCGGGTAATTGAGCTTCACGCCGCGTGCCAGGCGTCGCTCTGCAACCAGACCGGCGGTGAAAATCAGCAGCTTGTCTTTTTCGCGTGGTGTCAGGTCCATGGGCGTTCCGTGTTGTAGTGTTCGGGGGGCCGTGCAGTCATCGTTGGCGCTTTTGTGGGAGCGGACCGGGAGGCGTTGCATTTGTCCGCGAAAAGGCCGACAAGTCCGGTGGTAGGTGCAGCGGCTAAATACAGGATTCGCGGACAAATCCGTTCCCTCGATCCTGGGGCTGCTGCGAGCAAGCGCTGTGTCAGGTACATAAAGGCATCTCCTGCATTCCCGACTTCATGTATTCCAGATTCTCGGTGTCACCGCCTCGCGGCCCAGCAACGCGGGGCGCAGTCTTTTCCACAGTTCGATCAGCCAGGCCCGGGCGTGCAGTGCTTCGTCGGCCAGACAGCGCGCCACCACCAACCCCGGCAACTGCGTCAGATCACCGCGTACCGGATTGGGCATCGACACGCTGCGACAGGCTTCAAGCAGTTCGCTTCCCACTTCGCCAGTGATCAGCAAGGTGGCGAACACCGTTCGGCCATCCAGCCCGACGGGCGAGTCCAGCAGTCCGTCACCGCCGATGATGCGTTGGCGTTCGTGCCAGATCAATGTGCCGTCGCGGCGAATATCCAGCGCAGACTGAAAATGCCCATGTTCGAAACGTTCGCCGCTGGCTGGACGGCCCAGCGCCACGACATCCCAATAACACAGCTTCGCGTCACCATGCAGCTCGATGCGGGTTGTAAGTTCAGCCTGCGCGTCGCTGAACACGATCGTTTCCTGAGGCAACCATTCCAGCGTCGCGCCGGACTCTACCTTCAGATCCAGTTGCTGAAATGCCGGGCTTGCGGCGCGATACCATTTGGCCGCGCCGGGGCTGGTCAACTGTGCCCAGGCGTTGGCGCCGACGCTGGCTGAAATATCCAGCCGGTCGCCACCCGCGATACCGCCCGGTGGGTGAACGATAATGTGCTGACACACCTGCGGGCCTTCGGCGTACAGATGCTTTTGCACGCGCAGCGGGCCTTTGTGACGGCGCTGAACCGGGCGCGTGCTGTCGGCAAAACGACCATAGCCCAGTTCCAGCTCGGCGTGCCAGCTGGGCGTGAACAGGGCGGTATTGGCAGGCAGATTCATGGCGTCTTCAATATCTGTGTCGAGGCTGCACGATAACGGATTGGCGCATCAAATGGTGACCAGCCCACGAACGCCTTCGGCTTCCATGTTTTCGCCACGGCCTTGCTGGACGATTTCGCCTCGCGACATCACCAGGTACTGGTCGGCCAGTTCGGCGGCGAAGTCGTAGAACTGTTCTACCAGCAGAATCGCCATGTCGCCACGTTCAGCCAGCTTCTTGATCACTGCGCCGATTTCCTTGATCACCGACGGCTGGATGCCTTCGGTGGGCTCATCGAGAATCAGCAGGCGCGGGCGGCTTGCCAGCGCGCGGCCAATCGCCAGTTGTTGTTGTTGACCGCCGGAAAGATCGCCGCCCCGGCGATGTTTCATCTGCAACAGCACAGGGAACAGCTCGTAGATGAAGGCCGGGACTTCCTTGGCTTCCGAACCGGGGAAGCGCGACAGGCCCATCAACAGGTTTTCCTCGACCGTCAGCCGACCGAAGATCTCCCGGCCCTGCGGCACGTAGGCAATACCGGCATGCACGCGCTGGTGCGGTTTGAAACCGGTGATAGCCTTGCCTTCCCACTGCACCGAGCCTTCCTTCGAGGGCAGCAAACCCATCAGCACGCGCAGCAGCGTGGTCTTGCCGACGCCGTTGCGGCCCAGCAGGCAGGTGACTTCACCGACCTTCACATCAAA
Source organism: Pseudomonas floridensis (assembly GCF_002087235.1). GTDB lineage: Bacteria > Pseudomonadota > Gammaproteobacteria > Pseudomonadales > Pseudomonadaceae > Aquipseudomonas > Aquipseudomonas floridensis. The sequence goes on along the minus strand of NZ_MUIO01000064.1, from coordinate 67,456 downwards.
AGACAGGCCACGCAGAATGTGGCTGCCGCCGTAGTACTGATGAAGCTTTTCGACCTGCAGCATGGTTCATGTTCTCTTTTGTATAGCGTGCTTGCCGTTGTGCGTCGCAAGATGTTTTCCCCCGCGGAACGTGGGAACAGTCAGGCAAGCCTCAACGGCCCAGGTACACCTCGATCACGCGCTCATCAGCCTGTACGTCGTTCAGCGAGCCTTCGGCCAGCACACTGCCCTGGTGCAGGACGGTCACGTGATCGGCAATCGAGCCGACGAAGCCCATGTCGTGCTCGACCACCATCAATGAGTGCTTGCCGGCCAGGCTCTTGAACAGTTCGGCGGTGAATTCGGTTTCGGCATCGGTCATGCCTGCGACCGGCTCGTCGAGCAGCAGCAATTGCGGGTCCTGGACCAGCAGCATGCCGATCTCCAGAAACTGTTTCTGACCGTGGGACAGCAGTCCGGCCGGGCGTTGCGTCGATGCCGTCAACCGGATGGTTTCCAGCACCTCGTCGATCCGGTCGCGCTGCTCGCCATTCAAGCGTGCACGCAGGCTGGCCCAGACGGATTTGTCAGTCTTTTGTGCCAGCTCCAGGTTTTCGAACACGCTCAAGGCCTCGAATACCGTGGGCTTTTGAAACTTGCGTCCGATCCCGGCCTGAGCAATCTGCACTTCGCTCATCTGGGTCAGGTCCAGTGTTTCGCCGAACCAGGCCTTGCCGTGACTGGGCCGTGTCTTGCCGGTGATCACGTCCATCAGCGTGGTCTTGCCTGCGCCGTTGGGGCCGATGATGCAGCGCAGTTCACCGACGCTGATGTACAGATTCAGGTCATTGAGCGCCTTGAAGCCATCGAAGCTGACGCTGATGTCTTCCAGGGTCAGGATCGTGCCGTGGCGCGTATTCAGGCCTTTGCCGGCGCTTTGGCCCAGCCCGAGCGCATCGCGACTGGTGCCTGCATCGGAGTTGGGGTCCAGCACCGGCTCCAGCATGAAAGAGGGCGTTGGCGTGGTTTTCATGACTCGCTCCTTTTCTTCAGTACGCCGATGACGCCTTTGGGCAGGTAGAGCGTGACGATGATGAACAGTGCACCGAGGAAGAACAGCCAGTATTCCGGGAATGCCACGGTGAACCAGCTCTTCATGCCGTTGACCAGACCTGCGCCCAGCAGCGGACCGATCAACGTACCGCGTCCGCCCAGCGCCACCCAGACGGCGGCCTCGATGGAGTTGGTCGGCGACATTTCGCTCGGGTTGATGATGCCGACCTGCGGCACGTACAACGCACCGGCCAGGCCGCACAAGACAGCGCTCAGCACCCAGACGAACAGCTTGAAGCCGCGTGGATCGTAGCCGCAGAACATCAGGCGGTTTTCCGCATCGCGCAGGGCGGTCAACACGCGGCCGAATTTGCTCTGCGCCAGCCGCCAGCCTATGTACAGACTGGCGACCAGCAGAATCACGGTCGCCAGGAACAGCACTGCCCGCGTGCCCTGCGAACTGATGCTGAACCCCAGAATGCTGCGGAAGTTGGTGAAACCGTTGTTGCCGCCGAAACCGGTTTCGTTGCGAAAGAACAGCAACATGCCAGCGAATGTCAGCGCCTGGGTCATGATCGAGAAATACACGCCCTTGATCCGCGAGCGGAAGGCGAAGAAGCCGAACACCAGCGCCAGCAGGCCCGGCGCGAGCACCACCAGACACATGGCCCACAGGAAATGGTCGGTGCCGGCCCAGTACCACGGCAGTTCGGTCCACGACAGGAAAGTCATGAATGCGGGCAACCCGTCGCCCGCCGCTTCGCGCATCAGGTACATGCCCATGGCATAACCGCCCAGCGCGAAGAACAGGCCGTGGCCCAGCGACAGCAGCCCGGCATAACCCCAGACCAGGTCCAGCGCCAGGGCGACGATGGCGTAGCAAAGAATCTTGCCGACCAGCGTCAGGGTGTAGGCCGACACTTGCAGAGCATTGTCAGGCGGCAGCAACGAGAGCAGCGGCAGGGCCAGTAAGACCGCGAGCACCAGAATGCCCACCGTCAGTGTGCCCTTGGGGCCGACTTTTTGTGCAGCGGTTACCATCAGTGGCTGGCTCATCAATCGATCACCCGTCCTTTCAAGGCGAAGAGGCCTTGCGGACGTTTCTGGATAAACAGAATGATCAGCGCCAGGATCAGGATCTTGCCCAGTACGGCGCCGATTTGCGGTTCGAGAATCTTGTTGGCGATGCCCAGCCCGAAGGCCGCCATCACGCTGCCTGCCAGTTGCCCGACGCCGCCGAGCACCACCACCAGGAACGAATCGATGATGTAGCTCTGGCCCAGGTCAGGTCCGACGTTGCCGATCTGGCTCAGCGCGACACCGCCCAGTCCCGCGATGCCCGAACCAAGTCCGAACGCCATCATGTCGATGCGTCCGGTCGGCACGCCGCAGCAGGCGGCCATGTTGCGGTTCTGGGTCACGGCACGCACGTTCAGGCCCAGCCGGGTCTTGTTCAGCAGCAGCCAGGTCAGCACCACCACGAACAGCGCGAAGGCAATGATCACGATGCGGTTGTAAGGCAGGACCAGATTCGGCAGCACCTGAATGCCGCCGGACAGCCATTGCGGGTTGGCGACTTCCACGTTTTGCGCACCGAACGCCAGACGCACGGCCTGAATCAGCATCAGGCTGATGCCCCAGGTGGCGAGCAGGGTTTCCAGCGGACGCCCATACAAATGGCGAATCACCGTGCGCTCCAGCGCCATACCGATCAGCGCCGTGACGAAAAACGCAACCGGCAGTGCCACCAGTGGATAGAACTCGATAGCGCCCGGTGCATAACGCTGAAGCATCAGTTGCACGACGTAGGTCGAGTAAGCGCCCAGCATCAGCATTTCGCCGTGGGCCATGTTGATCACGCCCAGCAGGCCGAAGGTAATGGCCAGGCCCAGCGCGGCCAGCAACAGGATTGAGCCCAGCGACATGCCGCTGAATGCCTGACCGAGGATCTCGCCGATCATCAGTTTGCGTTTGACCTGCGCCAGGCTTGTTTCAGCAGCAATGCGCACCGACGCATCGTTCTCCACGCCCGGTGATAGCAGTGATTCCAGGCGGGTCCGGGCCAGTGGATCGCCGGTCTCGCCCAGCAGACGCACGGCGGCCAGCCGCACGGTCGGGCTGCTGTCGACCAGTTGCAGATTGGCCAGCGCCAGGGTCAGTGCATCTTTCACGTTGTCGTCTGTCTCACTCGCAACGCGTTGGCTCAACAGATCCAGCTGCGCAGGGCGAGCGCTTTTCTGCAATTGCAGGGCTGCGGCCATGCGCAGTTTCACATCGGCCGCCAGCAGTTGATGACTGGCCAGCGCGGTCTCGACCAGACCGCGTAGCCGGTTGTTCAGGCGCAATTTGCGCGGTTCGTCAGGAGTCGGGGCGTCGGCTGCTGGGGGCGCGTCAGCATCCATCAGCGCGTAGGTGCCGTTGTTCTCGACCCAGGCTCGCTTGCTGGCGTCGGCGGCGATACGTCCGTCGCGCAGTGCTTCCAGCAACTCGACCCGTTCAGGCGCCGGTCTGGCTGCCCAGGTTTCCAGCAGGTCTGCCTGTTGCGAGGAGCCAGCCGCAACGAAGTCGCCCGCATCGCTGGCCTGCGCCGCAAAAGGCAGCAACAGGGCAATGGCAAGAATCAGGCGGTAAAAGTAAGAGGGCATATCGATGGCCTTGCTGCACACGTCTGGATAAATCCATCGACCCGCAGAGGCTTGCTTGCGAACGCGTTTTTTCAAACAGTACCTCCCCTCAGGGAAGTACTGATGTCGCCGCGAGCAGGCTCGTTCCTACAGGGTCGATGGGAGCGATCATCCGTTATCAGTTGCTCTTCACCGCATGATCCGGCTTCTTTTCGTTGCCAGGAATGTACGGGCTCCATGGCTGGGCGCGGATCGGCTCCTTGGTCTGCCAGACCACGTTGAACTGACCGTTTTCCTGGACTTCGCCGATCATCACCGGCTTGTGCAGGTGGTGGTTGGTTTTGTCCATGGTCAGGGTGAAGCCGGACGGCGCGGCAAATGTCTGCCCGGCCATGGCTTCGCGCACTTTGTCGACATCGGTGGACTTGGCTTTTTCGACCGCTTGCGCCCACATGTGGATGCCGACGTAGGTGGCCTCCATCGGGTCGTTGGTCACGGCCTTGTCCGCGCCTGGCAGGTTTTTCTTCTTGGCGTAGGCGGTCCAGTCAGCGACGAACTTCTTGTTGACCGGGTTCTCCACCGACTGGAAGTAGTTCCAGGCGGCGAGGTGACCGACCAGTGGCTTGGTGTCGATGCCGCGCAGTTCTTCTTCGCCGACCGAGAAGGCCACGACCGGTACGTCGGTGGCTTTCAGGCCCTGGTTGGCCAGTTCCTTGTAGAACGGCACGTTGGAGTCGCCGTTGACCGTAGAGATGACCGCCGTCTTGCCGCCCGCCGAGAATTTTTTGATGTTGGCCACGATGGTCTGATAATCGGCATGGCCGAACGGGGTGTAGACCTCTTCGATGTCGTTGTCCTTCACCCCCTTGGAGTGCAGGAATGCGCGCAGAATCTTGTTGGTGGTACGTGGGTAGACGTAGTCGGTGCCCAGCAGGAAGAAACGCTTGGCCTCGCCGCCGTCCTCGCTCATCACGTACTCGACCGCAGGAATGGCCTGCTGGTTAGGTGCTGCACCGGTGTAGAACACATTTGGCGACATCTCTTCACCTTCGTATTGCACCGGGTAGAACAGCAGACCGTTGAGTTCCTCGAAGACCGGCAGGACCGACTTGCGCGATACGGAGGTCCAGCAGCCAAACACCACCGCGACCTTGTCCTGGGTCAGCAACTGACGGCCCTTTTCCGCGAACAGCGGCCAGTTTGAGGCGGGGTCTACCACGACCGGCTCCAGCATCTTGCCGTTCACGCCGCCCTTGGCGTTGATCTCGTCGATGGTCATCAGGGCCATGTCTTTCAATGACGTTTCGGAAATGGCCATGGTTCCGGAAAGCGAATGCAGGATGCCGACCTTGATGGTTTCGGCGGCCTGAACGGTCCATGACAGGCCCATGGCTGCGATGGATGCGGACAGGGTGAACGCTTTGATCAGACTGCGACGCTTCATTGGACGGGCTCCGTTGATCTGGTTTTTTTTGGGTTGGGCAGATGAACTCTCTGCGAGCTTCCAAGCAAAGGCTGTGCCCAGCCGGTCAAACGGCTTTAGGCCGCGGCTTGTGCGGGATCCAGAGAACAGCGGTGCACTGATGTGGAGCCGGGAAGGGAGTCTGGTGCGCGGGGACGTTCAATGTTGGTGCGTGCGGAGTTCAGAAACAAAAAAGCCGCCCGAAGGCGGCTTTGGAACATCTGGATCGAACGAGGCCTGATCCTGTCAGGTGAGGAATTCATCACAAAACCGCCCGCCGGTTTCAGGCCTCGTAGCGTGCAATTTAAGCTGCCGCCGAGGAATTAGCAAAGCGGGAAAAAACTATTCGATCAAACAGCCAGACCACCACCAGTGAAACACCCACCAGCGGGAACGCCACGGCAATACCGAACATGATCACCATGGCGGTTTTCCAGCGGGGCAGGTCATGGCGCAGTGGCGGTACGCCGAGTCCGCCCTGAGGTCGACGCTTCCACCAGATCACCAGCCCGCTGACTGCGCTGAGCAGGATCATCAGGCAGGCGAGGAAGATCAGTAACTGATTGATCCAGCCAAAGAATTTGCCTTCGTGCAGCATGACGCCCATCTCGGTCGCCTGCGACACCAGGCTGTAATCCTGCCAGCCGACATCGGCCAGAACCTTGCCGCTGTATTGGTCGATGTGCAACGTTGCGTCCCTGCGCGGGTCGTCGGCGAACACGGACACCGTAAACACGCCTTCGGCGGTTTTGGGTGCGGTGATGCTGTAGCCGGGCTCGATGCCCTTGGCAGTTGCGATATCGACCACTTGTTGAAGGCCGATTTTCGGCGCGGCAGGGCCTGCCGACATGCCATGCTGGTGCATGTGCTCGGCATGCTCGCCGGTGGACTGCGGCATCGGCGTGTTTTCCATTGCCCACGGCACGGTCTGCGCGCTGGCCGTGTTGAGTTCACCAGCCATTTGCGTGGACTTGGGCACGTCGGTCCACATCGCGGCCGGGAAGGTGTTCCACACTGCGGCGTATTGCTTGCCCCACAGACCGGTCCAGGTCATGCCGCTGAGCAGCATGAACAACAGAATCAGCGATCCCCAGAAGCCGGTGACGGCGTGCAGGTCCTTCCACAGCACGCGACCGCGCGCGGTCAGCCGAGGCCAGAGCACGCCGGCAACGCGAGCGTTGCGTGGCCACCACAGGTAAAGCCCGGAAATCACCAGCATGATGCCCCAGCCGGCCGCCAGTTCGATCAGTCGGTCACCGATCGTGCCGATCATCAATTCGCCATGCAGCGCGCGGGCAATGGCCTGCAGGTTCTGCTTCGCGTCCTGAGAACCAAGAATCTCGCCGCGATAGGGATCGATAAAGACATTCACCTCACGGCCCTTATCGAGTATCACGAACTGCGCGCTGCCCTCGGCATTGGTCGGCGGAAAGTACTTGCTCACGGCGGCCTGTGGGTAAGTGCTCAGCACGCGCTGTTGAAGCTCGTCGGCGCTGATCGAATGGTGAGCAGGCGTCACGCTCAGCAGGTCGCTGTACATCAGGTTGTCGAGCTGCGGCTTGAACAGGTAAATGATCCCGGTCAGCGATAGCAGGATCATGAACGGCGCGACGAACAGGCCGGCGTAGAAATGCCATCGCCAGGCCAGGTTATAGAAAGAAACAGTGGGTTTTGACACGGTCAACGCTCCCCGATAGGGATGACACACAGCACGAAGCGCCCTTGGCCGAAGCCAGGCGGTCGTGGAAACTTTTAGGGTGGTTTCAGGCTGTGAAAAATATCGGCGGTGCCCGGCTTCGGGCATTGGGGAAAATCGACCGCTGCGCATGCCCGTGCCGGGTCGTCGCGGCGAAGAAATCAGCCGGACGGGGCGGTGTCGCGGCAACCAGCACCGGTACACCGGCCAGAGCAGGGCAACTGAATAGCAGCGTGCAGTAACCACATTTCGCCCACAACGCATGATCGCTCATGCCCGTGTCGCCGGCTTTCCCGGTCGCCTGCTCGCTACCGTGGTGCGCGTGATGGCTGTCGGCCGACGCCTCCATTGGCATGGACATGGCTGGCGGCATCGACATGCCGGCGTGCTGATCCATCGGCATCGACTGGGAAATCAGTGGGCCGATAAAGATCATCAACATGGCGAACAGGCTCAGCCACGTGCCCCTGTGTTCAAGAGGCACGGCTGATCGTTCGCGAGTGCGGCGCATGGCGCTCAATCCGGAAAACTACTCAGTGCTGGTGTTCGGGAGCATGCTTTTGTACCACGACCTGCACCTGGACATCGCCAGCCTTCTCGAAATGCAGCGTCATCGGGAAACGCTCTCCGACGAGCAGCTTCGAACGGTCCTTGATATCCAGCAGCATCACGTGCCACGCCATCGGCGCGAAGGTCACGGTGGCGCCAGCGGGCACGTCTACGGTCTGAACCTGTTGCATCTTCATCAGGCCGTCCGCCTGAATGTGCTCATGCAACTGCGCTTGCCCGGCAATCGGCGTATCGACGCCGAGCAGGCGGTCTGCGCGGGTGCCTGTGTTCTTTAGCGTGAAATACGCGGCCACGGTCGGTGCGTTGGGTGGCAATTCCATGGACCACGGATGGCCGATCATGATCTGGCCCGCGCTGTATTGGTGAGCATGGGCGAAACAGGCTGGCAGCATAAGGGCGGCCAGCATCAGGGCGTTCTTCAACATCGGGGGTTCTCCGGTCAATCCATTCAGGTGCAGCGAAGCACGGGCAAACGGGTTATCAGACCGGTGGAGAGGCTCGCGGGTTGGCGCTCGGCCAGAGCAGTCGAGGCGAAGCACGAATCAGGAAAATCGCAGGCGGAAAGGACTCGGGCTCCAGACGCGCCAATTGCCCGTGATTGAAACCTTGAGGAAGGACAACCAGGACCGAACCCGAACAGCACGGGCAATGCTGCATCGTAGATTGATGCTGATCGTCAGGAATACTTTGCGCCGGGTCACCCAACGCAATGGCTACCAGCCGCGTACCGCTGGCGCTGCAAAACGTCCCCCACAGCACCTGCTCCCCGGCCGCCCGTGGCGTGCCGGGTGACAGCGGCATGGCCAGCAGACTGAACAGCACTGCAAAGCAGGCAATCCAGACCGATGTGGTGCGACGTGAAGACATTACGGTTTCCGTAAATGGGGGCGATCAACCTCGCCATTTAGCCTGAATGGCGGGGATAAGTAAAAAGGACGGGGCGTGGTGGGGTGTCGCGGCTTGTGAATGCCTGTCAACGAGTGCTGGCATGCAGCTTGAGGCCTATTGCGCGCATGACTTTCATGACCGTCGTGAATTCAGGGTTGCCGTTTGCGCCAAGGGCTTTGTACAGACTTTCACGGCCCAGATCGGTGTCACGCGCAATCTGCGTCATGCCGTAGGCTCTGGCGATGTCGTTGAGTGCTGCGCGTACCAGCATCCCGTCACCTGAATCTTCTTCAAGACAAGCATCCAGATAGCTGACCATGTCTTCAGGCGTTTTCAAGTACTCGGCGGTATCGAATGGAGTGGTGTCTTGAGTCATGATCAGTTCCTCTCGCAGAGGTGTTTTGCCAGCTGCCTGGTATGCTTGATGCCTTGCTTTGGGTGGATTTATCGCCTGCGATCAGAAGCAGATAAATCAGGCCCGCCCGATGCGTCATGTAAATCCTGTAGCCAGGACCGTAGTGAACCCGCATTTCCCCAGACACTTTGCCCAACGCTTTCACAGTCTCCCAAATTGCCTGGTTCCGCTGCTTTTATCCGTGCAAGGAATTGATCAGCCGGGGGGGGGAAGGCGCAGGCTAATAAGCGAATCAGGTGAATACAATAAGCGTTATAACTTCCAGACCTTTCATGCGCGCGTGAGGGCGAATGGTCTTCTGGACAAGTACTTTGTTCTGACAAAGAGCATTCAGCATTGCTTCAGGGCTACCGCCCCAAAGCCCTCAACACCTCATCGACACTCCACAGCACCCGATCGACCTCCGGCAACTCCGGCCGTTTCAGGATCAGCACGGGCAAGCCGCGTTCGCGGGCGACGTCGAGTTTGGGTTCGGTGGAGTCACTGCCGCTGTTTTTGCTGATCAGCACGTCGATTGCGCGCTGTTCGAACAATCGGCGTTCGTCCTCGAGCAGAAAAGGGCCCCGGGCGCCGATGACCTCGCAGCGGGCGTTGCCGGGATAGCTGTCCAGGGCGCGCAATGTCCAGAACTGATGTTCGGGAATTTCCTCCAGATGCTGCAATGGCTCGCGACCGAGGGTGAAGAACGGACGTTTGAACCGGGCCAGCATGGCGACCAGCTCTGACCAGTCGGCCACTTCGCGCCAGTCATCACCGGGGCCGGCCTGCCAGGCGGTGCGACGCAGGGCCCAGCACGGAATGCCCGCCTGCCGCGCAGCGAGGGCCGCGTTGTGGCTGATTTGCGCGGCGTAAGGATGTGTGGCGTCCAGCAACAGATCGACACCTTGTTCGCGAATGTACTGCGCCATGCCCTCGGCGCCGCCATAGCCACCGATTTTCAACTGGCAATTCAGATCGGTCGGCACCCGGCCAACGCCTGCCAGGCTGTAGATGTGCTCGGGCCCCAGCGTTCGGGCGATGGCCAGGGCTTCGGTAATACCACCCAACAACAGGATGCGCTTCATGCGGGTTCTCCAGAGGATGTGACGCCAGCCTGTCCGACGATCCCGCCCTGCCGATCGATGGCAAAGACTTCGACCTGAACGCTGGCGGGCACCACGCTACGGGCGAAATTCAACGCGTGTTGGCAGACCGCATCACCCAGCGGCACCCCCACCGCAGCGCTCATCGCCAAGGCCTGCTGGCTGGTGTTGGCGTCGCGTATCTGCTGTTGCAGGGCGGCATCCGCACCCACGTCCGCTGCCCAGTGCGCCAGTTGTGGCAGGTCGATGCTGGAGTGGCGGCTGTGCAGGTCCATGTGACCGGCCGCCAGCTTGCTGATCTTTCCGAATCCGCCACAGAGACTGAGCTTGTGCACAGGTACTTTGCGCAGGTGCTTGAGCACGGCACCGACGAAGTCGCCCATTTCGATCAGGGCGATGTCCGGGATGCCGTAGACCCGGCGCATGGTGTCTTCGCTCGCGTTGCCGGTACAGGCGGCGATGTGCAGGTAACCGTTGGTGAAGGCCACGTCGATGCCTTGATGGATCGAAGCGATATAGGCGGCGCAGGAGAACGGCCGCACGATACCGCTGGTGCCCAGAATCGACAGCCCGCCGAGAATCCCCAACCGGGGGTTCATGGTCTTGAGCGCCAGCGCCTCGCCGCCCTCGACGCCAATCGTCACTTCGAAACCGCCGCCGTAATCCTGTGTTGTGGCCAGATTCAGCAAGTGCTCGGTCATCATGCGCCGTGGAACGGGATTGATGGCTGGCTCACCGACGCCCAGCACCAGGCCGGGCCGCGTCACGGTGCCGACGCCGGGGCCTGCGACGAAGCGTACGCCGGGGGCCGATTCGAGCCTGACGCGCGCGAACACCAGTGCGCCGTGGGTCACGTCGGGATCATCCCCGGCGTCCTTCAGCGTGCCCGCTTCGGCGTAGTTACCCACATGACGGCAGAACTCCAGACGCATCTGCACCTGCTTGCCCTTGGGCAGCACGATCTGCACCGCATCGCTCACTTGCCCGCACAGCAGCAGTCTGGCCGCCGCAAGGCTGGTCGCGGTTGCACAGCTGCCCGTCGTCAGGCCGCTGCGCAGAGGCGCTGGCTGTTCAGCGGTTTCGTCACGCATCAGGGTTTGACCACATCCAGCAGAGTGATCGGCAAGGCCTGGCGCCAGGTATCGAAGTCACCCAGCGGCTGCGCGTGGGCGATGTGGATGCGGGTCAACTCGCCGCCGTGTCTTTCCCGCCAGGCCATCAGTGTCGCTTCGCTTTGCAGGGTGACCGCATTGGCGACCAGCCTGCCGCCGGAGCGCAAGTGCTCCCAGCAGGTGTCGAGCACGCCGGGACGGGTGACGCCGCCGCCAATGAAAATCGCGTCCGGACGCTCAAGACCGTTCAGGGCCTGCGGCGCACTGCCCCGCACCAGTTGCAGGCCGGGAACGCCCAGCGCATCGCGATTGAATTCGATCAGTTGCTGGCGACCCTCGTCCGCTTCGATAGCCAGGGTGCGGCAGGTCGGATGAGCGCGCATCCATTCGATGCCGATCGAGCCGCAGCCTGCCCCGACATCCCAGAGCAGTTCGCCGGGTACCGGGGCCAGACGGGAAAGCGTGATCGCTCTGACATCACGCTTGGTGAGCTGGCCGTCGTGCTCGAAGGCGCTGTCCGGCAGACCGGCCAGAGTGGTCAGGCGCGTGGCACCGGCATCGGCGCGGCAGTCGATGGCGACCAGATTCAACGCCGCGATCTCAGGATTGCCCCACTCGCTGGCCAGACCGTCGACGCGACGCTCGGCCTCGCCACCCAGATGTTCCAGCACGGTCATACGGCTGGGGCCAAAGCCTCTTTCACGCAACAGACCGGCAATGATCGCCGGACTGCTGCCATCGTTGCTCAGCACCAACAGGCGCACGCCGTGATGAATGTGGGCATTTAGCGCGGCGACGGGACGGGCCACCACGGACAGTGTGACCGCGTCCTGCAACGGCCAGCCCAGTCTTGCCGCTGCCAGAGAATAAGAGGAGGGCGCAGGAATGACGCGCATTTCTTCGATGGGCACCACACGGCTCAGGCTGGCGCCGACGCCGTACAGCATCGGATCACCACTGGCCAGCACACAAACTTCGGCCCCACGCTGCTCCAGCACCGGACTGAGCGAAAAAGGGCTCGGCCAGGCGCGGCGTTCAGCGCGAATACAGGGCGGCAGCAAGGCCAGTTGACGCGGACCACCGAACACCTGATCGGCGCGCAGCAGCGCATGCCGGGCATTTTTGCCCAGGCCTTTGTAACCGTCTTCCCCGATCCCCACGACTGTCAGCCAAGGCGACATGCACACCCCTCAATACGAACTTCCGACAGAGCGCCTTTTCATGCCTGCGGACAAAGCAGGCATAATACCGCGCCCGACGGGGTACACGTGCTCTAATCCACGTACGGTTCCAGCCAGTTCCTGCCAGGTGATCCATTGAACGAGCAGAAGTCCGCTCGCATATCCAGCGCAACGCTACGCCCCTCGGCCTGTCCGGGGTTGCTGCGTATCGTCCCGGCGCTGGACGGTGGCATTTGCCGGATCAAACTGCCCGGCGGAGTCATTCTCGCCGAACAGGCCATGGCCGTGGCGCGGGCGGCGCAGGCCTGTGCGCACGGCGTGATTGAGGCCACCAACCGCTCCAATCTGCAGATTCGCGGCGTGGGCGATGATCACGACGGGTTGATTCAAGCCCTGATGAACGCAGGCCTTGGCCCGGCAAACCCTGACAGCGATGACGTGCGCAATCTGATGCTCAGCCCGGTTGCCGGGCTGGACGCGCAGATGCTGTTCGACGCCCGGCCACTGGCTGCTCAGATTCTGGCGACGCTGGAAAGTCATCCGCGTTTTCACGAGCTGTCGCCCAAATTCGCGATTTCTCTGGATGCGGGCGAAGCGCTGGTGATGCTGGAACATCCTCATGACCTGTGGTTGTCAGCCGTGAAAGTCGATGGCGAGGTGATGCTGGCGTTCGGGCTGGCGGGCTGCCCGGCGCACGACCGTCCTCTGGGCGTCGTGCCGCTGGCGCACGGGCAGGCCTTGGTGGTCGCGCTTCTCGAGCTGTTTCTCGAACTGGCCCGGCCGGAACACACCCGCATGCGGCACCTGCTGGCCGAGACGCCGACAGACGAAATCCTGCGCCAGTTGGCGACGCGTCTGGACGTCGTTGTGTGCGTTGACCCCGCCATAATAAACAGGCAGCGCTCGACGTCTCCACGCAATCGGCACATCGGGATTTATCCACAGGCTCAGCCTGGGCTGGTCGCGGTGGGAGCTGTGGTGCCGCTCGGGCGTCTGGATGGCGAGACGCTCTCGGCGATCGCGCAATTGGCACTGGATCAGGGCGATGGCACCTTGCACCTGACACCCTGGCAGAGCCTGTTGCTGCCCAATGTGCCGACAGAACGTGCGCCTGCGGTGCTTGCCGCCTTGCAGGCAGCAGGGCTGATTGGCTGCGTCGGGCAGCCGCTGGCGCAGATCGTGGCCTGTACCGGCTCGGCCGGTTGCGCCAAGGGGCTGGCCGACACCAAGGCCGATGCCCGACAACTGGCGGCACACTTGCATGACAGCCAGGCGGTGCACCTCACAGGTTGCCGACGCTCCTGCGCGGCGGCGCATGTGGCACCGGTGACTTTGCTGGCCGTCTCACCCGGCCGCTACGACCTTTATTTTCGCGACGCAGCCCATCCCGGTTTCGGTGTACTGCGCGCGCGTGACCTTACTATTGAAGCAGTCGGTGCGCAGTTGAACGCCGACTCACGGAGCAACACTGCATGATTGATTACATCCGCGATGGTCAGGAGATTTATCGCAACTCCTTCTCGATCATTCGCGCTGAAGCGCGCCTGGACACGATCCCTGCCGACCTGGAAAAACTCGCCGTGCGTGTGATCCACGCCTGCGGAATGGTCGAAGTCATCGAAGACCTGCGCTTCTCGCCGGGCGCGGGCGCTGCCGGACGCAACGCGCTGGCTGCGGGCGCGCCGATCCTGTGCGACGCACGCATGGTTTCCGAAGGCATCACCCGCACCCGTTTGCCTGCCCACAACGAAATCATTTGCACCCTGCACGACGAAGGCGTGCGGGAAATGGCCCTGGAGCTGGGCAACACCCGATCCGCCGTGGCGCTGGAGCTGTGGCGTCCGTATCTGGAGGGCAGCGTTGTGGTGATCGGCAATGCACCGACGGCGTTGTTCTATCTGTTGGAAATGCTGGACGCTGGCGCACCGAAACCTGCACTGATTCTCGGCTTCCCGGTCGGTTTCGTCGGTGCCGCCGAATCCAAGGCCATGCTTGCCGCCGACAGCCGTGGTGTGCCGTTCGTGATCATGCAGGGCCGTCGTGGCGGCAGCGCCATGGCCGTTGCCGCCGTCAACGCACTGGCCACGGAGATCGAATGATGCAGGCACGCGGTCGATTGATTGGCCTGGGCGTCGGTCCCGGCGACCCGGAGCTGATTACCGTCAAGGCGTTGCGCCTGCTGCGCGAATCGCCGGTGGTGGCGTATTTCGTGGCCAAGGGCAAGAAAGGCAATGCGTTTGGCATCATCGAGGCTCATCTGCAGGACGTGCAGACCCTGATGCCACTGGTGTACCCGGTGACCACCGAGGCGCTGCCCGCGCCGCTGTCGTACGAAAAAGTCATCAGCGACTTTTACGATGAGTCGAGCCTGTTGGTCGCTGCGCACCTGGATGCCGGTCGCGACGTGGCGGTGATCTGCGAAGGCGATCCGTTCTTCTACGGCTCCTACATGTACCTGCACGATCGCCTGGCCGAGCGTTACGAAGCCGAGGTCATTCCGGGCGTCTGCTCGATGCTGGGCGGCGCTTCGGTGTTGGGCGCGCCGCTGGTCTACCGTAATCAGAGCCTTTCGGTGCTCTCTGGCGTGCTGTCCCATGAAGACTTGAAGCGCAAGCTGGCCGATGCCGATGCCGCGGTGATCATGAAGCTGGGCCGCAACTTCCACAAAGTGCGCGAAGTGCTGACCGAACTGGGCATGGCCGGACGCGCGCTGTACGTCGAGCGGGCAACCATGGCCAACCAGAAGATCGTGCCGATGGATGAGGTCGATCCGATGTCTTCACCGTATTTTTCGCTGATCATCGTTCCCGGTGACAGGTGGCAAGGCTGATGGCACACGACATTCCGGCCATCGTTATCCTTGGCAATGGCAGCCTTGCCACCGCAAGGCGCATTCAATGCCTGTACCCCGATGCCTCGATTCACGGGCTGGTCGAGCGCGTTCAAGGTGCCGACAGAACCTACAGCGAATTCGGCGCGACCTTGCGCCAGTTTTATCAGCAGAACACCCCGATCATTGCGCTGTGCGCGGCGGGCATCGTGATTCGCACCCTGGCGCCGCTGCTGCTGGAGAAAGGAGCCGAGCCGCCGGTTCTGGCCGTGGCCGAAGATGGCAGCGCCGTGGTGCCGTTGCTGGGCGGGCTGGGTGGCGTCAACGTCATGGCCCGCGCCATTGCGGCCGGGCTGGCGGTCAATCCGGCGATTACCACCAGTGGCGAGCTGCGATTCGGCACCTGCCTGCTCAATCCGCCCAGCGGCTATGCCTTGGGTGATCTGGAATTGGGCAAGCGGTTCGTTTCCGATCTGCTGTCCGGCGAGCCGGTACGCATCGAAGGCGACGCGCCGTGGCTGGCCCAGGCACAATTGCCCGAGGATCCGCAGGCCGAGCTGGCGATTCATGTGGGGTCCGCGTTGCGTGAGCCTTCGGCCAGCGAGCTGTTGATCTATCCGCGCAACGTGCTGGTGGCCGTGGACGATATCGCCGACGGGCTCGCCGTCCGGATCCGTGCTGCCTTGCAGGAGGCCCGCATCGCCGGGCCATCCCTTGCCTGCCTGCTGGCGGGTGAGCAGCATCTGGCCAACGCATTGCTGCATCGGGCCGCAGCCGAGCTGGACGTGCCGGTTCGGTTCGTCACTGCCGGTTCGGCCAGCGACATGGCAACGCGCGCCGTGCCGCAACTGCTGCCACCCGTGAGCGGCGCAGGGCTGGCGATTGCGGTCGCCGCGCAACCGCTGGACGTGAACCTGATCGGACGCGGACGTGGTCGTCTTGCCGTCATCGGCCTGGGGCCGGGTGCCGCAGACCTGATGGTGCCAGCGGTCAAGGCCGAACTGTCGCGTGCCAACGACGTGCTGGGTTACGAGACCTATGTGCGTATGGCCGGCCCGTTCCGCTCCGATCAGGTGCTGCATTGCACCGATAATCGGGAGGAAATGATGCGCGCGCGTCACGCCTTCGAACTGGCCGCACAAGGTCGTTCGGTGGTCGTGGTCTCGTCTGGCGACCCCGGCGTGTTCGCCATGGCGTCGGCAGTGCTCGAAGCCTTGCATGAGTCCGAGGACCCACAGTGGCACGCGGTCGAGCTGGAAATCCTGCCTGGTGTTTCCGCATCGCTGGCCACGGCAGCACAGGCCGGTGCGCCGCTGGGGCATGACTTCTGCGTATTGTCGCTGTCGGACAACCTCAAGCCTTGGGAGGTCATCGAAAAGCGTCTGGATCTGGCGTGCCAGGCCGATCTGGCGCTGGCGTTCTATAACCCGATCTCTCGCTCACGCCCCTGGCAACTGGGACGGGCGCTGGAAATCGTTCGTCAGCATCGCACTCCGCAAACGCCCGTCACGCTGGGCCGTGACATCGGTCGACCGGGGCAGACCCTGCGCATCATCACCCTCGGCGAGTTAACGCCGGAGCAAGTGGACATGCGGACCATGGTGCTGATCGGCTCGTCGCTGACCTGCACATTTCCTCGCAACGAGGGCGGTCAGTGGGTCTACACGCCACGTTGGTACGGCGCAAAACCTCAGAAATGAAGTAGGCGCATTTGGGCGCTTTCCCGCAAGGACGTAGGAAAGCGCTTAAAGTTGCCGCCGACAAGTTGAACGTCAATCGACGCTTCGTCTCTCGCACACCACGAATTTCAGCCAGTTGAACTGCATCGTGCGTAGTTCTTTTCTAGCTAGCGCCTCAGTACTTTCCGCCGACTCCGCTGTGCCGGGAGGATGGCCAGCTCTCAAATGCTGTCGCTCTGTAATTCAGCGCTTGCTGTCATCCACGACAGGGCTGTTCAGCGCCAGTGGTTGCGGGGTTAATCCGTTTCGACAAATTCGCTAGTCTCGTTTCAGTCCAACGGGACTCATGAATTAACGGATTAATGAAATGGAAAAGGAAACCCTCATGAACATCCACGAAACCCTGAATTACATCGCTGCCTGTGAGCTGGCTGATCATTGTGCTGCTTCGGCGAACGTCTACGCCGTCATGGGCGGGCCTTCGGCTCTGGCCGCCGCCGTGCCACAAGCCCTGACGCAGGATGCTGGTGACAAAATCAAGGAAGCCGCCGTCGTGGCTAGCAATCTGGTCGCATTTGCCGATGGCGTATCGCGGCAGAACAAGGACGACGTCATGGATTCCTTCCTGTTCGCCACTCTGGTGGCCAACAAGGCGTTCAACCCCGAAACGCAGAGTGATCAGTGGAATGACCTGTTCAAGGAAGTGCTCTCCAATCTCGGCTGGCTTCCCACGCAATGGAACTATGCGCGCTTCCGCGGTGTACAGCAGCGCTTCACCATGGACGAAATCGGGCTTGAAATTTTGAGCTCGGCCATTGCTGCTGCGGCCTTGCCTGGGCCAGCTTCGCTGGCGATGCTGAAAGTCGCTGGAGACGCAGTGGCCACGCTGAGGGCAAAGGAAGAGCCTCTGCGCCTGTTCGAAAGCCAGGCCAAGACGCACCGTGGCGGCAATTTCCGCATTGCCTCCTGCTTCGAAGCGGACGACGGCACTGTCAATCTGGCCATGGGTGCAGTCAGCTTTCAGGCCGATACCGACGTCACCAATGTCCTGTTCTGGGAGTGGCAGAACACTCAGGTCCATACCTGGCAGGGCGAGAGCAGTCTGGTATTCAACACCCGGTTCTACAAGGAAATCCGCAGCGATATCCAGGAAAAGCTGGGGAGCAACGCCAAGAAGGCAATCGACAAATACACGCTCTGAACCCCCTTGTTTACGGAGGCGTCATTCGCCTCCGTGCTCTGGATAAAAGGATTTTTCCATGGAGCAGAAATTAAAGGATGCAGTGGTCGATGCAGGCTGTCTGTTGTTCTTTTCCGACGATCAGGATGTTGCCGGAAAAGCGGATGTGCTCGACGCGCTGTTGTACATCCAGTTGGCCGCTTCGAAGCAGTCCCCGAAGTTCGTAGCGGACAGCCGATGGAGTGACATCTGGCGTGAGGCCGCACTGGATTTCGGCTGGGCATTGAAAGCCAGCGAGCGTATCAGTGCGCCTTTACCGCATGGCAATGCCCAGACATTGTGGAGCCTCGCCAGTCATCTGGCCGAGACGTCCGTGTCACCGGCCATGTCAAGTGTTGCTCAGTCCTGGAGTCGCACGATCTGTGCACAGGTTCCCGTGCATGAGGCGATGGTGCTGTTGGCCCGTGAAACATTGCACCGCGAAGCTGCTTTGGCGGACATGGCAACTCCCGTCACGGATGACCATTGCCTGAAAACCGTTGTGTCACTGCAGATTGGCTTCGTCCGTGCTGATCGCAATGTGGCCCTGACCCAGATCCGTCTGGTTACCCGTCAGTCACTGACGTCAGGGTTTCTGTTCGACACCCTCGACCCCGATTTGATGGAGGGCAACGTCGCGCTGACGTTCTACTCGCTGCAACTAGTGGAGCAACTCTATACGCCGTTTCGCAGTGCGTTCGATCAGGCGCTTGCGCACAGACGCGGCGCGTTGCTCAAGTCGTTCGGGGAGACGCCCCATGTCCGGTGATCATGACGGCTTGCTGGCAGGCTCGAACCTGGTGTCGTTCGCGAGCGATGTTGCCCCCGAATTGCGTCAGGACATTATCGAGTGCTTGCGCTACGCGAATATCTGCGCAGACGCGCTCTATTCCTCTCGGCAGAACTGGCGTGCCTGGTTGAGCACCTATCAGCAATCGATGGCCAGCGCGGGGGCGGCGAGCTTCATGAGCCTTCCAGACCAGCGACTTAAACTCTATAGCTTCAGGGACATTCGTCGGTTGAAGGTCCCGGCTGTGCCGAACGCTCAACAGTTGATTCAGTTATACAGCCGATCGGTCGAGAAGCTTCTCGACAGTGAGCATGCGCAGCTGTTTTTCGGTTCATGGTTCAGCTCCGGGCGCTCTGAAAGCTTTCAGGTGGTGCCGTGTGCGATGCAGGACGAAAAGGAGGCCGTGATCCTGATGTGCGGCCTGGAAATGACGACCATGGCACTCAGGCCGGGGTTTTTCTTCTGGCAAATAATCGGTGGTGAAATGCAGGTGCGCGCCGTGTGTATGGCATTCAGATTCAGCCGCGACAGGTACGAGCCGTTCCGTAAGGTCGTCCAAGAGACGCTCGTGGCGAACGCGGCCCGGCAAGTCATGTATCTCTAGACGATTTCGGGAGGGAAGACCGTGATGACCAGCCACACAGGCAACGCCAGCTATCTGGGCAACAGACCCAGTCTGGTTGCCTTTCTCCCAGGACTTTCGCGCCAGGCACGCGAGGATGTTCAGGATGTCCTGCTGGACGCACAGCTGTTCGCTGACAGGTTGAATGATTTCGATGAGCAGTGGGCCAACTGGATGCACTACTACCGCCATCGGCTCGGCATGCGCGGATTGCAACAGGAAGGTCTGGTGGTGGGTGACTCCAGGGTCTTGAGCTCGACGGAGGACCTGTTTGAGGCAACGTTCAAAGTGACCGGTTCGGCAAGTCGTGAACGTTTGGGCGGCATGGTGCAACGCGCCTTCAGTGCTTTGGGCATCGAGCAGGCCGCAGAGGCTTATTTCCAGCACGGTGTCGATCAGGGCCGCTTGGGCAGTTTCCAGATCGTGCCCTGCGAACGGCTCGACGATAAGCGGGTATCGATGCTGCTTTGCAGTTTGCGCCTGAGTGTCGATGAGCATTCAGGTGGCGCTCGACGGCTGCTGTTTTTTTTCAAGGGCGGCAGTTATGCCTTCGATACCCAGGCCTATGCTGCCCATCGTGATGACGTGAAGCGTTATCTGGGTGGCAAGGCCAGGAACCTGATCAGGGAAACGTCCATCTGACTGCGTCAGGGGACCAGATAACCCCTGACGCCGGTGAAGATGATCTGCGCTGCCAGGGCGCAGACGAAGAGCCCCATCAGCCGACTGACGATCTGCAGGCCCTGATCACCGAGGATGCGCTCGATACGGTTGGAAAGGAACAGCACGACGCCTACCGTGAAACTGGCCAGCGCGATGCTCACGATGGCGGCGATCTTGTCGTCCCAGTGCGGCTGGCTGACACCCATGACCAGCAGTGCACCAATGGTGCCGGGTCCGACGGTGATGGGGATGGTCAGTGGCACGATGGTGACATCCTGTTGGATATTGTCGGCCTGTACCGCCGATTTTCCCTGCGCCATGCCCAGCGCCGAGATGAACAGCACCGTGCCCGCACCGATGCGAAACGCATCGACCGTGATGCCGAAGACGTCGAAGATCACGCGTCCGAACAGGTACAGCAATACGCTTGAGACCAGCGTTGCCAGCGCGACCTTCCAGGCCAGGCGCCTCTGCTCCTTGCGCGAATGGCCACGGGTCAGGCCGATGAAGCAGGACAGGACGAAGAACGGGCTGTAAAGCACCAGCATCTTCAGGTAAACGCTGGACAACACATGGAGCATGGCGTGGGCTCTTGGCGGCAGGAGACGGCCACCGGAGTCTATCAGGCACTGGCCCGACTGACCCGGCGTTGTCAGTTTTGCTGGTAAAGTTCGCCAGCCGATGTGAGCCCGCGCACCTTGTCGCGTTGCTCAACCCAGTGCTCGACCAGCTCACGCAATTGAGACAGCTCGATAGGCTTGGCCATGTGCCCGTCCATGCCTGCCTGACGGGCGCGATCCTTGTGTTCGGTCAGAATATGCGCGGTCAACGCCACGACCGGTGTGCGCACTCGCTGGTTGCCCACTTCCCAGGCGCGCAACTGTTCGGTGGCCGAGAAGCCGTCGAGTATCGGCATTTCGCAGTCCATCAGCACCAGGTCGTAACGCTGCGCCTTCATGGCGCGCAGGGCCTCTTCGCCATTGCTGGCGGTGTCGGGATGCAGATTGAGCTTACCCAGCATGCCGCGGATCACCTTGGTCGAGATCGTGTTGTCCTCGGCAACCAGAATCCGGAAATCGCTTGGCACACACACCGGCATGTTCAGCACCGGCGCCGGGCTGATCGGTGTGACGCCCTTGTTCAATTGGGTCAATTCATCGGCCAGCGTAGTCTTGAGCGTGTAACCGGCCACAGGCTTGGCCAGAATGCGTTTGATACCGGCGTTGCGGGCGATGATCTTGCTTGGCGCGTTGCTGATGCCGGTGAGCATGATCAGCAGGATGTCGTGGTTCAGGCTCGGGTCTTCCTTGATCTTGGCCGACAGCTGCATTCCCGTCATGCCCGGCATGTTCTGATCCAGCAGAACCACGTCGAAATAGTCACGCAGGTGGGCCTTGGTGCGCAGCAGGGCCAGCGCTTCCTTGCCGGACGCCACAGCACTGACATTCAAGCCCCAGGCGCTGCATTGCTGGACCAGCACCTTGCGACAGGTGTCATTGTCATCGACCACCAGCACCCTGGCGTCTTTCAATGGGCTGTCGAGATCGATAGTGGGTTGTTCGAGCAGTTTTTCGTCAAGCGGCAGCGTCAGCCACAGGGTATTACCGGGCGTGCCACTGTTCTGGATGCCGAATTCGCCGTCCATCAATACGATCAACTGTCGGGCGATTACCAGCCCCAAGTGGCCGCCGAGCTTGCTGCTGGCCAGGAAGTTCTTGCTGTGCAGTTCGGCATGCAGCAGTGCGTCACGTTCCTCATCCGACAGCGACTCGCCGCTGTCCTGCACGGAGATGCGCAGGCGCGGCTTGCCGGACTTTGCGGTATCCAGCGCCACGGCGAGGAGGATTTCGCCTTCCTCGGTTTTCTTCAGGGCGTTTTCCAGCAGACTCAGCAACGTCTGACGCAACCGGGTCGGGTCGCCACCAATCACTCGTGGTACCTGCGGCTGAATCAGGCTGATCAGCTCGACCTGTTGCTGCTCGGCCTTGGCGCGGAAAATGTTCAGACAGTCTTCGATCAAGGCACTGATGTCGAACTGCACGTCGTCCAGTTCGATCTGTCCCGATTCCAGCTTGGTAATGTCGAGAATTTCGTTGATCAGCGTGAGCAGTTCGTTGCCTGCGCTGTGAATGGTCTGCACGTAGTCGCGTTGCTTGACCGAGAGCGGCGTGCCCAGCAGCAGCTCGGTCATGCCCAGCACGCCATTCATGGGCGTGCGGATTTCGTGGCTGATCTTGGCCAGAAACTCGGCCTTGGCATTGATTTCGGCGGTACTGGCGGCCTGATCCCGGCTGATGCTGAACCGGTCCTCGGTGATGCTGCGATGACGCTCGCTCAAGGCGATGCTCATCAGCAGCCCGCTGATGCAGAACACACACAGCAGCGCCAGGATCAGCCATTGCGGAGGAACCAGACTCAGCCACAGCAGGCCGGGCAGTACCACCATGTAGCCGATATTGAAGGTGATCATGCCCAGCACGAACAGACGTGCCGAGCGGTAACCTTTCTGCCAGTGCCACACCGAAACCGCCAGGATGCTCAGAGTGGTCATGGACACCAGCACGAACGTCAGGATGTTGATCGGCAGGTTGTCGTCGAGCACCACCAGCAGCGCGCCGATGGCCATGAGCACCGCATTGCCGAGCAACAGCCGGTCCAGCACTTTCACGTTGCGATGAACGAAGAAGCAGTAGGTGTAGATCAGCCCGGCGATGGCGGCCAGCAGCAGGGCGATATGAGCACCGGGCGTCTGGGAAATGTTCCACGACTCGAGCGGACTGAGCAGGTTAAGCAGCAACAGTGCGCTGAGCGCCAGCAACGCTTCGCAGGCAGCCAGCCACAGGTTGCTGCGTGAGCGGGTGTGTCCGTAGCGGGTCAGGTTCTGGACGATGAGCATCGCCAGCGCGCCGAACAGCAGGCCGAACAGGAAGGGTTCGGTTTCATCTGCGGCGCTTTCGATCGCCGGCTCAAGTGTAATGCTGGGGCGCATTTGCTGGGTTGAAACCAGCCTGAGGTAGATGTCCAGCGGAGCAGCGCTCTGCGGTATCGTCAGCAGGAAGTCATTGGACGGCAGTCGCTGATCCTGCTTGGGCACCTCGTTGCCGGTGCGCATGTAATCGACCATGCGGTCACCGTCCATGACATACATGTCTGCGGTGGCCAGATCGGGCGCGAAAATGCGCAGCAATTGTTCATGCTGGGTAGGGTGTTGCCGGTAATGCAGCCAGACCGCACTGTGTCGCCCGGCGGCGGTGACCCGTTCGAGCTCCACGGGGCTGAACTGATTCTGATAACGCGCCGAACGGATCTCATCCAGATCCAGGCTTGCCTTTTCGTCGAGCAACGTTGACCAGCCCGATCCATGATCGGCTTGAGCCGAGAGCATGAAGAGCAAGGTCATCAACCCGACGGTTGAGGCTATGGCAATCCTGAGCCAGCGCACAATCAAATCCCTTCGTGAGTGAATGCCTGGTAAAACTGCGTAGCGCCAGGGTAACCGGCCAGCCTCCTGCAGCAGAGGCCGACCCGGTCGCTTATTCCTGGCTCTCACCACGCTCACGGGCAATGGCGCGATAGCCAATGTCCTTGCGGTAGAAACAACCTTCCCAATCAATTTTCGCCGCCAGCGCGTAGGCATTTTCCTGCGCGGTGCCCACGCTGTCGCCCAGCGCTGTCGCACACAGTACACGACCGCCGCTGGTCACGACACGGCCATCCTGCAGAGCGGTGCCTGCGTGGAAAACCTTGCCGTCCAGTTTCGCCGCATCATCCAGACCGTTGATCGCAGCGCCCTTGGCGTAGTCGCCAGGATAGCCGCCCGCGGCCAGGACGATGCCAAGGCTTGGACGTGGATCCCATTGCGCTTCGATCTTGTCCAGCGCCTGCGCCAGAGCCGCTTCGATCAGCAGGACCAGGCTCGATTGCAGGCGCAGCATGACAGGCTGGGTTTCCGGGTCGCCGAAACGGCAATTGAATTCGATGACCTTGGGGTTGCCTGCCTTGTCGATCATCAAACCAGCATAGAGGAAACCGGTGTAAACGTTGCCTTCCTCGGCCATGCCACGGACGGTCGGCCAGATAACCTGATCCATGACACGCTGATGAACCTCGGCGGTGACCACTGGCGCGGGCGAATAGGCGCCCATGCCGCCGGTGTTCGGGCCGCTGTCGCCGTCACCGACGCGTTTGTGGTCCTGACTGGTGGCCATGGGCAGCACGTTCTTGCCGTCGACCATGACGATGAAGCTGGCTTCCTCGCCATCGAGGAATTCTTCGATCACCACGCGCGACCCGGCATCGCCGAATGCGTTGCCAGCCAGCATGTCGCGTACGGCGTCTTCGGCTTCGGTCAGGGTCATTGCGACAATGACGCCTTTACCAGCTGCCAGACCGTCGGCCTTGATCACGATCGGTGCGCCTTTTTCGCGCAGATACGCAAGGGCTGGCTCGATTTCGGTGAAGTTCTGGTAATCGGCGGTCGGGATCTTGTGACGCGCCAGGAAGTCTTTGGTGAACGCCTTGGAGCCTTCGAGCTGAGCGGCACCGGCGGTTGGGCCGAAGCAGTCCAGATCCCGGCTGCGGAACAGGTCCACAACGCCCGCTACCAGCGGCACTTCCGGGCCGACGATGGTCAGCGAAACGTTCTGCTCGGCGAAATCCGCCAGTTGCTCGAGTGCCAGCACGTCGATAGCGACGTTTTCACACTTGGCTTCAATCGCGGTGCCAGCGTTGCCGGGCGCGACGAAGACTTTTTCCACTCGTGGATCCTGAGCGACTTTCCATGCCAGGGCGTGTTCACGACCGCCACTGCCGATGATCAAAACATTCATGTCAAAAACCTCGATGACGCTAATTCTGTGGAATACCGGGTGGGAGCGGATTTGTCCGCGAAGAGCAATTGCATCCGCAGCATCTGCCGGGCCTGGAATGCAGTTTTCGCGGACAATTCGTTCCCACGGTGCAGGTCAATCAGCCCCGATCAATGCCTGAAGTGACGCATGCCGGTGAAGACCATCGCAATGCCGGCTTCGTCGGCGGCCGCGATAACTTCTGCATCGCGCATCGAACCGCCCGGCTGGATCACCGCAGTGATACCGACCTTGGCTGCATTGTCGATGCCGTCACGGAACGGGAAGAACGCGTCCGATGCCATGACGGCACCCTGCACCTGCAAACCGGCGTGCTCGGCCTTGATGGCCGCAATGCGCGCGGAATTCACGCGGCTCATCTGGCCTGCGCCGACACCGATGGTCTGGCGGTTCTTGGCGTAGACGATGGCGTTGGATTTGACGTACTTGGCGACTTTCCAGGCAAAGATCAGGTCGTGGATCTCGTGCTCGGTCGGCGCGCGCTTGGTCACGACCTTGAGGTCATCGGCAGTGATCATGCCGATGTCGCGGCTCTGCACCAGCAGGCCGCCGTTGACGCGCTTGTAGTCCCAGGCAGGCACGCGCTCGTTCCATTGACCGCAGGTCAGCAGGCGTACATTGGCTTTGCTGGCCACGATGGCCTGCGCTTCAGCGCTGACGCTTGGGGCAATGATCACTTCAACGAACTGACGCTCGACGATGGCCTTGGCCGTTTCGGCGTCCAGCTCGCGGTTGAACGCAATGATGCCACCAAAGGCCGACTCGGCGTCGGTGGCATAGGCCAGCTCGTACGCCTGGCGAATGCCGCCTTCATCATCCGGGCAGACCGAAACACCGCACGGGTTGGCGTGCTTGACTATCACGCAGGCCGGCTTGACGAAGCTCTTGACGCATTCCAGCGCGGCATCGGTGTCGGCCACGTTGTTGAACGACAGTTCTTTGCCTTGCAACTGGGTAGCGGTCGCGATGCCGACTTCGGCAGGCTTGGCTTCAACGTAGAAGGCCGCGCTCTGGTGTGGATTCTCGCCGTAGCGCATTTCCTGAGCCTTGACGAACTGGGTGTTGAAGGTGCGCGGGAACTGGCTGCGGCCTTCGGTGCTCAGAGTCTGTGCGGTCTGGTCGATGCCGCCCAGGTAGTTGGCGATCATGCCGTCGTAGGCGGCGGTGTGCTCGAAGGCTTTGAGCATCAGGTCGAAACGCTGGGCGTAGGTCAGACCGCCGGCTTTGAGGTTTTCCAGCACCTGACCGTAATCGCTGGCGTTGACCACGATGGCGACGTCTTTGTGGTTCTTGGCGGCGGAGCGGACCATGGTCGGGCCGCCGATGTCGATGTTTTCAATCGCGGTCGGCAGATCGCATCCGGGCCTGGAAACGGTCGCTTCGAACGGATAGAGGTTGACCGCCACCAGATCGATCGGGTTGATACCGTGTTCGTTCATGATGGCGTCGTCGATGCCGCGACGTCCCAGAATGCCGCCGTGGATCTTGGGGTGCAGGGTCTTGACCCGGCCATCCATCATTTCGGCGAAGCCGGTGTAGTCGGCCACTTCAACTGCCGCGACGCCGTTGTCCTTGAGCAGTTTGAAGGTCCCGCCAGTGGACAGGATCTCGACGCCGAGCGCTTCGAGCTCACGGGCGAATTCGAGGATTCCGGTCTTGTCGGATACGCTGATCAAAGCGCGGCGGATCGGCAGGCGGGTAGTCTGGTCGGTCATCTCGGTTTCCATCAAAAGCAAAAGAAGTCAGCAAAAAAAGGCGACCGCGGTCAGGTGGGTCGCCTTTTCTGTTTTGAATGCTTAAAGCAGATCGTACTGTTTGAGTTTCTTGCGCAGCGTGCCGCGATTGAGGCCCAGAAGCTCGGAGGCCTTGGTCTGGTTGCCCTTGACGTAATTCATCACGCTTTCGAGAAGCGGAGCCTCGACTTCCGACAACACCAGGTTGTAGACGTCAGTGACGGATGCGCCTTCGAGGTGGGCGAAATAATTGTGCAACGCCTTTTCGACACTCCCGCGCAGGGTCTGGCCCTCTTCGCTCGGCGTGTTCAGGTGCTGTTTCAAATTGACGTTGTCGCTCACGGGTGTTGTTCCACTCACTAAAGTCTCGGTCATCATCGTCATGCGGCCACCTCGTTATCATTCTGGTTATCCGGGCCCTTGCAGCCTTGGCTGAAGAACTCCCGAACGTTGGCGCACTGTGCTTCCGTCTCTTCCAAACGATTGAATCGGGCGCGAAACTCCCTGGCGCCCGGCAAGGTTGCGAGATACCAGCCGACATGTTTGCGTGCAATTCGCACGCCCATCACGTCGCCATAGAACAGGTGAAGCGCTGCCAGATGTTCCAGCAGAATGCGTTCCACTTCGCCAAGCTGCAGAGCCGGGAGTTTTTCTCCGGTGCGCAGGTAGTGTTCTATCTCGCGAAAAATCCACGGCCGCCCTTGGGCAGCCCTGCCAATCAGTAATCCGTCCGCTCCGGTAGCCTGTAGCACGTACCGGGCCTTTTCGGGTGAAACGATGTCGCCATTGGCAAACACCGGGATCGACACGGCCTGCTTGATGGCGGCAATGGTGTCGTACTCGGCCTCGCCGGTGTAAAGATCGGCACGGGTTCGTCCATGGACTGCCAGCGCCTGAATGCCCGCCTGCTCGGCGATTTTCGCAACCGTGAGCCCGTTCTTGTTCTCCCGGTCCCAGCCGGTCCGTATCTTCAGCGTGACCGGCACATCGACCGCAGCCACGACGGCGTGCAGGATTTCGGTCACCAACTGTTCGTCTTTCAACAGCGCTGAACCCGCTGCCTTGTTGCATACCTTCTTGGCCGGGCAGCCCATGTTGATGTCGATAATCTGGGCACCCAGTTCGACATTGGCACGCGCCGCATCCGCCAGCATCTGCGGATCTCCACCGGCGATCTGCACCGAGCGCGGCTCGGGATCACCTTCGTGGATCATGCGCAGCCGCGATTTGCGGCTGTTCCACAGGCTCATGTCACTGGTCACCATTTCCGACACCACCAGCCCCGCGCCCAGTTGGCGGCACAGCTGACGGAAAGGCTGGTCAGTGACGCCCGCCATCGGGGCGAGAATCAAGCCGTTCTGCAATGTATATGGGCCGATGCGTACCGCCGACATAGCCTTACCTATAGTGGGGCCGAATCATCCGCAGGCCGTGTAAAAAACCGTTTCACACGGTCTACAACAGGTCGTCCAGTCAGCTGCTTGTGCAACCGTCAGGCCGAGCCGAGAGTTTGAAAAAGGGTTGGCATGATACCCGCTCTCGATGACTGGATAAAGGCTGAATTGGATAAAATCTGAACAGTTGCTTTTTGGTCGTCGAGAGTCGGGTTTTGGAGCGATTAACCCGTTAACTTCCGCGATTCTGCTGCGTTCTTCGGTGCAAAGCGGTTGCATGACGAGCCGCCACGAGACGGCTGCGTCATTTGGAATGGCTATTCGGGCGAGCGGAAGTTGAGGCTGTAATTCACGGCCTTGGCACCCGGATCGAGGATATCCAGCGCAATATGGATCGGAGTCTGTGGCGGCATCTCTTCCTTGCCGGCCATTTCGCCGCTCAGGTATTCGCCTGGCTTGAACCGACGACTGGCAATCAGCTGACCACTGGTATCGGAAAAACGCAGCTCCAGCAGTGGGAAGGGCTGAGAAAAAGAGGCACGGTTGTAAATGATCGCATCGACCACCAGCGCGCCCTGAAACTCCGGGTGACTGCGCACCACAAGGTTGCTGCTTTTGAGTTGAGAGATGTCGACTTTCGACGGCACCTTGCAGCCGATCTGCGGGCACAGTTGCTGGAACCACGGGCGATACTGATCCTGACGCGCCAACTGATCGAAGTGATACCAGATGTATTGCCCTGCCAGGCCGGCGAGGGCCAGCATAACCAGCAGGCTCCAGGCCAGGCGACGTCCCCAGCGTGGTTTGGGTCGTTGCCAGTCCAGTTGCAGCGGATCGTCGCTCAGGTCCAGCAGGGACTGGTCACGCACCGCGGGTTCGTTACGGGTGCGCTTGCTGCGCGGGTCGGGTTCCGGCTCGTCATCCGCGTCGGCATTGTCATGCAGGTCATCATCGTCGACCGCTGACCAGCGCTCGGTCTTTTCAGGCGCTGGCTGCTTGCGCAGGCTGACGGTTGGCGCCATGGGCTCGTCATCGTCGTCCAGATGATGTCCGGCCGACAGGGAAGGTTCGGTGCGATCGTTGCCCGAGGGGGGTTCGGAGGCCGGAGAATGCTCAGGCTCATCGACCACTTCGGCCTGCAGTTCGGGCAGATGACTCACGTCGTCGTTGTGCAGGGTGTCGACCCAGACCGCATCGTCGTTCTGAGCGCTGTCGCGATGGGCTGTCAGTCGGCTGTCATCGTCACGCTCGACCTCATGAGCCTGACGCTCGAAATTATCCGCTCGCGGCTTGTCGCGTTTTTCCAGGCGAGCCAGCTCTTCGTCCAGGTTCAGATTGTCCAGGTCCATTTCGCTGACCTGCCATGGATCGTCGTCTTCCTCTACGGCCTTGGCCTGTTCGATACGCGGCTGCGACGGCGGCTCTGCTGTCGGTATCCGCGCCTCGGCCGGGGCAGGCCGGAGTGGCTCGGCGACCACTGGCGCGCTGGCCTGCGTGGGCGTTTCAGGCTCGTCGCCGGTGCGCTGCTCCAGCAATTGCCGGGCTGCGTTGAAGACTTGCAGGCAGGCACCGCAGCGCACCACGCCGCGCGCCACGCTCAATTGTGCGTGGCTGACTCTGAAACTGGTTTGGCAGTGCGGGCACTGGGTGACGAAGCTGTCGGTCATGCGGCGGTCCGGTTCAGGCGGCGGTTAACGGCGACGGCCCGTGATGCGTACCCAGCCATCACGGTTCGCGATCGGGTCCAGATCGAATGTAGCAGCATAGGCTGCGGCAACTTCCTCTCCCTGTTCGGCAAGAATGCCGGACAGTGCAAGACGTCCGCCCGGCTTGACCAGTTCTGCCAGCTCAGGTGCCAGCGAAACCAGTGGTCCGGCCAGAATGTTGGCGACCAGCACGTCGGCAGGTTCGCGGGGCAGGTCTTCGGGCAGATACAGCGGGAAGCGTTCTTCAGCGATGTGGTTGCGTCCGGCGTTGTCACGCGACGCTTCCAGTGCCTGCACATCGATGTCGGTGCCGACGGCCTGCCCGGCGCCCAACAGCAGTGCGGCGATGGCCAGAATGCCCGATCCGCAGCCGAAATCCAGTACGTTGCAGTCTTTGAGGTCCTGACCGTCCAGCCATTCGAGGCACAGGGCCGTGGTGGGGTGCGTGCCGGTACCGAATGCCAGGCCGGGATCGAGCAGCAGGTTCACTGCGTCGGGCTCGGGGGCGGCATGCCAGCTCGGAACGATCCACAGGCGCTGGCCGAAACGCATCGGCTGGAAGTTGTCCATCCAGCTGCGTTCCCAGTCCTGGTCCTCGATGACTTCGGCCGTGTGTTCGGGCAGTTCGGCGTCGGTCAGCAGGCGCAGGTGCGCCAGGGCCATCTCGGCGTCTGTATCGGCTTCGAACAACGCCAGCAGGTGGGTGTGTGTCCACAGCGGCGTGGTGTTGAGTTCGGGTTCGAAAATCGGCTGGTCTTCAGCGTCCATGAAGGTCACGGACACGGCGCCGACTTCGAGAAGAGCGTCTTCGTAGGTTTCGGCTTGTTCTGGGCTGATGGCGAGACGGACTTGCAGCCAAGGCATGGCGGATTACCTTCGATTCAAAAATAAGTGCGGGCTTGGCCGCGAGAAGCGGGCAAGTTTACTTCCAAGCGGTGCAAACAACAAAGCCGCATCACTGCGGCTTCGTCGTTCTGAAATACACTGGCTTATTGATTGGCCAGTTTGTGCTCGAGGTAGTGAATGTTGACACCGCCTTCGCAGAAGCCTTCATCACGGGTCAGGTCACGGTGCAGCGGGATGTTGGTCTTGATCCCGTCAACCACGATTTCATCCAGGGCATTGCGCATGCGAGCCATGGCTTCTTCGCGGGTTGCACCCCAAGTGATCAGCTTGCCGATCAGCGAGTCGTAGTTTGAAGGCACCTTGTAGCCGCTGTACAGGTGCGAATCGACACGAATGCCGTTGCCGCCCGGAGCGTGGAAGTGCTTGACCAGACCTGGGCTCGGAATGAAGGTTTTCGGGTCTTCGGCATTGATCCGGCATTCCAGCGCATGCCCTGTGATGACGACGTCATCCTGGGTGTACGACAGTTTGTTGCCGGCGGCGATGCTGAGCATCTCCTTGACGATGTCGATGCCGGTGACCATTTCCGAAACCGGGTGCTCCACCTGAACACGGGTGTTCATTTCGATGAAGTAGAAGCGGCCGTTTTCGTACAGGAACTCGAACGTGCCCGCACCGCGATAGCCGATGTCGATACACGCCTTCACGCAGGCGGCAAAGACGTCCTTGCGTGCCTGTTCGTCGATGAACGGCGCTGGCGCTTCTTCCAGAACTTTCTGGTGACGGCGTTGCAGCGAGCAGTCGCGATCACCAAGGTGGATCGCCTGGCCCTGGCCGTCGGAAATGACCTGGACTTCCACGTGGCGTGGGTTGGTCAGGTACTTTTCCAGGTAGACCATCGGGTTGCTGAACCAGGCAGCCGCTTCGGCGCGGGTCTGGCTGGCGGCTTCGATCAGGTCTTCTTCCTTGTGAACCACGCGCATGCCGCGACCACCACCGCCACCGGCGGCTTTGATGATCACCGGATAGCCCACTTCACGGCCGATGCGCAGCGCCGTTTCTTCGTCTTCAGGCAGCGGGCCGTCAGAACCGGGAACGGTTGGCACTTTGGCGCGCTTCATGGCGTCCTTGGCCGATACCTTGTCGCCCATCAGGCGAATGGTGTCGGCTTTTGGGCCGATGAAGGCAAAACCGGATTTCTCGACCTGCTCGGCAAAGTCGGCGTTTTCCGCGAGGAAGCCGTAGCCGGGGTGAATCGCCGTGGCGCCGGTCACTTCGGCTGCCGCGATGATGGCCGGGATGTGCAGGTAGGACAGGTTGGCGGGTGCCGGACCGATGCAGACGGTTTCGTCCGCCAGGCCCAGGTGCATCAACTCGCGATCTGCCGTGGAATGTACAGCGACGGTCTTGATGCCCAGTTCCTTACAGGCACGCAAGATGCGCAAGGCAATTTCGCCGCGGTTGGCGATCAGAACTTTTTCCAACATCGCAGGCTCTCCCCGGTTCAAACGATAGTGAACAGCGGCTGGTCAAATTCAACCGGCTGACCGTTTTCTACCAGGATGGATTCGATCACACCGGCTTTTTCAGCCGTGATGTGGTTCATCATTTTCATCGCTTCGACGATGCAGATGGTGTCGCCGACCTTGACGGTCTTGCCCACTTCAACGAATGCAGGCGAAGTCGGCGCAGGGGTGCGATAGAACGTACCGACCATTGGCGATTTGACGACGTGGCCATTCAGCGCGGGGGCCGATGGTGCCTCGGCAGCGGCTGGAGCAGCGGCAGCAGGAGCGACTGGCGCAGCAACCGGAGCGGGTGCCGGGGCAGGCGCGTAATACTGCTGTGCAGGCGTCTTGCTGTGACGGCTGATTCGTACGGACTCTTCGCCTTCACGAATTTCCAGTTCGTCGATGCCAGACTCTTCCAGCAATTCGATCAGTTTCTTGACTTTGCGAATATCCATCAATCATCAACTCCCAAGGGGTCTGTAAGTCAGTTCGGCAGCCGGTTCAAAGCCATGAGGTCAGCTTCTGGCTGCACCGTTCATGGCCTGGAGCTAACGGCCAATTGTTCCAGGGCGGCCTCCAGGGCCAGTCGGTAACCGCTGGCGCCAAGGCCGCAGATCACTCCCACAGCAACATCTGAAAAGTAGGAGTGATGGCGGAAAGGTTCGCGTTTGTGCACGTTTGACAAATGCACTTCGATGAATGGGATGCTCACTCCCATCAGCGCGTCACGTATTGCCACACTTGTATGCGTAAAAGCCGCCGGATTGATCAAAATAAAGTCCACGCCTTCATCGCGTGCCGCGTGAATGCGGTCGATCAGTTCGTATTCGGCATTGCTTTGCAGGTACATCAGATGGTGGCCGGCATCGCGGGCGCGCTGTTCCAGGTCCTGGTTGATCTGGGGCAGGGTGACGGTGCCATAGACACCCGGTTCACGAGTGCCCAGCAGATTCAGGTTAGGTCCGTGAAGAACCAGAAGGGTCGCCATTGTGTAGTCCTTTTATTGTCTGCGAGCGGTTACGCCCGGCGACTATGCCGGAAGGGCAATGGACTGTCCAGTTAACAACAGTAGCCAGCACGATGAGCGATATTCGCGCAAAGTTTGTGACTCAGGGGCTAGATTTGGTCATTTGCATCATTCAGGCGTTCGATCAGCGCCGCAGCGTCGATTTCCCCCACGACCCGAACATCCTGCAGTTCTTCGCCGTTTTTATTGAAAAACAGCAACGCTGGCGGGCCGAACAGTTTGTAGCGGTCCAGCAGGGCGCGTTGTTGCGCGTTGCTGTCGGTCATGTCGAATTTGATCAGGCTGTAGCCTGATAACCGTTGCACCACGCCGGGATCCGGCAAGACTTCGTGTTCGATGACTTTGCAGCTGATACACCAGTCGGCGTACCAGTCGATCAGCAGGGGCTTGCCATTGCGCTTTGCTTCGTCGAACGCCCGGTCCAGTTCCGCCGGGGTGGTGACGGTCTGCCACTGACTGCTCGTCAACGCTACCGCACCATTGCTGACCGTCGCTTGCGCGCGGCCCAACGGACGTGTGGGGTCGGTCTGGCCGGTCATTGCGCCGTACCAGCATGCCAGAGCGTAGACCAATAGAACCAGACCGATGAGCTGAGCGAGCTTTTGACGGGGCGTTTTGTCGGTGAATTCCAGGGTGCCCATGAACAGCGCTACGCCGGCACTCAACAAACCGACCAGCAGCAAGGTGATCTGTCCCGGCAGAATGCGGCTCAGCAAGCCGATGGCCAGAGCCAGCAGCAGTACGCCGATGGCGTTTTTTACCGTGACCAGCCAGGGACCGCTTTTCGGCAGCCAGGCCGCGCCGCCCGTGGCAACCAGCAGCAGTGGCGCGCCCATGCCCAGGCCCAGCGCGAACAGTTTCAAGGCACCGCCCAGCGCATCGCCGCTGGCACTGATGTAAAGCAATGCACCGGCCAGCGGAGCCGAAACGCATGGCGAAACCAGCAGGCTGGACACCACGCCCAGAACCGCAGCACCCCACAACGAACCGCCTTCGGTCTTACCTGCAATGCGGTCCAGCCGATTGCTCAGGCCTTGCGGCAGACGCAGTTCGAACAGCCCGAACATGGCGATGGCGAAGACGACGAAGAAAGCCGAAAACGGCACCAGCACCCATGCCGATTGCAGGCGTGCCTGCAGGTTGAGGCTGGCGCCGAACATGCCCATCAGGGCGCCGAGCAAGGCAAAGCAGACGGCCATCGGTAGCACGTAAGCCAATGAAAGGCTCAAACCGCGCAGTCCGCCGACCTGACCGCGCAGGACCACGCCGGACAGAATTGGCAGCATCGGCAGCACGCAAGGGGTGAAGGTCAGGCCCACACCCGCGAGGAAGAACAACGCCAGCTCTTTCCAGCTCCATTCGGTTTTGCCGACGGCAACCGGGGTGGAGGGCGCCGGGCCGGCGGCCACGTCGCCGATATCGATGCGTTCGGTTTCAGGCGGGTAGCACAGGCCTTTATCGGCGCAGCCCTGATAGGTCACTGCGAGAGTGAAAGGGCGTTCCTCGCCGGGCTTACGCGGCAGGTCGATGTCCAGAATGCCGTGATAGACCTCCACGTCACCGAAGTACTCGTCGTGTTTCTTCTCGCCTTCAGGCAACTGCGCTGCGCCCAGGCCGATGTCGGACGGCTCGGTGCGGAACTGAAAACGATGGCGGTACAGGTAATAGCCTTCAGTGGCGACGAAGCGCAGCTTGATCGATTGCGCAGTGGTCTCGATCAGGCTCAACTGGAAGGCCTGACGGACGGGCAGGAAATCCTTGCTGTTATCGAGGCTCGCGCCGCCCAGCGTGGCGGCCGGACGATTTTCCAGCAGGCCCGCGCCAAAGGCAGGCAAGGTCAGAATCAACAGCATCAGGCATAGCAAACGGCGCATGGCAGTCCAGAATCTCGGAGCTCGAAAGTCCGCGCATGATAACGGAGTGCTTGACCGGGTGCTGCAGTCAGGTTTGTAAGAGCCAGTTTCAGGACCGTGCTGAAGGACGCAGCCTACTTGCCGGAAGAAATCTTGCCACCTGCCTCCTGGTCATAGAACGGCGGTATTTCGTGCTTGTAGCTGTCAAGCCACCGCTGCAGGCTGAGGTCGCGCTCGGCTGGCGTGCTGGTCTGAGGAATGCTCGAGGCCGCCGAGCCCTTGGCCTGCAATTGCAGCCAGGTTTCGGTTTGAGTCTGACGAGGCTGGTCGGCGGCACCGCGGGCATCTGTGGCCAGCGCGTCTGACGCCAGTGCCGCCAGCAGGGCGGCGCACATCACAAGGTTTTTCATGGGCGTACTCCACTGGCTGGACGTTCGTCTTGGTCGAGCACCGCTGCGACCTGGGGTTTCTTCAAGACCGCAGGCCGGTTGGCGGCGACCTTGAGCTTTTCTGCGCGGGCAGTGGCGCCGGTGATCTGCTCAGGCGTAAGGCCTGCGCGGGACGCCAGTTCGGCGGCTTTGGTCCAGTTGTCCTGATAGATCAGCAGGGTGACCAGATTCACCGCTGCCAGTGTGTCGGACTGTTTGAGTTCCATGGCGGTCAGGAACTGGAATCGTGCCTGTTCGAGCTTCAGCTGATTCAGATAGACCACGCCCAGGTCATTGCGGATTTTTTCGTCGGTGGGTTCCAGCTTGCTGGCCCGCAGCAAATGCTCTTGCGCCTGGACATTGTCGCCACGCGCCGCCGCCAACTGGCCCAGTCCGTGCTCACCCTGTGCGGCCCGGCAGGTGCCGAGCAGGCTGCGGTACAAGGGCTCGGCTTCGTTGCTGCCCAACAATCGCAATACGCGGGCCTTGCGCAGACGCACTTCTCCCAGAGTGTCCGGCAGGCCTTCCAGATTGGCGAGGCTGGCGTGCAGGCGCCCCTCGTCAGCCATGTTCTGGGCCAGATTCAGGGCGAACTCCTGATCCGAAGTCAGCTTGGGGCAACTGGCGATCTGGTTCGAGCCCTGCATCCACAGCGCGCTGCCGTCACTGGCGCAACCGCCGAGCACCAACATACCGATTAATGTAATGACTGCTTTCATTGTGTTTCTTCCTTGAACAGCATGAGCGTCAACCACCGAGGGCACGGCTCAGGGCGATGAAGCTTGGGCCCGCCAGCACGATCAGCAGGGCCGGGAACAGAAAGACCATCATGACCACCGACATCTTCGCCGACAGTTTGGAAATGTACTCCTGCAGGCGGGTCAGGCGGCGGTCGTCAATCAATTGTTTTAGGGCCAGCAGTGATTTCAACGCTCCGCCGCCCTGATGAATCAACTGGTTGAGGATCACGCAGGTATCGCTGAACTCGTCCACCGCCAGCAGGACCGAGGCCTTGCGCAGCTCCTCGCCCAGTTCCAGGCCTGAGTCGACCCGGATCAGGATCACGCGGATCTCTTCGGACAACACCGGCAGCAGGTCCTTGCCCTCGCTGCTGAGCACGCGCAATGCCTGCTCCACCGCCATGCCGGATTCGAACAGAATGCGCAGCAGCGGAATGAACGTCGAAATTTCCACCACCACGCGTTTCTGACGGGCCTTGGCATAAGCGGCCAGGATTCTTTTCGGTAGCAGGTAGCCGATGCACAGCGCGAACATGGGGGCGACCAGCGGTTGCGTGACTTCTTTGAAGAACAGCGTCTGAGCCAGCACGACCACCGTGACCAGACCGATAGGCACGCCAATCTGGCAGGCGGCGTACAGGGAGCGCTTGCTGGCTCGCCGCCAACCGATGCGGTTGAGCAGCAGTTGTGTCTCGCTGTCCAGACTGACACTGCGCTGGCCCAGCCGCGTGTCACCCAACAGCCGCAGCCAACTGCCGATCCGGCTTTCGCGCACGATCTTGCCTTTGAGACGCTGGGCCACCAGACGCTCGCTGCGGCGCTGGCGGGCGATGTTGGAGAGCACCAGCAGCGCCGCGGTCAGGAGCATCAATGCGCAGAAAAATATGGCCATTTCAGATACTCCGCAGCATGCGCCACAGCACCAGGCAGCCGACCACCTGCAGGATGAACGCCGCCAGCAACATGACCCGGCCGCCGCCATCGTTCCACATGTGAATCAGGTAAGTCGGGTTGACTGCCAGAAAGTACCCGGCCATGCCCACCGGCAGCAGCGCCAGTACCACCGAGGTCATGCGCGTTTCCCCGGTCATGGCGCGCAGCTGGCGGCTGGCCTGTTCCCGCTCGCGAATCAGCCGGATCAGGTTTTCCATCAGTTCACTGGCGTTGCCGCCGTAACGGTGGTTGACCCGCAAGCCCAGTGCAAACAGGTGAAACTCGTCGCGCTCATACAACTCGGCGAAATCCTGCGCGGCGTCCGGCAGGCCGATGCCCAGTTGCACGTTACGCTCGATACGGAGCATGCCGTCGCGTAGCGGCTGGTCGGCGGCCTCGATGCCGTGCAGCACTGCGTCGGCCAGGGTTCTGCCGGACTTGAGGCTGCGCACCGTGTGATCGAGCAACTGCGGCAATTGCTCGACCATGCGCCGCACCCGTTTCTTGTAGCGCCATGAAACGAACAGGCGCAGTAGCAAGGGCACGCCGATCAGCACGGTCACGGCGCCCAGCCAGTCGAAACCGAGGTAACCGATCAGCATCATCACTGCCCAAATCGTCAGCGCCAGGCCATACCGTTCGGTGGGATGGCCAAGCCCGGCGCGCAGAAAGGCCCGATCCAGGTACGTCCAGCCGGGTTTTTCCACGACTGGCTGGACCTGGCCTGCGATCAGGCGTTGCATCACGCGCTCGCTGTCGCCCCGGCTCAGCGCCAGGAGGAACAGCCAGGCCGCAGCGCCGAGCAGCAGCACGGCGATGATTGCCAGCCATAATGATGCGCTCATGTCACGGCCTCCTGATCCTCAATAACCGGGTCGCAGTTTTTCACCGGCGGCATGGATCGCCTCGCGCTGAAAGCCGATACCGGTACGCCGATCCAGTCGGAACAGGGTGTTGGTGACGTAGACGTCATCGCGGATGCCGACCACTTCCACCACCTCGCTGACCGCACGGCGGCCATCTGGCAGGCGGGTCAACTGGATGATCACGTCGAGCGCTGCGCAGATCATCTGCCTGAGGGTCTTTTCCGGAATCTGCCGTCCGGTCAGGCCCACCAGGGTTTCCAGACGCAGCAGGGCATCCTGGGCATTGTTGGCGTGCACGGTGCTCATCGAGCCATCGTGGCCAGTGTTCATGGCCGTGAGCACGTCCAGCACTTCGACGCCACGGATCTCGCCGAGAATGATGCGGTCGGGGCGCATCCGCAGCGAGTTGCGGATCAGGTCGCTGGCGCGCACCTCGCCGTGGCCTTCGGCATTGGGCGGACGGGTTTCCAGGCGCACGACGTGCGGGTGATTGAGCTGCAGTTCGGCGACGTCCTCGATGGTTACCAGACGCTGATGGGTGTCGATCAACTGGCTGAGCACGTTGAGCATCGTAGTCTTGCCGGTGCCGGTGCCGCCGCTGACCAGCACGTTGCAACGCTTGCCCACGGCTTCGGCGAAGAAATCAAAGATCGGCTGATCGATGGTCTGCATCGCCACCAGGTCGGCGCTTTTGAACATCTCGCGGCGAAACTTCCGGATCGACAGGCAAGGCCCGTCCAGCGCAATCGGCGGAATGATGGCGTTGACCCGGCTGCCATCGGGCAGACGTGCATCCACCATCGGCGAAGATTCGTCGAGCCTGCGTCCGAGCGGCGCGAGAATGCGCTGCATGACGCGCTCGACGTGGTGGGAATCGATGAAGCGCAGGTCGGTGTGATGCAGCACGCCGTCGCGCTCCACGAACACTTTGCTCGGCCCGTTGACCAGAATTTCCGTCACCGAGTCGTCACGCAGCAGCACTTCCAGCGGGCCGAAACCGGTCAGTTCGTCGACCAGTTCTTCCGCCAGACGCTCCATTTCATAACGTGAAATGGCCAGTCTCAGCCTTGCGACGTACTCGGCCACCTTGTCGATGACGAATTGCGCCAGCACCGGCCGCGAGCCTTCCAGCAGGTTTTTGCCGCTCTCTTCAATGCCGTCGATGATGTAGCGGTGCAGCACCAGTTTCAGGCCTTGCCCGTCGTCGGCGCTGCTTTGCGAGCGTGACGAGATGCCAAACAGTTTTTCCGGCATTACCTGTTCTCCCACAGTCGGGCCAGCCAGCCCTGATCGGGTCTGTCCTGGGCTTCGGAATGGTGTGCCAGGTGCTCGCCCAGTCTGCGCAAACCGGAACACAGCGAGTCGCGTGAGGCCAGTTCGAAAAGCGTCACGCCTTGATTCTTGGCGTTGAGGCGCAGTTCCGGCGCGTAAGGCAGCACAGCGCGGACCGGCAGGCCGAAGGTCTTGCCGATGGTGTCCGAATTGGGCGCGACCGAGCGCAGATAGCGGTCGACCAGCAGCCCGGCGTGCTGAAGCTTCATGCCTTTTTCGCGCCACAGACTGAGCGTGTTCAAATTGCGTCGACAGCCCAGCACGCTCTGGTCCGCGTACCACAGCAACTGGTCACAGTGGCTGACCAGCGTACGCAATGCCTCGCTGTCGGGCTGACCGACCAGGTTCACGATCACGTGTTGAAAGTGCTGACGCAGCGCACTGAGCAACATGTACAGCTCGGCGGCGCTGGATTGTTCCAGATGATCGTCGGCTTCGGTGTAGGCCAGTATTCGCAGGCCGCTCTCATGGGTGGTGAAAGCGCTGTCGATCAGCGTCGCGTCGAGGCGGCGCAGGTGGCGCAGGGCATCGCCAAAGCTGAACGACGATTCCAGACCCAGCATCGCCAGGCTGTCGCCACGCGGCAAACCCAAATCCAGCAACAGGGTGCGTTGCCCGGCCTTCTGCACGACCATGGCCAGGTGCGTGGCAATCAAGGCGCCGTCCCCATCACTTTGTGCGCCGTAGAGCACCGACAGCCCGCTCATGTTGGGGTTCGGCGCAACGGCGGGCAGGCGTTTGCTCAAGCGTCGCACCAGACCGGCCACTTCACTGGAACGCGAGCCGTAGGCGACAAAATCCCGCGCTCCGGCGCGCATGGCATTGAGCACCAACTGGTTGTCCATGCCGTCGCCCAGTGCAACGATCGCCAGCATCGGTTTGGCTTCCAGCGCGCCTTCGATCAACGCGCTCTGGTTCATGAGGTGCTCGCGATCCAGCCCCACGAACACCACGCTGGCGAACGTAACGTCGACCAGCGCCAGCAGGTCGTCCAGGCTGCCGCTGCCGGCGCTGACCACCTGGCCCAGCGAACCCAGCGCGCCTTGCAGCCATTCCAGGTCGGTGGTGTTGCGGGTGATTGCCAGAAATGTCTGGCTCAGGCTCTGGCTCATTGGGACAACCCGCCACGGCGGTCGAAGTCGCCGTTCTCCAGGAAATACATGCGCAGAAAGCTGGGGTCGTAGTTGCGCAGGCCTTCGCCGGGCAGGGAGGGCAATTGGGCGTCGGCGGCCAGCGGTTGAATCAGGTGCGGGGTGACAATCATCAACAGTTCGCGCTCATCGCGCTGGATCTGCGAGTTGCGAAAGAACGCGCCCAGAATCGGGATGTCGCCCAGTCCGGGAAACTTGTCCACCGATGATACATTGCTGGAACTGATCAGGCCGCTGACCACGAAGCTTTCCCCGTCGGCCAGCGAGATGCTGGTGTCGGTGCGGCGAACATTGAGAGCGGGCACAGCAGTGCCTGCGATGGTGATGCCAGCGGTGAAATCCAGCTCGCTGACTTCCGGGGCGACCTTGAGCACTATCCGGTCGCGGCCGACCACTGTGGGCGTCAGGGTCAGACGCACGCCGAATTCCTTGTATTCGATGGAGATACCATTGCCTTCGCCATTGGGCACCGGCACCGGGAATTCGCCACCGGCCAGAAAGCTCGCGCTCTGTCCGTTCAGTGCCACCAGGCTGGGGCGTGCCAGGGTGTAAGCAAAGCCGCTGTTTTCCATGGCGTTGATCATGCCCAGCACTTTGCTGCTGCCGCCGCCCCAGACGATGTTGAAAGTGTCGTTGTTCAGCGGGATGCTCGGCCGTGTGGCGCTTACGGTTCCGGGCGTGACGTTTATGCCCGCTACCGTGCCGGGGGCGCCGAACAGAAAGTTGTTCGAGCCTTTGCCGAAGATCGAAGTGCTGGCTTCCTTGAGCTTGCTGCGCCTGACTTCAACGAAGCGAATGTCGGTTTGCACCTGGCTGGGCAGTTGCGCCTCGCCAGAGGGTAGCGGCGAGGCGTCCACCATGGACGCCGTCGCCCGGCCACGCACGAACACCATGCTCTGCCGGGGTGTCGTGGAGCAGTCCGTCCAGACCATCAGGCTGGTCGTGCCCGGTGCGACGCCGGTGAGCAGAAAGCCGTCGTTGCTGCTCACATGCACGTCAGCGATCTTCGGGTCGCCCACGGCAATGCGCGTGATGGCCATCGTCGACTGGACGTTCTGTTGCACGCCCTGGCTGACTTCCACCACGGCAGGCAGCGCGGCAAGCCCGGCGCACTTGCCGGACGCGGCCCAGACCGTTTGGGTGGACAGGGCCGTCACTAGCAAAGCCAGCAACCTGCATTTTGTAACTGGCACGGAACAACAGCTCATCAAAGGCAATCCTTGCTCGATCAGGGAGTTTGTTGCGTGGTCTGGTTGCCGCGTATCACCTCGACAGGACGTGTCCCGCGGGAAGCGCCGACCTGTGTGGGGGCGACCGCCGGGGTCAGGCTCAACTGGCTGAAACTGACCATCTGGCGGTTCGCTGAATCAAGTCGTTCAGCCACCGCATTGCGGGTGCTGTCGCTGGTCCAGTAATCCTGCAGGTTGCCTTCCGAGGCGCTGCGCACGGCCAGACGCAGGACGCCGCTCTGGGTGGCAAGCATCAGGCGGCCGAGCAGCGTTTGCGGTACGGCCACCACCACCGTTCGGGCCGTGGCGCGACGTTCTTCCTGTTTGATGCGCTCGTCGGCGCTGACGGCGTTGACCGGGTTGCCATCGCGATCCGGTCCCAACAGCTCACCCACGCTCAGGACGCGCAGTGCGGGTACGGCCACCTGGCTGGAGCGATGAAGGTTGTCGGCGTCGTTGGGCAGGTACAGCAGCACATCCACATAATCGCCGGGGCTCAACTGGCCTGCCGCGCCGATCACTTCATCCACTGACAACGCCAGCGCGCGTTCCTGTGGGCGGATCATGCGCGCCAGTGTGCCACCGGCGTCGAAACTGTCTTCGTTCAACCAGGTGCCTGCTTTCAGCGTGCGCCAACCGGTGCGACCCACGACTTGGTCGATCGAATTGAAGCTGCCCACCGGCGCGACCTTGAGACGTTCAACCGTCAGGTCTTCGGCGGTGACAGGCGTGTACGCGGGTATATCGCGGGCCAACACCACAACGCTCTGGCGCATGGCGTCTTCCACCGGAACGGGCGTTGGCGCACGCGCTTGAACGGTGGATGCCACAGCTTCCGGAGTAGACGCCGGTGCGGCTTCGGGTGGCGGCGCTTCGGGCTGCCTGCTGACGATGATCCCCAGATACCCGGCAATGATGGCGCCGAGCAAAAACAGCACAGCGAGCACCATGGTGATGCGACTGCTCATGGCAACGTTCCCTTTGTCATCGCGCAACAACCTCGAACCACTGCGTGAACGGCGCAAGAGGGCAAGGATGAACTCATCCATTCGTTCTATGAAAGTAGCCCAACGCACTTAAAACGCCATTCGGTAATGTAGGAAATTGCCACCACCTTCGTCTTATTGTGTTCCTGAGGCTTTTTACGGGGTTGGTGTGCCAGCGCGTACAGGCATCGTCAAGCGCTGGACTCACGCAGGGCTTATTACTTTGCGACTAATGCTTTATTACGATTGTGAGTTAAGGGAATGGAGACAATGCTGTAGGTGCAGCCGGTTTCACATGTGTTGCGCATGTCGCGCCTTTTAATGGCGCAAGGAGAAATAAGATGTTCCTTATAGCGCTGTATGTTGAGTGTTTCACCCGCGTCAGATCCTTTATCAAGGACAAAGAAGCGGCTTCAGGTATCGAGTACGCGCTGCTGGCGGCGATGGTGGCCGTGGCACTGGTGGCGTTTGTGCCCGGCATTAGCGGCAGGATCACCACAATGTTTACTAATATCCAGGGCGCGCTGTGACCCTGGCTTTGTCCGCCAGGCCCTTTTTCGCACGGTAAAATCTGGATATCCTGCTCACAATGATTAATGGTCAAAGGTATCCATGATGGCCGTCCAGCCTACCCGCCAACAGTTGCTTCTGGTCGATGA
This sequence comes from Pseudomonas floridensis, assembly GCF_002087235.1. GTDB lineage: Bacteria > Pseudomonadota > Gammaproteobacteria > Pseudomonadales > Pseudomonadaceae > Aquipseudomonas > Aquipseudomonas floridensis. The sequence continues at coordinate 24,329 of NZ_MUIO01000064.1, read as the reverse complement.
CGAAGAGGACGCCAATGAAGAGTTGGCAGAACTGCTCGAAGGCGAGGGGTTCTGCTGCTTCACGGCGTCGTCGGTCAAAATGGCCCTGCAGCAATTGACCCTGCACCCGGATATTGCGTTGGTGATTACCGACCTGCGCATGCCGGAGGAAAGCGGTATCCAGCTGATCCGCCACCTGCGCGATCACACCTCGCGCCAGCATCTGCCCGTGATCGTGACTTCAGGCCATGCCGATATGGATGACGTCAGTGACATGCTGCGACTGCAGGTGCTGGACCTGTTTCGCAAACCCATCTACCACGTTCGCCTGCTGGAAACCCTCAACAACCTGTTTCCAGAGCCGAAAGTCTTCCAGGTTCAGTAGCCATCGCTGAGCAATCGCTCAATCCACCACGCTGAATTCCAGGCGTGCGGTCTGACCGCTCTCGTCCAGAACGCTCAGTTGATAGCGTCCCGTTTTGCTCAACGTCGGGGTGAAGTCCTGTTGATTGTCGGTGTCGGCGACCTGCGTGCCATCGATGAACCACCAGCGCCGACCACTGCCACCGAGCGCCGACAGCCTGAGTCGCAGCGCCTGACGGCTGGCTGCGGGCAGGCGCAGATTGTCGCCTTCGCGCACGCCCACAATGCTCAACGGCGGTGCCAGATTCAGGTTCTGCGGCGGGCAGTGCGGGTCGGCGGCAGGCAGGCGCGCCTCACGCCGTTCGGCCCGTGGCAACCAGGGCTCCAGTGGCGCGGGCCACAGGGCGATGTCGTGCGATTGCGCATCCGGGCAACCGGCCGCCACGCGCAGTCCTTTGGCATTGATCCAGACGCGCTCCTGCAACCCCAGCCCCAGTGGCTGGTCGGCGGCTTGCAGCGTGGGCGGCGTGGTGCCGTCAAGCGTCCAGGCAAAGCGTTGGCGACGGCAGTTCGAGTCGTTCTTGCTCATCGGCTGACCCAACGGCCAGCAGATGGCGGCCACGCCCACATTCACCGGCACTGGCTGCACTGGCGCTGCGATACCACGCTGGCTGTCGCGATTGACCAGCACGTCGTGCACTTGCAGCATCAAGGGCGCGGCCGAGGCCAGCCCGAATTGCCCCGGCACCGGCGTACCATCCGGCCTGCCAATCCACACACCCACCAGAAAGCGCGGTCCGACGCCGATTGCCCAGGCGTCTCGGAAGCCGTAGCTGGTGCCAGTCTTCCAGGCCAGTTGCGGGCGCTGCACCAGCTCGGCACGCGGGTCGATGTCGGGCCGTGACTGACCGCTGAGGATTCGCCGAATGATCCACGCAGCCCCCGGCGACATCATCCGCCGTTCGCGCAACCGGTCCTGCGGTTGCAGGCGCACGTCGGCACTGCGCCCGCCGCGGGCGAAAGCGCTGTAACCGGCGACCAGATCTTCCAGACGACTGCCCGCGCCACCGAGAATCAGCGCCAGACTGGGTTCGGCCAGGGGCGGCAGAGTCAGCGGTACGCCGCCGTTGCGCAACTCGGCGGCGAAGCGTTTGGGGCCGTAGACTTCCAGCAGTTGCACCGCAGGCAGATTGAGCGACATCGACAGCGCCGAGCTGGCCGCTACCGGCCCACCGAAACCGGTCGAAAAGTTGCCCGGCCGGTAGTCGCCATAGCGACGCGGTACGTCTTGCAGCAGCGATTCGGAGTGGATCAAACCGGCGTCCATCGCCATGCCGTACAAAAATGGCTTGAGCGTCGAGCCCGGTGAGCGCATCGCCGTGACCATGTCTACATGGCCGAAGCGCCTGGCGTCGTTGATGTCCACCGAGCCGACGTAGGCACGCACTGCCATGGTGTCGGCCTCGACCACCAGAATGGCGGCCGAGGTGCGCTCCGGCAGACGCGCCCGCCAGCCCATCAGCAAGTCCTCCATGCGCCGTTGCAGACTGGCGTCCAGCGTGGTGCGGATCAGCGGCGGGCTGTTCGGTCGGTTCAGGCGGCGGGCCAGCAGCGGGGCCAGGCTGGGTTCCTGACGCGGTGCCAGCCACAGCGGTTCCTCCAGCGCTTCATTTACGCGGCCTTGCGGCCAGACCTGAAAGTCGGCCAGACGCCTGAGTACCTTGTCCCGGGCGACCTGTGCCCGTTGCGGGTGTCGATCCGGACGCAGACGGCTCGGCGCCTGCGGCAACACCGCCAGCAGCGCGGCTTCGGCACGAGTGAGATTGTGCGGTGATTTGCCCAGATACGCCCAACTGGCGGCCGCCACACCTTGCAGCGTGCCGCCGAACGGAGCGCGATTGAGGTAGATGCCGAGGATCTGGTCCTTGGACAGATGCCATTCCAACTGCGCGGTGCGCCACAGCTGACGCAGCTTGCCGGGCAGGGTGCGCGAGTGCGGATCAAGCAAGCGCGCCACTTGCATCGACAGCGTGCTGCCGCCCGATACCACTCGTGCGCCGCTGAGGTTCTGCCAGGTGGCGCGCACCAGTGCCAGCGGGTTGACGCCGGGGTGGCTGTAGAACCAGCGATCTTCGTACGTCAGCAGCGCCTCGAGGTAATACGGCGACACCTGTTCATTGCTGACCGGGTAGCGCCACACACCGTTGGCGTCGGCAAAGCGCCACAAGGGCGTGCCGTCCTCGGCCAGTACCACGCGAGCGAGGTCATCCTTGGGCAGCGGCAACGGCCAGATACGGTCGGCCAGCCAGAGCAGGGCGATCACCAGCAACAGCGAACAGGCGGCCCAGCGCAAACCCCGGTAGAGCCGTGAACCGCGTGACGAACCCTGTCTGGACGTTCTGGCCGTAACAACGGCGTGTGTCCGGTGCTTGAGGTTCTGTGCAAGGCGCACAAGAAATTCAGGTTTCAATGCAAAGAGCCTTTATGATCCACGGAACCTGACACGCCTGGCGACAGCCAAAGCGCACAGATCTTTTTATTCATGGCCCCAATCAGGATGGACATATGCAGGTAGAAGGCTTTTTTGAATGGCTAGGGCAGGCAATCGGAGCGGTGATTCGCTTCTTCGTCGATGGCCTGGCGTGGTTGTTCAATGGATTCACCCATGCGGGCGGCAATTTCGTCGATGGTCTGTCGCGTACGTTGGGCATGGACACCTCGCTGATCAGCATCGTCGCACTGATCATCGGGCTGATGCTGCTGTACTCGGCCATTCGCGCCTTCATGCGTGCGTCGATCATCCTCGGGATCATCTGGCTGGCACTGGGCCTGTGGCTGCTGAGCTGGATCATCCACTGACTCATCGAACCAGGCTGTAACGTGCCCCTGTGCAAGCGGGCACTTACGGCGGATCACTTGCCTTTCACGATCATCTGCGCAGGCGCATCACCCAGGGCCTGCCAGTTCGGGCGGTACATCGACTCCACTTGCGGCGGCGGCACCCGATAGGTTCCCGGCGTCACGGCGCGGGCCAGATACAACAGATGCACGCTGGTGCCGCTGTCGATGTCCAGTGCGGCCACGTAACGATCGCCGCGGTATTCCTGATGCTTGATGCCGGCATTTTCCATCGACTCGCGGAGCGTCTTCACCTCTTCACTGGCATCTGCCAGGCTGGCCGAACTCTGTGCCAGGTTCTGGTTTTCCAGCTCCAGACCTGCCGGCAGCAGGTCCACCACCAGCGCATCCGGCACCCGCTGGCGGGCGTTCACTTCCAGATGCACCAGCACCAGTTGACCGGTTTTCAACGCGCCGACATTCAGCGGCGCGCCGCTAAGGCTCAGGTACTCACGACGGATTCCGAGATTCTCGCCGCCTGCGGCCGGGGCCTGCGTCGGATAACCCGACACGGTCAGTTGCTGATACAGCGGCTCGCTGCCTTCGTTGTGGACGGAAAGAGGGGCGGTCAACAACGGACCGTCCAGTTTGAGCGCTGGTTGTTTATTGCTCAGGTCACGCGTCTCGGTGCCGCTGGTGAGTTTCGCGGCCCAATCCTTGTCCGGCTTGTTCAACAGATTGCGGCCGGCAAGGAACAGCGAGTTGCTTTCCTGGGTGGACAGATAGCGGTTGGCAGCCACTTCATCGGCCAGGGCGAAGAGGCGATCATCACGCTTGTCCCTGGCCATGTCGTTTTCTTCCAGCAGCGCGAGAATCAGCGCCTGATCGCGCAGCGAGCTGCCATAGTCGGCGAGCCATTCGTTCTTGCGACTGATCGCCAGTCCGGCGGTCAGGGCCAGATCGGCACGCGGCTTGTCGCCCATCTTCTCCAGCGCAATCGCCAGTTGCACCAGCGGCAGGCCCGAGCGTGCATCGCTGCGGCGGTCGAACAGGCTGCGCAGTGCGGCCAGCGGTGCCTGCTGGCTGCGTGACAGAACCAGCCCGGCATAAGCCTGAACCGCGAAGCGGGTGTGCTCGGCGTTCTGGCTGTAGTTGACCTGGATCTGACCGGCATCCTGCACGTAGCGCAACAGACGCTCGTTGGCTTTCTTCAATGCATCGGGCGGCACCGCGAAGCCCTGATCACGCGCCCGCAGCAGGAAGTCGGTGACGTAGGCGGTCAGCCAGTATTCCTCTTCGCTGTCCGAGCCCCACAGGCCGAAGCTGCCGTTGTAGCGTTGCATGCCCAGCAGACGCTCGATACCGATCTCGACCTTGCGTTTGCGTTCGGCATCCGGCTCGCCGGTCAGGCCCAGACGCTTGAGCGTGGCAGCGTCGGCGTACAGCGATGGATACAAGCCACTCGCGGTCTGTTCCAGGCAGCCATAAGGGTAGGCTTTCAACGCACGAATCTGTTCGCCCAGGTTCAACGGCGGACGACTGGACAGCGACAGCATGGCTTCGCGGCCCGCCGGTTCGAAGGTGTCCAGCACGCCATCCGGCAGGCTCCAGACCTGATCGTTCAGAGTGGCGCGCAAGTGCTTGAGCACCGCCGGGTAGGCCGGACGTACGCCGACGGTCCATTCCCGCGAGAACGCAGGCAAGTCTTCGCCCGGCAGGCTCAGTCCTTCGACCTGCACTTTAATCCTGCCCTGACCCAGACCGCCTTGCGCCAGCACCGGGATTTTCAGGGTGACGCGCTGGCCTTGCTTGAGTTGCAGCGGCTTGAGCTGATCGCCGCCGGGAATGCTCAACTGACCTTCGGCGCTGACTTTCACGTCCAGCTTCTGAGCGGCACCCGAGAGGTTGGAAACATCCAGCGCCACGCTGGTCTGATCGCCACCGGCCAGGAAACGCGGCGTCGACAGTTCGGCAATGATCGGCGCGGCAACCACGGTTTTCGCTTCGGCCATGCCATAGCGGTCCTCGGTCCAGGCTTGCGCCATGACGCGCAGCTCGCCGTTGAAGTCCGGAATGTCCACGCTGACTTCGCCTTCACCGGCGTCGTTCAGCGTCACGGGCGCACTTTGCAATGCGACGATGGTGACGCTGGTGTCGGGACGCTTGCCGCCCTTGGCCAAGGCATCGCCGCCGAACGCCAGGCTGGCCAGACGACCCTGACCGGCTTCGATCAACTGGCCATAGATGTCCAGTTGGTCAGCACCGTACTCCTTGCGACCGAACAGACTGGCGAACGGATCCGGGGTTGCATAGCTCGTGATATTGAGAATACCGACATCGACTGCCGAGACCAGAACATGCACCTGTTTCGGCACGCTGCCGTCGGCGTTCTTCGCCGCGACCTTGAGTTTGAGCGGCTGCTTGGGACGCATCTTTTCCGGCGCGGTGACGGTCAGCGCCAGCTTGCGTTGCGAGCGGTCCAGCGGCAGGTGCAGCACCCCCACGGCCCGCTTGGGGGTGACATTGGCCTTGCGCTCGCCGGGACGCACCACCAGCGCGGTGACGTACAGGTCGTGACGCGCCCAGGCTTTGTCCAGCGGAACGTCGAACGATTTGCCTTCGGCCGGTACGTCGATTTCCTTCCACCACAGCGGACCTTCGCTGGATTCAACCAGCAGATAACCCTTGCCCGCAGCAGGCGGCGTCACCGTGATCTTTGCGGTGTCGCCATCGTTATAGGCCGGTTTGTCCAGCGCCAGTTTGACCTGATCGGGGCGTACCGCGCCGCCGTCGGTATTGTCCTGCCAGCGATAACCGGCCCAGAAACGCAGGCTGCTGACCATGCCGGTGGACGGGTCTTCCACCTCGACGCGGTACGGGCCCCACTCGACCGGGAAGCTGATCTTCGCGGTCGAGTCCTGCTTGATACTGACCGTTTCTTCGTTCAGGTTGAGAAACTTCTCGTTGAAGTGATAGCTCCATCCATCGCTGGCCGAGTAGTTCCAGTAGTAATCGCGTCGTTCACGAATCAGGCGCACCTTGACGTTGTCGGCCGCCAGCTTGTGGCCGGCCGCATCTGCCATGACGATTTCGAATTCGGCCGGGCCGTCGCCATCGGTCTGTGCTTCGCCTTTGCCGGACTCTTCGCCGTACTCATCGTCGCCGGTGCTGCTGCCGAACAACGCCCGCACGCCGGGCAATTGCTCGGCAGGCCAGATCGGCTGCACCAGGCGGCGCGTGATCGGACGGCCTCCGGATTCCTGCAGGCTGGCCTGCAAAATCAGTTGCAGCGGAGATTTGGCTTCGGCCCACCGCGTTTCGACATCCAGGGTGGTGTGGCCGTTGGGATCGAGCGTGACCGGCTCAAGGTCGACATCGTGCTTGAGGTCTTCCTCGGTGATCGAGCCGAACTGGTAACCCGGCAGCCTGGGCACCGCTTCACGCAGCGGGCGCACATAGACCTGACCGGTCAGGGTATTACCCGACGCCGGAGCGCCGTAAAGGTATCGACCGGTGATGTCGAACTGCGGGTTGTCGGCAGGTGCGACCGGTTCATCGCTGCCTTTGAGTTCCAGCGCCAGGCGTTCCGGCAGGAAATCCTCGACCTTGAATTCGTAGAGCTGCGGCTTGCCGTCACCCAGGTCGAACACCAGTTGCCAGCGCCCGGTCGGGGCTTCATCGGCGAGCTGCAATTGATACTGATAGAAGCCGTCCTTGTCGGCCTCCCAGACGAACTTGCGGCTGACCTGATCGTCAGGGCGGCGCACTTCGACGCTGATCGGCTGCGGCTTGACGTTTTTGCCGTCGCTGTCGCGCAGCAAACCGTTGAGCAGCACAGTTTCGCCGGGGCGATACAGGTCACGCGGACCGAAGATGAAGAATTGCAGTGGATGGGCCTGCGGGCCGGAGATGTCGAACTCGGCCAGATCCAGTGCCGAGCTGTTCAGGCGCAGCATGCTGGTCTGTTCATCCTTGTGCGCCAGCACCACCGCAGCCTTGGCAGGCAAGGGCAGTTGCGTGTGGCCGTCGCTTTCGGTCTTGCCCTGGGCGACCACCTTGCCGTTGTCGTCGTAGACATCGATGCTCACATCGCCAATGGCTTTGCCGCCTTCCAGCGCCTGGGTGAACACATCCAGACGGTTGCTGTAGCGGTGCACCGACAGGCCGATGTCGCTAAGCGTGAGCAGGGTTGCAGGTTGGGAATAACTGTAAGTGCCCGACGCGCGCATGACTGCCAGATAGACGCCCGGTTGTTGCAGGGCCTTGATGCCGGTAATCGGCAGCAACAGGGTTTCACGGGTATTGCGAGCCGGCTTGAGGTCGAAGCGCCCGCCGTACACCAGATCGGCCATGGGCAGCAGTTCCTCGGAACTGTAGCTGGACAGGCTGGAGGCGCCGTCCCATTTGGCGAGGAAGTCGGGCATCGAGTCGGGTTTGATGCGGAAGAATTCGACATCGACTTTATCGACGTTCAACGCAATCACCGGCAGGCCTTCGGCCAGACGGGTCGGCAGCAGGCTGCCACGGCTGGCGAAACCGACCGAGGGTTGCAGGTCGCGGGTTTCCAGACGGCTGATGTACTCGGCCGCCAGTTTGGCCTTGTTGACGGCCAGTAACCCGGCATCGACGGTCAGGACCAGTTTGCGTTGAGGTTCCAGATGACGCAGCCGCAGCTCCATCAGGTTGTCGGACAGTTCCCAGGCACCATCGACCTTGCCATTCTTGCTGTCCACCAGATGCAGTTTTTCGCCGAATTTCTGCTCCGGGTCCAGCGGGACTGAAAAGCTCACCGACAAGGTGCTGGCGCCTTCCACCTGAATCTCCGACACGTCGATCACCGTCAGCTCGCGACCCGCATAGCGCTTGCTCAGCGCCGCCAGATCTACCGCCGGCTTGGGCCGGGTTTCGGTGGTCGTGGCCTGGGTCGCAGACGCCGCAGCGGGCGCTGGTTTGTCGGACGTGGAGGAATCACAGGCGCTCAGCAGCGCAAGCGCGCAAGCCAAAAACAGTCCTTTGTTGAACATTTGGGCACTCGTCGAGGGCAATTGAGAGGGGGGTAACAGGCGTGACTATATAGCAGTCCTGTTACAAATATGACAACGCGCGCGAATAGACTCCGGGATTGAGACGTTGTTCGCAGGTGATGGGTCTGAAGGCCCCTGGAGTTATCGCCTCACAGGGGGCAGGAGAGTAGCAGGATGAGGGACGTTTGATTATCGACGTCAGCCTTTTAATACATCTTCGATGGCTGCCGCCTTGCTCAGAAGAAAGGTGTCCGTGCCTCTTGGAGAATCAAGGCTCAAACCGACTGGAAGCATTCCTTTTGGCGCGACCGGTAGCGTTATCGAAGGCATTCCGGCGTTACTTGCCAGATCCGTATTCCGAATGACCTGACTGAACAGCTCGGGATGATCGGCATCGTTCAGATGAGGAACCGCACAGGGGACTGTAGGGTATGCCAACAGATCGACAGCGTGACGTTTGAACACTGTTTCTACGGTTGAACGTAATCTGATGAAGTTGTACATCGCCGAACTGTAGTCGGCCGGCGTGATCAGCCCGCCTTGCGAGTGCGTATTGATGATATCGCTAACGCTGGTGTCCCGAATCTTATCGAAGATCGAACTTATGCTGTCCTCCCAACCCAGCGAAAATAAGGTCCGGGGAAAATCAGTAAAAAACTCGTAGAGCGGAACCGTGAAGGTCAACGTCCTGTTCAGTGCATCGATCTGCGCGTCATCAATTGCGACACATTCGAATCCGGCATGCTGGAGTCTGGTAATTGCGGCCATGCAGTGTTTTTCAACCTGTTCAGCCAGGCCGAGCCACATGGACGCGGGAAGGCCTATTCGGCATCGACGATCTGCCCGTTCGAAAAGTGGTTTCTGACTTCCTGCCATCAGGCCATAGAGATAAGCCGCATCGGCCGCTGAAGCGGTAAGTAGCCCGACAGAATCTTTGGTATGGGAAACGGGAATGACGCCTTCGCATGACCAGCGGCCGGTCGAGGGTCTGAAGCCTGCAATACCGCAAAACGCCGCAGGTATCCTTACCGATCCGCCCGTATCAGTGCCGACGGAGACAGGGACAATTCCGGATGCCACTGCAGCGGCGCTGCCTCCACTGCTGCCGCCAGCGCAATACCCTGGGACAGCGGGATTGCCTACCGTTCCCCAATGAGGATTCACTGAGGTGACGCCAAAACTCAGTTCGTGCATGTTGTTTTTACCCGCAACGACTGCACCGAGCGCTTTCAGCTCTCGAACGATAGCGGCGTCGTGTCTGGCCATGAAACCTGACAGTGCGGGTGTGCCGGCAGTGACCGGTAATCCTGCCACACAGATAGCGTCCTTGAAGGAAATGGGTACGCCCCAGAGTGGCGACCCTTTGAGGGCAACATCGGCCTTGCCGAAGTGTTGTCCGGCGTCCCCATCGCGTATGAAACAGTTGAGTCCGGCGACCTGCGACTCAACCATTAGCGCTTGCTCACGTACTTCAGCAGCTGAAATGTCGCCACTGCTCAACGCGCTGCACAGTGATTCCAATGTGAGCTTCTCATGCATAACCTGGCCTCCAGAACGGCAGGGTTTCAAAACGTCAGTAACGATAATTTACGTTGATGCTATCCAGCGGATTCCCCGCCAGAAGCGTTCCTCCGGTACTGCGTAAAACTGCGCACGCGCTGTTGATCGCCGTTTGAATGGCGCCTTCGATCCAGCCTCCGGCAAAGGAGCAACTGCACCCCGCCAGGTACAAGCCTTTATCCAGCGCCGGGTTATTCGCTGTCATGGGTTGAAAGAAAAGCCGTTGCGAGTAGCTGTCTTCACCGGGGTAGTTGAGCTTGAAAGCACCTGCTGAATGAGGATCGGTCAGCCAGTCGTGCTGCAGCACATAACGTTCGTAATCGCCGCCGGCCGGAATCAGATGACGTGCGAATTGCGGGTGTATGGCTGCGAGGTCATTGACGAGAATCTCGCAACGTTTTTTCTTGCTGGAGATCGCCAACATTTTTTGGGCATCGTCTTCCCATGTATAACTCAGTAGAACGACACCAAAACTATCGGGGGCATCAGGCTGATAATCGAGGCAATACACGCCGCGTACCAGGCCATCTGACTGGATCGTGACCGGCAGTTTTTCCTTAAGCCAGAACTTGTTCCGGGTCAGTATGAAAAGTTTTGATGAGCCGGTCAGGTGCGTTTCCCTGACGGCGCGCGATACGTTCCGGTCCAGAAACGTTTCATCGTCGGTCAGCCAGTGAACCATTTGCATGGCCCGGTTGTTACTGGTCACTATTACCCGGTCAACGTCACGAAACTCGCCGTTACCCAGACAGACTCTTATCTTTTCGTCCTGCTTGTTGATACGGCTGACTCGGCGGTAGCTGACGTGATCGATCAGCGCTTTATCATGAAAGCGCTGATGAGCGAGCCGTGCAGCCAAGCTGGATATTCCGTTGGGAATGAGGCGTTGATCGGTTTGATACCCGTTGATAACCATCCGCAGGATTTCAGTAAACCCTGCCTGAAAGACTGGCAGGAAGCCACCGGAGCCTATGCCGAGTGAACCAAACAGTTCAAAGTCTTCGGGCCGTTCCCATTGTTCTCCACCCGGCGCAGAAGGACCGCTGAACATAGACACGACGGCGGTATAAAATGAACAGTCACGAAAGGAATCAAGCCAGCCCTGCCAGGCGACGGACGCCGGTTCAAACTTGCCTGCTTTTAATAGTGCGCTGATAGTCAGCGGTGCAATCAATATTGTTTCCGGTGTCTTATAGCCTTCGCAGAGCAAGGCTTGCCACCCTTCGTACACTCGCCTGAACAGCGCAGGCGGTTTCTGGCCGGCAGGCCATATATGACGCCCGCCGCGGTAGTGCAACTCGGTGTCCACGACGCCGGGGTCGGGAAAAGTCGTGCTCGTGGGGATGTCATGTTTACGCAAATAGTGGAAAAGCCCCGTTCCATTGGGAGGAAAGCGCATCGCGCCCATTTCGGCGATGAATTGCGGGAAGTCCGGATCGAATGCCTGTGACCAGGCCCGTCCACCTATCCGGTCGCGGGACTCATACAACGTAATGTCCTTTACGCCGGCACGCAGCAGCTCGGTCGCTGCGACCAGCCCGCTGATACCAGCCCCCACGATTGCCACGCTTGGCGGCGGCGTGCCGGGCGGGTAGTGTCCAATGCCCCCTGTGCTCTCACTGTGAGCCAGAAAAGGGGCATAGTCGTAGAGAAGATCAATACCTGGCGACAGGCTCTCGGAAAAAAGAATATCGTCACTCATCACTTACCCAACGCTCTCGCTTTTTAATTTTAGTTATCTAATGTGTAACGGCCATACGCCTGCGCTCTCTGAAGAGGCGTTTTAAAGAGGCGAGCAAATCCTGGCGCTTGATACACACAGGCTGGAATTTTTAAGGACCACACGAACGCGTTGTACGTATCAAGGCATTAACGCATTGACGGTGTACAGCGATTAAATGGCCACGTGATCGTGTGGTGCACCGTGCATAACGGAAGGCTCAATCACACGCGTTATAAACGCAGGAACAAGTCATCCGGTAAATAACCGTGCTTACGGTGAAGTCGGGAAGATTAGAGCGCCGTTGCCCTAACGATTGATATTGATCAAGCCCATTCGATTGCTCGGGAAGTTATAAGCGTTATTCGGCCGAGCACGCGAATCCATTACGCCGATGCGCTTGTCAATGTAGGTGTGTGTTTTGATACTCCCGCTTCTGTCGAAGCTCAGGGTCCAGCATTGGATCCATGAATTAGTTACTGAGATGAACTTTATTCTTGCTTAAAAAACGAGTCAAGGGTTTTTTTGATAAAGCTGCGTTGTTTAATCGTATAACGATAGTCTCGGGTCGTATTAAGGCTGGCAGTATCTGATCTGTCGTTTGTCATTTGATATCGTGATTAAAGATGTCGCATGACGGACAACTAAGTGCGCCTGTATTTGAAAGTGGAAACATAAAGGTAAGTGCAATCGTTTTCATTCAGAGGGTGTTTTTTTGTCCTCAGCCCACTCAGGCGTGCCGTTATCTCAATGCCTGGTTGCTTCGGATCGAGCCCATGCACCGCTGCTTACTCGGCAAAGCGTTCAGCGCTGGCTACAATGCGCGCCTTGCCAGGAGTTCTCATGTCCACGTTGTTCAGCGATTGGCGCCATCGCCCCACCCACCGTCGTGTCTGGGCGCTGGCCGCGCCGATGATTCTCTCCAATATCTCTGTACCGCTGGTTGCGCTGGTCGACAGCGCGGTCATCGGCCATTTGCCGCATGCGCATCAGTTGGGCGCCGTTGCCGTGGGCGCGACGCTGTACACTTTTCTGGCCTGGGCGATGGGCTTTTTGCGCATGGGCACGACCGGTTTTGCCGCGCAGGCGGCGGGGCGCTCGGATGGCGCGGCGTTGCGGCGGATTCTGCTGCAGGGTTTGCTGTTGGCTGTCGGGCTGGCCGTACTCCTGGGTGTGATCGCCGTGCCGTTCAGTCGGTTGGCGCTGACGCTGATGCAGCCCTCTGCCGATCTGCAACAAATGACCCTGGATTTCTTTCACACGCGGCTGTTCGGTCTGCCTGCGGCCCTCGCCAGCTATGCGCTGGTGGGCTGGTTTCTGGGCACGCAGAACGCACGAGCGCCGCTGGCGATTCTGCTGATTACCAATCTGGTCAATATCGTGCTCAACCTGTGGTTCGTGATCGGCCTGGACTGGGGCGTGGTCGGTTCGGCGCGGGCCTCGGTGCTGGCGGAATGGACGGGCGTGGTGCTCGGCCTGTTACTGGCGCGCAAGACGCTGCGTGCCTGGTCCGGGCAGATCGTCTGGTCGGCATTGAGGCTGTGGAGCAACTGGCGACCGTTGCTGGCGGTCAATCGCGACATTTTTCTGCGCACCCTGGCGCTGCAATCGGTGATGTTCCTGATCACCGTGCAGGGCGCTCGGCTGGGCGATGCCACAGTAGCGGCCAACGCGCTGCTGCTCAATGGCCTGCTGTTGACCTCGCATGCACTGGACGGGCTGGCGCACGCGGTGGAAGCCTTGTGCGGCCATGCGATCGGCGCCAGGGACCGGGCGACCCTACGTCGTTCGCTGGTCGTGGCGGGTGGCTGGTCGCTGATTGCCAGCCTGGGTTTCGCGGTGTTTTTTCTGTTTGGCGGTCATGGGTTCATTGGCATGCAGACCGACATTGCGCAGGTGCGCGAAACGGCGATGGTGTACCTGCCTTATCTGGCGCTGATGCCGCTGCTGGCGGTCTGGAGCTACTTGCTCGACGGCCTGTTCATCGGCGCGACGCGTGCCCGCGAAATGCGCAACGCGATGCTCATCAGCGCAGCGGCCATTGCGCCGGTGGCCTGTCTGGCGGCCAGTCATGGCAATCACGCGCTATGGCTGACCTTTCTGGCGTTCACCCTCGTGCGCGGCGTCAGCCTGGGCATCATTGCCTGGCGCCTGACGCGCACGGACGGCTGGTTCGTTCGCTAAACCCTGCTTACGGTCGAGCGACGACCGAGTCCGGGTGTGGGCTGTTGACGAACATCACCACCTCATCGATTACCGGTGCCAGACTGCGTAACGGTCGGGCAAATGCACCGATCAGGGAACCGTGATTGGTGCGGGAAAAATACAATTCGCGAACCGGCAGACCGGCTTCACGCAGTTTGAGAGCCAGACCGCCAGTGTTGCGCTTGGGGTCTACCTCTTTGTCTTTGTTGGACGCCATCAATAGGGCCGGTGGCGCGCCTGCGCTGATATGGTTGATTGGCTGCGAGTCACGGGGCGTATTGGGGAACAGAAAGGCGCGCTGGATTTCGGGATCTTTGATCGGCAGGAAATCATAAGGGCCGGCCAGACCGATCCAGCCGCTGATGATACTGGGTGATTCGCCTTCCCTGGCCAGCCAGCGGGGATCGAGCGCCAGCATTGCGGCGTTATAGGCGCCTGCGCTGTGGCCCATCACATAGAGCCGCTCAGGGTCGCCGCCATAGGTGCTGATATGCTTGCGGGTCCAGGCCAGTGCCTTGGCCGAATCTTCGAGAAAGCCCGGGTAGCTGGCCTGTGGATAAAGTCGGTAGTCAGCGACGACGGCCACGATCCCTCGTTCAGCCAGCGCCCGGCCTACAAAGGCGTAGTTGGCTCTTTCACCGTGAGTCCAGCTGCCCCCATAGAAAAACACCACCACCGGCGCGTGCTCAGGCCGCGATTTGGGCATGAAGATGTCCAGCCGGTTGCGCGGATCCGGGCCGTACGCCTGGTCGGGCGTCTCATGCACACCACTGGCCGGAGTCAAGGTGTTCAGCACGTTGAACACCGAGCAACCCGACAGGAACGTCAGCAGGGCACCGGTTATAAGCGTACGGAAAATCGCTCGTTTCATGGCGCAGGTCTCGATCAGGAGGGTTGCAGGCGGAAAAAGCAGCCCAAGGTCTGACTGGGATAACCGTGCATAGTTACAGAGTGAAGTTACTTTAATGTGCCGGGTCCGGATCGCTCGGGGCATTGGCATTGGCATCGAAGGGCGGTAGTTCACTGTCGAGCACGATGCGCGGGCTGACCAGGGTCATGGCCTGCGAATTGAACCTGACCTGGCTGTCGCCGACTTGCAGCAGCAGATCGCTGCCGTGTTCAACGCAAAGTCTTGACCCATCACTCAGATCGAGGCATTGCGAATCCCCCGGCATCACTAGCCCATCGAACTGCATACGGACCGGCGCAGGCTTGGGCGCGGTCTCTTCCCGGCCGATAAGCACCAGCGGCGTTGCGGAGCCGGTATGCAAGGTGGCGACGATCATGGGTTGATCCAGATCGTCCGGGTTGAATCGCACCACCACCTGCAGTCCACCCTGACAGCGAAAACGCAGCGTCGGGGCAACCGGCAGCCAGCATGTGGTATGACGCGCCTCGGGACCTTGTTGCGCCCACTCGAATTGCACCTGCACTCTACCCGCCGGGTCGCGTTGCTGCAGTTCGCCAGGCTGGCCTGTGATCCAGGCGCACTGCAACCTGGGAACTTCGGGCCTAGGCGAGGGCGGCGGTGTGCAGAAGCCGACTTCCCAGGGGACCGCCTGAAAATGGTTCACATAGCGCGTCGCTGCCGGATGGCCTTGCGCAGTGCGACCTTCGAAGCGGTGCTCGACCCGAGTGATCAGCCACATGTGGTTCCAGTCCCGCTCGGGAAGTCCGGCCAGCGGCAGCAACAGCCCGCAGCTCACGAACGGCAGGGTGCTCTCGCCTTGCGCCCGTTGCTGCGCCCGACTGTCCGGCTTGTCGGTGTCCTCACAGGTCACGGCAAACCGCGTGACGCCAGGTTGCTGTTCAAATTGCCGCCAGGCGGCGATCGGTGCACGCCGAAAACCGCGCAGTCCTTCGCTGAAAACCAGCTCGTGGCGACGACGTGAGTGCTGGAAGTGATAGTGAATGTTTTCTTCGGCGCACAGCCGCTCGATGAACAGCAGGTCGGACTCGTCATGCTGAAAGCAGGTGTCCCGCAGGTGGCACTGCTTTCTGAGGTCGAAGCGGTAGTTCTCCTTGATTCCGTGCTCCTTGAGAACGAGGGCGATGATCTGCGTTGCACTCAGCCCCTCGAACACGCGCTGGTGATAGCGCTGGCCAAGGCAGGCCAGACGTGGGCCGACGGTCAGCCGGTAGCACGCCGGGCCCGGTCGGTAATGCATTCGGGTGGCGCCATGCACCTGGCCGTGAAAACCCTGCGGACCGCCGTTGAAACTCAGAAAGGCGGGTTTGAGCATCAGGCTTCCCAGGTCGGTTTCATTCCCGCTGACCTCCAGCTCGAACCTGTAAGGCTGGCTGATCGCCTCGACGGCAGTGAAGGACAGCACATTGAAATGGCAATTCAGGCGTGCGATTTCCAGACGAAAGAAGGGCTCGCTGGCAGGGTCGGGCATGGAAAATGTCTCTACCGAAATGGCGGTCGGCGATTCTGGCGGAGAAGGCTGCGGGGTAAAGGGGGGTAAGGCAGAAAAGGAAGTTGCCTACACAGAGTAAGGTTCAGTCCTTACGTCAAGTTGTGGCAGTGACCGGTCGATGCTGCGTCCCGAAAGGTGTCGCTCCGCATAACGCGGGCAACACCTCCCAGTCCGTTTCGGGTCAGGACGACAGGTACGACGAGCGCGTCAGCCCCAGACGCAGGGCGTCGAGGAAGTAGGTGCGTTCGCGCGGGGTGATCTTGGCGCTGGCGACCTTGTCCCGGTAATGGGTCATCAGTTCTTCCGGCGACAAGTGTACGTAGCGCAGCATGTCTTCGATGGTGTCGTGGGTTTCGATCCCGGCGTGGTAAACGCTGCCGTCCGGGTTCTGGTAGATGTTCACCGAGTCGGTATCACCGAACAGGTTGTGCATGTCGCCCAGAATTTCCTGATACGCGCCCACCAGGAAGATCCCTAGCAGGTAGTCCTCGCCTTCGTTCAGCGGGTGGACCGGCATGCTGGTCTCGATGCTCTGCTCGTCGACGTACTGCTTGATCTTGCCGTCGGAGTCACAGGTCAGGTCTTGCAGCACGGCGCGGCGCACCGGCTCTTCGCCCAGGCGATGCAGCGGCAGGATCGGCAGCACCTGGCCGATGGCCCAGGTGTCCGGCAGGCTCTGGAACACCGAGAAATTGCAGATGTACTTGTCGGCCAGCTTGTCGTTGAGTTCGTCCAGCACCTGACGGTGCGAGCGCTGGCGTGCTTTCAACGAATTGTGCAGGCGGCGGCAGACCGCGAAGTAGCACTGCTCGCCCAACGCTTTCTGCGCCAGGGTGATCTTGCCGTCGGCGTACTGGGTCGCGATGTCGCTCATGTAGTGCGTGGCGCGCCAGTAGGTTTCGGTGACCATCTCGATGTCGGTCGGACCCAGCAGGTCCACCAGCCACTGCACGGTTTCCGGCAGGCTGTCCTTGTCGGCGATTTCCGGCACTTCGTCGTTATGTTTCTCGACGTCGGTGACCTGCACCACCAGCATGGCGTGGTGGGCGGTCAGCGAACGGCCGCTTTCCGAGAAGATGTGCGGATGCGGCAGGCCCTGCGCGTCGCAGAACTCCTTGAGCATGCCGACCACGACACCGGCGTAATCGTCCATGTCGTAGTTGATGGAACTGGCGTTGCGCGAGTGGGTGCCGTCGTAGTCCACGCCCAGACCGCCGCCCACATCGATGTGGTCCACCGGCAGGCCGAGGTTGCGCAGCTCGCCGTAGTAGCGGATCGCTTCCTTGAAGCCGTGCTGGTAGTCGGCCAGGTTGGCGATCTGCGAGCCCATGTGGAAGTGCAGCAGGCGAATGCCCTGATCCAGGCCCGCCTTGCGGAAGCGCTCGACCACCGACAACAGTTGCGCGGCAGACAAACCGAACTTGGACTTCTCGCCGCCAGTGTCCGCCCACTTGCTCGACGCCAGTGAGGACAGGCGCACGCGCAGGCCCACCTGCGGCGCGACCTTCAGTTCGGCGGCTTCTTCGATGACCAGTTCGACTTCGGATTCTTTCTCGATGACGATGAAGACGTTGTGGCCCAGTTTCTGGCCCATCAGCGCCAGACGGATGAACTCACGGTCCTTGTAACCGTTGCAGACGATGGTGCCGCCTTTCGGAGCCAGTGCCAGAACGGCCATCAGCTCGGGCTTGGAGCCCGCTTCCAGACCGATGGACACATTCTGTGTAGCGATGATGTTCTCGACCACCGCTTCTTGCTGGTTGACCTTGATCGGGTAGAGCGCGGTGTACTGGCTCTGGTATTCCAGGCGGGCGATGTTGCTGTCGAACGCACCGGTCAACTGGCGCACGCGGTCCTGCAGGATGTCGGGAAAACGCACCAGCAACGGCAGGGAAAGACCGCTCTTGCGCAAGTCATCGACCTGCTCGTAGAGGTCGATCGGCGAGCTGCCAGCCCCGTTGGGACGAACTTCAACGCGACCGGCTTCATTGATTGCAAAATAACCGGCACCCCAATGGCGAATGCCGTAAACGCTGCGGCTGTCCGCAACGGTCCATTGGCTGCCATCGTCTTTGCGTGTACGTCGTACGGACATCGAAGTCCCCTATAAAGAAGTCGTAGCGCCAACCATAGTCGGCTCGGCGCAGTGTAAAGAGTGCAGGTGACGGTTTTGATGCGCCTGTCAGCCGCCCGATTTTTTGGCCTTGAAGCCTTTCTTGATCAGCTCGGCCAGCAACAGTTCGACATGATCGCCCTGAATCTCGATCACACCGTCCTTGAGCGCTCCGCCCGTGCCGCAGCGCTGCTTCAGCGCCTTGGCCAGTTCCTTGAGTGCGTCTTCGGCCAGCGGCACGCCGGTGATCGTGGTGACGGTCTTGCCACCGCGCCCCTTGCTTTCGCGACGAACGCGGGCAATGCCGTCCCCTTCGGGAATGGCGGTCTGCTTGCAGGTGCAATCGGCGACAGGCTGGCGACAGTCGGGGCAGTGACGCCCTGAGTCGGTTGAAAATACCAGGCCGCCCAGGGCAGCGAGGGAAGCGGCTTTTTTAGCCACGGGAAATCCTCTTGTTGAGGACTGACGATGGGTCGGGCTCCTGGAGCCTTCGACCGCGAAGCCCCACTCTGGCAGGGGCAGCGCTACTGAAGCGGCAAGGCCGGTCCAGTTTGAAAAGGTCGCGCAGTGTAACGGCAAAACAGCCAATTGCTAAGGGGTGGAATGCGCCAATTTACTGATCATTTGCGACCTGCTCCAGATAGCGTTTCAGTGCTGCCAGGGAGTCCGGGCAATAAGGCGTTCGCTCGGCCTGACGCAACACCTCTGCGATGGGCATGAAGCACGCTTCCATGACTTCTTCCGGCTGTAACGTCAGTTCGCCATCCCACACGGCGGAAAACACCGCGCACCAGATCCGGTTGTCCGGCTGATCGAAGAAAAACCGTTCGTGCGCCTCGAGCGTCACGCCCTGCACACCCAGTTCTTCTTTCAATTCACGGGCGGCGGATTCGGCATAACTCTCGTGTGCCTGGACCATGCCGCCGGCCGCCACGTCCCAGTAACCGGGATAGATGGCCTTGCTCAGCGTTCGCCGGTGCACGCACAATTCGCCTGCGCAGTTGAACAGCAGAATATAGGTGGCGCGTCCGATCAGGCCGCGTGCGCGGACCTCGGCGCGCGGCAGCGAACCTTGCAACTGATCATGCTCGTCGACCCAGGCGATCTGCTCGGCGTCCGAGGCGGCGCGGTGCGCGGCCTCGTGCGAAGAAATCGGCATCAGCCCTGATTCAGCAACTGGCGAAGGTCAATGACGGCCGCGTTGGCCCGCGAGATGTAGTTGGCCATGACCAGCGAATGGTTGGCGAACACGCCGAACGGGCTGCCGTTCAGGATCATCGGGCTCCACAGCGGTTCCTGCGAGGCTTCCAGTTCACGAATGATCTGGCGCACGCTGACCGTCGCGTTCTTCTTGGCCAGTACGTCGGCGAAGTCGACTTCGATGGCGCGCAGCAGGTGCGAAAGCGCCCAGGCCTGACCGCGTGCTTCGTAGAACACGTTGTCTACTTCCAGCCACGGAGTCTCGACGATTTCCTCGTCAACCTGCGGCACTTCACCCGGCTTGACCGAGGCAATGGCTTCGGTTTTCAGCGTGCTGTTGAGCTTGACCCGACCCACGCTGGCCGACAGGCGCTGCGACAGCGAGCCCAGACGGGTGCCGACATCGCCCAGCCAGTTGTTCAGGTTGTCGGCGCGGGCATAGAACAGGGCGCCTTTCTGGTTGGGATCGGACAGACGCGCCTGATAGCGGCTCAGCGCATTGATCCCGTCGGTGTATTGCGATTCGCTGGAAGGCAGGATCCAGCTGCGATTGTTGAAGTTGAACAACGGCTCGGCGCGGGCCAGATCACCGTCTTCAGCCGATTGCGACTGTGAACGGGCGAAATCTTTGCGCAGCGCACGGCTCAGGTCGCGAACCTGAACCAGCACGCCGTACTCCCAGCTTGGGATGTTGTCCAGCCACAGACCGGGCGGCATGCGGTCATTGGACAGATAGCCACCGCGCTTGTCGAGCAGGGTCTGAGCAACGCTTTTCAGGGTCTCGACCGTGGTGTAGCCGATGACCATCTGTTTGCCTTCACGCTCGGCGGCTGCCTGGGCATTCTGCTGCACTGGAAACAGCGCAGGCTCCTTGCTCCAGTACCAGCCGACCACCAGCGCGACGAGCAGATAGATCAAGACCAAGGCACCCAGCGCACGGCTATAGAACAGGTTGCCCAGATAGCCGCGTCGTTTGACCGATGCAGTGTCAGCGGTACGCTCACCCGCGCTGCCTGCGCGGTTCTTCCAATCCAGCATGGTAGGGTCCTTTCGATCTTGAGTTGAATGCTACGAGGCGTTCGACCGTAACCTTACCTCAAGGTGCAATCAGCGAGCACATCGGCTTTGTAATTGATTGAGAAGCTGTCCGACAGGTCAAGCAGTCGACCCTTGTGAGCGCTTTACCGATGGCGGAAATGCGGCCTGAAAAAGCAGCGATAGCCATTGGCTATACAGGCATAGTTATACGTAATGGCAGAGCGCCATGTATTTGTTGTCAAATAAGTGACTTACGGCACTCTTCGGACGTATCGAAGGTGCTAGCATAGCGCCATCACCCGTTTCGCCTCAGCGAACTCACAGTAGTCTTGATATGACCGAGCCCGAAGATCCCAGCCGCGATCGTTTAAAGCATCATTTTGCCCAAAGGGTCATTCATCAGGCACGTCAGATACTTGAGACCTGGCAGCGGCTGCAGAAAACCGAATGGTCGGCCAGCGACATGGCCGAGCTGAAGGACTCCACGTTGCGCCTGTTGCGCTTCGCCGAGCGTTTCGAGCAGACCGAGCACGTCGCGTTGGCGCGTGAAATCGATCAGGCGCTGGACGCCGTCGAAGCCAATCGCGGGCGTCTGAACAGCACCGTCATCACCGAACTCAACCGCTTGATGCAGCGGCTGTCACGTACGGGCCTGCGTCACGGCGACCGGCTGGAGCAGACCTCGCTGCCACCGTTGCGCAAGCCGGTGTATGTGGTCCTGCAGGATCATGACCGTGCCGAGCGACTGGCCAAGCAGCTGGAATTCTTCGGTCTGTCCGCGCTGTCGCTGCACAGTGTTCTGGAATTTCAGACTGCCATGACCCAACGCCACCCGGCGGCGATTGTCATGGACGTCGATTTCAGCGGCCCCGGGCAAGGCCTGAAGCTGGCCTCACAGGCTCAGGAAGGGCTGGAGCAGAAGTTGCCGCTGTTATTTTTCAGCCTGCACGAAACCGACACCCCGACCCGGCTGGCGGCGGTGCGCGCGGGAGGTCAGGAGTTTCTGACCGGCGCGCTGGAGGCGTCGAGCCTGCTGGAGAAGATCGAGATACTGACCTGTGTGGCGCAATACGAGCCTTACAAGGTGCTGATCATCGATGACTCACGGGCACAGGCCACGCACACCGAGCGCGTGCTCAACGCGGCCGGGATCGTCACGCGCACCTTGCTCGACCCAATCCAGGCGATGTCCGAACTGGCTGACTTTCAGCCGGACCTGATCATTCTCGACATGTATATGCCGGGCTGCACCGGGACGGAACTGGCCAAAGTCATCCGCCACAACGACCGTTATGTCAGCGTGCCGATCATCTACCTGTCTGCCGAAGACGATCAGGACAAGCAACTGGACGCCATGAGTGAGGGCGGCGATGACTTTCTGACCAAGCCGATCAAGCCGCGCCACCTGATCACCACGGTGCGCAACCGCGCCGCACGGGCGCGCAACCTCAAGGCGCGCATGGTTCGCGACAGTCTGACCGGCCTTTATAACCACACCCACATCCTGCAACTGCTGGAAGACTGCAGCTTTCGCTCGCGTCGCGAAGGCAAGCCGTTATGCTTCGCCATGCTCGATATCGACCATTTCAAGCGGGTCAACGACAGCCACGGGCATCCGATGGGCGACCGGGTGATCAAGAGCCTGGCGCTGTTTCTCAAACAACGGCTGCGCAAGACCGACTTCATCGGTCGTTACGGTGGTGAAGAATTTGCCATCGTCATGCCGGACACCGACATCCAGAGTGCGCATAAAGTGCTCGAGGAAATCCGTTACCGCTTCGCGGAGATTCATTATCCGGCCCAGCCCGCGGACCTGTTCTGCACGTTCAGCGCAGGCGTGGTATCGCTGGGGGCGAACGATGACAGCCTGAGTCTGGCGTCCCAGGCTGACAGTGCGCTGTACCGCGCCAAGCATGCCGGCCGCAATCAGGTGCATTCGGCGCTGGTTGAAGCGCCGTATCACGTTGTTCTGCCGGAAACACAAAGCTGACCTCAGGTCGCTGTTGCGCGCTGCCGTCCGCCGAGGTTGCCGGGTGACAGGGCCAGCGCCAGCTGCGTGCGGTTGTGCATGCGCGTCAGACGCAGCACTTGCGAAACGTACAGTTTGACGGTGTTTTCAGTGATGCCCAGTTCGCACGCGATCTGGTAATTGGTCTGCCCGGTGCTGACCAGCCTGGCCACGTCGAGTTGGCGCGGCGACAGCTTGGCGAACACTTCGGGCATGTGATCGTTATCGACCGTCGTCTCGGCCTTGCGCTCGGGCGGCGTGCCTCGGGTCTGATCGAGATTCTGATACAGGTCGTCGATGGACGCGGCGAGGTACTGGAGCTTTTCGTTGAGCAGGCCCAGTTGCTGAAGATTTCTGCGTCGCTCGCTCAGCGCTTCGATCTGACGCTGCACGCCTTCCAGCACTTCGTCCAGATCGACGGGCTTCTGATAGTAATCGGCGACGCCTGCGCGCAACGCCTTGATGACGTCCTTTTTCTCGGCCTTGCCGGTCAGCATGATGGCTTCGAACAGATGCTTTCTGCCGCCGATGCGTTTCATGGCTTCGACCATCTCGATGCCGTTCATGTCCGGCATGTCCAGGTCACACAGAACAATGCCGATGCTGTCATCCTGAGTGAAATGCTCCATGGCTTCGCCACTGGACAGGCAGGGTATGCAGGGATAACCGCTGTTTTCGAGAAACTCGCTCAGTTCTTCGACAACGAGAGGCTGGTCGTCCACCACCAGGATTTTTACCGAAGAATATGTATTCACGCGCTACTCCATGCTGGTCGGCAACTTTTAAAAACTGAAGCCTGAATCCATTCAGCCAATAAGGTGCGGCACGCAATGCTCTTTGAAGCCGATACGCGCCTGATACTTACCGTAGTCGTACTTTGTGATTATGTACATGGCCATAGTGCGCGCTTCGATCAGTGGATAATTAACACGGTTAACAGAAGTCCGATAAACAGGAACGGCGAGAAGGGGTATTTATTTGTCATCGGCGGCCCCAAGTACAAGTAACGGCGCGTAAAGTGCTGGTTTACAAGGGGCCAGACTTTAGTGTCCGACAGGCTCCACAGCGCAATGGCGAGGCCTGCGCCAATAAAAGTACCCAGCAAGTAGACACTGTCAGTCGCGAGCGCAAGTGCCACCAAAAGTTTGACATCGCCGGCTCCCAGCCTGCCCAGTGCATAGCCCGGCAACGTCAGTGCCAGAGCGATCAACAACGCCCAGCCGGCTTCGTCGGGGGCAGCGCCCAGCCAGGTGTGACCCGAATAAGCCAGGTAGCCGCCAGCCAATAAGGCGACGCCCATGGTCAGCCAGTTGGAAATTTCCCGCTGTCGTGCATCCTGTTCGGCGCAGGCCGCGAACCATACCAGTAGAAAAAATAAATCCATTCGGTAAAAAGCGTCCTGTTTTCCTGAAAGAAACTATGCTGTTGTCAGGTCGTACTGTCAGAGTAGACGTTGACATGCCCGTCATCCCGCATCTTCGTTCGCCACGTAGACAACGAGGCGCCGCAGCCATTGAGTTTGCGGCGGTGTTCGTTATCTTTTTTGCGGTGTTCTATGGCGTTGTAAGTTATAGCCTGCCGCTGCTGATGGTGCAGTCTTTCAACGCGGCTGCCAGTGAAGCGGTGCGTCGCAGTGTTGCGCTCAGCCCGACGGCGGCCAACTACAACCAGTTGATCGTGACGCAGGCTGAAAGCGTGGTCATGAACCAGTTGGCATGGATGCCCGCATCGCTGGGGTTCAACAGCTCCAACGTTCGCGTGACCTACACAGCCGGGGTGCTGACGGCCAACATCAGTTACCCCAAGTCCAGACTGGCCCAGGTTCTGCCGTTCCTGACGCTGCCGGGTATCGGCCAGATAC
>NZ_MUIO01000063.1 GCF_002087235.1 Pseudomonas floridensis | reverse complement strand
GCCCTGAACCCTGATGACATTTCATAAGCAGGCTTGCGCACGCGCATCACCCCTCCCAACGGACGATGGGCGGCCAGTCCACGCCAAGGGCTGAACGCCATTGCTTCATCAATGTCTTGAACATGCTCACCGCTCCATGAAGGCTGCGGGTCGACCTCGATACGCGCAACGGCAACGTAAGGGCTCAGTTCTTCAGGCCATTGCACAGAGGCAACCTCGATCGGCATCTTTTCAAGGTCAGTAGCCAGTTGCACACGCACCTCCCAGGTACCGCCATGCTGGGCGAAATAGGCGCTGACCGCTTCCCGCAGGCCATCGGGGTTGCCGCCAAAATCCACGTACTGATCGGTCAGCGCCGTCAATTCCGGCGAGACCGGTACCACGGCCAGCTTCGCGTAATAAGGACCGTAGAGCATCGGTACGACGCTGGAAAAGCTTTCTCCGAGGATATGCGTCTGCGGGTGTCCGCCCAGGCTCTTGAGGGTGCCGCTCTCGCCGCCCATCGACTCGATGGTCGACTCCACACCGCGCAGCAATGCCGAGAATGCCTTTTTAAGACCTGGCGCTTTATCGGTGGTTTTTGCCAACAGTTTAAACGTGCGCAGAAACGCCTTTGGCGTCGCGGCAGTGAACGCCTTGGCGTTCTGCATCACGAAGTCCTGAGTCACCTGCCCTTCACTGCCTGGCAGCCGGGCCCCTTCCACACCGACGATTTTGATCGCCAGGCCTCGCGGGGTGGAAACCTTGTCATCGAGAATATCGCCGGGGTTGGTCGAAAAGCGCATGGCAACCGGCAGCGCCATCGGCTTTGCAAAAGCGCCCTGAGCCAATTCCACCGGCAAACCGTCATAGACCGTGATGCGCCCACGCAGCAGCCCATGCGCCA
>NZ_MUIO01000062.1 GCF_002087235.1 Pseudomonas floridensis | reverse complement strand
CGCAGGGTTTCATGGCGCTCGACGACACGCGCCAGAGCGCGGTTCAGCGCCGCCACATCCAGCATACCTTCAAGGCTCAACGCCATTGGAATGTTATAGGCCTCGTTGCCACCGTCCATCTGTGCCAGAAACCACAAACGCTGCTGGGCAAACGACAATGGCAACGGCTGGTCGCGCTTGACCTGCAGGATCGACGGCAACTCGCTACGCGCCACGTCGCACAGTGCAGCCGCCACGGCCGCCAGTTCGCCGAGGGCAAACAATTCGCCCAGCGGCAGTTCGACGCCCAGTTGCTGACGGACCTGAGACACCATGCGCATCGCCAGCAACGAATGCCCGCCCAGATCGAAGAAGTGATCATGGCGACCTACCCGCCCGACCTGCAGCACCTCGGCCCAGATCTCGGCCAGTGCGATTTCGAACTCACCTTCGGGCGCTTCATGACTGAGGCCGAACAGCGCCGACCGTTCGGGTTTGGGCAGTGCCCGACGATCCAGCTTGCCGTTGGCTGTCAACGGCAGTGTGGTCAGCTCGATGAACGCGCTCGGCACCATGTAGTCAGGCAGATTCGCCTGTAGATGCGCACGCATCTGCTCGGGAGCGAGCAGTTCGCTGTTCTGATGGCTGGTGTAATACGCCACCAGTCGCACATGCCCGGGTTCGTCTTCGCGAGCCAGCACCACGGTTTCGCCAATCCCCGGCAGTTGATGCAAACAGCTGACAATTTCACCCAGTTCAATGCGGAAGCCGCGAATTTTCACCTGGTCGTCATTGCGGCCCAGGCACTCCAGCTGTCCATCGTCCAGCCAGCGGCCAAGGTCACCGGTGCGGTACATCATGGCGCCCGGCTCGTCGCTGAACGGATCGGCGAGGAACTTCTCGGCGGTCAGGTCCGGACGATTCAGATAACCCAGGGCCACGCCGTCGCCACCGATGTACAGCTCGCCCGTCACGCCTTGCGGGGCAAGATGTTGACGCGCATCCAGCACGTACACCGTGGTGTTGCCGATGGGGCGACCGATCGGCACGCTCTCGTCGTCAGCCGATACGGCCAGCACTTCAGCGGTCGTGGCAAAGGTGGTGGTCTCGGTCGGGCCATAGGCATTCAACACACGCAAGCCCGGTGCCTGCTCCAGCAATGCACGGAAGGTGGCCGGGTCCGCCCGCTCACCGCCGGAGATCAGGATCCGCATGCCTTGCAGTGCATGAGGAATCAGTTGCACGTACTGGTTGAACAGTGCCGTGGTGAGGAACATGACCGTAATGCCGCTCTCGCCCAGCAAGGCACTGAGGCGTGATGGATCGATCAGGGTTGCATGATCGATCACTTGCAAGCGACCGCCGTTGAGCAACGCCCCCCACACCTCCAGGGTGCTGGCATCGAATGCCGGGTTGGAGGCGAAGGCAAAGCGGTCCTGATCGTTGAAGTCGGCGTAACCATTGTTCAGCACCAGACGCACGATACCGCGATGCGTAACGCGCACGCCTTTGGGTGCACCGGTGGAGCCTGAGGTGTACATCACGTACGCCGTGCAATCCGGGCGCTGAGCCAGATCAGGATCCTGCGCAGGCTGATCACCCAGAGCCAGCGTGTCCAGATCGATGCGCGGTGTCGCGGCGTTGATTGCTGTCGTGCTGCGGGTCAGTACACAGACGGCCTTGCAGTCGTCCAGCATGTAACTCTGCCGTTCCGCCGGCGCATTGATATCCAGCGGCACGAACGTCGCGGCGCATTTGCTGACCGCCAATTGACCGATCAACAGATCAATGGAGCGTGGGAGGACGATGGCCACATGATCGTTCGGTGCGATGCCCTGGCTGATCAGGTGATGGGCCAGTCGGTTGGCCTGCTCGTTCAGTTCGCCGTAGCTAATCGACTGCGCGCCATGCACAGCCGCCGTACTCTGAGGATGGCGGGCGGCACGCTGCTCGAACAGGCGATGCACGCTGTGCTCGCGAGGGTAATCGCGGCGCGTGTCATTGAACCCGTACAGCAGTCTTTGACGCTCGGCGACAGGCAGAATGGCCAGTTGCGTCAGGTCCGTGTCCGGCCGCTGTTCCAGCGCCAGAATCAATTGTGTCAGTGCTTCGTACAGGTA
Source organism: Pseudomonas floridensis (assembly GCF_002087235.1). Lineage (GTDB taxonomy): Bacteria > Pseudomonadota > Gammaproteobacteria > Pseudomonadales > Pseudomonadaceae > Aquipseudomonas > Aquipseudomonas floridensis. Next base: position 5,239 of record NZ_MUIO01000062.1, on the reverse strand, counting down.
GTCGCAGACCCGCTGCGGTTCGATACCCGGCGCAGCCTGCGCGGTCAGGCTGAAACCTTCGCCCAGGTCATCGATGCTCAGGGTCAGCGGGTAATTGCTGCGCTCTTCGGCGCGCAGCACTTCAATGCCCTGCCACGCCCGCGTTGCGGCTTCGTCGAGCGCTTCATGCGCTGCGCTGTGACGGTAATTGAGCAAGCTGTTGAACAACGGCGCGCCAGCGGGCAATGCGCTGCAACGCTGAGCCAGCGCCAGTTGCGCATGCTCGTGGGCCAGCAGACCGGTCAGTCTGCGGTGCGTGTCCAGCACAGCGTCGCGCACGCCTTGCCTGCCCAGATCGATGCGCAGCGGCAAGGTGTTGATGAACACACCCAGGGCCCGTTCAACGCCTTCACTGCCGTGCAGACGTCCGAGCAGAACCGTGCCGAATACCACATTATCGCGCCCGGACAACTGCCCCAGCACCTGAGCCCAGGCCAGGTGCATCAGGCTTGCCGCGCTGACGCCCAGCAGCCGGGACTGATCGCGGACCTTGCGGCACAGGGTCTCGTCGAGCACCCGATGGGCATCACGAGGCCAAACGTCCTGCGCAGCGAACGCCATGCCGTAAGGCAGCGTGGGCTCATCGATATCGCCCAGTTGCTCACGGAAGAAGGCTTCGTGGGCCTCATCGTCAGGCCCTTGCAGCACCTGAGCGATGTAATTGCGATACGGCACCGGCACAGCCAGCTGCGCTTCTTCCCCGAGCAGGATGTGTTGCAACTCCTGACCCAGCACGTCGAGCGCGACATGGTCCATGACCACGTGATGGAAGCGCAGCGCGGCTGCTATCTGCCCGGTTTCCGGGTCATGGGCATGCACCAGGTGCAGCAGCGGGGCCTGAGTCAGGTCCATGCGCGGCGCAGTGTCCAGATCGTGGAGCGCAATCTCGTCCACACGCAGGTTCGCTTTGCGCCAGACCACCTGCACCGGGGCTTGCAGTCCTTCCCAGAACAGCGCGGTGCGCAAAATGTCGTTGCGCTCTATCACCCGTTGCAGCGCCTGACAAAAGGCGTCGAGCCGTGCCCGGTCGGTAAAGGCGAAGCGCGGTTGCAGCAGGTAAGGATCGCTGTCGCCTGCAGCCAGGTGGTGATACAGAATCCCCGCCTGCAAAGGCCCGAGCGGATAGATGTCCTGCACATTCGCAGCGCCACCGGGAACCTGGGCAACGATGCGCTCGATATGTTCCTGATCCAGCGTCACCAGCGGCAACAGATCCGGCGTGATGTAGCGGCAATCCGCGTCAATCAGGTTGGCCGGGATCTTCAGCGCGTTGTCGCTGCCCACGGCACTGGCCAGCGCCGCCAGCGTCGGCTGGGCAAACAGCACGCGAATGTCGGCGCTCATACCCAGTCGGCGCATGCGGGCGATCAGGGTGACAGCGAGCAGCGAGTGCCCGCCCAGCTCAAAGAAGTGGTCCTGACGCCCTACTCTGGCGACGTTCAGCAGTTCGGCCCACAGTTCGGCCAGCCGTGCCTCGGTCTCGCACAACGGCGCTTCGTACTGACGGCTCAGCACCGACTGCGCGTCCGGCTCCGGTAAAGCCGCACGATCCAGCTTGCCATTCAGGCTCAACGGCAAGGCTGGCAGCGCGACGTAAGCGGTCGGCACCATGTAATCCGGCAATTGCGCCAGCACATGAGTCCGCAGCGCCTCGATACCGGGTGCCGCATGACCTTCGCGGCAACTGAACCAGGCTACCAGCCGTTCGCCATGCAGCAACACCGCGACTTCACGCAGCGAAGGATGCGCGGCAAGACGTGCTTCGATCTCGCCCAGTTCGATGCGCAGGCCATGCAGCTTGACCTGAAAGTCGTTGCGCCCCAGAAACTCCAACTGACCGTCCGCTCGCTGACGCACCAGGTCACCGCTGCGATACAACCGGTCACCGGATACGAACGGACTGTCGATGAAGCGCTCGGCCTGCATCTGCGGCAGGTTCAGGTAACCACGCGTGACGCCGACGCCGCCAATATTCAACTGACCGACCACGCCGTGCGGCACCGGCTGGTCATACTCATCCAACACATACAGGCGGGTGTTGCTGATGGCACGGCCAATGGGCAGCGCCGACTCCGGCACCGGTTCACCCGGCTCCAGCGTCCACACGCTGCAGTCCACGGTGGCTTCGGTCGGACCATAAACGTTGTGCAGTCGCACCTGAGGTAGACGCTGACGCACCTGCGCCGCCAGGCTCGCGGTCAGTTCACCACCGCCACAGACGATATCGGTCAGACTGGCACAACGGGCGCTTTCGTCGAGGTCAACGAACTGTTGCAGCAGTGCGGGCACAAATTGCACCACACTGACCTGCCGATCCTGGATTTCCTGCGCCAGGTACGCAGGGTCACGCTGACCATCCGGGCGCGCCAGCACCAGGCGCAAACCGGCGCACAGCGGCCAGAACAGCTCCCAGACCGATGCGTCGAAGCTGACCGGCGTCTTGTGCAACAGCGCGCCATGCGGAGTCGGCGAACATAACTGCGAACTCCACTGCACCAGATTGCACAGCCCACGGTGTTCAACCATCACGCCTTTCGGAGTGCCGGTGGAACCCGAGGTGTAGATCACGTAGGCCAGATGGCGTGCGGTCAGACCTTCGACAAACGGGTTGCTAGCGGACTGAGCGCTCCAACTGCAATTGCCCATATCCACTAACGACAGCGAGCTGTCGACGAAACGCTCACGCGTCGTGGTATCGACCAGCAGTGTTACGGCATCACTGTCGGCCAGCATGTAATTCAGGCGCTCCAACGGATAGCCCGGATCCAGCGGCACGTAGGCGGCTCCGGCCTTGAGCACCGCCAGCAGACCCACGACCAGATTCGGGCCGCGCTCCAGGCATACAGCGACCCGACTCTCGGTACGCACGCCCTGCCCGATCAGATGACGGGCCAGACGATTGGCTGCCTCGTTCAGTTGCTGGTAGCTCAACCGGACGGCGTCAGACTCCAGCGCGACCGCATCCGGTGTACGGGCAACCTGCGTTTCGAACAGTGTCTGCAACGGCTGATCAAGCTGGAAATCCTGCTCGCTGGCGTTGAATTCGACCAGCAGGCGGTGGCGCTCCTGAGGACCGAGCAGTCCGGCCCTGACAGGCACGGCCTGGTCATTGCCGACCATGGTCCACAACAATTGCTCAAGATAGCCGACATAGCGCGCGACCGTCGCCTCATCGAACAGTGCGGTCGCGTAATCGATCACACCGACAAAGCCTTCATCGGTTTCGCCCAGGCTCAGTGTCAGGTCGAATTTGGCGAAGGTCGGCTGATGGGCCAGTGGTTGCAGGTGCAGATCGCCCAGTTGCAGTTCAAGTCCCTGACTGCCATCCCAGGCCAGCGAAGCCTGAAACAACGGGCTATGGGCCAGGCTGCGCGGTGGCCGCAGCCGTTCGACCACTTGCTCGAATGGCAAATCCTGGTGTTCCTGCGCGTCGATCACGCGCGATTTGACCCGCGCCAGCAGCGTGCTGACGTCGGGTTCGCCGGAGGTGTCGATGCGTACGGCCAACGTGTTGACGAACAGGCCGATCAGCGCTTCGACTTCGCTGCGCCGACGGTTGGCCACCGGCATGCCGATAACCACCTCGGCCTGCCCGGACAGCCGCGCAAGCAGCACCGCCCAGGCACTCATGAACAGCATGAACGGTGTAACCGCATGCTGCTGGCAAAAGGTTTTCAGATCGTCGGACAGGCGCGGATCGAGCCGCACCGGGACACTGGCCCCGGAATAATCCTGACGCGCCGGTCGTGGACGGTCGGTGGGCAAGGTCAGCAAGGCGGGCGCACCATTCAGCGCCCGATGCCAGTAATCACTTTGGTGACGCAAGCGCTCGCCATCCAACCAGTCGCGCTGCCAGCGTGCGTAGTCCGCATATTGCAAGGCCAGCGGGGGCAATGGGTCATCCAGCCCTTGGCTGAAGGCTCGGTACAGCGTGGTCAGTTCTCGGGTAAAGACACCCAGCGACCAGCCATCGGCGACGATATGGTGCAGGGTCAGCAGCAACACATGGCGGTCTTCGGCCAGGCACAGCAGGCGGCCGCGAATCGGCAAATCGTGACACAGGTCGAAAGGCTGCGCGGCTTCCTCCTTGACCACGGCCTGAAGTGCCTGTGGGTCCTGACCGCGCAGGTCCTGCCAGAGCAGGTCGGGAATGACCGATGTCGGCGCGGCCTCGACCCAGGCTTCACTCTCGTGCTGAATGAAGCGGCTGCGCAGACTGTCGTGTCGCACCACGATCCGCTCAAGGGCACGTTTCAGGGCTCGAGTGTCCAGATGCCCGGTCAGTTGCAGGCCCAGCGGAATGTTATAGGCACTGTTGGCGTCTTCCATTTGCGCCAGGAACCAAAGACGTTGCTGGGCAAAGGACAACGGGGCCGGGCCATCCTGGCTGGAAACCACGATGGCGGGCAGCTCGCTGCGTCCGGTATCGCCCAGGCAGCGCGCCACGGCGGCCAGTGCGCTGTCGGCAAACAGGTCGCCCAGTGCAAGTTCCAGGGACAGACGCTGGCGAACTTGCGACACCATGCGCATGGCCAGCAGCGAGTGACCGCCCAGTTCGAAGAAACGATCCTGCCGCCCTACCCGCTCGACCTGCAGCAACTCGCTCCAGATGGCTGCCAGGGCGATTTCCAGTTCGCCCTGCGGCGGCTGATAGTCGCTGGTTTGCAGCGCTTCGCGGTCTGGAACCGGCAAGGCACGACGATCGACCTTGCCATTAGCCGTGAGTGGCCAGGCGTCCAGCCGAACCAATGCGCCGGGCACCATGTAACCCGGCAGGACGGCCAGCAGTGCGGCCCGCAGCTCGGAGACCGGGGTCGACAACGCGCCGTCACGCTCAATGAAATAGCCCACCAGCCTCGGCTGCCCCGGCTCGTCCTCACGGGCCAGCACCAGGGCCTCTTCGATGCCCGGCAACCGGCCCAGCTGGCTTTCGATTTCGCCCAGCTCGATGCGCACGCCACGGATCTTCACCTGATCGTCGTTGCGGCCCAGGTACTCCAGCGTGCCGTCGGCGTTCCAGCGCGCCAGGTCGCCGGTGCGGTACATCCGGGCCCCGACCTCGTGGCTGAACGGATCCCGCAGGAAGCGCTCGGCAGTCAGTTCAGGACGGTTCAGGTAACCACGCGCCACGCCGTCACCGGCCACGTACAGCTCGCCCGCCACGCCCTGTGGCACCAGTTCCTGACGCGCGTCAAGCAGG
>NZ_MUIO01000061.1 GCF_002087235.1 Pseudomonas floridensis | reverse complement strand
GGACTTGTCCACGAAGAGGTCGTTGACTGAGGCGGAGGGCTTTTTCGCGGACAAGTCGGCTCCCACGAGCTGCCGTCTCGGGTGTTATTCGGTTCTGTGATCTGACCCGAGGCAGTCGGATGGGTAAACAGCTTTCGGGTGCAGATCACCCGTGGGAGCGGACTTGTCCGCGAATACATCAGCCCCAGCGCTTGAAGATCAGCGATGTATTGACGCCGCCAAAGGCAAAGTTGTTGTTCATGACATATTCGTTGCTTATTCGCCGGGGTTCGCCAACGATGTAGTCAAGATCGCCACACTGTGGATCAATCTCATCCAGGTTCAGGGTATGGATGTATCGATCATTGTTGAGCATTTCGATGCTGAACCAAGACTCCAGTGCACCGCAGGCACCCAGTGTGTGCCCCAGGTAGCTTTTCTGCGAGCTGAGCGGCATACGTGAACCGAACAGGCTGCTGGTCGCCAGCGTTTCAGCGATGTCGCCCTGCTCCGTGGCAGTGCCGTGGCCGTTCACATAGCCGATCGCCTCGGGCGGCAGATTGGCGTCTTCCAGCGCCAGCTGCATGGCGCGGCGCATGGTGATCTGCTCTGGCCGGGTGCTGTGCGCGCCATCGGCGTTACTGCCGAAACCGACGATCTCGGCATAGATATGCGCGCCCCGTGCCTGGGCATGTTCCAGCTCTTCAAGCACCAGCATGCCGCCGCCTTCGCCGATGACCAGACCATCGCGCCCGGTGTCGTAAGGGCGTGGCGTCGTGTGAGGCGCGTCGTTTTTGAGGCTGGTGGCGTACAGCGCGTCGAACACCATTGCTTCAGTGGGGCACAGTTCTTCCGCGCCACCGGCGAGCATCAGTTTCAGGCGGCCGAACTTGATGGCCTCGTAGGCGTAGCCGATGCCCTGACTGCCACTGGTGCAGGCGCTGGACGTCGGGATCAGGCGTCCGGTCAGGCCAAAGAAGATGCTGATGTTGGCAGCGGTAGTGTGCGGCATCATCCGCACATAGGAGTTGGCGTTCAAACCCACCGCCACCGAATTGAGCAACATGTTGCCGAATGCCTTGATCTCGTCGGTGCTGCCCGTGGACGAGCCGCAAGCGGTACCCATGCGTCCGTCGCGAATGATCGGATCGTTCAGCAACCCGGCGTCAATCAGCGCCTTTTCCGAGGCGGCCACTGCGAGCCGGGACACGCGCCCCATGCTGCGCAGCTGCTTGCGCGTCCAGTGTCCGGGCACGGCAAAGTCATCGATAGGCCCGGCCAGCCGCGTGTTGAGCTCGGTAAAGCGGTTCCACTCGTCCATGCGGCGGATACCGCTGCGATTGGCCGTGAAGTTCGCTTCGATGCTTGCCCAGTCGCTGCCTATCGACGTAATGCCAGACATCCCGGTGACCACTACGCGTTTCATCAACACAGTCCTCCGTTGACGGCCAGCACCTGACGCGTGATGTAAGACGCTTCAGCCGACATCAGAAAATTAACCGCGCCTGCCACTTCTTCGGGGGTGCCCATACGCTGCGCCGGGATCATCTTCATCAATTCATCCACCGGCACGTTTTCGTCGAGCATGGCTGTGTCGATCAGGCCCGGCGCGACGCAGTTGACGGTGATCTTGCGTTTGCCCAGTTCGATGGCCAACGCCTTGGCCGCACCGATCAGGCCCGCCTTGGATGCGCTGTAATTGACTTGACCGCGATTGCCGATCAGGCCCGACACCGACGTGATGCACACGATACGGCCTGCCGAGCGACGGCGAATCATCGGCATCGTCAGCGGGTGCAGCACGTTATAGAACCCGTCCAGATTGGTGCGCAGCACCTGATCCCAGTCGTCATCGCTGAGTGCCGGAAAGGCGCCGTCACGGGTCAGGCCGGCATTGAGCACCACGCCGTAATAGGCGCCGTGGCTTTCCACATCTTCCTCAAGAATGGCCTTGCAGGCCGCGCGGTCCGAGACGTCGAATTGCAGCACACGCGCCTGACGACCCAGCGCAATGATCTCGGCCTGTACCGCTTCGGCTTCGCTGCGCCCGGTGCGGCAATGCAGGATCAGGTCATATCCGGCGCGGGCCAGACGCAAGGCAATTGCGCGGCCAATGCCTCGGCTCGAGCCGGTGACCAGGATTGAATCAGTCATGCCGGGGCTCCTTCAGCCATGTAGTCAGCAGTGTTCGGGGGGCAGTAGACGTTGAGGCGAGCGAAGGCGTTGATGTTCACGCCTGTCAGGCGGCATTCGAACACGCCCATGCCACTGTCGTCCTGCAGAGAGCGTACGGCATGGATATGCAGCTCGCTGCCTGCCGGAAAGTGCGAAACATCGCAGTCGAACTTGCGGCTGCCGAGCAGAAAGCCCAGCTTGACCGGCTCGCCCTTGCTGCGTGCCTGACAACCGGCGAACGCCGCCACGCTCTGGGCCATGAGCTCCACGCCCACCCAGGCGGGCAGGCTGCCGTCAGGTTCATTGAATATTCCGTCGGCGCGCACGGTCAGGCGCGTCTGGATCTGTTCGTCGTCAAAAGCCAGTACCTGATCGATGAGGATCATGTCGCCAGCGTGAGGAATGAGTTCGGCGAGCGGCCAGGCGATCATGGTGCTTCTCCGATAATCAGGCTGATGTTGTTGCCTCCAAAGGCAAAGGAATTGCTCATCATGTTGCGGGCAGCGGCCGAGGTCAGGCGTGACCCTGCGCCGGTCAGTTGCAACACGGGCAGCAAGGGATCGGCCGCGCCGTCCCATACATGAGGCGGCAGGGCGTTTTCCGTGTTGCCGGACGCCAGGCTCAGCCAGCAGAAAGCGACCTCCAGCGCACCGGCCGCGCCCAGGGTGTGGCCACTCAACGGTTTGGTCGATGAGCACGGCACGCCTTCCGGGAATACCGTCTGCACCGCCAGACTTTCCATCGCGTCGTTGTGCGGGGTCGCCGTGCCGTGCAGGTTCAGGTAACCGATCTGGTCCGATGTCAGTCCGGCATTGCGTAACGCTTGCAGCATCGCATCGCGCGCGCCGCGGCCTGTGGGTTCTGGGGCTGAAATATGGTGGGCGTCGCAACTGGCCCCGGCACCCAGCAGCGCGATCGAACGCTCGCCGCTGGCTTCGCGGGTCATCAGGAACAGCACCGCAGCTTCACCGATGTTGATGCCGTTGCGGTTGCTGGATAACGGATTGCACAGCTGCGGCGACATGGCTTCGAGGGCCGAGAAGCCGTTGAGGGTCAACTTGCACAGACTGTCCACGCCACCGCACAGCACCGCGTCGCACAGCCCCATGTCCAGCGCGCGTCGTGCGCTGAGCAGGGCCCTTGCGCTGGAAGTGCAGGCCGTGGAAATCACGTAGGCCGGGCCCGTGAGTTGCAGCCAACTGGCCAGGAAACTCGCCGGTGCGCCCAGTTCCTGCTGCTGATAGTCGTAATGCTCGGGAAAGGTCCGGTCGCGCAGCCAGCCGACCATGCAATGGCTGGCTTCATCGATGCCTGACGTGCTAGTGCCGATGATCACTCCGATGCGCGCAGGGCCGTAGCGATCAATGGCCTGACGAATGTCGTCGTCGATCTGCAGGGCAGCGGCCAGTAGCAGCTGATTGTTACGGCTGCGGTGCGGTGCCATCGACGCAGGAATCGGCGGCAATGCATCCTTGACTGCACCCACCGGCAAGGCGCGCTCCGGGACCCAGCCGGACTCCATGACCATACCGCTGCTGTCGGCGGCGAACAGCCTGCGCGACACTTCTTCCTGGCCGTTGCCCAGGGCGCAGATCAGGCCCAGCGCGTTGAGGTGGGCGGTCATGGTGCGGTCTCGCTGTTCAACGGGGTGACTTTATAGCTCAAACCTTCCTTGAGGCGGACGGTGAAGGCGTTGGCGGATTGATATTCGACCAGCCAGCGATTTTCCAGACGCCGCTGCATGCCCTGACGATAGGCCGTGGGGTAGCGGTCGTTCAGTTCAAGATCCGGGGTCATGGCGAACATCAGCGCAGCGAACAGCTCGCGAGCCTCCGGGTTGGGCGGCAACAGGCCGTCGGCTTGCCACTTGCCGTCGATCAGCAATTGCCGGGCTTGCGGAATGCCCAGCGGGTCCATCATCGACCAGCGCAGGCCAGCGTTTTCGCGCTGGATGATCAATAGCCAGTCCTGGCGCTGATCGTTCTGACGCCGTTCGATGTGCAACTGCATCGGCAATTGCAGCGTGGGCGCGGTGGTCGGCAGAGGTGTCTGGCTGACGCACCCGCTGAGCAGCAACAGGGACAACAACAGGGCGCGAATCATGGCGCCTCACTCCGCAGCGGCTTGCGCGCCACCACGTTGATCAGGGTTTCCTCGCGTTGTCCGAACGGCTTGGGCTTGCGCAGCTTCAATGCCTCCAGCAGGCCGAAATCCGTCGCACGACTCCACCACAGGTAGGGGTAGGAGACATGGCGGGCGTCGAACTCAAATCCCTGTCGGCGAATCATGTCCAGATACTGCGCCGCGCTTTTCTGAACGTGCATGGGATGACGGAACAGCCAGCGAATCACCCAGGTATCGATGTACGCCTCGGTCGACTCGGCGAACAACAGATAACCGCCCGGTTTCAGTACGCGATAGAACTCGGCCAGTGCCTGCTCCTGCTCGACCAGATGATGGAACGTCTGGTGGCAGAACAGCAGGTCGACGCTCGCGTCGGGCAACTGCAGGGCTGCGCAATCGCTGCCGATCAGATCGACCTCGATGCCCAGTGCCACCGCTTCTTCGCGGCTGCGGGTCAGGCTGTCCGGGTCGGCATCGACGCCGAGCAGCTTCGCCGGACGGAAAACCTTGCTCAGGTGGCGGAACGACTTGCCCTGCCCGCAGCCCGCGTCCAGCAATACCGGCGCGGTCGGCAGGGGATCGGTGAACAGGCTGCACAAATCATCGATTGCGACGCGCAGTACCCGGTATTGCCAGGTCTGGCTGCGCAGAAACCATAGGCCGAAGCGGGTTTCCTCAACATAGCTGTCGCTCAGGAAGGGACCGTTCATGAATCACCGCTCGTGCAGATTTCCGAGAGCATCCGCAGGCGTCGCTTGGGCTCGCTGACGAACGGGTTGCGCTCGTCCCAAGCGTATCCGGCAAGGATTGCGCTGATCATGCGGCGTATATCGGGCGTACCGCCCTTGAAGAAAATGACGTTCTGGAACGTGTCGTCGTACCAGCCTTCGACGTAGGCGCGGAAAGTATCGACGCCGCGTTTGAGCGGATGGGCGAAATCGGCTTCCCAGTCCACGTCCTCGCCTCGCAACTGCCGATTCAGTACGCCCGCAGCCATGCTGGCCGAGCGCATGGCGATGGTCACGCCTGAGGAAAACACCGGATCGAGAAACTCTGCCGCGTTGCCCAGCAGCGCGAAGCCCTTGCCGTGCAGCGTTTTCACATTGGCCGAATAGCCGCCTATGGTGCGCGCCGGGGTGTCCCAGACGACGTTCTTCAGCAGCGAATTCAGTTGCGGGGTTTCATCGACGAATGCGCGCAGGCAGGCGTCCAGGTCGTCGGGCTTGCCGGCGAAACGCTCGGCCGATGCCACGACACCCAGCGAGCAGCGGCCGTTGCTGAACGGTATCGTCCAGAACCACACATCGCTGTGCTGCGGGTGGATGCTGACCAGAATCTTGTGGCGGTCGAAAGGCGGGCTTTCAATGTGATCTTCGATGTGGGTGAACACCGCCTTGCGGACCGGAAACCCGGACGGTGCTTCGAGATCCAGCAAGCGCGGCAGCACCCGGCCGTAGCCACTGGCGTCCAGCACAAAGGTGGCCTGCACGCAGTATTCGCTGCCGTCTTCACGCCTCACGCGCAGAACCGGCTGCTCAGCGTCGAAGTCGGCGCTGATGATTTCCTGCTGGTAGCGGATCTCAACGCCCTGTAGCGCGGCCTGATCGGCCAGCAGTGCGTCGAACTCGGCGCGCTGCACCTGGAACGTGGTCGGCTTGCCATTGCTGAACGTGTCACCGAAGTCGAAATCGCTGTACTGCTCGCCACGGGCAAAGGCCGCGCCGTTTTTCTGCTGGAATCCGGCGGCCTGGACCGCTTCGAGCATCCCGGCTTCTTCGACGAAGTCCAGGCAATGACAAAGCAGGCTTTCGCCGATGGAAAAACGTGGGAACACCTGGCGCTCGACGATCAACACATCGTGGCCTTGGCGTTTGAGCAAAGCGGCAGCAATCGAACCGGCCGGACCGGCACCGATGACGACGACCTGGCGAATTTCCTTGTCAGTGGTGAGCACAGGTGTTCCTTTTCGGTTTGTCGATTGAAGGGGCTTCGCGCAACGGCAGGCGGCCCATTCGGGTCAGTGCCGGCATGAGTGTCGCAATCAGGCCCATCAGCATCAAGGCGAAGTACAGCGCCGGGCTGATCAGGTGTTGCTGCAACAGCAGGTTGAGAAACACGATTTCACTCAGGCCGCGAATGTTCAACAGGACGCTTTCACGCCAGCGGCTGGCCCCGGCGAACGAAGGCGCAGCCCAGCGCAAGCCGATCCAGCTGCCGAGCAACTTGCTGACGATGGGCAGCACGATCAGCGCACCCAGTTGCAGCCAGCTCATTTCGCCCAGCGCGCTGTGCACGTCGATCTGCACGATGCCGAAGGTCAGCAGCAGCGGGATCGCCAGTCGGTTCTGGATAAAACGCAATGTGGTCGCGCCCAGCGGCGGCACCCAGGCCTTACCCAGCCGCGACATGCACAGCAGATAGCCAATGCCGAACACCAACGCATTGAGCCGGTAGTGTTCGGCCACCATCAGCAGGACGAAGAACGTCAGGCTGTAAAGCAGCGGCTGGCGCAGGCGCAGCACGTGAAACAGCAACGGCACGCAGGCACCGAGCAAGGGCCACAGCAGGCTGCTGAAATGCAGTGTGCCCTGAGCGAGCGCGAACAGGCTCCAGCAGGTCAGGTCGATGAGAATGGCGGTCTGCACCAGACGGCGCGTAGCAACTGGCGGGTAATCGATGTGGTGCAGGTACAGGTAAAGGACCGGAATGGCCGTGATCGCGAACACCAGACCAATCGCCAGTGAACTGATCCAGGCCTGCTCGGGCAACAGCCAAAACGCGCAGGCCAATCCGGCCAGAAACGGCACGAAAAAACCTGGAAGGGCGATCTTCAGGCTTTGCCGGTCGAGCTTCACGTCGATCACTTCACTGAGTATCTGCCCCAGCACCACGGCAAACGCCAGTCCGTAGAGGCTCTTGAGCCAGACTGGCGAAACCAGTTGCGCCCCGCTCAGTTGCCAGTGAGGTTCAATCCACATCAGCATCAACAACGGCAGGCCGAAGGTGGCCAGCAGCAACTGGCTGACAATCGGGATCAGGCCCAGCCGCTGGCCGACCCACGTCGCCAGCGCGAACAGAGCCAGCGCCATGATCCAGAAGGCCAGAACCATCATGCGTGCGGCTCCGTCGGGTTGGCGGGTCGATGCGCGGCATGACGCGGGCTGGCCCACGGCGCGAGCATGAAGCTGAATGCCAGCCCGAGGCTGACCGACAGTCCGAAATTGCTGATGGCCGGGGTGCCGGAAATCGCCAGCAGCCCGAACGACAGCCAGGTGGTGACCGCTGCCAGTAACGTACCGAGCAGGCTGACGGCGGCACCGCCGATTTGTTCGCGCATCAGGATGGCGTAATCGACGCTGATCGCAGTGACCAGCAGCAGGCCGAACAGGCTGAACAGCGTCAGCGGCTGACCGAGCCAGCCCAGACTCGCAAGGCTGCACAGTGCGGCCAGCAGCGGCAGGGCGACGATGCGCAGGGCACCGCCGATGCCGAACGGGATGACCAGCAAGAGCACGATCAATACGCACGAAAGCAGTTTCAGTTCGGCCGCGCTCACCTGTGTCCTGGCAAACACACCGTTGAGGTCGCCCAGCCGATCCACCAGTTGCACGCCGTCCAGCCCGGTGGCCTGCACACGCAACAACGCCGTGCTGTTCAGCCCGCGCAGGCTCACCATGCTGGCCACGCCGTCTTCGCTTTGCCCCAGCCACAACGTGCGCCAGGGTTCGGCGAGCGGACCTTGCAGCGCCTGGTCGATGTCTTGGGTCGGCAACGCCTGCAGGCGGGCCAGTTCTGCCTGCAACGCGCTGGCCGGAACCCCGAGCTGCACCAGCGGCTGCCAGTGCTGGCTGAGTCTGGCCAGGGAGGCGCGGGTCGCCTGTTGCTCGGCGGGGGAATCCACCAATTGATTGATCGCCATATAGCCCTGCAGCTTGTCCATGCTGACCAGCTGATCCAGACGCTGCGTCAGCGCCGACTGCCGGTCCAGCAACTGCTGCTGGTCCTTGCCGCGCACCAGGAAGAACTGGCTGGTGGGCTGATAGCCGGTGATTCGTGCGATGGCCTGCGCCTCGTCGGTCAGCGACTGAGGGGCCGCCACCCACTGGCGAATGTCGTTTTTGGTGGTCAGATGCCACAGGCCGCCGCCGCAGAACGCTAGCAACAGCACCAGTAGAATCGGCGTGCTGACGCGTTGCAGCAGCGCGGCGCGGCAATCGAGCATTTGCTGCGCGAGCCTGAGCGGCCATTGCGCGGGCTGAATCTCGACCCTGGCCAGCAGAGCGGGCAACAGGCACACCGCAGTCAAGTACGCGCCGACCAGCCCGGCGGCCGAGAACACGGCAATCTGGGTCAGGGCCGGGAACGGTGTCCAGGCCAGCGCCAGGTAGCCGATGCAACTGGTGATCAGGCTCAGGCTCAGGCCGGGCAAAGTCAAACGCAGGGCGGGCCAACTGCGCCAGGGCTTGAGGCTCCAGCTCTTGGACAGGTAATGCAGTGGGTAATCGACGGCCACGCCGATCAGGCTGGAGCCCAGCACCAGCGTCATCACATGCATGCTGCCAAACACCGCCACGCAGGCCACGGCGCCGAACAGCATGCCGACCAGCACCGGCACGAACGCCAGCAGCACGCTCCAGCGTCGAAACGCCAGTAACAGCAGCAACAGAATGCCGACCGTCGCGCCGCCACCGACCCAGGTGATTTCCCGGCTGGCCTGTTTCTGACCGTCGGCCGCGTACAGCAGTCCGCTGGCGGCCAGCAACTGCCCACCGGCCTGGTCGGCCTGTTGGCGGGCCAGGGCGAGCAGGTTGGCGACCTGACCAGGCAGGTGCATGTCGAAAGCATCGTTGCCGGTGCGCGAGCGCAGCAGCACCCAGCTCTTGCCGTCGGCGTCGGCGATCAGCGCGCCGCTGGCCAGATCCGGTTCGACCGAGCCTTGCCTGGGCAGGCCGTTCTGAATGCGTCCCGTCAAACCCAGCCAGTCGTCCTGCCCCGGCACCAGACTGAAACCGGCGAACGGGTCGAACAGGGTTTGCACACGCTGATCGATGAAGCCCTGTGGGTCGTCGCTCAGTTGCGCACGGTCCGCTGCCGGGAGCATCGCGATCCGCCCCTGCAGCAGTTGCTGGCGTAACGCAGGCAGATCGGCTTGCAGCGTCCACTGAACCTTTTCGAACAGCCCGCTGGCCTGCCATTGCTCGGCCAGGGTGCGCGCCAGCTGTATGGCCTGCTGCCGGTCGGCGTGACCCACCAGCACCAGCATTTCCCGGTTGAGGGGCTCCTGAATCCGTTGTTCGGCACTCGTGACCAGCGCATCCGCCGCAGTGCCGGGCACCAGTTCCATAAGGTTGGCCGACAGCGGCGAGCGCTCATGCCACTGCCAGCCCGCCAGTGCCAGCACGCCCGCCAGCATCAGCAGGAACAGACGTGGCAACAAGCGCTCAGTTCGCGAAGTCATTGCGCTGGGCATCGGTCAGGGCGGTCGCGCTGGTGCTGTCGATCATCTTCAGGACGGTGCTGTCGCCTTGGGTTTCCAGCAGCTCGATGCGCTGCACCAGCTCGCCGCCATCGATGCTGATCTGTTTGAACACCTGTTGCAGCAACAGCGAACGTGGCGTCAGCGTGAGGTGCCAGGCGTTGGCGTCGCCCTTGAGTTGCAGGTCGAAATCGCGTTGCAGACCGCTGCTGTCGCCTTGCAGGACGGCAAGGAACAGCCGATTCTGCTCGGCCCCGGCGTTCTTGGTGGGCACCGGTTTCCAGACGCTGGTGCCGCCTTCGGTTTCACGCCGGGCAATGCCGGCCGCGTTGATGCGGTAGTCCTGTTTCAGCGGCGTTTCCAGCAGCCAGAGCAGTCCGGCGTCCTTTGCCAGCACGAAGCGGCCTTTGCTGAGCAAGGGCTGCGGCAGGGCGCGCAGGTGTTTTTCCTGAATGAAGCGACCCTGTACCACGGCAGGTCTGGCCAATTGCTCGCTTAGCTGTTGCAGATCGAAGGCGTGCGCCAGTGACGACAGGCACAGCAGACCCAGCATGCATAACGCTCGAAACGGACGGCTCATGGCAAGGCTCTCTCTACGGCATCGATGAAGACCCTGGGCGAGGCCAGTTGCATCTCGTGAGTCTGGCTGTCGACCGCCACCTGAACCGTGCTGGCGCGGGTCATACGCTCACCGGTGACAGCGTCGGTGATCAGGTAGTTGATCTTCAGCCGGTTCTCCCATTCCACCAGATCGGCGCGCACATTCAGCTTCTGGCCGAACACGGCGCTGCGCACGTAACGCAGCTGGACATCGATCACCGGCCAACCATACCCGGATTCGAGCATCTGCATGTAGTTATGCCCGATGTGATCGAGCAACGCGCAGCGCGCCACTTCCAGGTATTTGATGTAATGCCCGTGCCAGACGATGTTCATCATGTCGACATCGAAAAACGGCACCACGACTTCGCTGTCAACGTGCAGAAAGCCCTTACTGCGCATGCAACCTCCAGTGGCGGTTGGCGATGTGTTTCAGGCACAGGCGCAATTCCGCCTCCCGTGCCCGATCTTCGATGACCGGGGCAAAGTCTCGGCTCAACTGTTCATGCATCGATGCCAGCGCTGGCGGCAACGGGCGGGCGTCGGCGGTCTTGCTGCGCAGCCAGAGCCCCTGATTGGCGGCGATCAGCGTGGCGGCGGCGACCTGTTCGGTCAGCTCCAGCACCCGAATCGCATCCCGCGCCGCGATGGTGCCCATGCTGACCTTGTCCTGGTTGTGGCACTCGGTGGAGCGCGAGAACACGCTGGCCGGCAGGGTGTTTTTCAATGCTTCGGCAGTCCAGGCGCTGGCACCGATCTGCACGGCCTTGAAGCCATGGTTGAGCATGGCCCGCTCGGCGCTGGCGCCCGACAGGTTGCTCGGCAGACCGTGGTTATAGCGCTCGTCGACCAGCAGTGCCAGTTGCCGGTCCAGCAGGTCCGCGACATTGGCGACCAGCGTTTTCAGGCTGTCCATGGCAAAGGCGATGTGCCCGCCATAGAAGTGTCCGCCATGCAGCACGCGTTCGGCTTCGGCGTCGATGATCGGGTTGTCGTTGGCGCTGTTGAGTTCGATCTCGATGAACGAGCGCAGCCAGTTCAGACTGTCGGCCAACACCCCCAGCACATGCGGCGCGCATCGCAGTGAATAGCGGTCTTGCAGGCGGTGCAGTGCAGCGGTCGGGGCTTGGATGGCCAGGTCCTGACGCAGCCACGCCGCCACCTGAGTCTGGCCCGGATGGGGTTTGGCAGCGAACAGACGCTCGTCGAAATGCTCCGGGTTGCCTTGCAGCGCAACCACGTTCATGGCCGTAATGCGCGTCGCCAGTTGCAGCAGGTAGTCAGCCCGCGAGAAGGCCAGGCAGGCCAGCCCGGTCATCACCGCAGTGCCATTCATCAGCGCCAGCGCTTCCTTGGGCCGCAGCACAAGAGGCGTCCAGTCCAGTTCGCGATGCACGTCACTGGCCTGACGGCGCTCGCCACGGAACATGACTTCGCGTTCGCCCGACAGCGTCGCGGCGACGTAGGACAGGGGCGTCAGGTCGCCGCTGGCACCCACCGAGCCTTCTTCCGGAATCAGCGGCAGGATGTCCTGATCGATGAACGCTTGCAGGCGCTCGAGCAGTTCGATGCGGACCCCGGAAACGCCCTGACACAGCGACTGCAAACGCGCAGCGAGCACGGCGCGGGTCGCCTGTGCATCCAGCAGCTTGCCCAGCCCGCAGCCATGAAAGGTGTACAGATGGCGCGGCAGCGCCTCGACATGTTCCAGCGGCACCGCGACCACACAGGAATCGCCATAACCGGTGGTTACGCCATAGATCACGCCTTCCTTGTCCAGTAGAGAATCCAGAAAGCGTGCGCCCTTGGCGATCCGCTCACGGAACGCTTCGTCGTCCTGCAAGACCGTAGGTGCCTGGCGATTGGCCAGAGCCAGCACGTCTTCGATGCGCAACGCCCGTTCGCCGAAGGTGATCGTGTCAGCAGCTTGATGAGTCATCGGATTTCCAGAATGGGTAGAAATTGAACCACTGCTGTGGCGCTTCCAGGCAGTAGTGGCCCAGACGTTGAGCGTAAAGCCCGGCCCAATGCTCGATGACTTGCGCACGGTCGCTGCGCCGCCATTCGATGGCGTCGGCGAACGGTTCGAGAATCACGCGATAGCCTTGCGGACCCTTGAGGCAGAAAAACAGATTGACCGGGCACTTGAGCAGCCCGCCGAGCAGCCACGGCCCTTGCGGGAACGCCGCAGGCTGGCCGAGAAAATCGACCCGCACGTTGCGCCCGCCATGCAGCGCGACACGATCCCCGGCGATGGCCAGCCATTCGCCTTCGTCGATGCGCTGGCTCAGTTGCAGCATGATCGCCGGGTCCAGTTCGCTGACCTGGATCAGGCGCAGATGGGTGGCACCGGCTTCGCCCAGCAGACGATTGAAACGTTCGGCGTGCTTGGTGTGCACCAGCACGTTCATGGTGACCTTTTCGCCCAGTTCGGCCAGCGCGCGACATACTTCAAGGTTGCCCAGGTGCGCACCGACCAGTAACTGGCCGCGGCTGCCGCGCAGGTTCTGCCGCAGCAGCGCCTTGTCGATGATCTCGATCTGATCGATGCCCAGCCTGCCGTTCCACACGTCGAGCTTGTCGAGTAACGCATCGGCGAAGGCCATGAACTGACCGAACACGCGCCGTGTGGTCGGACGCAGTTCAGGCCGGTCACTCCACTGCGCCAGATGCTGCTGATACTCGTGGATGCTGTGGCGGGCGCGGCGACCGAACAGGAAGAAATACAGCACGATGCCGTACAGTACAGGCGTCAACAGGCGTCGCCCCAGCAGCCTGACGCCCCACGCGGTGAGTTTCATGAGCAGGAAACTGCCGCGCTCTTCTTGATTGGCCCAATGCTGCCCGCTCGGTCGTTTCGCGCTCATGCCCGCCACCGTCGCCAGAGGATGACCGGCAGGCGGACCAGCATGCCGAAGAACAGTCGGGTGTGCATTGCCGAGATCAAGGCATTGTCGTGAAACAGGCGAAAGTGCGACAGGCCGTCCTGCGGGTAATGAACGCGGGTCGGCAGCCAGCGTATGGCCTGCCTGCGCCAGGACAGGCGCACGAGGATTTCCGAATCGAAATCCATGCGCTTGCCGATCCGCGCGCTGTCCATCAACTTCAGCACCGGTGCCAGCGGATAAACCCGAAAGCCGCACATCGAATCGCGAATCTGCAATGACAGGGTGTTGATCCAGACCCAGACGTGGGTCAGGTAACGCGCATACAGACGGCCTTTCGGAACGCTCTCGTCGTATTGCGGGTAACCGCAGATCAGCGCCTCGGGATGCCGACGCGACTGCTCGATAAAGGCCGGGATGTCGCTCAGATCATGCTGTCCATCGGCGTCGACCTGCAGGGCATGGCTGAAGCCCAGTCGTGCCGCCTCGCGGAAACCGCTCATCACCGCGCCGCCCTTGCCCTGATTGACCGGCAGATGCACCAGATAAACCTGTTCGGCCTGCGCCAGTTGCCGCAACACCGCTGCACAACCGGGACTGCTGGCGTCGTCCACCAGTACGCAGGGCAGTCCGGCCTCGCGCAGGGCTTTGACCACATGGGGCACCGCCAGCTCGTGATCGAACACCGGAATGATCGCGCAAGGGTTATGCATGTCTTGCCTCCAGCACGATCCGGCCGCTGGAGCAGGGCGCGTCGTCGCTGTTGTGAAAGGCGAAATGCAGCTTGCCGCGTTGCGCGTCGAAACGCAGTGTCAGCCTGAGGCGGTCGCCAGGACGCACCAGTTGCTGAAACTTAAGCACTTCCATGCCCGCGAATCGCGGCGGCAGGTCCAGCAAACGCTGGCCCAGTTTCATCGCCCAATCCACCTGCACCACGCCCGGCAACACGGGGGCTGTGGGGAAATGTCCGCTGAAATACGCCAGATCAGGCGGCACCATCAAGGTCAGTTGCACCTGATCATCGATAGTCTGCTGATCGAGCAACTCCGGCAGTTTCGGGCGCTCGGTCAGCAGCCGCGCCTCGACATCGGCCTGCGGCAGCTTGTCCTGCGCATTGAGCGGCAGCTGTCGCAGCAGCCGCCAGCGGCGAGGCAGCGCAAGCGTCTCGCAGTGGGGGCGCAGGTGTTGGCGCAGCGCCTCGGTCAACGCACGTCGTCCTTGTGTGCGAAGTGCAATCAGGCCGCTGTCAGTCAGCACCAGCAGCGCGCCGAGTGAGGCACGATTCTCCCGAACCACGCCCAATCGGGCTTCCCGGACCCAAGGGTGGGCCATGAGCGCCTGCTCGATAAGCGGCAGCGAAATGCGTTTCTCCTCGAGCTTGACGATGCGGTCCAGCCTGCCCAGCAACTCGAAGTGTCCATCGTGATCGAGGCGCGCAGCGTCGGCGGTGTGCTCGACATGGCCGGTTGGCAGGTAGGGCGAGCCGACGCACAGCGCACCGTCATCGCCCAGCGTCAGTTCTACACCATCGAAGGGCTGCCAGCGGTGTTCGCCCTGACGCCAGGCAATTCCGCCGGTTTCCGAGCTGCCGAAGATTTCAGTCGGCCATTGTCCCAGCCGGTCGTTCAGGCTGCGTGCGGCATCGTTTGGCAGCGCGCCTCCTGAGGAAAACACCCGACGCACCGGACGCAGGCTGGTCCAGTCGAGATTGTCGCCCATGCGCTTGAGCAGCGCCGGGCTGGCGACCCAGGCGAAAGACGGGTGTTCACGGCTGGCGCGCTGCAGGTCTTCGGCAAAGGGCAACTGGCGACGCACGAACGAACGCCCGGCGCATAACGGCCATAGCAAGCGGAACAGCAGGCCATAAATGTGCTGGGTGGCGACGCTGCCGATCATGCACGCCGGGCCCAGGTCTGCGCCCCACAGCTGTTCCAGCGCGGTAACTTCGCTGGCCAGATGGCGCAGGCGTTTTTCGATCAGTTTCGGCTCACCACTGGAGCCCGAGGTGCACAGGCTCAGGCGACATTCGTCCAGATCCAGTGCGCTCGGCGTCAGCGGCAAGGCGTGCAGTTCGTCGAGCGACGTATCACCTGGCAGGTCCGTCAGCCACAGATCGACGTGGTCGGCCCAGCGCTGGCGTGTCTGCCCTTGCAGGTCGGCGGGCAGCAATACACGCACGTCAGCGCGCCAGGCACCGAACAGGGCGACGGCCAGCTCGGCAGCGTCTTCAAGGTGTACGGCGATTTGTCGGGTGCCACGCGCTTGCAGGCCGGCTGCCACGCTCAGCGCCTGTTCACGCCATCGGGCATGGTTCAGTTCGGGAGCCGTGGTCAGTCGTCGATCCGCATCAGCGTCGAGCAGCAGGTTTTCCAGGTTTAACCAGTTCATGCAATCCATTTCATGTGCCGCCCCGCACGCGCAGGCGGACGATCAGTTCGCCTGCGAAGAGCAGGCCCATCAGTCCATAGGAAATCAGGCCGGTGTAGAGCGTCCACCACGACAGCGGGGCCCACAACGTTAGGGCCGTGGCCACCAGCCCGTTGCTCAGGAAGAACACGCACCAGATCTGGGTGACTCGCCGGGTGTAGCGGATGCCGGACTCAGGCAGTTCAGGCCGATTGATGCGCGCCATGCGCTCGACGATCGGCGGACCGTAAATCAGGCTCGAGCCGAACAGTCCCAGCATGAATCCACTGACCAGTACGGGGTACCAACGCAGCATCGCGTGGCTGTCGAGCACTCCCAACACCACGCAAAACGCCAGCGCGACCACCGCCATGGCCAGACTGCCAGGCTGGCGTTCGCCGGTCAGGATCCGCGCCAGCCACAGGCTTCCCAGCAGCAAGGCAAATTGCCAAGGCGCGAAATGCTCGATGCCCCAATAGACGGCAAATGGATAAAGCACGCCGGCCAGCAGCAGGATCAGGCCTACCAGCCGTTTCATTCGGCCGCGTTGACCAGTCGGTAGACGGCCTCGACCACATCGTTGACGGTTCTGACGGACTTGAATTCTTCCGCAGCGATTTTCTTGCCGGTATTGCGCTTGATGTGATCAATCAGGTCCACGGCGTCGATGCTATCGATTTCAAGGTCTTGATAGAGATTGGCCTCTGGAACCACTCGTTCCGGCTCCAGTTCGAACAACTCGACCATGGCCGAACGCAGCGTTTCGAAGATGTCTTCACGGGTTTGCATGTTCAATCCTCAGACCGGCTGTCTGGCGCTGACAAACGCCACAAGGCTGTCAACGCTGGCGAAGTGGTTACGGGTGTCCTTGGCGTCGGCATCGATCTTGATGCCGTAGCGCTTCTGGATGGCCAGGCCCAGTTCCAGTGCGTCGACCGAATCCAGTCCAAGGCCTTCGCCGAAGAGCGTCTGGTCATTGCCGATGTCTTGCGGGGTGATGTCTTCGAGGCCAAGGGCATCGATGATCAGCAATTTAATGTCCAGGTGTAGATCGCTCATCTATGGCGAGCTCCTTGATGAAGTAGTCATGCAGGTAATCGTTGAGCTTGCGGGACGCCAGAGGTGGCGGGCCCAGCGCACTGAACACGGTCGGGTCGATATCGGCACCGACATGCAGGGTGAAATGCACGCGGCGCAGCGGGATGCGGTACCAGGGCTCGGCTTTGGTCAGGGTGGTCGGGCTGACGGTGATGGTCACCGGGGTGATCATGCGCGCTCCGCGCAAGGCAATGGCGGCCGCTCCCCGATGAAAGGCCGGTGGCTGGCCGGGCCGGGTGCGTGTGCCCTCGGGAAAAATGATCAGCGTCTGGCCGGTCTGCAGGCGTTCGACCGCCGCATCGAGCATGTCCATGCTGCCGTCGTTGCTGATGTAACCCGTGGAACGCACCGGTCCACGGGTGAACGGGTTCTCCCACAGGCTGCGCTTGACCACGCAATTGGCGTCGCGCACCAGACCGATCAGAAACACCACATCGATCAGTGACGGGTGGTTGGCGATGATCATCTGGCCGGGGCGGCCGAGTTTTTCGGCTCCTCGCACTTCGTAGGTCAGTACCCCCAGCCGCGCCATGATTCGGATGAAGCGCCAGAACAGGCGGCTGATGGTGCGTCGCGCACGCCGTTGATGACTGGCGACACTGCCCGGCAGGCAACCGAGCAATGGAAAGACGAACAGGCGCAGGCACAGGCCGCTCAACCCGAACAGGGCAAAGCTGAACCCGGTCGCCAGCAGACGCCAGTAATAGGCGTCGCGGCGTTTGTTCAAGGGCTGCGTTGCCAGGTCCATAATCGGTCGTTCCACGGATGCAGGCAGGAGGACTGTTCGGTGTGCAGGGCTTGCAGCAGATTCAGGGCGTGCGGCCACTGTGTGCGTTGCGCGCCTTGCGTGTCGGTGTTCAGGGTCAGTTGCCATTCGGTGCCGCGTGTCAGCAACAAGCCGACCGCATAAGGGAAGGGCACGTCATCGATCCACTTGGCGTAGGCCTGCGGAGGTTGCTCTTCGGTCACTACCAGCAGTACCGCCGGAGCGCCTTCAGCCAGCAACGCCGCCGCTTCGAACGCGCCGTATTCCAGGCCGTCGCCTGCCGCCGCCAGCGCAGTCATTTCACTGGTCTCACCGCGCAGGATCGACCACAGGCCGATTACGGCGTTGTGTACCGAGAGGCTGAATTGGGTCGGCGATACCGGCTCGTTCGCGGCAAGATCGCGCAGAATGTCAAAAGTACGGGGCGTTTCACCGTGACGCGAGACGAACACCAGAGGCATGCGCTCGTAGCCTTCGCTCAATGGCCAGCCGACCGCAAACGCCATGCGCGCCATGCGGCCCAGCCGTCTGCGTTGCATCGCGGGGAGAAAAGACACGTCCGGTGCGTCGTCGCTGTCTTGCAACAGCGTGGGATTGCGGCTCCATTGCTCCCACTCGTCCGCGCTCGCCAGGCCAGGTGCCCAGGCGCGCCATTGTGCAATGTTGAACGTGATCAAAACTTCTCTTCCCGCCCCTGCGGGCCTGTTTCTCGCTACTTCGATACCAGGACGGTATCAGTCTGGGTGCGGTAATTTGACAGAGTGGGCGCATTATCCCGATGGGGATCATCACTAGCAACTTTGTTACTTATAAAGCCTTTACAAAAGCGGGTTTTCAAGTAACGAAACGGAGAGCTGACGCTTGGCTGTACAGGCTGAAACGCAGTGCCGACCTGCGCTGTTTTTGCGATAAGCTCGCCGTTGTCATATGCATTGCCTAGACTCGACCACTTGCAAAGTCTTTATCGGTCGTTCCCGTCGTTTCTTAATCTTTCAAGGAATTCAAAGCATGCGTCGCGTGGTATTCAATCAGAAAGGTGGTGTCGGCAAATCGAGCATTGCCTGCAATCTGGCTGCAGTCAGCGCTAACGAAGGCTACCGGACCCTGTTGATCGACCTCGATGCTCAGGCGAACTCGACCCAATACCTCACCGGCCTTGCCGGCAACGACATCCCCATGGGGATCGCCGAGTTCTTCAAGCAGACCCTGTCTTCGACGCCCTTCGGCAAGAAGAACCATGTCGATATCTATGAAACGCCGTTTGATAACCTCCATGTGGTGACCGCCACTGCCGAGCTGGCTGACCTTCAGCCCAAGCTCGAGGCCAAGCACAAGATCAACAAGCTGCGAAAATTGCTGGATGAACTGAGTGAAGACTACGAGCGGATTTATCTGGATACACCTCCGGCGCTCAACTTCTATGCGGTTTCTGCATTGATCGCGGCTGATCGGGTGTTGATCCCCTTCGACTGCGACAGCTTCTCCCGTCAGGCGCTGTATGGGCTGTTGCGGGAAATAGAAGAGCTTAAAGAGGACCACAACGAAGACCTGGAAGTGGAAGGCATCATCGTCAATCAGTTTCAGCCGCGAGCCAGTCTGCCGCAGCAGATACTCGACGAACTGATTGCAGAAGGGCTGCCGGTGTTGCCCGTCTACCTGAACGCGTCGGTGAAAATGCGCGAATCCCATCAGGCCAACCTGCCGCTGGTCCATCTCGATCCACGGCACAAGCTGACCCAGCAATTCGTGGACCTGCATCATCATCTGGAAACCAATGCCCATGCCTGATCCCCAGGCTCTGTCTTTTCGTTACGATGAGCCGAGGCAGAGCGCCCGGCGCTCTGCGGATGGACAGGTGTCAGGCGGGTTACTCACACGGTATGACCAAGTGGCGGGCCGTTGCCGTCCTGAAATGTGCGAGTCAGGCTTTCGGCGTGCAGGCGGGCGGTTTCGGCCAGATCTGGCGGGATGTCGATGGCGGCGTCCATGTCGGCCTGGGTACTTGTCTGTGACGCGCTGAGCCGATTGCTGCCCGGCTCGCAGCCGCACTGCACCGTCTGGCCGTGAGTGGCGACCGCCACACGTTCGTCGATATAGGTCGGATTGCCCTGAGCGATGAAGCCCACGCGGCTGCACGCCGGGCACCAGACCGGATCACCCATGCGGGCCACCCGACGCCGTTCGATCACTTCGCTGGACGATGTATTCAATACCCGTCCGCCGCGCGTGGTGAGATCGCCTTCCCTGACTATGTATGGCATGGCACTGACTCCTGTTGGGCTGGTGGAAGTCCGAAGGCTAGGCACAAATCGTCGTCTCGGCCGGCCCGAATGGTCGTTAGAGACGGTTCTTACAGTAAATTCGGCAGGGGGTTTCAGGCATGTTGCAGACCGCAACTCGCGCACAGCCGTTAAGCACGCAATCGTTACTCCAGGCGTAATGATTGAGCTGGTTGCTTGATTGATGCCCTGTCCCGAACGCTCCTAAGGTGTCCCACGACAGCGAAATCGTGGAGCGATCATGACAACAACAACTTCCCCCGACGCGCGCTGGACGCGTCGCCGTACCGAGAAGCAGCGGCGGCTCGAACAGGTGCGGGCCCTGGCCGACGGCGTGGTGCTGCCGACCGACAACATCGTTGCGGCGCTGGAGGCCCTGTTGGTGTCCGGTGACCGGGTCGTGCTCGAGGGCAACAACCAGAAACAGGCCGACTTTCTGTCCCGGTCCCTCGCCAAAATCGACCCGGCCAAGGTGCACGACTTGCACATGATCATGCCAAGCGTCGGGCGCGCCGAGCACCTGGACCTGTTCGAGCAGGGCATCGCCCGCAAGCTGGATTTCTCTTTCGCCGGTACGCAAAGCCTGCGCATCAGCCAGTTGCTGGAAGACGGTCTGCTGGAAATCGGCGCGATTCACACCTACATCGAGCTGTATTCGCGACTGGTGGTCGATCTGATTCCCAATGTGGTGCTGGCCGCCGGTTTCATGGCGGACAAGGCGGGCAATATCTACACCGGCCCCAGCACCGAAGACACGCCAGCATTGATCGAACCGGCCGCCTTCAGTGACGGCATCGTCATCGTGCAGGTCAATCAACTGGTTGAGGACGTCACCGACTTGCCACGCGTGGACATTCCGGCCTCGTGGGTGGATTTCGTGGTGGTGGCCGACAAACCGTTCTATATCGAGCCACTGTTCACCCGCGATCCGCGCCATATCAAGCCGGTGCACGTGCTGATGGCGATGATGGCGATTCGCGGTATCTACGAGAAGCACAACGTCCAGTCGCTCAACCATGGTATCGGTTTCAACACCGCCGCCATCGAACTGATTCTGCCGACCTACGGCGAGTCGCTGGGTTTGAAAGGCAAGATCTGCCGCAACTGGACGCTCAATCCGCACCCGACCCTGATCCCGGCCATTGAAAGCGGCTGGGTCGAGAGCGTGCATTGCTTCGGCACCGAACTGGGTATGGAAAACTACATCGCCGCACGCCCCGACGTGTTCTTCACCGGGCGTGACGGTTCGCTGCGTTCCAACCGGCAACTGTGCCAGCTTGCCGGTCAGTACGCGGTGGACCTGTTCATCGGCGCGACCTTGCAGGTCGATGGCGATGGGCATTCCTCCACCGTCACTCGCGGCCGTCTGGCAGGCTTCGGTGGCGCGCCGAACATGGGTCACGACCCGCGAGGCCGCCGCCATGCGACTCCCGCCTGGCTGGACATGCGTCAGCAGAACGATGACGGGCCCGCCGCCTATCTGGAGCGCGGCAAGAAGCTGGTGGTGCAGATGGTCGAAACGTTCCAGGAAGGCGGCAAACCGACCTTCGTCGAAACGCTCGACGCCGTGGAGGTTGCCCGCAAGAGCGGCATGCCGCTGGCTCCGATCATGATTTACGGGGATGACGTGACGCACTTGCTGACTGAGGAGGGCATCGCCTACCTCTACAAGGCGCGCAACCTGGAAGAGCGTCAGGCGATGATCGCCGCCGTCGCCGGGGTGACCGCCATCGGCTTGCGCCACAACCCCAAGGACACCGCCCGCATGCGCCGCGAAGGCCTGATCGCACTGCCCGAAGACCTTGGCATCCGCCGCACCGACGCCAGCCGTGAATTGCTCGCCGCCAAAAGTATCAGTGATCTGGTCGAGTGGTCCGGTGGCCTCTACAACCCGCCTGCCAAATTCAGGAGCTGGTGATGAGTGCACTTCAACGGACACCGCAACCCGTTTCTCTGGCCGAGCGACTGGCCGATCTGGCCGTCGATGCGCTGATGGACGAGGTCAATCTGTCGCCCAAGCCCGCGCTGGTCGATCGACGCGGCAACGGCGCGCATACCGATCTGCACCTGGGGCTCATGCATGCCTCGGCGCTGTCGCTGTGGCCAACGTTCAAACTGATGGCCGAGGCCGCTGCGCAGTTCAAGTCCATTGGCCAACCGTTGCGCGAAGAACTGGGTCGCCTGGGACGGGAAGGTGAAGCAGCGATGTTGCTGACCACAGGCGGAGTGAACACCCATCGTGGTGCCATCTGGGCGTTAGGGCTGCTGGTGACCGCCGCTGCCCTGAACGCCGACGACTGCACGCCAGATGCGGTTTGTCAGCGTGCGGCACGACTGGCGCTGATCGAAGATCGTCAGCTCGTCGCCACCAACAGCCACGGCAGCGTGGTCGCCAGACGCTACGGCGCAATGGGCGCTCGCGAGCAGGCGCAACAGGGCTTTCCCGCCGTGATGAAGGTCGCGCTGCCGCAGTTGCACCGCAGCCGCGCCGCCAGCAGTGGCGAGCAGAACGCACGTCTGGATGCGTTGCTGGCCATCATGACCACGCTTGCCGACACCTGCGTGCTCTACCGCGCCGGGCTTGAGGGCTTGCAGGCCATGCAACAGGGCGCGCAGCGCGTGCTGGACGCCGGTGGCAGCGCCAGTCTGGCGGGGCGTCGTGCGCTGCATGAACTCGATCAGCAATTGCTGGCGCTCAACGCTTCGCCCGGTGGTGCAGCTGATCTGCTGGCCGCCTGCCTGTTTATCGATGGTCTTGAGTCTGCGCTCGGCCTTGTATCGAGTCTTGCACCGAGGAGTGCCTGATATGGAAACCCTGTCTTTTGAATTCCCCGCTGGCCAGCCGCCCAAGGGCCGTGCGCTGGTGGGCTGTGTCGGCTCCGGCGATCTGGAAGTGCTGCTGGAACCCGGACAGCCGGGCAAGCTGACAATCGAAGTAGTGACCTCGGTCAACGGCGCCTCGTTGCGTTGGAAGCACCTGTTCGAGCGCATGTTCGACGGCCAGACCCCGCCTGCACTCAGCATCGACATTCACGACTTCGGCGCGACGCCAGGCGTGGTGCGGCTGCGCATGGAGCAGGGCTTCGAGGAGGTCGGCCATGACTGATACCGCACGCTTGTTGAGTCAGCACAGCTTTATCGAATTGGGTGCCCGTCAGCGCGCCCGTGCCTTGCTGGATGCTGGCACCTTTCGCGAATTGATCGACCCGTTCGACCGCGTCATGTCGCCCTGGTTGGCTCGGCAGGGCGTCGTGCCTCAGGCCGATGACGGCGTGGTGGTCGCCAAGGGCACGGTCGAGGGTCTGCCGGTGGTCATCGCGGCCATCGAAGGCGCATTTCAGGGCGGCAGCATGGGTGAGGTGGGCGGCGCGAAAATGGCCGGCGCACTGGAGCTGGCTGCCGAGGACAACCGCAATGGCATTCCGACCGCCGCCATCGTGCTGCTGGAAACCGGTGGCGTGCGTTTACAGGAAGCCAATCTGGGTCTGGCGGCCATTGCCGAGATTCATGCCGCAATCGTCGATCTGCGCCAGTACCAGCCGGTCATCGGTGTAGTGGCCGGCAGCGTTGGCTGTTTTGGCGGGATGTCTATCGCGGCCGGGCTGTGCAGTTATCTGTTGGTGACCCAGGAAGCTCGCCTGGGTCTGAACGGTCCGCAAGTGATCGAACAGGAAGCCGGCATCGAAGAATACGATTCCCGCGATCGGCCCTTCATCTGGAGCCTGACCGGTGGCGAGCAGCGCTTCGCCAGCGATCTGGTAGACGGTTTCGCCGCCGACGACGTGGCGGCCATCAGGCAACAGGTCAGTGACTGGCTCATACAGGGTGTGCCTGCGCAGCATCGCAGCAGCCGACACGCGCTGTTTCTGGAACGCCTGGCGAATCTGCAGACCGAGTCGCAGATCGATCCACAGGCCGTGCGTACCCTCTTTCAAGGAGCCCGCTCATGAGTGCTCAACAACGGGGTTTGAACTGGTTCAACGCGCTGAGCGCCGGGGCGACGCCGGTCGTCGGTCTGCCAGCCTCGCTTAAAGTGGCCGACGGGGTGCTGGGCGATCAGCCGGTGCGCTTTCTGGCGGTAGTGACCGATCCGGACAACCGCTTTCCTCGGGCGCGCCAAGGCGAAGTCGGCCTGCTGGAGGGCTGGGGGCTTGCCAGTGCGGTGGACGACGCCATCGAGCAGGATCGGCACCGCGACGAAAAGCGAGCGTTGATCGCCATCGTCGATGTACCGAGCCAGGCCTATGGCCGCCGCGAAGAAGCGTTGGGCATTCATCAGGCGCTGGCAGGTGCGGTGGACAGCTATGCGCGGGCTCGGCTGGCGGGCCATCCGGTGATCGGCCTGCTGGTCGGCAAAGCCATGTCCGGGGCTTTTCTGGCGCACGGCTACCAGGCCAATCGGCTGATCGCGTTGCGTGATCCGGGCGTGATGGTCCATGCCATGGGCAAGGCGTCGGCAGCCCGTGTCACGCTGCGCAGCGTCGAGGAGCTGGAAAAGCTTGCGTCGACGATACCGCCGATGGCCTACGACATCGACAATTACGCCAGCCTCGGGCTGCTGTGGGAAATCCTGTCGGTCAGTCAGATCGAGCAGCCGGGCGCAGAAGACCTGACGCAGGTGCGTAATGTGCTCAGCAGTGCGATCAAGGACGTTCGGGCGACCGGCAACGACCTGAGCAGCCGCCTTGGTGCGAGCAATCGCGCGGCGTCGGCCAGGGTCCGCGAACTTCTGCGGGCGCAATGGTGAGCAGCGAAGCATCGGCAGTGCTGCCCCACGATTTGTTGTGGGGCATGCCGCTGTCCGCTTTGCCCGACGACGCGCCCCGCTGGGCCGTCGAAGGCGTGCTTGCCTGTCGGCCGGTGGTGGTGCGGCGTCAGAATGTTGCGGCGGGCCAGGTTGCAGTGGGGCTGCGCGGTCGTGCTCGTGAACAGCGTTATGCGGCGATCATGTCCAGCGCTGACATAACGCGCCGGGTCAGTCCGGAGCAACTGGTGAATGAGGTCGACGCGGGCGTGCATGACTGGCCTGCGCTACGGGCCTTGCGTCAGGTCCGCCCGGTCATGGATTCGTTGGCGTTGAACTGGGGCGTCGGCGGTAGTGCCGGGTTCGAACTGGCCAGCGGGTTTGGCGCACTGCACCAGGACAGTGATCTGGATTTGATCCTGCGCACGCCACAGTTCATGGATCGACACTTTGCCGCTGAGCTGGTGGAGGCGCTGGAAACCTCGGTGTGCCGCGTCGACGTTCAGTTGCAACTGGAACAGGGCGCCGTTGCGCTGCGCGAGTGGGCTCGGCCATCGGCCAGGGTTCTGCTCAAGAGCGCCAGCGGAGCCAGGCTGGTTGTGAATCCCTGGCAACCGGCCGAGGTGTGCGCATGAGCCGCTTTTGGGTGTTTCCCGGCCAGGGCGCGCAACAGGCAAACATGCTGCATCGTCTGCCGGGCGAACCGGTCACGAGTGATTGCCTGAATCAGGCCTCATCGGTACTGGGTGAGGACGTCATGACGCTGGATACCGCCCAGGCGCTGCAATCGACGCGTGCCGTTCAACTCTGTCTGCTGATCGCCGGGGTGGCCTGCGCCCGGCTGTTGCAGGCGCATGGCTGTACACCTGATTACGTCGCCGGGCTTTCCATCGGTGCCTATCCGGCGGCGGTGATCAGCAACGCACTGGATTTCGAAGATGCGCTGCGTCTGGTGGCCCTGCGCGGCGAACTGATGCAAGACGCCTACCCGGAAGGCTATGGTATGACGGCGCTCATCGGGCTGGATCAGGCACAGGTCGAAGCGATGATCGCTCAGGTCCACAGTGCCGAAACGCCGGTCTTTCTCGCCAACATCAATGCCGACAATCAGTTGGTCATTGCGGGCAGTACCGAGGCGATGCTTCAGGTCGGACGGCTGGCCAGGTCTGCGGGTGCAGCCGCCATCAAGCGTCTGGCGGTCAGCGTGCCGTCGCACTGCTCGCTGCTGGAAAAGCCCGCACAGACGCTGGCCGATGCCTTCGCCAGGGTCCGGATCAACAAGCCGAGCGTGCGCTACCTGAGCGGCAGCACGGCGCGCCCGGTGCTAGATGTTGAAAAGTTGCGCGACGACCTGGCCTTCAACATGTGCCGCGTCATCGACTGGCGCAGCACCGTGGAAACCGCCTATGAGCGTGGCGTGCGTCTGCAGATCGAACTGCCGCCCGGTGCCGTGCTGACCGGGCTGGCGCGCCGTGTATTCGAACAGGGAACGGCCGTGGCCTTTCAGGCGGCGCGTCTGGACAGTCTGGTCGCGCTATCGCGAGAGGAGGGATCACGCACCCCATAGAAACGCCGTGCAGCTGCTACGAAGGACAAAAACAACAACTTCAGCAATGCAAACAGAGGAATAACAACAATGATTATCTACGGTGTGGCTCTACTCGCTATTTGCACCCTGGTCGGGGTCATTCTCGGCGACATGCTCGGTGTCCTGCTGGGCGTCAAATCCAACGTCGGCGGGGTCGGCATCGCCATGATCCTGCTGATTTGCGCTCGTCTCTGGATGCAGAAACACGGCGGCATGACCAAGGACTGTGAAATGGGCGTCGGCTTCTGGGGCGCGATGTACATTCCGGTGGTGGTCGCCATGGCAGCGCAACAGAACGTCGTCACGGCTCTTAAAGGCGGCCCGGTGGCAGTGCTTGCGGCCATCGGTTCGGTCGTGTTGTGCGCCTGCACCATCGCAGTCATCAGCCGCACCAACCGGGGCGAACCGCTGCCCAGGGAAGAGTCGCTGCTGACACCGGATGTCACCCCGGCAGGAGGACGCTGACATGTGGGATCTCATCGAAAAGGGGCTTGAACACAACGGTCTGATCACCGCATTCGCGTTCGTCGGCGTCATCATGTGGGTGTCGGTGGTGCTGTCCAAACGGCTGACGTTCGGTCGGGTGCACGGTTCGGCCATCGCCATTGTCATCGGCCTTATCCTCGCCTGGGTGGGCGGCACGCTCACCGGCGGCCAGAAAGGTCTGGCCGACATGGCGCTGTTCTCCGGGATCGGTTTGATGGGGGGGGCGATGCTGCGTGATTTCGCCATCGTCGCCACGGCGTTCGAAGTCCAGGCCACCGAAGCGCGCAAGGCCGGGATGATCGGCGCGGTTGCTTTGCTGCTGGGCACCATTGTGCCGTTCATCGTCGGCGCGAGCATTGCCTGGCTGTTCGGCTATCGGGATGCAATCAGCATGACCACCATCGGCGCGGGGGCTGTGACCTATATCGTTGGTCCGGTGACCGGCGCGGCGCTTGGGGCCTCCTCCGACGTCATGGCGCTGTCGATTGCGACTGGCCTGATCAAGGCGATTCTGGTGATGGTCGGCACACCAATGGCGGCGCGCTGGATGGGGCTGGACAATCCGCGCTCGGCAATGGTGTTCGGCGGTCTGGCCGGGACGGTCAGTGGCGTGACGGCCGGGCTTGCGGCAACGGATCGGCGTCTTGTGCCTTACGGCGCGTTGACCGCCACTTTTCACACCGGACTGGGCTGTCTGCTCGGGCCTTCGGTGCTGTACTTCATCGTACGTGGCATCGTTGGCTAACGATTGAATCCGGGCTTCTGCACGCCATTGACGCGCAGCGCTCAGGTCGCCTGCTCGAGCAACCGGTTTGCGTACATTCGGCATTCCGCTACCAGCGCCAGCAGATTGGGATCGCGCTCCTTGGACTTGAGAAACACCATGCCGATGTGTTGCTGCATCCGGTAGCGCTGCTGCAGCCGGATCAGCCGCACGCGGTTTTCATAGACCGCTGCAATACGCCCGGGCAACAGCGCATAGCCGACCCCGGAGCTGACCATGCTCAGCAGCGTGAAGATGTCGTTGACCTGCATCGCCACCTTGGGCTCGAAACCCGCCTGTTCGAACACCCGGATGCCGTCGCGATGCGTGGCGAAGCCTTGGGTGAGGGTGATGAATGTCGCTTCGCGCAGGTCGCTCAGATCCACTTCACTGTGCCCGGCGAACGGCGAGTCGGTGGGCACGGCGAGAAAGATATCGTCGGAAAACAGCGCCAGGTGCTCACAGTCCGGGTCGTTGGTGCTCTCGTCCAGCGACACCAGCATCGCGTCCACTTCCATGTTTTTGAGCTTGTACAGCAGGTCGATGTTCGAACCCAGAATCAGGTCGATATTCAGCTCGCTGCGGCGGATCTTCAGGCCCATGATCAACTGCGGCACGGTCTTGACCGTCAGTGAGTACAACGCCCCGAGCCGGAACCGCGCTGCCGAGAAACCGGCGGCCTGACGCGTCATCTCCACCGTGGTCAGCACCTCCTGAACCAGCTTCTGCGCCCGCTCTTCCAGTACGTAAGCACTTTCCAGCGGGGTCAGATTGCGGCCTTCGTGCTTGAACAGCGGGCAGCGCAGGGCGCTTTCCAGTGAATGAATGGCGCGATGCACACTGACGTTGCTGGTCTGCAACTCCGCGGCGGCGCGAGCCAGATTGCCGGTGCGCATGAAGGCCAGGAAGATTTCCAGTTTCTTGAGCGTGAGTTCGTCATCGATCTGCATGGCGTGGCGTTTGTTATTGAGGTGGATGGATTGTGCACAACTCATCCAGCGTTGGCTGCCTGAAATCGCTGTCACGGACAGACGTGTTGCACTTTGTTTCAATAACCGGGAGCCTCTGCAATCAACGTCTTCGGTAAAACAAGGTAATACGCGGATGTACTACGGAGAAAAATTCAACGCCTGGTCTCATCTGGTCGGCGCAGTGCTGGCAGCCATCGGAGCGATCTGGCTGCTGGTCATGGCGAGTCTGCATGGCGATGTCTGGAAGGTGGTCAGCATGGCCATTTACGGCGTCTGTCTGGTCACGCTGTACAGCGTCTCGACGGTTTACCACAGTGTCAAAGGGCGTCCGAAATCGATCATGCAGAAGGTCGATCACTTCTCGATCTACTTGATGATCGCGGGCAGTTACACACCGTTCTGCCTCGTGACCCTGCGCGGCGCATGGGGCTGGACCCTGTTCGGTATTGTCTGGGCGCTGGCGCTGATCGGCATCCTGCAGGAAATCAAACCTCGCTCCGAAGCCCGAATACTCTCCATCGTGATCTACGCCGTGATGGGCTGGATCGTCCTGGTCGCCATCAAGCCGCTGCTGGCAGCGCTCGGGATGGCTGGCTTCATCTGGCTGGCAGGCGGCGGCATCCTCTACACCGTCGGCATCCTCTTCTTCGCCTACGACCACATCCGCCACTGGCACGGCATCTGGCACCTGTTCGTGATCGGCGGCAGCCTGATGCACTTTGTGGCGATCTGCTTTTATGTGCTTTGAACCGGGGTCACGCGTAACAACAGATGACGGAATGAGTCCTCACTTACCATCGGACAATTGAGCGTTGATAGGTGAACCTATTTTGGTACGGGTGGCGCATGAGCAAAAAGCCCCCGACTCTAAACGTCAGCTTTTTCTGCACGGAGGCAGGTAATGAACCCGTATGAGAATGGCTTGCCGAATTACCCCGAGATGACCGTAAGGCCATTGGTACCGACATCATGACAGTGCAGTTTGGCTGGCCCATCGGAATGCAGGTGGTCAGAAAGATGGAGGCTGATCTTTGGGAGGTCAGAACCGATTTAAAAAATACGATAGCCCGAGCGCTGTTCACGCTTTCGGGAAACACAATGGTCTTGCTTCATGGCTTCATCAAGAAGAGTGACAAGACCCCTGCGTCTGATCTGGCGACGGCCAAGCGACGCAAAGCGCAATTAGAGAGTAACAAGTCATGAACAAGCATATAGGTTCCGATTTCGATGACTTTCTTGCTGAGCAAAGTCTCGCTGAAGAAGTGTCTGCTGCTGCTCTCAAGCGTGTGATCGAGACCATGAAGCGTCAAAAAGTGAGCAAGAAGGCGTTGGCTGAACGCATGCAAGCAAGTCGTTCGGCCGTCGACAGGGCTCTGGACCAGAACGACGCCGGGATGACGCTGGCTACGCTGGCCAGCGCTGCTCGCGCGCTCGGACAAAGGGTTGAGGTACGCCTCGTGCCCGAGTGGGACGAAGCTCACGTTTAAGTGTTGCAGACCTGCACGTTCCCAGCGCCTGGGCACTGCCGGCTTGGCTAGAAATCCCCCCACAATTGCTGCGCCACACTAAGTGCTACAACCGGGGCGGTTTCGGTGCGCAGGACGCGTGGGCCGAGGCGGGCGGCGTGGAAGCTGGCGTTTTTGGCCTGATCGACTTCGGTGTCGTTCAAGCCGCCTTCCGGGCCGATGAGGAAGGCCAGGCTTGCCGGTTTTTCGTGGCTGGTCAGGGGTTCGGCGACGGGGTGCAGGACCAGTTTCAGGTCGGCGTCGGTCTGTTTCAGCCAGTCGGCCAAGGGCATGGGCGGATGGATCACCGGCACCACGGAGCGGCCGCATTGTTCGCAGGCGCTGATCGCAATCTGTTGCCAATGCGCCTGACGCTTTTCCGCACGTTCATCCTTTAGGCGCACTTCACAGCGCTCGCTGACGATCGGCGTGATTTCGCTGACGCCCAGTTCGGTAGCTTTCTGAATCGCCCAATCCATGCGCTCACCACGGGACAGCCCTTGACCCAGATGAATGCGCAGTCCCGACTCTACCTGACCGGCAAATTGCTCATCCAGTTGAACCCGCACACGCTTCTTGCCGACTTCCAGCAAGGTGCCGCGAAACTCGCTGCCGGAACCGTCGAAGAGTTGCAGGGCATCGCCTTCGGTCATGCGCAGTACGCGACTGATGTAGTGCGCCTGGGCTTCGGGCAGTTCGTGCTCGCCAAGGCTCAGGGGCGTGTCGGTGAAAAAGCGGGACAGTCTCATGGTGTTTCTCTGTAGGCGTACGGATGTGTTTGTCTTGAGATCGCCTTCGCGGACAAGTCCGCTCCCACGAAGTATGCGTTCCATGCGTTCCAAAGTGGGAGCGGACCCCCACGAAGTATGCGTTCCATGCGGTCCGAAGTGGGAGCGGACTCCCACGAAGTATGCGTTCCAAAGTGGGAG
Organism: Pseudomonas floridensis; assembly: GCF_002087235.1. GTDB lineage: Bacteria > Pseudomonadota > Gammaproteobacteria > Pseudomonadales > Pseudomonadaceae > Aquipseudomonas > Aquipseudomonas floridensis. Next base: position 21,567 of record NZ_MUIO01000061.1, on the reverse strand, counting down.
CGGACTCGTCCGCGATGGCGTCGGTCTTTTATCGCCAGCTCAGCCCGGATCCCTGAAGTCCGGATGGAAATTCTCACGCACCGCCACACTGATGCTGCTGCGCGTGGCGATGTCGATGCCTTCGCTGGCGACCTGCGCGAGAAAGTCGATCTGTTCCGGCGTGATCACGTAGGGCGGCAGAAAGTACACCACGCTGCCCAGTGGCCTGAGTAACGCGCCGCGTTCAAGGGCGTGCTGGAAAACCTTCATGCCACGGCGTTCCTGCCATGGATAAGCGGTCTTGCTGGCTTTGTCCTGAACCATCTCGATGGCAATCGCCATGCCGGTCTGGCGCACTTCCGCGACATGGGGGTGATCGGCCAGGTGGGCGGTGGCGGTGGCCATGCGTTGCGCCAGCGCCTTGTTGTTCTCGATGACGTTGTCCTGCTCGAAAATATCCAGTGTCGCCAGCGCCGCCGCGCAGGCCAGCGGATTGCCCGTGTAGCTGTGCGAATGCAGAAAGGCTCGCAGCGTCGGGTAGTCATCGTAGAAGGCGTCGTAGACGTCGTCGGTCGTCAGGCAGGCGGCCAGCGGCAGGTAGCCCCCGGTCAGCGCCTTGGACAGGCATAGAAAATCCGGGCGAATGCCTGCCTGCTCACACGCGAACATCGTGCCGGTACGACCGAAGCCCACGGCAATCTCGTCATGAATCAGGTGCACGCCGTAGCGATCACACGCCTCGCGCAGCAATTTGAGGTAGATCGGGTGATACATGCGCATGCCGCCCGCGCCCTGAATCAGGGGCTCGACGATTACGGCGGCAACACTGGCGTGGTGTTCGGCCAGGGTCTGCTCCATAGCGGCGAACATGTTGCGCGAGTGTTCTTCCCAACTCATGCCCTCGGGCCGGTGATAGCAGTCAGGGCTCGGCACCTTGAGGGTGTCCAGCAGCAGCGCCTTGTAGGTTTCGGTGAACAGCGGCACGTCGCCCACCGACATCGCAGCCATGGTTTCGCCGTGGTAGCTGTTGGTCAGGGTCACAAAGCGCTTTTTGTCGGGCTGGCCGCGGTTGAGCCAGTAATGAAAGCTCATTTTCAACGCCACTTCGATGCAGGATGAACCGTTATCGGCGTAGAAGCAGCGAGTCAGGCCCTCAGGCGTGAGCTTCACCAGACGCTCCGACAGCTCGATCACTGGCTGGTGACTGAAACCGGCGAGGATAACGTGCTCCAGTTGATCGACCTGATCCTTGATGCGCTGATTGATGCGCGGGTTGGCGTGTCCGAACACGTTGACCCACCAGGAGCTGACGGCGTCCAGGTAGCGCTTGCCTTCGAAGTCTTCGAGCCACACGCCTTCGCCGCGCTTGATGGGTATGAGCGGCAGGTTTTCGTGGTCTTTCATCTGGGTGCAGGGGTGCCACAGGACCTTGAGGTCACGTTGCATCCACTGGTCATTCAGGCCCATTTGCAATCTCCGGGTAGCGACTCGCTCAAGGCGAGGACGAACAATCGCGCAAGCCTATGCAATGCCCGGCTGTGTCACAACCTTTCATCCAACTTTAAGGCGCAACGGACGTTGCTGGCGGCTATCTGATGGCTCGCGTATCCTACCTCGCTATTCGATGTTCCGGGCTGACTGGCCCAACCTTCCCCTTGTTTTTTCGGAGTTCACGGAATGCTTTCTGGGTGGCTGCGCGCGTGTGCGCTGATAGTGACAGGGCTGGTCAGCGTTTCGACGCTCGCCGATGAAAAACAACGAACTGCAATCGTCGTCGGCGGCGGCATGGCAGGCCTGACGGCGGCTTACGAACTGCAAGTCAAAGGCTGGCAGGTCACGCTGCTGGAAGCCAAGCCGGGTCTGGGCGGACGCTCGGGCCTGGCCACCAGCGAGTGGATCGGCAACACCAAGGCACAGCCGGTGCTCAATCGCTATCTGGACACGTTCAAACTGGCGACGGTGCCTGCGCCCGAGTTCGTGCGCACGCCCAGCTACCTGATCGATGGTGTGCATTTCACCCAGGCGGATCTGGCGGTCAAGCAACCCGCTACGGCCGACGCCATCAAGCGTTACAACGAGACGCTGGACAACCTGGCCCGCTCGATCACCGACCCGGAAAATCCGGCAGCCAACAGCACATTGTTTGCGCTGGACCAGATCAACGTCGCCAACTGGCTGGATCGCCTGAGCCTGCCTGCCACGGCGCGTCAGCTGATCAATCAGCAGATCCGTACACGCTACGATGAGCCTTCGCGCCTGTCGCTGTTGTATTTCGCCCAGCAGTCCAGCGTCTATCGTTCGGTGGACGAGCGCGATCTGCGCGCCTCGCGTCTGCCCGGCGGCAGTGCGGTGCTGGCTCAGGCCTTCGTCAAACAGCTGAAAACCATCAAGACCAACTCGCCGGTTTCTGCGGTCATTCAGGACAAGGACCACGTCACGATCAAGGCCGGTGCAACCAGCTACACCGCCGATTACGTCGTCATGGCCGTGCCGCTGCGTTCGCTGAGCAAGATTCAGATGACGCCTGCGCTGGATGCCCAGCACATGGGCGCGATCAAGAGCACCAATTACGGCTGGCGCGACCAGATCATGCTCAAGTTCAAGACCCCGGTCTGGGACAGCAAGGCGCGCATGTCGGGTGAGGTGTTCAGCAACACCGGTCTGGGCATGCTGTGGATCGAGCCTGCGCTCAAGGGCGGCGCCAACGTCGTCATCAACCTGTCCGGCGACAATGCCCGCATCATGCAGGCGTTCGGTGACAAGCAACTGGTCGATCAGGTGCTGATCCGTCTGCACGCGTTCTACCCCGAAGCCCGCGGCGCCTACACCGGCTACGAGATCCGTCGCTACAGCGTCGATCCGTCGACCGGCGGTTCATACCTGGCTTTCGGTCCCGGCCAGATCAGCAAGTACTGGCGCTTGTGGGAAAGGCCGATCCAGCGCGTAGCCTTTGCCGGTGAGCACACCGACACCTTGTACCCGGGCACGCTGGAAGGTGCATTGCGCAGCGGTCAGCGTGCGGCCGGTCAGGTTCAGGATCTGGCGGCAGGCAAATCGTTCGAGCCGGTCAAGGTGGCTCCACCGAAGGCACCGGCACCCGCGCCGCAGAAATCGGAAGGCAACTTCTTCAGCAATCTGTTTGGTGGTTCATCCGATAAACCGGCCGAGCCTGCTGAGTCCGCCAAGCCGCAAGCTGAGCAAAAAGGCTTCTTCTCGCGCTGGTTCGGCGGCTCGGACGCTCCGGCACCCGCGCCAGCACCGGTCGAGAAGGCTCCAGAACCTGCACCCGCGCCCGCGCCGGTTCCCGTCGCTCCGGCCGTCGTCCCTGTGGTTGCGCCGCCTGTGAAGGCAGAGCCTGCCAAGAAGCCTGCAGCCAAGGCTGAACCGGCGAAGAAGACTCAGCACAAGGAGCCGGCCAAGAAGGAGCCTGCGAAGAAAGAACCGGTCAAGAAAGAGCCGGCAAAAAAGGAACCTGTGAAAAAGGCTCCGGCCAAGACCGATGACGCTCAAAAGGCCCCGGCCAAGGCTGCCACCGACACGGCACCAACTGACGTCAAGAACTGACGGGCAATCGTCGAGCGAAGGGGCACGGTGTAAACCGCGCCCCTTTTTTTGTGCGCGTCGTATTCGTTCTTTGTGTGGGGCCTGTGGCAGAACGGTCCTGCGGGACGCAATGATGCCGTTCATCGGCACCGGACGGCCGACGGTCCCGGCAAAGTGTTACAGAACTGAAATTATCGGGATGCTGATGAGGCAAGGTCAGCCTTGCGTCGTCCTGACAGGCTTTCACGCCTCGTTGCGGGCACATGAAGGATTTGGCGGATCGAGAAAGGGCTAAGTCCCGGTCAGCGATCAATCATGTTCTTCGATGCATCAAAGCGAAATTTTGCGCTTTCATTCGATAGATAAAAAGCTAGTCTGGTAACACTTCTGACAAGGTATTGGCAATGCAGCTACGTAACTCATCCTCTCGCTACGGTCTGATCAGCATGGTGCTGCACTGGGGTGTAGCCGTTGTAGTGTTTGGCTTGTTCGCACTGGGGCTCTGGATGGTCGGGCTGGATTACTACGATACCTGGCGCAAGGCCGGGCCTGATCTGCACAAGAGCATTGGCATCACCCTGTTTGCGATCATGCTGATTCGCGTGGTCTGGCGTCTGCTCAGTCCGCCTCCGCCGCCGTTGTCGAGCTACAGTCGTATGACACGCATCGGGGCCGCGTTCGGTCATCTGTTTCTGTACGTTGCGCTGTTTGCCGTGATGTTTGCCGGTTACCTCATCTCCACCGCCGATGGCGTGGGGATTCCAGTGTTCGGTCTGTTCGAGATACCTGCGCTGGTTTCGGGCCTTCCGGGACAGGCGGAAAATGCCGGCTGGATTCACCTGTATCTGGCCTGGACCCTCGTGATTTTCGCGGGGCTCCATGGCCTGGCTGCACTGAAACACCACTTCATCGATCGCGATGTGACCCTCAAACGTATGCTGGGTCGTCATTGATTGTTCAACCAAAACGGGAATAAAAGCATGTTGAAGAAGTCTCTCGCCGCTCTGGCTCTGGGTACCGCACTGTTGTCCGCCGGTCAGGCAATGGCAGCCGACTATGTTATCGACAAGGAAGGTCAGCACGCTTTCGTTGACTTCAAGATCAGCCACCTGGGCTACAGCTTCATCCACGGTACGTTCAAGGACTGGGACGGCACGTTCAGCTTCGACGCTGCCAAGCCTGAAGCCAGCAAGATCGCTGTCGAACTGAAGACCGCCAGCCTGTTCACCAACCATGCCGAGCGTGACAAGCACATCCTCAGCAAGGACTTCCTGGACGCCGGTAAATACCCGGAAGCCAAGTTCGTTTCTACCAGCATCAAGTCCACCGGCGAGAAGACTGCCGACGTGACCGGCGACCTGACCCTGCACGGCGTGACCAAGCCAATCGTTATCAAGGCTACGTTCAACGGCGAAGGCAAGGATCCGTGGGGCGGCTACCGTGCCGGCTTCAACGGCACCTCGACGCTCAACCTGAACGACTTCGGCATCAAAGGCCCTGGCCCGACGTCGCAGACGCTGGACCTGGACATCACCTTCGAAGGCGTACAGAAGAAGTAAGCGTTCGCCTGAACGAAAAAACGCCGACCCTTGGGTCGGCGTTTTCGTGTGTGGCCTTCCAGATAGAGAAGTCACGGCCAGTGGAGGCTCACAGTAGGAGCGGACTCGTCCGCGAAAAGATGTGCACAGCCTCTCCATCGGCAGCGCCTGACATATCGCTTTCGTGGACAAGTCCACTCCCACAGGGTATGCGGCAGTCAGTGGGAGCGGACTCGTCCGCGAAGAGATGTGCATAGTCTCTCCATCGGCAGCGCCTGATGCGTTGCTTTCGTGGACAAGTCCACTCCTAAGGGGTATGCGCCAGTCAGTGGGAGCGGACTCGTCCGCGAAGAGATGTGCACAGTCTCTCCATCGGCAGTGTCTGATGCGTTGCTTTGTGGACAAGTCCACTCCCACGGGTGATGCGCCAGCCAGTGGGAGCGGACTCGTCTGCGAAAGAGGTACACGCGATAAGGATGCAGAGCCTGGCGACCGCTTTCGTGGACAAGTCCACTCCTACAAGCGTTTGCCAGAACCTGATGGTGTCCAGATTTTTCTATGCTGGGCTACAAACAAAGACGCCCCGAACAGGTCGGGGCGTCTTGTGTTTACAGCGGCTGTCAGCTATCGCGATTGCGGGTCAGCAGGGCCGGTTTTTCACCGCGCGGACGCGTTGGCAACTGGTCCAGTTGCTCGGCAGACGGGAAACGGTCGATCTTCGATTCCTTGTGCACGATCTTGGGCTGTGGTTGACCATCGCGCTGGCTGCGAACCACCGGCTCCTGAGGTTCGCGTGGGGCGCGATCATCACGGGCCGGGCGACGGTTGCGCGGTGCTTGGCCGTCACGCGAGCGTGGTGCTGAGCCCGTGCCTGCGCCAGCACCGTTGCGCTTGGGTGCGCCAGTGCCGGAACCTGTGCGTGCGCCGCCACCGGTGCGACCCGGATTGGCAGGACGCGCCGCGCCACCTGCGGCTGGTGCTGCGCCGGTGGCCGCGCCAGGACGACGGCCACGGTTCTGGCCTTTGCCCTGATACGGACTCACGTAGTCGGCGCGGTTGCCGAAGTTGTCCACTTCGTCATCCAGAAACTCGTCCGGTGCACGGTCCGACTGCGGGCGTGGTGCCGCAGCCTGCGAAGCACGTTGTTCGCCGCGAGGCGTGCCTTCACGAGGTTTTTTTTCGCGTGGCGGGCGGGCAGGGCGCTCGCCATTGGCGGCCGCTGCGGCTGGTTTTTCCTTGCCTTTATCCTTTCCCTTGTCGCGACGACCGCCGTTGTTCTTGTCGCCATCACCACGGGCAGGACGTGCGCCACGTGGATTACGCACATCGGGACGCTCACGCACTTCAGGCTTTTCGGCCTCGACTGCAGTGATGTCGAAGCCCATCAGATCGCCGTCAGGGATCTTCTGTTTGGTCATGCGCTCGATACTTTTGAGCAGCTTTTCTTCGTCCGGAGCGACCAGCGAGATGGCTTCACCCGAGCGACCTGCACGGCCGGTACGACCGATGCGGTGAACGTAGTCTTCATCGACGTTCGGCAATTCGAAGTTGACCACGTGTGGCAACTGGTCGATATCCAGACCGCGTGCGGCGATATCGGTAGCGACCATGATGCGCACATCGCCGGCCTTGAAGTCGGCCAGCGCTTTGGTTCGGGCGTTCTGGCTCTTGTTGCCGTGGATCGCGACGGCAGCAAGGCCGTGCTTGTCCAGGTACTCGGCCAGACGGTTGGCGCCGTGCTTGGTGCGAGTGAACACCAGCACTTGTTCCCAGGCGCCAACGGTGATCAGGTGCGCCAGCAGCGAACGCTTGTGGTTGGCGGCCAGGCGGAACACCCGTTGCTCGATACGCTCGACCGTGGTGTTCGGCGGCGTGACTTCGATGCGCTCGGGGTTATGCAGCAGTTTGCCGGCCAACGCGGTGATGTCATTGGAAAAGGTGGCCGAGAACAGCAGGTTCTGGCGCTTGGCAGGCAAGCGGGCCAGCACTTTCTTGACGTCATGGACGAAGCCCATGTCGAGCATCCGGTCTGCTTCATCGAGCACCAGGATTTCAACGTGGGACAGGTCGACGCTGCCTTGTCCGGCCAGGTCAAGCAGGCGGCCGGGGCAGGCTACCAGTACGTCCACACCACGGGACATGGCTTGAACCTGTGGGTTCATGCCGACGCCGCCGAAGATACAGGCGCTGACGAACTTCAGGTCGCGGGCATAGATCTTGAAGCTCTCATGCACCTGTGCGGCCAGTTCGCGGGTCGGGGTCAGGACCAGCACGCGGGGTTGGCGCGGGCCATGACGCTGGGATTTGTCCGGAACACCATTGGGAAACAGCCGCTCCAGAATAGGGAGGGCGAAGCCGCCGGTTTTACCAGTACCTGTCTGTGCCGCAACCATCAGGTCGCGACCTTGCAACACGGCGGGAATGGCCCGCTGTTGCACCGGAGTAGGCTGGGTGTAGCCCGCTGCCTCGATGGCGCGGACTAGAGCCTCGGAGAGACCGAGGGAAGCAAAGGACATGAGTAATCCTGTTCTGTTGGAGCTTAAGCTCAAGGGATGTCTTGCCTGGCGCGAATGGCGTGTAAAGACAACGCGATCCCGTCCGGTCCTGCGGGGTCTTAAGTTCATCTCGTGACGCCTGCACCTGTTGGAAAGTGTGCTGTTGGCGTGAGCGAGGTGACGATTGCAAGACCGAGCGTCCGGGCGTAAGCCTGGCGGGAAGGCTGGAGTATAACAGAGCGAGCGCAATACGCTGCTTTCCTGCTGCCCAACGGTGTAGTGCGCCGCGATCTCCCGGAAATTGTCAGGGAAATCGCGGTATTGCAGCGGCTGTCAGCGTGGCAGTTTGAGGTTGTTCCAGACTGCCAGGCTCGGATCCGCCTGATTCAGGGTGTAGAAGTGCAGGCCGGGTGCGCCGCCCTGGAGCAGGCGCTCGCACATTTCAGTGATGACGTCTTCGCCGAACGACTGAATGCTTTGCACGTCATCGCCATACGCTTCCAGCTGCTTGCGGATCCAGCGCGGGATTTCCGCACCACAGGCATCGGAGAAGCGCGCCAGCTTGCTGTAGTTGGTGATTGGCATGATGCCCGGCACGATAGGGATGTTCACGCCCATCTTCTGCACGCGCTCGACAAAGTAGAAATAACTGTCGGCGTTGAAGAAGTATTGGGTGATCGCACTGTCGGCACCGGCATTGGCCTTGTTGACGAAGTGCTTGAGGTCGTCTTCGAAATTGCGCGCCTGCGGGTGCATTTCCGGGTAGGCGGCGACTTCAATGTGGAAGTGGCTGCCGGTCTCTTCGCGAATGAAACTGACCAGATCATTGGCGTGACGCAGTTCGCCGCTGGCCATGCCCATGCCGGAAGGCAGGTCGCCGCGCAGCGCAACGATACGCTTGATGCCGGCTTCCTTGTACTGGCTCAGCAGGCTGCGCAAGTCAGCCTTGCTGTCACCGACACACGACAAGTGCGGGGCGGCAGGCACTTTGACTTCGTTCTCCAGCTGCAGCACGGTGTTGAGCGTGCGGTCGCGGGTCGAACCACCGGCACCATAGGTGCAGGAGAAAAAATCCGGATTGTAGCTTGCCAGCTGACGCGCAACGGTCAGCAGCTTTTCATGTCCAGCATCGGTCTTGGTGGGGAAGAACTCGAAGCTGTAGCGACGTTCTTGGCTCATGGAGGCCGATCTCATCTTGAAGCGAACGGGAGGTCGCAGAGTGTGGGGGCGGACTGGTCCGCGAAGAAATCTGCCTATCAACGAAAGACGGGTGACAGATCAAATGCCTTCGCGGACAAGTCCGCTCCTACAGTTCATTGACTGCTGCGAGCGTGTGCGCAGCGTCAGAAACGCCGCGCACGCTCACACAGATCAATCAGTAACGGTAGGCGTGTGGCTTGAACGGACCTTCGACGGTCACACCGATGTAATCGGCCTGTGTCTTGGTCAGTTTGGTCACGACGCCGCCGAAACCGCGGACCATTTCCAGGGCCACTTCTTCGTCGAGTTTCTTCGGCAGCACTTCAACGGTCAGACGCTCGGCCTTCTTGGCTGGCGACAGATCGGCGTACTTCTGCTCGAACAGGAAGATCTGCGCCAGAACCTGGTTGGCGAACGAACCGTCCATGATGCGGCTTGGGTGACCAGTGGCGTTGCCCAGGTTCACCAGACGGCCTTCGGCCAGCAGGATCAGGTAGTCATCGTTCTGGGCGTCGAATGCGCCAGGACCGGTGCGATGGATTTTGTGAACCTGTGGCTTCACTTCTTCCCACGCCCAGTTCTTGCGCATGAAGGCAGTGTCGATTTCGTTGTCGAAGTGACCGATGTTGCAGACCACGGCACGCTTTTTCAACGCCTTGAGCATGTTGGCGTCGCAGACGTTGACGTTACCGGTGGTGGTGACGATCAGGTCGATCTTGCCCAGCAGAGCCTTGTCGATGCAGGCTTCGGTGCCGTCGTTTTCGCCGTCGATGAACGGGGAGACCAGTTCGAAACCGTCCATGCACGCTTGCATCGCGCAGATCGGGTCGACTTCGGTCACTTTGACGATCATGCCTTCCTGACGCAGGGACTGGGCCGAGCCCTTGCCCACGTCACCGTAGCCGATCACCAGCGCCTGCTTGCCGGACAGCAAGTGGTCGGTGCCGCGCTTGATGGCGTCGTTCAGGCTGTGGCGGCAGCCGTACTTGTTGTCGTTCTTGCTCTTGGTCACCGAGTCGTTGACGTTGATGGCCGGGATTTTCAGCTCGCCCTTGGCCAGCATGTCCAGCAGGCGGTGTACGCCGGTGGTGGTTTCCTCGGTGACGCCGTGGATCTTGTCCAGCATCGCCGGGTATTTCTTGTGGATGATCTCGGTCAGGTCGCCGCCGTCGTCGAGGATCATGTTGGCATCCCATGGCTGACCGTCCTTCAGGATGGTCTGCTCGATGCACCACTCGTACTCTTCTTCGGTCTCGCCTTTCCAGGCGAACACAGGGATGCCGGCAGCGGCGATTGCGGCAGCGGCCTGGTCCTGAGTGGAGAAAATGTTGCACGACGACCAGCGCACTTCGGCACCCAGGGCAACCAGGGTTTCGATCAGCACGGCAGTCTGGATGGTCATGTGGATGCAGCCGAGGATCTTCGCGCCTTTCAAAGGCTGCTCACCGGCATACTTGCGGCGCAGACCCATCAGGGCTGGCATTTCGGATTCGGCGATGATGGTTTCGCGACGGCCCCAGGCTGCCAGGGAAATGTCGGCAACCTTGAAATCGTTAAATTCTGCGGGCGTGATTACAGCACTCATTGAGAGTCTCCATTCCATAAAAATGCGAATGGGCGCCGTTGTGCGTTTAAGGCTTGCCGATCGAGCATCGACCGGTCAAACAACGCCCCATCCGAGCCTGACAGGGAAAACCTGCTGCAGCGCCCCTCGGACAGGTGGCGGGAACGGCATCAGCGTGGATGGCCGTTTGAAACGGTTGGCAGTATAGCCGCGCTGGCGATTCTTCCCAAGACTTTCTGTCGGTTTGCGAGCGTCTGGGTCGGCGTCTGGCGATAAGTGCTTGGGCCTCAGGCGCTTACGGCTTCTATCAAAATGAGCCGGTCGCAGTGCGTCAATCGTCACGATACACAGTCACAATGGGCGCGGGCATGGGCGCGAGCGGCTGGCTCTGCCATGATGCGGTTCTCTTATCGAAGACGCTCAGGAGTGAACATGAATTTCCATACCCGCAAGTGGGTCAAGCCTGAAGACCTCAATCCCAACGGCACCCTGTTCGGCGGCAGCCTGTTGCGCTGGATCGATGAAGAAGCGGCCATTTACGCCATCGTTCAACTGGGCAATCAGCGTGTGGTGACCAAGTACATTTCCGAGATCAACTTCGTCAGCGCTTCGCGCCAGGGCGACATCATCGAGCTGGGGATCACCGCCACCGAGTTTGGCCGCACCTCGATCACTCTCAAGTGCCAGGTCCGCAACAAGATCACCCGCAAGAGTATTCTGACCGTCGAGAAGATGGTGTTCGTCAATCTGGGCGAGGATGGCCAGCCTGCACCGCACGGCCGCACGGAAATTCGCTACATCAAGGATCAGTTCGATATTCCGGAGTGAGTTTCTCATCCTGAGCGAACGCTTGATCAGAGCCGACCGGGACGCAGAGCCTCCCGGGGGCCTGTGCACACGCTCAGGTGGTTTTACTTGCCCTGTAACTGACGCAACCACGCCAGCCCCTGGCTGGTGTCACCCTTGGGGCGGTACTCGCAGCCTATCCAGCCCTGATAGCCCAGCTCGTCGATGACGTCGAACAGGTGTTGGTAGTTGAGTTCACCCAGGTCCGGCTCGTTGCGATCCGGCACGCCAGCGATCTGGATATGGCCGATCCCGGCAAAATCACGACGCAGCTTGCTGGTCAGGTCGCCTTCGACAATCTGGCAGTGATAGCAATCGAACTGCACTTTCAGGTTGTCCGCGCCCACTTGCTTGCAGATCTCCTGCGCCTGATCCTGGCGGTTGAGGAAGAAACCCGGCATGTCACGCGTGTTGATCGGTTCGATCAGTATCGTGACGCCAGCGGCCCTGGCCTGCTCGGCCGCGAACGCCAGGTTCTCCAGATAGACCGCCTGATGACGCTCACGCAGGTCTTCGCTGGGCAGCAAGCCCGCCATCACGTGAACCCGGTCATTGCCCAGCACCTGTGCGTACTCCAGCGCGCGCTCGATGCCGCTGCGAAATTCAGCTTCGCGACCCGGCAGCGTGGCAATGCCTCGTTCGCCCGCATCCCAGTCGCCCGGTGGCGCATTGAACAGCGCCTGCACCAGGCCGTTGTCGCTCAGGCGCTGCTTGAGTTCCTGTGGCGTCCAGGCATAGGGAAACAGGTACTCGACCGCGCCGAAACCGTCGGCGGCGGCTGCGGCAAAGCGCTCAAGGAAGTCATGCTGCGGGTAGAGCATGCTGAGGTTGGCGGCGAAACGAGGCATGTTAACTCCAGTCTTCAAAGGGTCAGACGAATGGCCAAAGCAGCAGGGTAATCACGAAGCCCAGTGTGCCCAGCAGCGTGACCAGTACGGTCCAGGTGCGCAAGCCGTCGGCGACGTTCAGGCCTGCCAGCTTGGTGAACATCCAGTAACCGGCGTCATTGATGTGCGACATCGCCAGACCGCCACCGCCCATGGCCAGACACAGCAGGGCCAGGTGGTTGGCGCTCAGGTCCAGGGTCGCGATCAGGGGGCTGAGAATGCCTGCGGTGGTTACCAGCGCAACCGTGGTCGAACCTTGCACGGCGCGCAGCAGCAGGGTCAGTAAAAAGCCCAGCGCCAGCACCGGCAGGCCCGTGTTGCGCAGCGCCTCGGAGACGACCGCGCCGATACCGGTGTCGACCAGCACCTTGCCGAACACACCACCGGCACCGGCGATCAGAATCACCATCGCCACACCCGGCAGTGCCGAGCCGATCACGTCGGAAACCTGCGTGCGGCTCCAGCCACGGCGCGAACCCAGCAGCCAGGCGCACAACAGGGTGTCGATCAACAGCGCAACCAGCGGCGCGCCCAGTACGGTCAGGATGGCGCGTAATGTGGAGTCGGCGGGCAGCAGGGTGGTCGCCAGCGTGCCCATCAGGATCAACACGATGGGCAGCAGAATCAGGGCGATGATCAGGCCGAAACCCGGTGCGGGCGCAGGCGGCAGCTTGCTCGCCAGACTGCTCGCGCTTTCCTCGGCGCCCAGGGTGCGGGTTTCGGTGGCTTCGCGCACGTTCGAATAATCGTTGCGCGCCCAGGCTTCCAGGTCTTCATTAGTGACGTGCGGGCCATAGACTTCGGCGCGGATATCATCGGTCATCGGGTAGGTTTTGCGGGTCATGCGCCCGGCCACGAAATAACCGATCACGCACAACACGGCAACAATCGGAATGCCCAGCATCAGCACGCGACCCAGGTCTGCGCCCAACTGGCTGGCGGCTGCGACAGCGCCCGGATGCGGCGGCAGAAAAGCGTGTACTGCCAGCAAGGCCGCACACATCGGCAGGGCGAAGATCATCAGCGGTTTGCGGGCGGCACGCGCCACACCATAGGCCAGCGGCATGAGGATGATCACGCCGACTTCGAAGAACACCGGAATACCAACCATGAAACCGGCAACCGTCAGCGCCAGTGGCGTGCGCTTGTTGCCGAAGCGGTCAATCAGGGTTCTGGCCAGTGCCTCGGCACCCCCGGAGAGTTCGATGATGCGTCCGATCATCGCGCCCAAGGCAATGATGATCGCAATGTGGCCGAGGGTCTTGCCCATGCCGCCTTCAATCGTGGCGACCAGATCGGCAGGCTTAACGCCCGCAACCAGCGCCACGATGATGCTTACCAGCATCAGTGCGACGAAGGGCTGGAATTTGTACTTCAGGACCAGAAACAACAGCAGTGCGATGCCCGCACCGGCGATGGCCATCAACATGATTGGCGTCATGCCTGCGCGCTCCCATTAAAAGAGACGATGGGTGACAGCGAGCGAATCCGAACAAAAGCGGGGTGTGGGTAAGTCATGCTCTCGATTCCTGTTGTTATTGTTTTCCGGCCACGCCGGGGTTGGCCAAGAGGCGCGACGCGCCTCCCGATCAATGGGTTTCGGTTACCAATCGGCGCCGAACACCTGCCGCAGTTCTTCCAGAGCCTCAGGTGCCAGCGGTGCAGGTTTGGGATTCGTCATCAGCCACAGGCGCGCCGTTTCCTCGAGTTCTTCCAGGGCGTAGCAGGCCTTGGCGACCGAGCTTTCCCAGACCACTGGGCCAAGACGCTCCAGCATCACGCCGCGCACGCTGTTGGCCAGTTGCGCGACCTGCTCGGCCACTTTGGGCGAGCCGGGACGCTCGTAGGCAATCAGCGGAATGTGCCCGACTTTCATGACCTGATAGGGCGTCAGCGGCGGCAGAATGTCGTCTTCACGCCACACGCCCGCGAGGGTCAGCGCCACCAGATGCGTGGAGTGGGTGTGCACCACGCCGCCGACCTCCGGGTTGCGGTCGTAGACTTCACGGTGCAGCGCCAGGGTTTTGGACGGCTTGCTGCCGGACACCCATTCGCCCGCCAGATTGACCTTGGCGATATCGGCCGGGTCCATGCGGCCCAGGCAGGCGTCGGTGGGTGTGATCAGCCAGCCATCGTCGAGACGGGCGCTGATGTTGCCTGCGCTGCCGACCGTGTAGCCACGGCCATACAGCAATCGGCCGACATCGCAGATTTCCTGACGCAGCGCGTTTTCGTCGATCATCAAACGTCCCCCGCCAGTTGCTTGAGGGCCTTGGCGAAGAAATCGCGTGCGCCGAAGTTGCCGGATTTCAGCGCCATTGCCAGCGGTTGCTGACCGTGGCTGAACGTGGCAGGCACGCCCGGATCGATCTGAGCGCCGATCTGCAGCAATTGCACGCCAAGCGCCTGAACCACTGCGCCGGAGGTTTCACCGCCTGCGACCACGAAGCGTCGTACGCCTGCGTCCAGCAGCCCTTTGGCTATCTGGCCCAGCGCGTCTTCGACCATCGCGCCGGAGCGTTCGACACCCAACGTCTTCTGCACCGTTTTGACTTCGTCCGGCGTGCTGGTCGCGTAGATCAGCACGGTTTGCCCAGCGTCTTTGGCGAACGCAATGGCTTGTTCCACGACCGGCTTGCCAGCCGCCAGATCCAGCGGGTTGATGCGCAGGGCAGGGCGGTTGCCTTCCAGCCAGGCCGCGACCTGACCGTTGGTGGCGACCGATGCACTGCCCGCCAGCACGACTTCACCGCCGTCGACCTTGATTTGCCTGGCTGCGTCGATGTCACGCAGCTTGCCCGCCTTGCGGAAATTGCCTGGCAGGCCGAGCGCCAGACCCGAGCCGCCGGTCAGCAGCGGCAGATCGGCGCAGGCTTCACCTAGTGTGTACAGATCGGCATCGGACAGCGCATCGGCAATCGCCATGCTCACGCCTTCGGCACGCAGTTCGGCAATCTTGCTGCGCACGCTGTCGACGCCTTTGGCGACAGTGTCATAGCGCAGCAGGCCGACCTTTTGAATGGTCTGCGCTTGCAGCACGCGGACCAGATTGGCGTCGGTCATTGGCGTCAGCGGGTGATTCTGCATGCCCGATTCGCTGAGCAGCTGATCCTGCACGAACAGATGGCCCCGGAAAATCGTGCGGCCGTTTTCCGGGAACGCCGGGCAGGCCAGAGTGAAGTCGCTGCCCAGTTGTTCCATCAGCGCTTCGCTCACCTGGCCGATGTTGCCCGCGGCGGTGGAGTCGAAGGTCGAGCAGTATTTGAAGAAAATCTGCTCGCAGCCACGTTCGCGCAGCCATTCCAGCGCGGCCAGCGATTCGGCGACAGCGTCAGCCGAAGGCGTGGTGCGCGACTTGAGGGCGATGACGATGGCATCGGCATTCAGACCGGCAGCCATTTCAGCGCTGGGAATACCAATGCTCTGCACGGTACGCATGCCGCCGCGTACCAGCATGTTGGCCAGGTCGGTCGCGCCGGTGAAATCGTCGGCAATGCAGCCCAACAGCGGGCGAGAGTCATTCAGGCTCATCAAAGGCTCCTCAGGCTTTATCGGTCTTGGCTTTCGGCAGTTCGATGCCCGGGAAAATCTTGATCACGGCGGAGTCATCCTCGCGGCCGAACCCGGCGCTGGAGGCCTGCATGAACATCTGGTGGGCGGTGGCCGAAAGTGGCAGCGGGAATTTGCTGCTGCGGGCGGTATCCAGCACCAGGCCCAGGTCCTTGACGAAGATGTCGACGGCCGACAGCGGCGTGTAGTCGGCGTTGAGGATGTGCGGCACGCGGTTCTCGAACATCCACGAGTTACCGGCGCTGTTGGTGATCACTTCGTACAGGGCGTCGGCATCGACCCCTTCGCGCAGGCCCAGCGCCATGGCTTCGGCGCTTGCGGCAATGTGCACGCCGGCGAGCAACTGGTTGATGATTTTGACTTTCGAGCCCAGGCCGTGAACGTCGCCCAGGCGATAGACCTTGCCGGCCATACCGTTGAGGATCGCTTCTGCCTTGGCGTACGACTCGGCCGGGCCGGAAGTCATCATGGTCATCTGGCCGGAAGCGGCCTTGGCTGCGCCGCCGGAGATCGGGGCATCGAGGTACAGAAGATGTTGTGCGGCCAGACGCTCGCCCAGCTCGACCGCGAACGTCGGCGCGACAGTGGCGCAACCGATCACCAGGCTGCCGGGACGCAGCGCGGCGATTGCGCCGTTCTCGCCGAACAGCACGGTTTCAGTCTGCTCGGCGTTGACCACCACGGTGATGATCACATCACAGGCAGCCGCCATGGCGGCCGGGGATTCACATGCAACACCACCTTCCTGCGCGAACGCCTCGGTCACGCTGGTGCGCACGTCGCAGGCATGCACATTGAAACCGCTGCGCAGCAACGAACGGGCAATGCCCAGACCCATCGCACCCAGGCCGATGACGCCAACATTCTTAGTGTTCATGCAGTAATCCTCAAAGTCAGTGTCCGGGCCTGTGACGCTGGCTTTCGGACGTTATTGTTCTGATCTGTGAATCGGACAGTGAATCAATGAGTAAATAATGTGAAGTATTTTTATTTTTCACATAAATTAACATTGTAGGGTTTTTTTGATTGGGTTGGGGAAAAGCGGGAGTGAGCGCGCTCGCGAAGGCGGTGGAGCAGGCGCTGCATCTTCAGTGAATATACGGGCCCATTCGTGAGCAAGCTCACTCCCACGGATGGTGCGGTGACCAGTGAGGGCGAGCTTGCGGAGTACGGGGTCTGAACAGACCTCTTCGTGGACAAGTCCACTCCCACAGCGGTCCACCGGTCAGGCACGTACCCGTGGGGGCTGACTTGTCCACTCCAACAGAGGTCCACAGGCATGTGCTCGTGGGAGCCAACTTGTCCGCGAAGAAGGTCTATCCAAGGAGTAGTCAAAGACAGCAAGCTCACTCCCACGGATGGTGCGGTGACCAGTGAGGGCGAGCTTGCGGAGTACGGGGTCTGAACAGACCTCTTCGTGGACAAGTCCACTCCCACAGCGGTCCACCGGTCAGGCACGTACCCGTGGGGGCTGACTTGTCCACTCCAACAGAGGTCCACAGGCATGTGCTCGTGGGAGCCAACTTGTCCGCGAAAAAGGTCTATCGAAGGGGTAGTTGAATAAAGTTGGCTCACTCCCACAGGCCTGCACCTGAGTACGACAAGTAGGAGCGAGCTCGCTCGCGAAGGCGGTGGATCAGGCGCAGCATCTTCAGTGAATAAAAGGGCCTAGCGCTTGCCGCCAACCGGGGCGAGCAGCAGTTCGATGCGCTGTTTTCGGATGCCGTCGGCGGCGGCTTCGGCCAAGGCGGCATCGGTGATGATGGTGTCGAACTGATCGAGCCCGGCCACCTTGTACATGCCGAAGGTGCCGTATTTGGAGCTGGTCGCGACCAGCACGGTCTGCGAGGCTGACTGCATGGCCGCCTGCTTGACTTCGACTTTCAGGGCCGATGGTGTGGTGGTGCCGCGTTGCAGGTCCCATGAGCTGGTGGACATGAACGCCACGTCCGTCGCCAGTTGCCGCAATGTAGCGGCCGCCAGCCCGCCGACGCTCGAACGGTTCGGGTGGTCGAGCAGGCCGCCGGTGTGAATCACATCCACATGCCCCGCATCGGCCAGTGCATTCACCACACCGAAATCATTGGTCACCACCGTCATGCCCGACAACGCAACGATGTGCGGCACGATTTCCAGCGTGCTGGTGCCGGCATCCAGATAGATCGTCATGTCCGGATGCAGCAGACTCGCCGCCAACCGTGCCATGCCCTGCTTGTGCGGCAGTTCCACCACGGCCTTGGACTGATGACTGGGTTCGCTGTGCACCTGGCTTGCGATACGCACGCCGCCGGTTACCGAATAGGCGCGCCCTTCCTGTTCCAGCAACGCGATGTCACGGCGGATGGTCATGTGCGAGCAGTCGAACATCTCCATCAACTGATGCACGCTGAGCACCTGATGCTTGCGTAACTGGCGCAGCATCAGTTCCCGGCGCTGATCGGGGATCATCGGTGTGCCGCCGGAAATGGCGAGCTCCTCTTCGGTGGACATTGCAGCTCCTGTGCTTCGGTGATGCCGCGGATCACAACGTGCGGTCCGGGCATCTTAGCCAATCGCCCCATCAATGGAAGTGGCGACCGGCTTTTGTTCACAGGATCAGCTCATCCAGTTGCCTCCATCGACGTTGTAGGTCTGCGCCACCACGTATTCGCTGTCCGCCGAGGCGAGAAAGATTGCCATGCCGGTCAGGTCGTCCGCCGTGCCCATGCGACCGAACGGCACCTGTTCGCCGACCAGCTTTTTCTTCTCGCCCAGCGGCCGGTTTTCGTAGCGGGCGAACATCGCATCGACGCCATCCCAGTGTTCGCCATCCACCACGCCGGGTGCGATGGCGTTGACGTTGATGTGATGCTTGATAAGGTCCAGACCGGCCGATTGGGTCAGGCTGATGACTGCCGCTTTAGTCGCGCAATACACCGCCACCAGCGCTTCACCTCGGCGGCCTGCCTGACTGGCCATGTTGATGATCTTGCCGCCGTGCCCCTGAGCGATCATCTGTCGGGCTGCGGCTTGCAGGGTAAACAGCGTGCCGGCGACATTGATCGAGAACAAACGCTCGAAGCTCTCGCGGGTGATGTCGACAATAGGCGCCAGATCGAACATCGCGGCGTTGTTGATCAGGATGTCCAGCTTGCCCGTCTGTGTCACCACTGCCGCAATTGCCTGATCGATGGAGGCCTGATCGGTCACGTCCATTTTGACCGCATAGGCGTTCGGTCCCAGTTCGTTGGCGGTGGCCTGCGCGCGTTCCAGATTGATATCCGCGATGGCCACCGTCGCGCTTTCCCGGATGTACGCCTGCGCAAAGGTGCGCCCGATACCGCGGGCCGATCCGGTGATCAGCGCGCTTTTACCTTCCAGTCTTTTCATGAGTCGTGATCCATCTTTAAAGTGTGTCGAAGGGGCTGCGGATTACTTCGGATACCCGGCGCGCTTCATCTCCCGTTCAGTCACGGCCTGCGCGGCGGCGAGGGTCTGCTCGACCGAGGTCTGGCCGGTCAGGGCGGCGGTGAACAGTTTGCCGACCGAGGTGCCGATGGCCTGAAACTCCGGAATGGTCACGTACTGGATGCCGACGTAGGGCACCGGCTGGGCGGATGGTTGCGCCGGGTCTGCGTGCTGCATCATTTGCAGGGTCACTTTGGCGAACGGCGCCGCCTGCAGATAGGCATCGCTGTAGGTCGAGGCGCGAGTGCCTGGCGGGACGTTGCTGATGCCGTCCTTCTCGGTGACCAACTGGATGTATTCCTTCGACGTCGCCCAGGTGATGAACGCCTTGGCGGCATCTTTGTGCCTGGAGGAAACCGGGATTGCCAGCGACCATGCGTACAGCCAGGAAGAACCCTTGTCAGTCGCTTCGGTCGGCGCCGGTGCAAAGCCGACGCTGTCGACAACCCGGCTTTGCTCCTTGTCGGTTGTAAAGGAACCCGCCACGCTGGCGTCCACCCACAGCGCGCATTTGCCACTGTTGAACAAGGCCAGCGTTTCGTTGAAGCCATTGCTGGTCACCCCGGGCGGGCCGTATTTTTTCAGGGTGTCCACGTAGAAATTCGCAGCCTTGGTCCACTCCGGGCTGGTCAGTTGCGGCTTCCACTGCTCATCGAACCAGCGTGCGCCGAATGCATTCGCCATGGTGCTGAGCAACGCAATGTTTTCGCCCCAGTCAGCCTTGCCACGCAGGCACATGCCATACAGGCCTTTGTCCGGCTGATGCAGCTTTGCGGCAAATTCGCCCAGTTGGGTCCAGATCGGGTGTTCCGGCATGCTCAGGCCGGCCTGCTTGAACAGGTCTGTGCGGTAGTACGTGATGGTGCTTTCGCCATAGAACGGCAGGGCGTACAGCGTATTGTTGACCGAAAGGCCCTGACGCACGGCGGGGAAGATGTCTTGCAGGTCGTATTCGGGCGGCAATCCGGAAATCGGCTCCAGCCACTGTTTGGCGCCCCACAGCGGCGTTTCATAAGTGCCGAT
The DNA here is from genome assembly GCF_002087235.1 of Pseudomonas floridensis. GTDB lineage: Bacteria > Pseudomonadota > Gammaproteobacteria > Pseudomonadales > Pseudomonadaceae > Aquipseudomonas > Aquipseudomonas floridensis. The sequence continues at coordinate 1,475 of NZ_MUIO01000061.1, read as the reverse complement.
GGTCAGCACATCGAACTGACCGCCCTGGGTCGCGATGTCGGTGGTCAGGCGCTGACGCAGGACGTTTTCTTCCAGCACCACCCAATTGAGCTTCACGTCGGGGTGCTGTTGTTCGAACAGTTTTGATAGCCGCTGCATGCGGATCATGTCGCCGTTGTTCACGGTGGCGATGGTCACCGTTTCAGCCGCGTGGCTGACCAGTGCGAAGGAAAGACCAGCGGACAGCAAAAGCGCGTTGTGAATGTTCATCGTCGTGCTCTCCACTCCGCGCCGGGTAACGACGGGAGCTGTTATTTTTGTTGTTGACCATGGCTGGAGAACGGCCCTCGATGGGCGCTATGTGGAACTGAGCCTGCTCGTGAACCTGTCCATGCCGCAGCCATGGGGACGGATGGATTACAGCAGTCGGCAATGACCCGGACAAACGCAGGGTGAATCCCCGACCGATACTTTTTTAACCGCAGGCACTCCAGTCGTCTGAAATCAAAAAAGTATCAGCGCCGGGCGTTCTCACTGCTAGCGGGTCGGGGGCGGGACGGCGTATGTTGAGCGCCTGCGAAGCGCCCTTGGCAGCAAGAGGCGCCTACAACAAGAAGCACCCAAAACAAAAAAAGGGGCATCCGATGCCTGACAGCCGAGCAGCTCTTTTCGAGCAGCGTCCTGCGGAACTGGAAGTCATTCTTCCCGAGCCTGATCAGTGCTTTCGCTGGTACGAGCACGACTATCCCTACGATCTGGCGCGCTGGAATCATCATCCCGAATTCGAGATTCACCTGATCCGGCACGGCAGCGGCAAGCTGGTCGCGGGCGACTACATTGGTGAGTTCGGCGCAGGCCATGTGGCGCTGATCGGGCCCGACCTGCCCCATGACTGGATAGGTGATGTGGTGCCGGGAGAGCATTTGCGTGGGCGTGACGTGGTGTTGCAGTTCGATGGCGCGGCCCTGCTCGCGTTGCGCAATACGCTGCCGGAGCTGGGCGAACTGCAGCGGTTGTTCGAGCAGGCGCGTCGTGGCCTTGAATTCACGGGAGCCAGCGCCGTGCAGGCAGCCCGATTGCTGGAAAGCATCGGTGCTGCGCAAGGGTTGGAGCGGCTGATCCTGTTTCTGCAACTGATCAACACACTGCTGAAAGCCCCGGCGCAGGAAGCGCACCTGCTCGCCAGCAGTTGTTACGCGCCGACGCTGGATGCCCGCAGTTCCGAGCGCATCAATAAAGCGTTCGACTATTTGCTAACCGAGCTGACCAACGATATTCGCCTGTCAGTGATTGCCCGACGTCTGGACATGACAGATCCCGGTTTTTCGCGCTTTTTCAAGCGTATTACCGGTCACGGTTTCATCGATCTGATGCGCAAACTGAGGATTCAGCGCGCCTGCCGACTGCTGTTGCAGTCCGACATGTCGGTGTCGGACATCTGTTTCGAGGTCGGTTACGCCAATCTATCCAATTTCAACCGACACTTTCGTGTTGAA
>NZ_MUIO01000060.1 GCF_002087235.1 Pseudomonas floridensis | reverse complement strand
CCTGCTTGACGCGCGTCAGCAGCTGGTGCCACAGGGCGTGGCGGGCGAGCTGTACGTGGCCGGTGACGGCGTGGCGCGTGGTTACCTGAACCGTCCGGCGCTGACCGCCGAGCGCTTCCTGCGGGATCCGTTCAGTCCCGAGGCCGGGGCGCGGATGTACCGCACCGGCGACCTGGCGCGCTGGAACGCCGACGGCACGCTGGAGTACCTGGGCCGCAACGACGATCAGGTGAAGATCCGTGGCGTGCGCATCGAGCTGGGCGAGATCGAAAGCCAGCTGGGCCGGTTGCCGGGCATCGAAGAGGCCCTGGTGCTGGCCCGTGAGGACGAGCCGGGGCAGCCGAGGCTGGTGGGCTATTTCATTGAGCGTGACGGCGCGTTGTCGACCCCGGTCTCCGAGCTGCGGGCCGCACTGCTGGCGGTGCTGCCGGGCTATATGGTGCCGAGCGCCTTTGTACGCCTGGCGTCCTGGCCGTTGACCGCCAATGGCAAGGTCGATCGTCGTGCCTTGCCAGCGCCGGACCGCGAAGCACTGCCAGGTCGCGATTACGAAGCACCGCATGGCGCGGTAGAAAGCGCGTTGGCTGATCTCTGGAGCGAGTTGCTGCAGGTCGAGCGGGTCGGTCGTCACGATCACTTCTTCGAATTGGGCGGGCACTCGCTGCTGGCTGTCAGCCTGATCGCGCAGATGCGTCGCCAAGGGCTGGATGCCGACATTCGCACGCTGTTCGCGCAACCCACGCTGTCCGCACTGGCAAGTGCGATCGGCAGCCCTGATCAGGCGCGTGTCCCTGCGAACCTGATCGAGGCCGATTGCTCCCGCATTACACCGGACCTGCTGCCGCTGGTGGCATTGGACCAGAGCGATATCGACCGGATCGTCGCCAGCGTGCCCGGTGGCGTGGCGAATGTGCAGGATATCTACCCGCTGGGGCCGTTGCAGGCAGGTATTTTCTATCACCACCTGTCAGCTGGCGGCGACGATCCGTATCAATTGCAGGCCCGGTTTGCCTTTGCCGACCGTGCGCGCCTGAATGCGTTCTGCGCTGCGCTGCAACGGGTTATCGCCCGCAACGATGTGCTACGCACTTCGTTGTGCTGGGAGGGGCTTGAAGCCCCGGTGCAAGTCGTGTGGCGCCATGCTGAGCTGACCGTGATCGAAGTGGAACCACAGGCCTTGGCAGATACTGCGCCGCTTGGACTGGAGCAGGCGCCGCTGTTGCGCCTGATACATGCCCAGGACCCGGACCACGGGCGGATTATCGCGGTGTTGCTGTTCCATCACCTGATCATGGACCACATGGCGCTGGAACTGCTGAGCCATGAGCTGCAAGCCCTATTGCTCGATCAGGAAGCGGACCTGCCTGCGCCGGTGCCGTATCGCAATTACATCGCTCACACTTTGCGGGAACAGGGCGATCAAACCCATGAAACCTTCTTCCGTGAACAGCTGGGCGATCTCGACGAACCGACGCTGCCTTACGGTCAGGGCGGGTTGCCGGGCGCGCAAGTGCCGGGTGAGGCCCGGCAACGGCTGGATGCCGGATTGAGCCGTCAGGTTCGCGATCAGGCCCGCGTGCTCGGGGTCAGCGCAGCCAGCCTGATGCATCTGGCCTGGGCGCAGGTGCTGGGCCGGTTGTCCGGGCGCGACACGGTGGTGTTCGGCACCGTTCTGCTCGGTCGGTTGCAGGGAGGTGAAGGCGTCGAACGTACGCTGGGGGTGTTCATCAACACCTTGCCGTTGCGCATCGATCTGGCTGGCAAGTCGGCGCAGGACGCTGTGCAGCAAGCGCATCGTCGCCTCAGTGGATTGCTGGCCCACGAGCATGCACCATTGGCCCTCGCCCAGCGCTGCAGCGCGCTGCCAGCCGGTGCACCGCTGTTCAGTGCATTGCTCAACTATCGCCACAGCGCGGTACCTCAAGCCGATAACGCGAGCGCCAGTGCCGCGTGGCAAGGTATCGAGTTGCTGAATGCGCAAGAGCGCAGCAACTACCCGCTGACTCTGAGCGTCGACGATCTGGGTGAAGGGTTCGACCTGACCGCGCTGACTTCGGCCGGAATCGACGCACGCCGGGTCTGCGCTTACATGCTGCGCGCCGTGGAAAGCCTGGTTCACACCTTGGCGCAGACACCGCAACGTGCTCTGGAAACCCTGGATCTGCTGCCTGCAACCGAGCGAGCCGAATTGCTGGAGGGCTTCAACGCCACTCGCATCGAGGCCGACAGCGAGCTCACTATCCACCAGCGTGTCGAGCGTCAGGCAGCGCTCGCGCCTGATGCCGTCGCCGGGCAGGTGGGTGATCAGCGCCTGAGCTACGAGCAGTTGAACCAACGAGCCAACGCACTGGCCCATCATCTGATTGGCCTGGGCGTACGTCCTGATGACCGGGTTGCGGTCATGGCCCGACGCGGGCTGGACACGCTGATCGGTCTGCTGGCGGTGCTCAAAGCCGGTGCCGGTTACGTGCCGGTCGATCCCGCGCATCCGGGCGAGCGCATTGGCTATCTGCTGCAAGACAGCGCGCCAGCGGTCGTGCTGACCCAAGCGGACCTGTTGGCACGCGTGCAAGACCTGACCGTGCCAGTCATCGCACTGGATCACGCCGACTGGCCTTTGCGCACCGACAATCCGCAGGTTACGCAGCTGACCACAGGCCATCTGGCCTACGTGATTTACACCTCGGGCTCCACGGGCCTGCCCAAAGGCGTGATGGTCGAGCATCGTGCCCTCAACCATTTGGTGGACTGGCATTGCCAGGCGTTCGATCTGCATGCCGGCAGTCACACCGCCAGCGTCGCCGGTTTCGGTTTTGATGCGATGGCCTGGGAAGTCTGGCCAGCGTTGTGTGCCGGTTCGACGTTGCACCTGCCACCTGCGGAAATTGGCAACGAACAGCTCGACGCGCTCCTCGACTGGTGGGTCGCGCAGCCGTTGCAGGTCGCCTTCCTGCCGACGCCGGTGGCGGAATATGCGTTCAGCCGCGAGTTGCGCCATCCAACTTTGCGCACATTGCTGATCGGTGGCGACCGCTTGCGCCAGTTTCCACGCGATCCGGGCTTTGCGGTGATCAACAACTACGGGCCGACCGAAACCACAGTGGTGGCCAGTTCGGGCCAGATGACGCCGGGTGAAGTGCTGCACATCGGCCGCCCGGTATCCCATGCACGGCTTTACGTGCTGGACGAACATCGCCAGCCGGTGCCGTTGGGCGTACCTGGCGAGCTGTACATCGGCGGCAGCGGTGTCGCTCGCGGTTACCTGAACCGTCCGGACATGACCGCCGAGCGGTTTCTGCTGGATCCGTTCAGCCACCGGCCGAATGCGCGGATGTACCGCTCGGGCGATCTGGTGCGCTGGCTGGCCGATGGCACGCTGGAATACCTCGGCCGTAACGACGATCAGGTGAAGATCCGTGGCGTGCGCATCGAGCTGGGCGAGATCGAACAGCAATTGGCGTCGTGCCCTGGCGTCGGTGAGGCCGTGGTCATGGCGCAGCGTCTGGAAGAAGGGGGGCTGCGTCTGGTGGCGTATTTCACTCGACGCGATGCATCGCTCGAAGCAACGGCATTGCGTGCCTGGCTGGCGGAGCGTTTGCCGGAATACATGGTGCCCGCCGCTTATGTGTTGCTGGACGCACTGCCACTGACCCAAAACGGCAAGGTGGACCGCAAGGCGCTGCCGATGCCAAGTCTGGAGGCGTTGGCGACGGCGTCTTATCAGGCACCGGAAACGCCGCTGGAAAAACGTCTGGCCGAACTGTGGGCAGGCGTGCTGGAAGTGGCGCGGGTAGGGCGTCACGACAGTTTCTTCGAACTGGGTGGGCATTCGCTGCTGGCGATTCGTCTGGTCAGCCTGATGCAGAGATCCGGTCTATCGCTGAGTCTGGCCGAGCTGTTCCAGCGTCCAAGCGTTGCCGCACTGGCCGGGTTGCTGGAAGGGCGTGCCGACGGGGCGAGCGAAGTCCGGGAACTGATCACGGTGCGTGAGGGCGGCACTGAAACGCCGTTGTTCCTGATCCATGACTTCACGGGACTGGACGCTTACTTCCCGGTGTTGGGGCTGCACCTGCCGGGTGATTTCCCGATCTACGGTTTGCCGGGCGTCGCGCTGGGGCAGCCGCAACCAAGGACTCTGGAAGGGCTGGCAACACGGCTGGTGGCACGGATCCGCACGGTGCAGGCGCATGGGCCTTATCGCCTGGCGGGCTGGTCGTTCGGCGGCGTACTGGCGTACGAAGTCGCCACGCAGTTGCTGGGCATGGACGAAAACGTGTCTTTCCTTGGTCTGCTGGACAGTTATGTGCCGCGCCTGACCGATCAGGGCAAGGCACGCTGGCAAGGTCCGAATCTGCTCGAACGCGAGTTGCTGGCGCACTGTTCGGCGTACTGGCAGACGCAAGGCAGCCAGGGTGTCACGCCGCTGATGCGGCTGGTGGCCTTGCAGGAACAGCCTGATATGCCGATGTTTGAGCACCTGTTGCAGCTGTGCAGGGACGAACAGCTGCTGTATCCGGAACTGGCGCAGGCGAGTGATCTGCAATTGCGGCACTACCTGGAGCGGGAACTGGCGCACGGCCATGCTCTGGCCCATTACCGGCTGGAGCCGCTGAATCTGCCTGTGCACCTGTTCCGTGCCGAACAGGTGCTGAACACAGCGGCCGAGGCGACTGCGGCGCCTGACGCAGTGCGTGACTGGAGTTATGGCTGGGACGAGGTCGTGTCAGCCGGGCAACTGCACTGCGTCAGCGTACCGGGCGATCACATGAGCATGATGCAGGCGCCTCACGTTCAACTGCTCGGCGAGGCCATTGGCAGCGCGCTGACAACCAGGCCGGACGCTGCTCAGCCAGCTCCGGTCTATCAGGCCTTGCTGGCGATCCAGAGCGGACAGAGTGGGCGAGCGCCTTTGTTCTGCGTGCCGGGTGCCGGTGACAGCGTCACCAGCTTCATCGGTCTGGCTGAAGCGCTAGGCCCGGACTGGCCGATCTTCGGGCTGCAAGCGCGGGGTCTTGACGGGCGATCCGTGCCTCACAGCCGGGTCGAGGCGGCGGCGCAATGCTACGTGCGGGAAATCGAGAAGCAGTATCCGCAAGGTCCGTTGCATCTGGTCGGGCATTCCTTCGGTGGCTGGGTGGCGCATGCCATGGCCAGCAGGCTTCAGGCCCAAGGCCGGGACGTGCTTTCGCTGACCCTGATTGACAGCGAAGCCCCAGGCAATGCCGCAGACAGCACGCCCTATACCGCGACGGCGGCCTTGCAGCGCCTGATCAACGCGCTGCAACTGTCCAGCGGCAAGGATCTGGAACTGGATCCGCAGGTCTTCGCGAACGCTGACGATTCGACCCAGTTGCATCGGCTTCGCGAAGCCATGGTGCGTGTTGGTCTGCTGTCTTCGAAGATTGCTCCGCAGGCGCTGAATGGCATTGTGCGGACCTTCTCGAGCGCGTTGCGCACCCAGTACCGGCCAGTCGAAAGCTACGCCGGGCCCGCCAGCCTGGTGCTGTTGACCGATCCCGGTCTGGATACCGCGGTCAATCGCGCCGAACAAGCCGATATGACGCAGGGTTGGCAGCAGTTATTGCCACAACTGAGGCTGTGGAGCGGACCGGGAGACCACTTCAGCATCCTCAAAACCCCTGACGTCTACAGCCTGGCGGCCTGGTGGTACGACGGCCAGGCCTTGGGCATCAGGGAACCGCTCTCATGACCTTGTGAATGAAGGTTTTCCGGTGCCAGCGTCGTTATTGGCTGGCACCGGGGCAGGTGCACGGAAAACGCGAAAAAGGCGCTCCATCAGCGGGCGCGATCTCAAGGATCAGCAGGCATTTATGAACAAGTCGAAATTACGCAAGGTTGGAGTGATCACCGCGTTGGTGCTGACAGCAGGCGCCGTCTTCTATGCCGTGGAGGCCCCGGCCAAGCCCCCCGCGTACATCACCGCCCGTGCCGAGCGCGGCGACATCGAGAATGCAGTGCTTGCCACTGGCGTGCTGGAAGGCATCAAACAGGTGGACGTCGGGGCTCAGGTGTCGGGGCAGTTGAAGTCGCTCAAGGTCAAACTGGGCGACAAGGTCAAAAAGGGTCAGTGGCTGGCCGAGATTGATCCGCTGGTGCTGCGCAACACCTTGCGTCAGGCCGAAGTGGACGAGGAAAAACTCAAGGCTCAGCGAAACTCCGCTCAGGCGCAGATGAAGCAGGCCAAGCGTCTTTATGACCGCTACAAACAATTACAGACCGATCAGTCGGTATCTCGACAGGACTTCGAAAGCGCCGAGTCCGACTATGAGATGCAGCAGGCCAACGTGCGCGCGCTGGACGCCGAGATCAAAAGCGCTCAGGTGCAGATCGACACGGCCAAAGTGAATCTGGGCTACACCCGGATCATTGCGCCCATCGATGGCGACGTGGTGGGCATCGTGACTCAGGAAGGCCAGACCGTGATTGCCCAGCAACTCGCACCGGTACTGCTCAAACTCGCCGATCTGGACACGATGACCATCAAGGCCCAGGTGTCCGAAGCGGACGTGATTCACATCACTCCGGGGCAAGAGGTGTATTTCACGATCCTGGGTGAAGACAAGCGCTACTACGCCATGCTGCGCGGTACCGAGCCTGCGCCGCAGGATTACCTGGAAACCGAGAGCGGCGGCTCGTCATCGCGGCAGAATTCGGCGGTGTTTTATAACGCGTTGTTCGAGGTGCCCAATCTCGATCAGCGGCTGCGCATCGCGATGACCGCCCAGGTCCGCATCGTCCTCGGCACCGCCCGCAATGCGATCGCTGTACCGGTTGCAGCCCTTGGTCCGCGTACTGCGCAGGGCACCTCCATCGTGCGCGTGCTGGACGTCAAGGGTTTCGCTCAGGAGCGTAAGGTGCAGACCGGCATCAACAACAACGTGCAGGTGGAGATCAAGGATGGGCTCGTCGAAGGCGATCAGGTGGTGATCGGCGATCCGACATCGGTCGTGGCAGGGGCCTGACATGAATCAGAAGGTAGACATCGCCGACCTGCACAAAGCCGCGATTGAAACGAACGAACCGTTGCTGCGACTGGACAATGTGAGCCGTAGCTTCATGGCCGGAGACCGCGAGGTCACTGTTCTCAAGCAAATCGACCTGACGATCCATACCGGCGAGCTGGTAGCGATCATCGGCGCGTCGGGTTCGGGCAAATCCACGCTGATGAACATTCTCGGCTGTCTGGATAACGCCAGTAGCGGCACGTACCGGGTCGCGGGTCAGCAAACCCGGGACCTCGATGATGATGCACTGGCAGCGCTGCGCCGTGACCACTTCGGCTTCATTTTTCAGCGTTATCACTTATTGCCGCATCTGGACGCCGTGCACAACACCGAGATTCCGGCGGTGTATGCCGGCACGCCCCAAGCCCGCCGACATGAGCGCGCCGAGCAGCTGCTGACGCGTCTGGGGCTGGGCGCGCATCTCGAACATCGACCAAGCCAGATGTCGGGTGGTCAGCAACAGCGTGTGAGTATCGCCAGGGCGTTGATGAATGGCGGACAGGTGATTCTTGCTGACGAACCCACTGGTGCACTGGACACCGCCAGCGGCAAGGAAGTCATGCGTATCCTGCTGGAGCTGCATGCGGCCGGTCATACGGTGATTCTGGTGACCCACGACCCCAAGGTCGCAGCCAACGCCCAGCGGATCATCGAAGTCAGCGACGGTGAAATCATCAGCGACCGGCGCACCGCGCCCGCCGCCCGGGTGATGGCCGAACCTGAACTTGCGCTGCCCGCCACGTCACAACGTCGGCTGGTCGCCAGTTTCGGCCTGTTTCGTGAAGCCTTCAATATGGCCTGGATCGCGCTGATTTCGCACCGCATGCGCACGTTGCTGACCATGCTCGGCATTATCATCGGCATCACTTCGGTGGTGTCGATCTCGGCAATCGGCGAAGGGGCCAAGCGTTACGTACTCAAGGACATTCAGTCGATCGGCAGCAACACCATAGATATCTATGCCGGCAGCAATTTCGGTGACAGCCGGGCCAAGTCGATCGAGACGCTGCTGCCATCCGACGTCACGGCGCTCAATCAGCTGTATTACATCGACAGCGCCACGCCGGTGGTCGGCAGAAGCATGCTGATCCGCTATCGCAACATTGACGTCGATGCTCAGCTCAACGGGGTCAGCAGCCGCTATTTCCAGGTGCGCAATATCCAGCTGGCGGCAGGGATCACGTTCAGTGATCAGGATGCACGTCGTCAGGCTCAGGTCGTGGTGCTGGACCACAACACCGCTCAGCGCCTGTTCGGCCCTGGCGTCGATCCGCTCGGAAAAGTGATTCTGATCGGCAAGCTGCCCTGTACCGTGATCGGCGTCACCAGCGATCACAAGAACCTGTTCATCGCCGGCAACACGCTCAACATCTGGATGCCCTATGAAACCGCTGCTGGTCGCGTACTCGGCCAGCGCCATCTGGACAGCATCAGCGTGCGTATCAAGGACGGCATGCCCAGCAAAGTGGTGGAAGAGCACATCAAGACCTTGATGCTGCAACGCCACGGCACCAAGGATTTCTTCACCAACAACCTGGACAGCGTCATGCAGACGGTGCAGAAAACCAGTCGCTCGCTGACGCTGCTACTGTCGCTGATCGCGGTGATATCACTGGTGGTTGGCGGTATCGGGGTGATGAACATCATGCTGGTGTCGGTGACTGAACGGACCCGGGAAATCGGCATCCGCATGGCGGTGGGTGCGCGGCAGTCGGATATCCGTCAGCAGTTTCTGGTGGAAGCGGTCATGGTCTGTCTGATCGGCGGGGTGATCGGCATCGGCCTGTCGTATGGCATCGGTTACCTGTTCACGCTGTTCGTCAAACAATGGGAAATGGTCTTTTCGATGGCTTCGGTGGTGACTGCCTTCGCCTGTTCGACGCTGATCGGTGTGCTGTTCGGTTTCGTGCCAGCGCGTAACGCTGCAAGGCTGGACCCTATCGAGGCGCTGGCACGGGATTGACCGATCGCTGTACTCACACCCCTGCGAAAACACCTTCGGGCGAGGCGTACATCCAGCGCATCAGCGAATTGCGGCCACTGATCCCCAACTTGACCGCAGCGCGGCGCTGGTAGCTGCTCACGGTGCTGACCTTGAGCGCCAGACGTTCGGCCTGCTCCACGGCGGTCTGACCAGCCAGCAGCCCAAGACAGACCTGCAGCTCGCGTTCGGACAGCATCAGGCCGGTTTCACGCAAGCGCTCGTGGAACCGGTCTTCAACGCCTTCGGGCTTCTTCGATTCAGCTTCGAGCGTGTTCAACTGCAGGGCGTCGACATGTTTTTCCAGAATCGAGAATAACAGCGGCGATATATCTTCCAGACGACGACGCTCGGTGACTGAAAAATCGTGAGACGGGCGACCACGAAAGGCCGTGATCTTGCAGCAATAGCTGGGTGATTCCTGAGCCGGGTTGAGCTGGATCGAATCGGTAAAGCGCGCGGCCGCGCGGGGCGATGTCACGGTTTCATTGAATACCGTGGCGACGCTGGCCTGTGGCGATTGCCAAGGCCTGGGCAGCAAGTAGAGGTGCGTGGCATCCACCGTGATCTGAGTGTTGATCAGTGCATGAAACATGCTCGAAAAGTTGCTGTTGCCGATGCTGGCTATGGCCCTGCCGATGTGCGGAAGTAGTGTAGGGGTCATCTTTCTCATCCATGATTTCGGAACTACTGACGTCTCTAAGACGCACGTACCAGCTTCCGGTCACACACTAATATTCTTAGTTAGTTGAACTAATCTACCTGAAAAAGATGACGATTTAGAGCATGTAAACATTAAGTTTCCCGACATGCACTGTTTTTTTACTGCCGGGATGATGCGTCAAAAACCAGCCTTTCGGTTCTCAAAGGCGGGCCTGAACCGCTGCCGAAAGCCGGCCGCCGGGACATTATCGGGTGGCCCCCGACACAGCCTTGTGTCAGGGACCTGGGGCAGCGCTACGCCAGCTCAGTGCGCAATTGCTGCGCCGCCGCAACCATGCCCGCCAGCGCGGCTTCGGTTTCCGGCCAGCCTCGTGTTTTCAATCCGCAGTCCGGGTTCACCCAGAGCCGTTGCGCAGGGATGCGTCTGGCGGCCTTGCGCAGCAGGTTCACCATCTCGGCGGTTTCAGGCACACGCGGCGAGTGAATGTCGTACACACCGGGCCCGATGTCGTTCGGGTAGTCGAAGGCTTCGAACGCGTCGAGCAGCTCCATGTCCGAACGCGAGGTTTCGATGGTAATGACATCGGCGTCCATGGCCGCAATGGATTCGATCACGTCGTTGAATTCGCTGTAGCACATATGGGTGTGGATCTGCGTGTCGTCGCGCACGCCAGAAGCACACAACCGGAACGCTTCCACGGCCCAGTCGAGGTACTCGTTCCATTGCGCGCGTCGCAGCGGCAGGCCTTCGCGAAATGCGGCTTCATCGATCTGCACGATTTTGATGCCGGCCGCTTCCAGGTCGACCACCTCATCGCGAATGGCCAGCGCCAACTGTCGGGCCTGGACCTTGCGCGATACATCTTCACGCGGGAATGACCACATCAGCATCGTGACCGGCCCGGTGAGCATGCCCTTCATGATCTTGTCGGTCTGCGCCTGAGCATAGCGGATCCATTCCACGGTCATGGCCTGCGGGCGGCTCAGGTCGCCGACGATGATGGCCGGTTTGACGCAGCGCGAACCGTAGCTCTGAACCCAGCCGAATCGGGTGAATGCATAGCCGTCCAGTTGTTCGGCAAAGTATTCGACCATGTCGTTGCGCTCGGCTTCGCCATGCACCAGCACGTCCAGCCCCAGACGCTCCTGAACCTGCACCGCATGACGAATTTCATGGTGCATGGCATCGGTGTAGTCGCCTACGGAAATCTTGCCCTGCTTGAACGCTTGCCGCGCCAGACGAATGGAGGACGTTTGCGGAAACGAGCCGATGGTGGTCGTCGGAAATGGCGGCAATGCCAATCGGGCGCGCTGCAGTTCGATTCGCCGGGCGAAAGCGGAATGACGCTGGCTGTCGGCCGCGCCAACCGCTGCCAGCCGTGCCTGAACCTCGGGTTTGTGAATTCGCTTCGAGCGCACGCGACTCGCCTGTACGGCTCGGCTGGCGTGCAGCGCCTGCTGAACGTCGAGGGCGCTGGCATCGACGGTTGCCTTGCTCAGGACCGCGATTTCAGCGCATTTCTGCACGGCAAAGGCCAGCCACTCTTTCAACTCCGGGTCCAGGCTGTCTTCGCTCGCCAGGTCCACCGGGCTGTGCAGCAACGAACAGGAACTGGACACCCACAGGCGCTCGCCCAACTGCTGGTGAGCCGTGTGCAGTTGCGTCAGCGCCTTGTCCAGATCGCATCGCCACACATTACGGCCGTTGACCACGCCGACCGACAGCACCTTGTCGACCGGATGGGCGTCCAGCACGCCAGCGAGTTGCTCGGGGGCTCGCACCAGATCGATGTGCAGACCGTCGACGGGCAGGTGGGAAGCCAGCGCGAGGTTGTCTTCCAGACCACCGAAATAGGTGGCGACGAGGGTCTTGACCGAAGAACCCTGCAACGCCCGGTAAGCTTGTCCGAATGCATCCTGCCAGTCGGCGGGCAGGTCCAGCGCGAGGATCGGCTCATCGAGCTGAACCCACTCGACGCCTTTGCCTGCCAGCCGTTCGAGAATCTCGGCATAGACCGGCAGCAACCGATCCAGCAACTGCAGCTTGTTGAAGTCATCCCCTTTGGCTTTGCCAAGCCACAGAAAGGTCAACGGGCCAATCAACACGGGCTTGATGGCATGGCCCAATGCACGTGCTTCATCGACTTCGTCGAACAACTGGTTCCAGCTCAGCCGGAAAGACTGATCGGCTGTGAACTCGGGTACCAGATAGTGATAGTTGGTGTCGAACCACTTGGTCAGTTCCTGAGCATGTTGCGTCGCGGGATGTTCACCGCAGCAGGCCGTACTTGCGCCGCGTGCCATTGCGAACAAGGTATCCAGCGTCGGCAGCGCATTGGCGTCCAGTGTCGAGGCAAACCGCCGCGGAATCACTCCAAGCGTCAGTGACTGACTCAAGACCTGGTCGTACCAGGCGAAGTCGCCCGCAGCAAGCAGCTCTATGCCTGCATCACGCTGCAATGCCCAGTGCCGGGCGCGCAGATCGCGGCCCACGGCCTGCAACGCATGCTGATCGATGTCGCCTTTCCAGTACGCTTCCAGCGCTTTCTTGAGTTCTCGGTCAGCGCCAATGCGGGGAAAGCCGAGGGAATGAGCCAATGCCATAGCAATACATCTCCAGTGCGATAAGTGGGTGCATTGTCGGCATTGACTGATCGTGAGACAAATTCATTGTTTTCTTGTTTTTCATGAAGAGTACTCATGTTCTAACGTGTCATGAAGTGTGGTCTTGCAGTGAACCAATGACCCGTCACGCGCAAATGTTTTCATCGCCAAGCGGCATAAGTTAATGACTAAACGGTCTTTTTTTTATTACTTAATGCGCTATATCGTCATCCGCCAATAACTCATCTTCATAAGGAAATACCCGATGCGGCGTCTGACAGCACTGGCAGTGGCGATCACACTCAGCAGTTCAGCCTGGGCGCTGACGCCTCCGGACACACTGGTGGTAGCGCGGTCGATTGACGATGTCGCCAGTCTCGACCCGGCAGAGAGTTTCGAGATCACCGCGACCAACACGCTGGCCAATATCTACCAGCGTCTGCTAGAGCCTGACCGCCAGAATCCTTCCAGTCTGGTCCCGGCGCTGGCCGCGCGTTGGGAGGCGGGCGGTGACGACAAGAGTCTGGTGTTCGAACTGCGCGACGGTGCGACATTCGCTTCCGGCAATCCGGTGCGCCCGGAAGATGTGATCTATTCACTGGGCCGCGTGGTCAAGCTGAACAAGACGCCTGCGTTCATTCTCGGTGAGTTGGGCTGGACCGCGGAAAACGTCGACAGCTTCCTGACCCGCGTCGATGAACGTCACGTCAAGATCACCTGGCCTGCGGCGGTGGGCAGCTCATTCGCCTTGAGCATCCTGTCGGCGACTCCGGTGGGTTTCATTGTCGATGCGGCAGAAGTCGAGAAGCACGCGCAAGGCACGGACCTGGGCAACGGCTGGTTGAAAAACCATTCCGCCGGGACCGGTGCCTATGCATTACGCACTTACATCCCTCATGAAGCGCTGGTGCTACAGGCCAATCCGCATGCCGCTCAGGCGCCGAAGCTGAAGACGGTGGTCATCAAGAACGTGACCGATCCGGCGACGCGGCGCCTGCTGGTGGTTCAAGGGGATGCCGATCTGGCGTTCGATCTGGGCGCCGACCAGTTCAGTGCGCTGGAAACCCAGAAGGGCGTGAGCGTGCAGCGCTTCCCGTCATCGATGATCTACTACCTGGGCGTCAACACCGGCAATACGCAGGTTCCCGCACTGAAGAATCCGGCTTTTTGGGAAGCAGCACGCTGGCTGGTGGATTATCAGGGCATTTCCAGAGACCTGTTGAAAAACCAGTACAGCGTGCATCAGGCATTTCTGCCGGCGGGCGTTGCCGGCTCGTTGAGCGACAAGCCGTTCAGGCTGGACGTGGACAAAGCCAAGGCCATCCTCAAGGCCGGTGGGATCGCAGCCGGCACCAAAGTGGAGTTGAGCGTCTTTAACCAACCGCCCTACACCGATATCGCCCAGGCGCTCCAGTCCAGTTTCGCCAAAGCCGACATCGATATCTCGGTACGGCCACTGGTCGAAAGCGAACTGTGGGCAAAGATGCGCAGTCGTGACTACCAATTGATCTTCACCTACTGGGGCATGGATTACCTGGACCCGCACTCGAACGCCAGCACCTTCACCTACAACGTGGCCAACGGGCCGAAAACCCTGGCCTGGCGAACTCAGTGGGACATCCCGCAGTTGAGTCAGGAAACCCGCGCAGCCGCAGCTGAACGCGACCCGCAAAAACGTCTCGCGCTGTATGGCCAGTTGCAGAAAGCGGTGCAGGACAGCTCGCCCTTCGTGGTCGCGCTGCAAGGGCAGAATCAGGTGGCGGTGCATGAAGGTGTGCAAGGTGTTCTGCAGAACCTCACTGTGTCGTTGCCGTACTTCGACCAGGTGAGCAAATCCAAGTGAGGGCAGGGGCGTCGCGCAGGGTCAACGTGGCTGTCGGTGGCGTGCTGTCGCTGTCGGTCACCTTGATCGGCCTGTTGTTCTTCACCTTCATGCTGACCAACTTGTCGCCGGTCGATCCCGCATTGCGGATTGCCGGCGATCACGCCAGTGAATCGACACTGGCTCAGGTGCGCAGTGACCTGGGGCTGGATCAAGCATGGCCGGCGCGGTTCGTTCATTACCTGAACGATCTGCGGCACGGTGATCTGGGTGTTTCCGTTACGTCCGGCCAGCCGGTGATGCAGGGCCTGAGTCGCGCCGTGCCCGCCACGCTGGAACTCGCCACGCTGGCCATCCTGCTGGGCAGCAGCCTTGGCCTGTCGCTAGGGTTGCTGGCCGCCTGGCGACCGGGCGGCTGGGTCGACGGGGCGGCGAGGCTGGTTTCGCTGATTGGCTATTCGGTGCCGATATTCTGGCTCGGGCTGCTCATGCTTCTGCTGTTCTATGCCCGTCTGCAATGGGCAGGCGGGCCGGGGCGACTGGACGACTCGTTTCTGTACAGCATCGAGCTCAGCAGCGGCTGGATGCTGTGGGACACCTGGCGATCGGGCGAAACAGGTGCGCTGGCCAATGCTTTCGCTCATCTGGTGCTGCCCGTGCTGGTGCTGGCCTTTCATTCCATGGCCGGGATTTGCCGCATGACGCGCTCGGCGTTGCTGGGCGAGATGGGCAAGGAATACGTAGTCACTGCACTGGCCAAAGGGGCAGGGCGTGGCCGGGTCTTGCTGCGCCACGCCTTGCCCAATGTGTCCGGGACGCTGGTCGTGGTGGTGGCATTGTCTTATGCGAGTCTGCTGGAAGGCTCGATTCTCACCGAGACGGTGTTCGCCTGGCCGGGCATCGGGCGCTACCTGACGACCGCACTGTTTGCCGGGGATGTGCCGGCGATTCTGGGTAGCACACTGGTGATCGGCCTGTGTTTCGTGGTGGTCAACGGCGTCGCCGATGTCTTGGCCGCAATGATCGATCCGCGCACGCGAGGGGTGTCATGAGTCTTTCCATACCGCTGAATGGCGTTTCTGTTTCGGGCCTTTGGCGTCGCTCGCCAGCACTGACGCTCGGCGTGTCGATGATCGGCCTGCTGGTCCTGGTTGCAGTGTTCGCGTCGCTGTTGAGTGGCTTTGATCCGAATGCACAGAACATTCAGGAACGCCTGCTGCCGCCCTCGACGACGCACTGGCTGGGCACCGACGCCTTCGGCCGGGATCTGTTCACCCGATTGCTGCATGGCACACGGCCTACTTTATTGCTGGTCTCACTGGTGTTGCTGTTGACGCTGCCGATCGGTGTCTTGATCGGCGTGACGGCAGGCTTCTATGGTGGCTGGACTGAACGGGTGCTGATGCGTGTGACCGACGTGGTCATGGGGTTTCCGCAACTGGTACTGGCCCTGGCGTTCGTGGCAATTCTGGGCCCCGGTCTGCTGAATGGCGCGCTGGCGTTGTCCCTGACGGCCTGGCCGGCCTATGCACGTCAGGCACGGGCGGAAACCAGCGTGCTGCGCAACAGCGATTACCTGGCAGCCGCGCATTTACAGGGCATACGAGGCTGGCGTCTGCTGATCGGACATGTGTTGCCGCTGTGCCTGCCTTCGGTGATCGTGCGCGTGGCATTGAACCTGGGCGGCATCATTCTCGCTGCCGCAGGGCTTGGCTTTCTCGGACTGGGTGTCGAACCGCCGATGGCGGAATGGGGGTCGATGGTGGCCGAGGGCAGTCGGGTGATCTTCGATCAATGGTGGGTCGCCGCAGCCCCCGGCATGGCCATCTTGCTGACGAGCCTGTCGTTCAACCTGCTGGGCGACGGCCTGCGCGACGCACTGGATCCCCGTCATGGCTGATGAATCATCGTTACTCGAAGTACGCGGTCTACGCATCGCGTTTCCCGGCCCTGAGGCGCAACCGATCGAAGTGGTCAAGGGCATCGACTTTACCGTCGGCACCGAAAAGGTCGCACTGGTCGGAGAATCAGGTTCGGGCAAATCGCTGACTGCCCGGGCGATCATGGGCCTGGTTGCCCGCCCGGGCCAGGTAAGGGCCGAACAGTTGAGTCTGGCCGGTGAGGACTTGCGTGGTCTGAGCCCCCGCCAATGGCAGCGTCTGCGCGGCACACGGCTTTCACTGGTGTTGCAGGACCCTAAATACTCGCTCAATCCGGTGCTCAGAATCGGCACTCAGGTCGAGGAAACACTGGTACTGCACACCCGTCTGGGGCGTCGTGAGCGTCGAGAGAAAGTGCTGGATATGCTCGACGCCGTCGGCCTGCCCAATCCGCAGGCGCTGTACGACCGTTACCCGCACGAATTGTCCGGAGGCATGGGCCAGCGCGTGATGTTGGCGGCGATGCTGATCAACGATCCCAGGTTGCTGATCGCCGACGAACCTACCTCGGCGCTGGACAGCAATCTTCGGGACCAGATGCTCGAATTGATTCTGGGGCTGGTCGAGCAACGCGGCATGGGCTTATTGCTGATCAGTCACGACCTGCCGCTGGTGGCGCGATACTGCGACCGGGCGCTGGTCATGTACCGCGGCACCATCGTCGACCGCTGCCGCGCTACGGAATTGGCCGCGGCGAACAATCCCTACACGCGTACGCTGTGGAGTTGTCAGCCTTCAGCGCTGACGTATGGTCATGCATTGCCGACTCTGGACCGCAGTCTGATCGAGGAACTGTCATGAACGCGGTGGATATTGACCATCTGAATGTCACCTTCAAGCGCGGAACCGGCCATTTCACCGCACTGGAAATCGACAGATTGCAGATCGGGTCCGGCGAATGTTTTGGTCTGATTGGCGGTTCCGGTTCCGGCAAGTCGACCCTGTTGCGGGTGCTTGCCGGATTGCACCGCAACTGGCAAGGCCAGGTGCAACTGCTCGGGCAGCCGCTCGTGGCACAGCGCGCATTCAAGGGCGCATTGCGTCAGCAGGTGCAAATGGTGTTTCAGGACCCTTATGCGTCGCTGCATCCGCTGCACCGGATTCGTCGCAGTCTGCGCGAGCCAAGGCAAGTCAATGGCTTGCCGTTCGACGACGCCAGCCTTATCGCATCACTGGAGCATGTCGGGCTGCCTGCCGAAACACTTGATCGCTATCCGCACCAATTGTCCGGCGGTCAACGACAGCGGGTGGCGATTGTCCGTGCGTTGCAATTGAACCCCGGATTGCTGTTGCTGGACGAGCCGACGTCGGCGCTGGACATGACCGTGCAGGCGGAAATACTCAATCTGCTGCAAGCGCTGCGCCGTGAGACGGGCATGACCATGATTCTGGTCAGCCATGACATGAACACCGTCGCGCACCTGTGCGACCGCGCGCTGTTGATCAGTCAGGGCCGTGTGCAGCAGCGCCTCGATCGTGACGCCCTGTCTCATCTGGCGGGTGGCGCCTGAAGCCCGATGACCCATCTGTGACGAGCGATACAGGGCCTGCGGCTGGGCATTTATGGAAAAAGAGCGTGGACTCGGGATATAACACTAATTAGAATGAGTCTCATTTGACACATCCATAGCGCAAGGCCTCTCGACATGATCGAAGCAGCGACGTCAACGGACCACTCCTTACATTCCCTGTACCGCGATCACCATGGCTGGCTCGAAAGCTGGTTGCGGCGGCGCATGGGCAATGCCTGGGATGCTGCGGATCTGAGCCAGGATACGTTTCTGCGTGTGCTGTCCAGCTCGCAGCAGATCGCCGACATGCACGAGCCTCGCGCCTATCTGCTGACGGTGGGCAAACGCCTGCTGAGCAACTTCTACACGCGCCGCAGCCTCGAGCAGGCTTATCTCGAAGCCTTGGCGCAGTTGCCCGAAGACAGCGTTCCTTCTCCCGAACAGCGCTGGCTGTTGCTGGAAACCCTGCAAGCGCTGGATGAACTGCTCGACGGTTTGTCCGCGGTGGTTCGTCGCGCATTTCTATTAAGCCAGCTCGAAGGCCTGGGTTACCGCGAAATCGCCGAGCGCCTGCAGGTTTCCGAGCGCACCATCAAACGTTACATGGCGCAGGCTTACGAGCACTGCCTGCTGGTGGACTGGTGATTCGTCCGGCACCTTCCAGCGAGGAACGCGAAGTCGCACGCAGGGCCGCGCAATGGCTGGCACTGCTGGAGTCCGGCGGGGCGAGCGACGAAGACCATGTCAAACTCCAGCACTGGCGTGACAGCGCCAGCAGTCATGAGCGTGCCTGGCAAAAGGCGCAACAGCTGCGCCAACGCTTTTTTGGTCTGCCTGCCAATCTGGCGATGGCCACCCTGGATCGTCCCGACAAGGCACGCCGCGCCGCACTCAAGCGCGCACTGGGCGTCGCCACACTGGTGCCAGCCGCGTGGCTGCTTGGTCGCCAGTTGCCGCTGGATGTATGGCGCGCCGACCTGCAAACCTCCATCGGTGAGCACAAGCGCATGTCGCTGGTCGACGGCAGTACCTTGCAACTCAACACCGACAGTGCAGTGAATGTCGACCTGAACGCCCGTCGAGTCACGCTGGTCCGTGGCGAGATTGCCCTCAGTGTGCCCGGCAGTGCGTCGCTGACCATCGACAGTCCTTACGGGCGCATCGTCGTCAGCCGCAGCGAAGTCTGTGTCCGCCTCAACGAGCAGGATTGCCAGGTCTCGGTGGTCAGCGGCACGGTGCAGTTGCAGCCGCTGCAAGGTCCGCTCATGGACCTGCATGCGCGCCAACAGGTCAGCCTGCGGCGCGACGGAGCAGGTCAGGTCGGTGCTTTCGATGCCATGCTGCCTGGCTGGCGCGACGACGTGCTGACCGCGCAGAACCAGACGCTGGGCAATTTCCTGCGCGAACTCGGTCGGTACCGGCCGGGCTTGCTGCGTTGGGAACCCGAGCTGGAAACACTGCGGGTAACCGGCAGTTTTCGGCTCGACAATACCGACCGGATTCTCTCGTTGCTGGCGGCCAGTCTGCCGGTGGACGTCCACATGCGAACCCGCTATTGGGTCACGCTGGTGCCGCGCAAAAATCTTTCCGTAAAAAATAGTGCGTGAAGCCTGTCCCTTTTTTTTGCCTCACTGGTCATTCCAGTTAGTGAACAAAAATTACGAGAGCTTCCCTACATGTCCGCAGTGTCTCCTTATCGTTTACGTCCGTTGTTGAAATTCAGCCTCCTGCTGACGCTCAGTTCCAGCCCGCTGTTCGTTTCGACCAGTTGGGCCGAGAGTGCGGGTCGGCGCGCCTACGAAGTACCGGCTGGCAGCCTGGGTGCCGCGCTGACGCGCTTCGCCGGTCTGGCGGGCGTCAACCTGTCGGTAGACCCGGCGTTGGTGAACGGCCGCAACAGCGCCGGGCTTTCTGGGGACTTTGCCGTCGAGGAGGGCTTCGCACGACTGCTGCAAGGGTCCGGTCTGCAACTGATGCCGGTGGGCGAACAGGCGTACACGCTGGTTCCGGCCCCGAGCAGCGGCAGCCTGGAATTGGCACCAACCTCGATTCTGGGCGCTGGAGGCACAACGGACGGCGAGTCCTACGCCGGAGGTCAAGTGGCACGTCGTGGTTCGCAAGGTCTGCTCGGCTCGCGTGACTTCATGGACACGCCGTTCAGCATGACCACCTACACCCAGGAAGCGGTCAAGAACCAGCAGGCCCGCACACTGGGTGACCTGATCGCCAGCGACCCTTCGGTACGTGCAACCAACCCGGCAGGCGGACGTTACGAGCAGTTCACGATTCGCGGCTTGAGCCTGTTCAACAGTGACGTCTCCTACAACGGCCTGTACGGCGTGTTGCCGACGTATACGATCGACATGGAAATGGCCGAGCGGGTAGACATCCTTAAAGGCCCGAGCCAGTTGGTCAATGGCATCTCGCCGCGTGGCAGCGTCGGTGGCGGCATCAATGTGGTCCCCAAGCGCGCGACCGACAAGCCGATCACTGAATTTACCGGCAGCTACGCCTCCGACAGCCAGGTCGGCGGCGCGGTGGACATCGGCCGCCGGTTCGGCGATGAAGACAAGTTCGGTATCCGCTTCAACGGCGTCAAGCAGTCCGGCGACACCACCTGGGACCACCAGAGCGTAGATCGGGAAATGGCCGTGCTGGGCCTGGACTTTCGCGGCGAGCGTCTGCGACTTTCGACCGATATCGGACACACCGAGCGCAACACCGATGCGCCGCAGGAGCGCGTGCAGATTGGCCCCAACGCCAAGGTGCCCAATGCCAACGACGTGCGTGACAACTACGCGCAGGCCTGGAGCAAGGCGCGCACCGAAGACACCTTCGGCACCGTCAACGCCGAGTACGACGTCAACGATTCGGTGATGCTGTACGGCGGCGTGGGCGCGCGCAAAAGCGACCATGACTTCCTGCGCCACGCGGTATCGATCACCAATAACGCAGGCGACTTCAGTGTGCAGCCCCGCGATTTCACCCGTGACGAAAACGTGCGCACCGCCACGGCCGGTGTACGCAACTGGTTCAAGACCGGTCCGGTGAGCCATGAGGTTAACCTGGCCGCCAGCTATTTCTACATGGACTTCGAAAACGGCGGAGCCCGCTACGCCGCCGCGCCGAGCAACCTGTTCAATCCCGTCGACACCCCGACACCGGCCAATCCGACACGCAGAGATGCCGAGGTCTACACCGAAAACCGTTTCAGCGGCCTGGCGCTGTCCGACACACTGGGTTTCTTCGATGACCGTCTGCTGTTGACGCTAGGAGCCCGCTGGCAGCGCGTCCAGGTCGACGACTGGACCGACAACGTCAAAGGCGACACGTCTTACGATGAAGAAAAAGTCTCACCTTCCGGCGGCATCCTTTACAAGGTGACCGATGAGCTGTCGGTGTACGCCAACTACATGGAAGGTCTGAGCCAGGGCAAGATCGCGCCGTCGACCTCGATCAACGAAGACGAGATATTCCCGCCCTTCATCAGTCGTCAGGTCGAGGTCGGTGCCAAGTATGACCTGGGATCGTTCGCCTTCACCGCCAGCGCATTCCGCATCAAGCAGCCAGCCTATGAAACCAACGCAACGTCGCGAGTGTTTGGCCCCAACGGTAAGCGTGAAAACAATGGTGTCGAGCTGACCATGTTCGGCGAACCGCTCAAGGGCTTTCGTCTGCTGGGTGGTGTGATGTACATCGACAGTGAGCTGACCAACACCACCGGCGGCGCGTTCGACGGCAACAGCGCGCCGGCCACACCCAAATACAACGTCAACGTCGGGGCTGAATGGGACGTGCCGACCGTTCAGGGTCTGACGCTGACCGGGCGGGGCATATACACCAGCTCCCAGTATCTGGATCAGGCCAACAGCAAGGAAATCGATTCTTCGGAGCGTTTTGACGTCGGTGCACGGTACGCCTTCAAGGTCGATCAGAAGACGGTCACGCTGCGGGCCAACGTCGAGAACGTCATGGACAAGCGCTACTGGAGTTCGGCAGGCGCGTCGGATGACAGCGAGCCCGGCCTGACACTTGCTACCCCGAGAACTTACCTGCTTTCAGCCACCATCGGTTTCTGACGGCGCTCATAACGCGCAGCCCAGGGACGGGCTCCGGCGCTTCAGAATCCACTGCGGACCGACTCTGCGGGAGAGAGAACGCCATGTACGTCAATCGTTAAAAGGTTTTATATAACTGCGGGCGTGTGCGCCGGTCATACCGGCGTGATTCGTCTCGAATATCAAGTCGCGGGAAAGTGGCATTTTGATAATAACCGACATGTTGATCGGCGTTTAAGTGCGCGCGTAATAATCAAGTATCCGATGCGGAGCGCCACACTGTTAAATTCAAGATTAATTCTCGTCACACACTTGCACTTTCCTGGAAATGAGAATAGTTTTCATCCCGAACTTAGCGAGGGTTAACAGATGTTGAATGATGGCTTATTGCACTCTACTACGTCGCAGAAAACCAATGCCAACTATCTGGCTCGTCAGGCCAAGTTTGAATCCAATGTGCGAAGTTATCCGCGCAAGTTGCCATTGGCGATAGCGAAGGCACATGGGCTTTGGGTCACGGACGTTGAAGGCACCACTTACCTGGACTGTCTGGCGGGTGCCGGAACGCTTGCGCTGGGGCACAACCATGAAGCAATCATGGCCAGCCTGGACAGCTTCCTGACTTCGGGAATGCCCATGCATACCCTGGACCTGACCACGCCGGTCAAGGATGCATTCAGTGAAATGCTGCTCAGCCTGCTGCCCGGTCAAGGCCGCGATTACTGCCTGCAGTTCTGTGGGCCGTCCGGAGCGGATGCGGTGGAAGCCGCGCTCAAGCTGGCCAAGACTGCCACCGGTCGCCAGAACATCATCAGCTTTTCCGGTGCCTACCACGGCATGACGCACGGCGCGCTGGCGCTGACCGGCAACACCGGGCCAAAAAATGCGGTCGGCGGTCTGATGCCGGGCGTGCAGTTCCTGCCGTATCCCCACCAATACCGTTGCCCGCTGGGCATTGGTGGCGACGCCGGAACCGAGGCGCTGAGTTACTACTTCACCCAGTTCATCGAAGATGTCGAGAGCGGTGTGTCGTTGCCTGCGGCGGTTATTCTGGAAGCAGTGCAAGGCGAGGGCGGGGTCAATCCCGCGCCTGACAGCTGGCTGCGGCAGATTCGCGAGGTGACCCGCAAGCACGGCATTCTGCTGATTCTCGATGAAGTACAGGCCGGTTTCGGGCGCACTGGCAAGCTGTTCGCTTTCGAGCACGCCGGGATCGAGCCGGACATCATCGTCATGTCCAAGGCCGTCGGCGGTGGCCTGCCGCTGGCGGTACTGGGCATCAAGCGCGAGTTCGACGCCTGGGCACCGGGCAATCATTCCGGCACCTTCCGCGGCAACCAGATGGCGATGGCCACCGGTCTTGCGACCCTCGAAGTGCTGCAACGTCAGAACCTTGCCTACCAGGCCGACAAGCGCGGCCAGTGGCTCAAGGATCAACTGACCCTTCTGCAACAGCGTTACCCGGCGATGGGTCAGGTGCGCGGGCGCGGTCTGATGCTGGGCATCGAGATCGTCGACGAGCGCAAACCCGCCGACCGTATCGGCAGTTTCCCCATGGACCCGGAACTTGCGCTGGTCATTCAACAACAGTGCTTCAAACATGGCCTGCTGCTTGAACGGGGTGGACGCAATGGTAATGTCATCCGGTTATTGCCACCGTTGATCATCACCGATGAGCAATGCACGTTGGTAATCCAGCGTTTCGACGATGCAATCAAGGCCGCAATTTCCCAGTTGCGCTATTAACTGCAACGTGCACTGACAGCCTGTAATGAACAGGCATTGTCATGCCGCAAACTTTCAATCAGCACACAGGGTGTACTTGTTTCTGGAGTCCTGTCGGGTGGCGTGTTGCTGCCTGATGCTTCATTAAAGTCCCCACGTTGTTATTGCAGCAGGTGAATATTCACCGCCGTGTTGCAACGTCACTTAAACAGTAAGCGTAAAGCGACTGTGGAGCAGACATGACCAATACCGATCGCACCGTTTTATCTAACATGGTGAGCGAGCTGGCGACGACACGCGCGTTACTCAATTGCCTGATAAAGGAATTTGCACTGCCGCAGGACTGCCTTCGTTACACCTGGCCACTCGGTATGCAGGGCATTGCGCCCGGCAGCTTTGTCGATGGCGGCCAATGGAAAGGCATTCCGCTGACCATCAGCCTGCCCAATCAACAACAGTTCTTCGTGTTGGTCGACCGTCGCGACGGTCTGGGCAGCCATCGTTACCTGTCCGATGTGTATGCACGGCGTGGGCAGGGGGTCTGGCAATGCCCGGCATTTGCTGATTTCGTCAAGCAGTTGCTGAGCGCCTGCGAGTACATGACCCGGGCCAGCAACGATGAACTACTGGATCAAGTGATGCAGAGCCAGCAGCTCACCGCTGCGATCGTGGCGCATAACATGACTGGCGAGCACCCGCAGCCGTTGAGCGGTTATCTGGCCAGCGAGCAAGGTCTGTGGTTCGGACATCCCAATCATCCGGCACCCAAGGCGCGCCTGTGGCCCAAGCACCTGGCGCAGGAAACCTATGCCCCCGAATTTCAGGCCAGGACCGCGCTACACCTGTTCGAAGTACCGGTGGAAGGGCTACGCATTACCGCCAACGGCTTGAGCGAAAGCCAGGTCATGGCCGGGTTTGTCGATCAGACCCGGGCGCGTCCAGGCCATGCGCTGATTTGCATGCATCCGGTGCAGGCCGAGTTGTTCATGCAGGACCGTCGTGTGCAACGCTTGCTGGAGCTGGGCGAACTCACCGACCTTGGCACCAGCGGACCGCTGGCCAGCCCGACGGCTTCCATGCGCACCTGGTACATCGAAGACCACGACTATTTCATCAAGGGTTCGCTGAACGTACGTATCACCAACTGCGTGCGCAAGAACGCCTGGTACGAGCTGGAAAGCACGCTGATCATCGATGAGTTGTTCCAGCGCCTGCAGCAGACCCGGCCGGAAACCCTCGGCGGATTGTCCGCTGTCGCCGAACCGGGCTCCATGAGCTGGGCACCGAAAGGAACCAGTGAAACCGATGCGCACTGGTTTCGTGAACAGACCGGGGCGATTCTGCGTGAGAACTTCTGTCGTCGTGCCGGTGCCGACCGCAGCGTGATGGCCGGCACTCTGTTTGCCCGCGACCTGCGTTCCCGGCCGCTGGTGCACGATTTTCTGCAGAGCTTCAAAGGTGCTGCGCTTACCGATGACGACCTGCTCCTGTGGTTCGACGCTTACCAGGCGCTGCTGCTGCGGCCGGTCATGGCGCTGTTCTTCAACCACGGCATAGTCATGGAGCCGCACCTGCAGAATGCCGTGTTGATCCACGATAACGGCCAGCCTCGGCAATTGCTGTTGCGCGATTTCGAAGGCGTCAAACTGACCGACGAACTGGGCATCAAGAATATCGAGGCGGGTCTGCACCCGCGCATCCGCCAGTCGCTGCAGTACAGCCGCGAGCAGGGCTGGAGCCGCATCACTTACTGCCTGCTGATCAATAACCTGTCCGAAGCTGTGCTGGCCCTGAGCTGGGATCGCGCGCACCTTGCGCCGCTGATGTGGCAGCGGGTCGAACGCCAATTGCGCTGCATCCGCGAAGAACTGGTGCGCCCGGCACCGGAACTGGATGCGCTCATCGCCGGCGATTCGATTGCCTGCAAGACCAACCTCAAGGTGCGTCTGGCGGCCAAGGCCGATCGCGAGGCCAACTATGTGCGACTCGCATCACCCTGGGGTGAGGACGCACGTTATGCCAAGGAGGCGCGTTATGCATAAGTTGCCGGACGCAGTACGTGTCGCGATTGACGAGGCGCGCGCCCTTGAAACCGATCCGCTTGCAGCGTTCATCTATGACCTGGACGCCCTCGAACGGCATGTCAGCGACGTGATGGCCGCATTGCCCTCAGGCGTAGAGCTGTATTACGCGATCAAGGCCAACAGCGAAGCG
Organism: Pseudomonas floridensis; assembly: GCF_002087235.1. Lineage (GTDB taxonomy): Bacteria > Pseudomonadota > Gammaproteobacteria > Pseudomonadales > Pseudomonadaceae > Aquipseudomonas > Aquipseudomonas floridensis. Next base: position 18,144 of record NZ_MUIO01000060.1, on the reverse strand, counting down.
CCGGTGCTGGCGACGCTGGCTCCGCTGGTCAGCGGTTTTGAAATCTCCTCGGGAGGCGAGATCGAGCGGGTGATGGCCTGCCCGATACGCAAGCCTTACGTGTTCTCCGGTCCTGGCAAGCTGGACTCCGACCTGCGCTGGGCCTTGCTCAACAAGGTTGAAGCGTTGCATGTCGAGAGCCTCAACGAAATCGAACGCCTGCAATACCTGGCGAGCGAGGTCGGGCGCGTGCAGCCGGTGTTCATCCGGATCAATCCACAACTGCCGCCGCAGCAGTCGAGCAAACTGGCGATGGCCGGCACCGCCACGCCGTTCGGCATCGACGAAGCGGATCTCGCCGAAGCCGTGCAGCGCGTCGACAGTGCCAGCCACCTGACGCTTAAGGGCTTTCATGTGCACGCCATGTCGCACCAGTTGTCGGTCGAACGTCACGAGCAACTGATCGATTTCTACCTGCAACGCTGGCCACAGTGGAAGGCGCTGACCTGCCATCCCGATCAGGTCACTCACTTCAATGTCGGGGGTGGCATTGGTGTGGATTACCTCACCGGACAACGTTTCGACTGGCAGCGTTTTTGCCGTTATCTGGAAAAACGCCTGGGCGAGCAGGCCGATGCACCGGTGCTGCGCTTCGAACCGGGTCGTTTCATCAGCGCCTACTGTGGCTACTACGCGATTGAGGTGCTGGACATCAAGACCAGTCACGGCGAGCACTTTCTGGTCTGTCGGGGCGGTACCCATCAATTCCGGCTGCCGGTTGCCCAGAGTCACGATCATCCGGTGATTCACCTGCCAGGCATACCGCAGACTGCCGAGTCAGAAGAGCGGGCCTGCACCGTGGTCGGTCAGTTGTGCACGCCCAAGGATGTGCTCAGTCGCAGGCATCCGTTCAAGGGGGTCGGCATTGGCGATATTCTGGTGCTGCCGCTGGCGGGCGCTTACGGCTTCAACATTTCCCATGTGGATTTCCTCTGCCATCCGCGCCCGGCGCAGCACTTCGTGCGCGGCGGTGAACGGGTTACGGAGGGCGATCGGTGAAGCCCGGCTTCAACGTCCCACGCAGTTGGGTGGTGATCAACGTACTGCTCGGCACGCTAACCGTGAGCCTGAGCAACAGCTCGCTCAACCCGGCGCTGCCCACGTTCATGGAGGCGTTCCGGATCGGCCCGATGATGGCCACCTGGATCGTCGCCGCGTTCATGACCAGTATGGGCATGACCATGCCGCTGACCGGTTTTCTCAGCCAGAGGGTCGGGCGCAAGCGCCTGTATCTGTGGGGTGTGGCACTGTTCATCGGAGGTTCGCTGCTGGGCGCGCTGGCCGACTCGATTGCATGGGTGATCGCGGCGCGGGTGGTGCAGGGCGTGGCCAGCGGCCTGATGATTCCGCTGTCGCTGGCAATCATCTTTGCGGTTTACGAAAAGCATGAACGGGGCAGGGTGACCGGGCTCTGGAGCGCGGCCGTGATGCTGGCCCCGGCACTGGGTCCGTTGTGCGGCAGCTTGCTGCTGGAGTGGTTCAGCTGGCGCTCGCTGTTTCTGATGAATGTGCCCATCGGCCTGCTGGCTCTACTGCTGGGTATCGGCGTGCTGCCAGCCTCCGAGCCGCCTGAACGCAAGCCGTTCGATCTGGTGGGCTACCTGCTGATTGCCGGCGGCATCGGGCTGCTGATGATTGCCATCAGTCGCATGCACCATGCCGAAGCGCTGCGGGATCCGTTCAATCAGATGATGGTGCTGGTGGCCGTGGTCTGCCTGATCGCTTTCGTGCACGTTGAATTGCGTCGCGAGGCGCCGTTGTTGAACCTGCGTTTGTTCAACCTGCGCGGTTACCGGATGAGCGTGATCATCGCTGTGGTGCAATCGGTCGGCATGTTCGAGTGTCTGGTGCTGCTGCCTTTGCTGGTCCAGACCGTGCTGGGCTACAACCCGATCTGGACCGGGCTGTCACTGTTGTGCACCGCAGCGTTTGCCAGCCTGTTCGGCCAGTGGGGCGGCAGGGCGCTGGACCGCCACGGTCCACGCACGGTGGTCGCCATCGGTCTGCTGTTGACCGGTTTTTCGACCCTCGCGCTGGGCCTGCTCAAGGCCGACGCGGCCATTGGCGTGGTGTTCGTCCTGATGATGATTCGTGGTGCCGGTCTGGGTCTGTCTTACATGCCTGTCACCACGGCCGGCCTCAACGTTTTGCCCGAGCCGATGGTCACGCAAGGTGCCGCGATGAACAACATTTCCCGGCGTCTTGTCGCGTCGCTGGGCATCGTCATCGCCTCGCTCTGGCTGGAATTTCGCCTGAACTCGGGTGGGCCGGCCGCCACGCCGTCGGCGATCAGCGAAGTCTTCATCGCCACCGGCGTACTCATTCTGCTGGCACTGCCCTGTGCCTGGCGCTTCCCCCTTAACGACACGCGCGCCGAGGCCCAGCCCGACGCCGTGGAAACCCGATAATTTTTCGTTCGAGGTATGAACATGGCAACCCCTTTACCGCTGAATCCGTCACCACTGATGTCGTCGTCGCCGAGTCAGAAAGTCGCACCGACCCAAGTCACCGGCGCGTGGCTGGCGGGCATTGACGCGGGGATCTATGAAAAGGTCCAGCGCCGTGTCATTGGCCAGTTGTTGCAGACGCTGCTCTACGAGGCTGCGTTGCCCTACACCTGCGTGTCACTGAACGAGCAGCGACACATGTTCGTGGTTGCCTTGCAGGATGCCGAGCAGAGTCCGGTGGAGTACCGCTGTAACGGTCTGCTCAGTGCCAGTTTCGAACTGATCCGGCTGGATCACGCCAGCCTGGAGCGCGTCGACAAGAATGGCAGGCGCAGTGTGCCGGACCTGCATCTGGCCTTGGCCGAGCTGCTCAGCCCGTTCAAGGACAGTCCACACCTGGCGCGTTTCATTCAGGAAATCGAGCAGACCCAGCTCAAGGACCTGCAAGCCCGTAACCAGGGCTATCAGCCAGCAAAACCCGCGCATCAGCTGGATGTCGATGCGCTGGAACAGCACTTCATGGACGCCCACAGTTATCACCCGTGCTACAAGTCGCGAATCGGCTTTTCGCTGGCTGACAACGTTCGCTACGGGCCTGAATTCGCGTCGCCCATTGCCGTGGTCTGGCTGGCGGTTGCCCGGCCCCATGCATCGGTCGGCCACGTTCGCAGCATGGATTTTCCGGCGTTCGTCCGTGAGGAACTGGGCGAGCAGCGCTGGCAGACATTCGAGCAGAAGCTGGCCGCGCAGGGCAAATCCATCGACGACTACCAGTTGATGCCCGTGCACCCATGGCAATGGGACAACCTCACGGTGTCGACCTTCTTCCCGGAACTGGCCAGCGGCGAGCTGATTTACCTGGGCACGTCAGCCGATGTGTACCAGGCTCAGCAGTCGATCCGCACGCTTGCCAACGTCAGCGACCCGAAGAAGCCTTACGTCAAGCTGTCTATGAGCATGACCAACACTTCGAGTACGCGGATTCTGGCCCGGCATACGGTACTGAACGGGCCGATCATCGCCGACTGGCTGCAACACCTGATTGGCACCGACAGCACCGCTCGCGAGCTGGATTTCGTGATCCTTGGTGAGGTGGCCGGTGTCAGCTTCGACTACCGTCATCTGCCGGAATCGCGCTCGGCGCAAACCTACGGCACGTTGGGCGCGATCTGGCGCGAAAGTTTGCATCAGTACCTCAGAGCCGACGAGCAGGCGGTGCCGTTCAATGGGCTGAGCCATGTGGAAAACCGCTATGGCACGGGCAAGCAGTCTCCATTCATTGACGCCTGGGTCCGTCAGTACGGACTGAAAAAGTGGACCCGGCAATTGTTGCAGGTCACAGTGCCACCGATCATTCACATGCTCTACGCCGAAGGCATCGGCATGGAATCCCACGGTCAGAATATTGTGCTGATCGTCAAGGATGGCTGGCCGCAGCGGATTGCGCTCAAAGACTTCCATGACGGCGTGCGCTACTCGCCGGCCCATCTGGCGCGCCCAGAGCTGTGTCCGGAACTGGTACCGCTGCCTGCCAGCCACGCAAGGCTCAATCGCAACTCGTTCATCATCACCGACGATGTCGATGCGGTGCGCGACTTCTCCTGCGACTGCTTCTTCTTTATCTGCCTGGCCGAGATGGCCATTTTCCTGCGCCAGCACTACGAGCTGGAGGAGGCAATGTTCTGGCAGATGACCGCCGAGGTCATCCTTGCCTACCAGCAAGCGCATCCGCAGCACCGTAACCGTTATGCACTGTTCGATGTGTTTGCGCCGACCTACGAAGTGGAAGAGCTGACCAAGCGCCGCCTGCTGGGCGATGGTGAACGTCGCTTCAGGTCAGTGCCCAACCCGTTGCACGTTTACAGGCCGCAATGATGCTCAGGACCAATACCCTCAAAAGCAGGCTCGGTAGCGGTCAGCCGGTGTACGGCCTGATCAGCTCGATTCCGGCACCTGTCGCCATAGAATTGATCGCCGAAGCCGGTTTCGACTTCGTGATCATCGACATGGAGCACGTGCTGATCAACCCGGAAACCGTGGAAAACATGATCCGCGTCGCCGAGAGCTACAACCTGACGCCATTGGTACGGGTCGCCGATCTGAACCCGAAAACTCTGCTGCGCCTGCTTGATGGCGGTGCTCAGGGCATCGTTTTGCCAATGATCGAAAGCCCCGAACAGCTGGCCGACGCCATCGCCGCCTGCAAGTACCACCCGCTGGGGCATCGCAGCCTCAACGCGGGTCGTCCTGGCTCGTTCGGCAAACACAGCCTGGCGCAGTACGTGGAAGCGGCCAACCAACAGATCATGGTGGTGGCCATGATCGAGAGCGCCGAAGGCGTACGCCGGGCTGCCGAGATTGCCGCAGTGCCGGGGCTGGACATGATTCTGGAAGGCGCGGCCGACCTGTCGCAGTCGTTGGGCACACCCTGGCAGATCGAACAGCCCGCCGTGCAGCAGGGCTTGTTCGACGCGTGGCAAGCCGCAAAGGCCGCCGGTGTTCCGTATTGCGCGATTCCTCGTCAGCCCGGCGACGCCGCCCGCTGGCAGGCTCGCAGTGTTAACGCCTTTGTTCTGGGGGACGAGCGCGGGATTGCTTTCCGTGCGCTTCAGGCCCGCCTGACTCAACATTCTGTAGAAGGAAACTGACCGATGAATTTCACTGCACACGCCGCAGACCTGGTCATGCAGGACCTGGTCGATTGCCTGCTGGCCGAAGACTTCTTCGGTCGCGACAACCTCAGCCTGCAAGACACCGCGCACTGGCAATCGCGTCATCCGCAAGGCCCCGAACTGATCGAGCAAAGCCCGCAACAGCAAGTCTGGGAGTGGTGCTGCGACGCGGCCGAGCAGCGCTTCATCAGTATCGCGCTGCGCCCCGGCATCACCCAGCAGTGGGAGAAGGTTCCGGGTACGCCGGTGCTGGGTCGTCAGGATCAGCGCTGGACGCAGCTTGCTCCCGAAGACTTCATGAAATGGGTGTTCGCCGGCATGGCGACACGTTTCGCCGATAATGAAAAAGGCCTCGCGCTGTTTCTGGATGTGCTGCGGATCAGCGTCTGGCAGACCGCCCTGTCGCTGGATCACAAGGTCGACGACCGCAACCTGATGGCGCAGGACGGTGCGACCTTCTTCCGTACCATGGAGCAGTGGGCCTCGTTGCGCGACCGGCCTTATCACCCGCTGGCCAAGGCCAAACAGGGACTGGACGAGCAGCAGTACCGCGATTATCAGGCCGAGTTCGCCAAGCCGGTTGCGCTGAACTGGGTGGCCGTCGACAAGACGCTGCTGCAGTGCGGCGAGGGCGTGGGGGATTTGCAGGCGTCTTTCCCGGCGCGCTACCTGCTGCCGGAAGACTTGCAGGCCAGACTTGAGCGGGAGATGCAAACACGCGGTATTGCAGACAGCCATGTGGCGCTGCCGGTGCATCCGTGGCAGTTCGAACACGTGCTGGAAGGCCAGGTGGGTGACGCGATTGCCAGGGGCGATTGCCAACGGCTGGATTTCAACGACGCCTCGGTGTTCGCCACCTCGTCGCTGCGCTCGATGACACCTTGTTTCGACAGCGCCGACTATCTGAAGCTGCCCATGGCGATTTACTCGTTGGGTGCGTCGCGCTACCTGCCAGCGGTCAAGATGATCAACGGCAACCTCAGCGAGGCGCTGTTGCGTCAGGTGGTCGACAAGGACGCGACACTGAGCCGTTCGCTGCACCTGTGTGATGAGCGCAAATGGTGGGCGTTCATGCCCAAGGACGCCAGCCTGTTCGACGAGGGTCCGCGCCACCTTTCCGCAATGGTGCGCTCCTATCCTGAAGCCTTGCTCAACGATCCTGAGTGCCGCCTGCTGCCAATGGCCGCGCTGGGAACGCCGTTGCCGGGCAGCAACCGGCATTTCTTCGATGAGTGGATGACCTGTCGCGATCTGCCACACAACCAGGCCTCGGTGTTGACCCTGTTCCGCGAGTTGAGCCACAGTTTCTTCGACATCAACCTGCGCATGCTGCGGCTCGGCATGCTCGGCGAGGTACACGGGCAAAACGCGGTGTTGGTGTGGAAAGCCGGGCAGGCGCAGGGGCTGTTGCTGCGTGATCATGACTCGCTGCGCATCTTCGTGCCGTGGCTGGAACGCAACGGTATGCAGGATCCGGTCTATCGGATGAAGAAAGGTCACGCCAATACCCTGTACCATGAGCGCCCTGAAGATCTGCTGTTCTGGCTGCAGACGCTGGGAATTGAGGTCAATGTCCGGGCAATCATGGACACCCTGGCCCAGGTCTACGACGTACCGGTCACTGCACTGTGGACGGTATTGCGCGACGTACTGGACAACCTGATCACCACCATTGAATTCGACGAAGAGACCCGCACCATGCTCCGTCATCAATTGTTCGAAGTACCGAACTGGCCACAGAAACTGCTGCTGACACCGATGATCGCGCGGGCAGGCGGTCCAGGCAGCATGCCTTTCGGCAAGGGCGAAGTGGTCAACCCGTTCCACAGGTTGCGACGTGACGTCTGACGGGCCTTTGCATCGTTCCCGGCGCAGTGTTCTGCGCCTGTCGCTGGGGTTACTGATACTGCCTGGAATGACGCTGCCCGGCCTTGCCCGGGCAGCACCGTTGCGGGTGGTCACCCTGTTTCAGGGGGCCTCCGACAGCGCCGTTGCGCTGGGTGTAACCCCGTGCGGCGTGGTGGATTCCTGGAGCGAAAAACCGATGTACCGTTACCTGCGTCCTGCGCTGACCGCGGTGCCTCACGTCGGTCTGGAGACCCAGCCTAGCCTGGAAGATATCGTTCTGCTCAAGCCCGACCTGATCGTCGCGTCACGGTTTCGTCATCAACGCATCGCGCCGCTGCTGGAGCAGATCGCGCCGCTGGTGATGCTGGACGAGGTGTTCGAGTTCAAACGCACCCTGGCAATGATGGGCGCGGCCTTGCATCGTCAGCAACAGGCTGCGGACCTGCTCGCGCAGTGGCAACGCCGGGTCGTGCAACTGCGCGAACAATTACAGGCGAAATTTGCCGGGCGCTGGCCGGTCACCGTGTCGGTGCTCGACATCCGTGAGGACCATATCCGCAGTTACCTGCCAGCCAGTTTCGCAGGCTCGGTACTCAGTGAGCTGGGGTTTGCCTGGACAGCCGCCGCCCGTGAAGCACCGGGTGTTTCCCTTAAACTCAGCAGTAAAGAGAGTTTGCCTGTGGTCGATGCTGACCTGTTCTTCGTCTTCCAGCGCGGTGACAACAAGGCCGCGTTGAACAATTACCAAAAGCTCGTTCAGCACCCGTTCTGGAAACAGCTGCGGGCACCGCAGGATGACGAGGTCTGGCGCGTCGATGCGGTGGCCTGGAGCCTGTCCGGGGGTATTCTGGGTGCCAACCTGATGCTTGACGAGATAGCCCGGGTGGCGCTCGGGAACAGTTCTTCATGAGCCAGGCAGGCAGACTGAGTACCGCTCTGGTGTTGCTCGTGGTATGCATGGGCTTGAGCCTCGCTTCGGGCGCCAGCTGGATTTCACCCGCCAGTCTCATCAGCAGCCTGTGGCAGCCCGACGCGCTGACGGCCAGCCAGCATGTCCTGCTCGACAGTCGGTTGACTCGCACATTGATGGCGCTGGCGGTGGGGGCGAGTCTGGCAGTGGCAGGCGCGCTGATGCAGGCCCTGACGCGCAATCCGCTGGCGTCGCCGGGGCTGTTCGGCATCAATGCGGGTGCAACGTTTTCCATCATTGTCTGCTCGTCGTTGCTGACACTGACCTCGATGAGTCAGTGGTTGTGGTGCGCCTTTCTCGGTGCGGCCGTGGCGGGTTGTCTGGTGTGGGTCATCGGTAACCGGGGGCAGGGCAGCCTCAACCCCTTGCGCATCGTTCTGGCGGGCGCGGCAATCACCGCGTTGTTCACCGCATTCAGTCAGGCACTGTTGGTGGTGAATCAGGACGGCCTGGACACCGTGTTGTTCTGGCTCGCGGGCTCGTTGTCGGAGCGCGATCTGGCCACCGCTGCGCCTTTGCTGGTCGGGGTGGTGCTGGCCCTGATCGCCGCGTTGTTGCTGGCCGGACAGGTGAATGTGCTCAATACCGGCGAAACCATTGCCACGGCATTGGGGCAGCGCACCGGCCTGATTCGCCTGTTGATGAGCATCGTGATCATCGTCCTGGCAGGCAGCGCCGTGGCCTTGGCGGGTAGCATCGGCTTCATCGGTCTGCTGGTGCCGCATATGGTGCGCAAGACGCTGTCCATCGACCATCGCTGGCTGTTACCGGGCTGCGCGGTGCTGGGCGCAACGTTGTTGCTGCTGGCCGACACCCTGTCCCGCGTGGTGATTCTGCCGCAGGAAGTGCCGGTCGGTGTGATGACAGCGCTGTTTGGCGCGCCGTTTTTCATCGCGCTGGCTCGTCGAGGGGCGCGTTATGGATAAGTACCTCACCCTGCGTTATCACGGTTTCTCCCGACGGCTTAGTCTGGCCGGGCTGACGCGACTGCTTCTGGCGCTGGCCTTCACTTTGCTGGTGATGATGGCCTCACTGGCATTGGGCAAGATCAATCTGTCACCGGCCACGCTGCTGGACGTGTTGCTCGGTCGTGCGGACACAAGTCTGGTGTTCATCGTCGAGCAATTGCGCATGCCACGTCTGGCACTGGCGGCGCTGGTGGGAGCGGCGCTTGCGGTGTCCGGGCTGATTCTGCAGAGCATCATCCGCAATCCGCTGGCGTCGCCTGATCTGCTGGGCATCACCAGCGGCGCCAGTGCAGCGGCGGTGACCTACCTGTCGTTCTTCTCGGTCGCGCTTGGCGCGCAGTTTCTGCCACTGGCGGCGATGTCGGGGGCGGCGCTTGCGGCACTGGCGATCTATCTGCTGGCCTGGAACCAGGGTGCGTCGCCGTTGCGGCTGGTACTGATCGGCGTCGGTGTGTCAGCGCTGCTGGCGGCCGTGACCACCTTCATTCTGGTCTTCAGCCCGCTGACCACGACCTTGTCGGCCTACGTCTGGCTGACCGGCAGCGTGTATGGTGCCAGTTGGCCAGAACCGCGTGCGCTGGCAGGCTGGCTGGCGCTGCTGTTGCCGTTGCTGGTGCTGCTTGCCCGGCAGGTCCGGATACAACAACTGGATGATGATCTGGCCCGAGGTATTGGTGCACGAGTGCAGTGGCTGCGCGCCGGCCTGTTGCTGGTCAGCGTTGCGCTGGCGGGACTGGCGGTCGCCTGGGGCGGGGCCATTGCCTTTGTCGGGCTGATTGCGCCGCATATTGCCAAACGTCTGGTGCCGCCTGGCTTTGCCGGACAGGCCCTGATGTCTGCACTGATGGGGGCCAATCTGGTGATGTTGGCCGATCTGGCCGGGCGCACGCTGTTCCTGCCACTGGACCTGCCCGCAGGGATTTTCGTCGCGGTGCTCGGCACACCGTTCTTTCTGTATCTATTGATCAACCAGCGGCATTAAGGAATTTCGGATGGCGTCCATTGCAACCCATGACCTGATCCTGAGCTATCAGGGCCAGATCATCATCGACAGCCTCGACCTGCAATTGCCTCAAGGCCAGGTGACGGTGCTGATCGGCAGCAACGGTTGCGGCAAAAGCACGCTGTTGAAGTCGTTCGCCCGTCTGCTCAAACCACAGCAAGGCTGCGTGGTCCTCAACGGTGATGACATTCATCGCAAGTCCACCGCGACCGTTGCCCGTGAACTGGCGATCCTGCCGCAGATGCCCAGTGCTCCGGAAGGCATCACGGTCCGCCAACTGGTAGCCCTGGGACGTTACCCGTACCAGAACTGGATGCAGCAATGGTCGGCCGAGGATGAAGCGATGGTCGACAAGGCGCTGCTGCAGACCGGCATGCAGGCGCTGGCCGACCGTCCCGTGGATGCATTGTCGGGTGGGCAGCGTCAGCGTGCCTGGATCGCCATGACCCTGGCGCAGAACACCGATATCGTACTGCTCGACGAGCCGACCACGTTTCTCGACCTGGCCCATCAGATCGAAGTGCTGGACCTGCTGCGTGACCTTAATCGTCAGGAAGGCAAAACCATCATCATGGTGCTGCATGACCTGAACCTGGCCTGCCGTTATGCCGATCACATGGTTGCCGTGCACGAACGCACGGCATTCGCGCAAGGACGTCCCGCCGACATTCTGAGCGAGGCGCTGGTCAAGCAGGTGTTCGACCTCAACTGCCGGATCATCGCCGACCCGTTCTTCGGCACGCCGCTGTGCATTCCGTTCGGCAGGGAACTGCCGCAATGAGCGGGTTGCCAGCCTTCAGTGACGCGGAATGGGCGGTACTCGGCGGCGCGCTGCAGTTGCGTGCGGCCGAAGCCCGCGATACGCGCTCGACACTGGCGCGTGCGTTGCTGGACGAGGCGACCTGTGCGCAGATGCTCGATAACGTGGGGCCGGTCATCGGCTCTCCGACACGCGCGATCACCGCGTCGCTGCTGGCCAAGCGTTTTTCGTTTCTTAGCACGGGTGGCTGTCTGTACGCCATGTCGGTGTATGACAAAGGCTTGTTGCTGTCGCTGGACAACAGTGTGGTCGAGTACGCACACGATAACGGGCTGTGGACATCAGCGATGCCCCTGGCGGATTTGGCGCCCATTGGCTACCAGGCAGGTATGCGGGACGACTGGCGAGCCGCCATTGTCAGCGCCTTGTTCGCCGGTTTGCTGAAGCCGCTCTGGGAAACCTTCAATCGGGTCAGCGGTATTTCCCGGCGCATTCTCTGGGAAAACACCGCCGTAAGGGTGTACTCGTTGTATGAGAAGCGCATGGCCAGGATCGAGGATCCGGTGATTCGGGCGCGCTGTGAAGCGGATTTCGACTGGTTGTTGAATCACGCCGAACCGGCATTGTTCGGACTGGATTACAACCCGCTGAAACACTTCAGACGACCGCCAACGCCACTGGAGTCCGGGCAGAGCATCCGCTTTCGGCGCACCTGCTGTTTTTATTACGACGCCAGCAATCCCGTTGAGTACTGCTCGACCTGTCCGCTATTGAGGCCAAAGAAATGTCGATGAACCAGCGAATCGCGCCGCGCCAGCAACATGCCGCGAGCAACGTGCTCGATCAGCTCCAAGGGGTCGCCGCGTCTACCGTTGGCCACCTGACCGAAACCGGCTATCTGCGTGGCATCCGGCCGATGTTTGAGGGCGCACGCATGGTTGGAAACGTTGTGACCGTCAGGGTCGATCTGCCCGATGGCAGTATTTTGCGAGACGCGTTGATCAACAGCGAAGCGGGCGACGTTCTGGTGATTGAATGCGTGGGCGATGGACACTGCGCTTGCTGGGGCGAATTGCGCACCCTGGCCGGATTGATCAAAGGACTGGCTGGCGTGGTCGTTTCAGGCGCAGTTACCGATATCGCCGCTTTACGCCAGCACGGTCTGCCGGTGTTCGGTGGTGAGGTAAGCGCCGTGACCACCCGCAGCCTGGGTGAGAGCGGGGCGCTCAATCAGCCCATCAGCATTGGCGGCGTCACGGTGAAGCCAGGCGACATTGCGATGGGCGACGATGACGGCGTGTTCATTCTGACCGCACAACAGGCGAGCGAACTGCTCCCCGAACTGTTGGGCAAGGAGCAGGCTGACCGCACTCGTCGGGATGAACTGCTCGAAAGGCTGACGGTAAAGCGGATGAATCTGTCGGCACGACCGCGTCTCTAGCACCACCGGGATGCGCACGATCCAGGCAAGCCCTTCCTGTGCGCACCGATGATTCCGGCCTCAGCGAGGATCGTCCATGGATACCTGGGCGATGCCGTCTGCACCCAGGCTGTCCATGATGCCGTTGACCAATTGTGTAATGGTCCACGGTTTGGCGATGAACAGCACGTCATCCTTCAGTTGATCACTGCCCGGCGTACCATGGCCCGACATGACCACCACAGGGATGTGCGCCCACTGCGCGCCCACCGCGTTTGCCAGTGCGATACCGTCCATGCTGCCCGGCATGCGCACGTCGGTCAGCAGCAGCGCGACCCGGTCAGTATGCTGCGTGAGATAGAGCATTGCTTCGTCAGCGTTTTCCACGGCTTTGGTGCGCAGACCGACGTCCGTCTCGAGGATCTCACAAACGAAGTCGCGGATCGTCTGTTCGTCTTCAACGACCAGTACCAGACCTTCGCCTGGAGCTGACTTCCCGTACTGCTCTGATTGAGCCATTTCTCGTTCCCTCAGTCTTGCATTCGCATTTCAAAACACTGCAACGCTGGATTGAATCGTTGCTCATGCTGATATGAGCAAAACAGGGGAGGAAAAATTCATATTTTTCTGAAAATCTGCTGTTCTCATTGTGGGGCGGCGGTGCCGGTCCCGGATTTAGCCTGCAGAGTGGCGGCATCGATCTTGCCGGCACCCGCGGTTTGCGGCACTTGCGTCAGGGCCGTATCGGCGGACATTGGGGTGATCAGGTAATCGAGGTGTTGGCTGAATGCCTGCAGCGCCTCCACATCTTCAGGGCGATAATCGTCGCCGCTGAAATGCTGCTGATTGGGCACGCAGGGTCTGCCGATCGCATTCTGGCACGCGCTGTTCTGAGCATCGGTGCCCGGCGCAAACAGCGCAAATGCCTTACCGGGTTGCTCTGCGTCATAGAAGAACGGGTGCGTTACGTACTCGAAATCGTTGCCTTCCACCAGCAGGTGCGAGTATGGGGTACGAGGCATGATCGCGCCTTGATAGCTCACTTGGGAATACACGTTATTCACTAACTGCACGGTGACGTCGGCGTTGCCCAGGCCGCCCGCATGCGGTCCACGTCCGGACGTGTCGTGCACGTAATTTCTCGCAACGGTCAGCGTGTCAGGATTGCCCAGGAACAGCCATACCCAGTAATGATGGCCGTCGCAGGACGAAGAGTAGGGCGTGCGGCCGTCAAATTCGTTGTCTGAAATCGTGACGTGAGAGGTCGACATCCAGCCGGTCGAGATCATCTGTCTGCCGACACGGGCGAAGGTATTGTTGCTGATCCATACCCCATCGGCATTTTCTATGATGAGCGCATCGCCGGCCCAGACGACTTGCGGATTGATGTCAGACAGCGTCAGGTTACGGACGATAACGTTATGGACCCCACCGCCAATATGCAGCGCTATGCCCCGTATACCGGCTTCACTGCCCACCCCCATCAGCGTTTTGTTCGATCCTACGTTGAGGCGTGTCAAACCTGCGTTGTCATAAGTCACGCTGGTCAATTTTCTCTTGTAACAGAAGCCATTGAAGCCATTGATTGCCAATTGCTCACCGCCGGCGGGACACGGGTTGACCACGCAACCTTCTTCCGTCGTGGTGGCGCGGCCGTTGATCAGTACCGAACCACGAAAATCAAAGCTGTGGTCCAGCTGGATGACGCGCGGCGTGTCGTCCGAACAATGGCCATGCTGGTCGTAACTGCTACACAACGCTTTTCGCAGTTCATCCAGCGTGGTCGGATGTGTGGCCACCACATCACCGCCACCGGTCACGTCCTTGGCAAACCCGTCTGGACGGTCTGCGGCCTGTGATGACTGCGCAATCAACAGCAGCCCGCAGGCCATTATCCATCCAGAAAACAGCAACTCTGACAGTCCCTGTGGGACGGAAACCCGTTTGGTTTTCCAGCGTGCAGGTGATCTCATTCGGCGCGACTCCACGGTTTTGAACAGACGAGCGTCACTTATAGGCTGCATGAAGTGCAGCGATAAGCATTTATGGGGATGACCTGTCGGTGAGGCAGGCGCGCTGAGGTATCAACGAATGACGGGCAAAGATCAAATGACTAATTATTTAATCGGGCGTCTTCGAACTTCCGGTAGAAGCAAGAGGCACGGATACCGCTCTCGACAAAATCGGCGCAAATAAGCGCAAGACGTCAACTGACCAGGGCACGAGCCGTTGCAAGATCGGTGATCAACACATCCAGATAGCCGCCTTTCAGTGCCCCGCGAATCGCGTTGACCTTGCGTTCGCCTCCGGCAAGCCCCACGACGCGCTCGATGTTGAGCAACTGTTCGAGATCGACCGAGACCACCACTTCCTCGCTGTCTTCCAGCACCGGTTTGCCGTCGGCATCGTAGTAACGCAAACAGATATCGCCCACGGCACCGCGCTCGGCCAGCAGTTTCAGCATGGGTTCACCGTGGTAATTGCCGCTGTTGCGCAACAGTTTGGAGGGTTCGAGTTCGCCGATACCCACCAGAGCGACGGTCAGGTTCGAAAAGCGCTCGACGACTTCGCGCACTTCATCGAGCTGCAGGATACGGTGGCGGCTGTCTACTGATTGCTCAATGCTTTGCGAAGGCAGCAGGTAGGAAGGACAGCCCAGCAGCGTCGCCAGTTGCTGGGTCAGCAACGTGGCCTCGAAGGCGCCTTTGTTACCCACTCCGCCCAGAAGCTGAACCACTTCAGTGGCTGCACTTTGCTTGGAGCTGTGCATGTAACCGACCATGGCGCGAATGGTCGAGCTCCAGGAACTGATACCGATCCGGTCCTTTTCGGTCACCGTGGTTTCTATATAGTGCGCGGCGGCCGAGCCGATGGCCTGCTTGAGGGCGTCTTCGTCGTCGCTGGTGGGCTCGACAACGATGACCTGCCGGATGTCGTAACGCTTCTGCAGTTCACGCTCCAGATCCAGGTGGAAATTGAGCGGACGCTGCACCGAAATCTTGACGATCCCTTCCTTCAGCGCGCGGTTGAGTGCCCGACTCACGAATGATTGGGACAAATCCAGTTGCTCCGATATCTGGGACTGCTTCAGTCCGTCCTCGTAATACAGCGAAGCAATCTTTGTCAGGAGCCGCTGCTCCTCAAGCATTCTCATCCAGGATCCAACTTAGCCAATTTGCGGGCACTATGGTGCAATTTGCCGGAACGCAAAAGCAACCCTTTACTTGATCCGGCAGCAGGGCAGGGCTCAGGACATGATCAGACCGCCATCGACGTTGATCGCCTGGCCGGTGATGTAAGCCGCGTCACTGGAAGCCAGAAACGTCACCAGCCCGGCAACGTCACTTGCGGTACCGGCGCGTTTCATCGGAATGCCCGCCACCCATTCGGCCATCAGTTCGCCAGTCCGGTAAGTCTTCTCGGGCGTGGACAGGATCTGCCCCCAAACCCGATCGTTGTATTCCCACATCTCGCTCTCAATGATGCCTGGGCAGAACGCATTGACCGTTATCCCGTGCGGCGCCAGTTCGTGGGCCAGGCTCTGGGTGATGCCGATCACGCCCATTTTGCTGGCCGCGTAGTGAGGCGTGTAAATGAACCCCTGGCGGCCTTGGCCGGAGCTGGTATTGATCAAGCGGCCGCCTTGTCCATCGCTGATCATGTATTTGGCGGCCTCCCTGCAGCATAGCCAGACGCCGGTAGTGTTGACTTGCAACACTCGATCGAAATCGGCGCGGGGCATGCGGTCGAAATGATCGATGGTGATGATCCCGGCGTTCTGCACTGACACGTCGACGCGGCCGAATCGAGCCTGGGCCTGAGCGAACAGATCGATGACCTGCTCTTCGCTGGTGACATCGGCGACGACAGGCAGCACGTTGGCTCCGGTCTGCTCGACGATGCGTCTGGCGGTTTCATTGACGCGCTCGGCGTTGGAGACCATTACCAGATTCGCGCCTTCGGTCGCGAAGCGCTCTGCAATGCCTTCACCGATACCACGACATGCGCCGGTGATGACGACGGTTGATCCCTCGAAGCGTTTGTTATTCATGGTTGTGCTCCTTTTGCGGGTGAGTGTCGGTCGAACCTGCCGTCACCAGCACACGAAACCGCCATCCACCACCAGGTCGATACCGGTGCAGAATGACGCGGCCTGGCTGGACAGGAAGATCGCCGGGCCGACCATTTCGTCGACGCTGGCCATCCTGCCCAATGGCGTGGTTTCTTCGAAAATCCTGACCTGCTCGGCGACCTCGGGTCGCGTGTTCATGGGGGTCGCGGTGTAGCCGGGGCTGATGCTGTTGACCCTGATCCCGCGTTGCGCCCATTCCATCGCCAGGCTTTTCGACAGATGGATGACGCCGGCCTTGGAGGTGTTGTAATGCGCCTGCAGCAGGCCACGGTTGACGATGATTCCGGACATCGACGCAATGTTGATGATCGAACCGCGCTGGCGGGGGAGCATCACCCGTGCCTGCGCCTGGCAACTGAGCAGAATACCGGTGAGGTTGACGTCCAGCATCTGTTGCCAGCGGCTCAGTTCCAGTTCCTCGGCGGCTTGAGCGTTGGCGATGCCAGCGGCATTGACTGCCAGCTCGAGTGTTCCCAGTTCCTGCTCGGTACGCGATACCGCTGCCTCCAGATCAGTCGACGATGTGACTGAGCCCTCCAGTGCAAGGCCTTTACGCCCATGGCGCTGAATGCCCTGAATCGTGCTCGCCATGTCCAGGCTGCCGGGCAGGTCGAAGCAGGCGACATTGGCGCCGGCTTCGGCCAGACCGATGGCGATCGCCTGGCCGATACCACTGCCGGCACCCGTGACGAAGGCGGTTTGTCCACTCAAATCAAACAGACGCATAACTCAGCTCCTAGGCTGTCGCAAGTTCCATTACGGCCACAGGCGTGGCGTGTTCTTTGTCCAGAATGCCCATCTGACGGCCTCGACTCATGACCATGACGCGGCTGGACAGCCCCAGAACCTCGTCCAGGTCAGAACTGACCACGATCACTGCCATGCCGGTGGCGGCCAGTTCGGCGATCACTTCGTAAATGGCGGCGCGGGCACCGACGTCGATACCGCGTGTCGGTTCATCGAGAATGAACACCTTGGGATTGCGGGCGAGCCACTTGGCGATGATGACTTTCTGCTGATTGCCGCCGGACAGGCAGGCAATCGTCTGCTCCGGCTGTCCTTTGACACCCATTCGCCCGACGGCTTGTGTTGCAAATGCGCGTAGTCCTGACGGCGAAACCCACCCCTGGTTGGGCAGCAAATCGGTATTGCCGTAAATCAGGTTTTCTTCGATCGCGTGATCGACGACCACGCCTTGCTGCTTGCGATCTTCCGGAACGAGGACGATCCCGGCCTGAATGGCCTCATGGGGTGACGCGAAACGCTGAGGCTGGTCATCAAGAATCAGGGTGCCGGTAATATGCTCCGCAGCACCTGCGATGGCGCGCACCAGCTCGGTTCTGCCCGCGCCGACGACGCCCGCGATGCCGAACACTTCGCCTTTGTAGACCGAAAAGTCTATATCGTGAAAATCCATTTCCCGGCATTTCAGGTCTTTGACGGTTAACACTACCTTTGACTGGGCAGGTTTCATTACGGGAAATATCCGGTCCACGCTGCGGCCGACCATTTCTGCCACGAGCTGCTTGACCGGTACCTGCGCAGTGGCGTGAACGGCAACCTGCCGACCATCGCGCAGCACCAGTATTCGGTCTGCCACCCTGGCGATCTCATCCAGTCGGTGGCTGATGTAGATGAAGGACACGCCTTCAGCTTTCAGACGCTCCACCTGAGCGAAGAGCTTTTCCGTTTCCTCACCACCCAGCGCGGCCGTTGGCTCATCGAGAATCAACAGGCTTGCCTTGAGTGTCAGGGCCTTGGCAATCTCGACCAGTTGCTGTGCGGCGACACTCAGACCGGCGACCTTCCGGGCCGCCGAGACCTTTAGCCCCAGACGATCCAGTTGTTTTTGCGCTTCGGCTTCCATGAAGGCCCTGTCGACGCG